>NZ_CP170551.1:3076601-3753202 GCF_042694625.1 Herbiconiux sp. UC225_62 | reverse complement strand
GCGCGGCGATCACGGTGCCGATGAGCAGCAGCGCGAGCACGACGATGATGACCTTGCGCTTGCCGACCATGTCGCCGAGGCGTCCGAGGATCGGGGTGAGCACGGCGGCGGAGAGCAGGTAGGCGGTGAGCACCCAACTCGCATCCGCCGTCGCGACTCCGAGGTCTGCCCCGATGGTGCCGAGCGCCGGCGCGACCAGCGACTGCAGGACGGCGAACGACAACCCGCCCAGTGAGAGGAACAGGATGATCGCCGTGCTGCGCGTACGCGGACCTTTTGCCGACGAGTTGGCGCTGCCGGCGCTGGTCGGAACCGAACCCGTTGCGGGGCTCTGGGCGGTGGCGGACATGCATCTCCTCGTCATGTAAGCAGTCGCTGACTTGACGAGTATTCCTTAACGCACGTGAAGTGTCAACAAGGGTTTACTTCTGAGGATGAGCCGGTACAGTAACCGGTGGGAAGTGGGACATGACCAACCAGACACCGGTGTCGCCGGACACCAGCGCCGAGGCGGCGACCGAGGCCGACGACGAGCTCCTCCGCTCGGGCCGGGACGCCGCGGCGACCCGCCGCGCCCTCGTTCGCGCGGCCCGCCGCCGCTTCGCCACCGACGGATACCGCGCCACCACCGTTCGGCAGATCGCCGCGGACGCCGGGGTGAACGTCGCCCTGATCAACCGCTACTTCGTGTCGAAAGACGGCCTGTTCGAGGCGTGCATGCTGCGCACCTCCGACGAACTGGACACCCGGACCCCGGATCGCCCGTCCAGCATCGACGACGTGATCGCCCGCCTCGTGGCGCACGTCGTGAACGCGCCCGACGGGGACGACCCGCTGCAACTGCTGCTCCTCCTGCGTTCCTCGGGTGACGAGAACGCCGACCGCATCCGCCGGCGCACCCTGGAGCATTTCACCCAGAAGCTCGCCGCCGCGGCCGGATGGGATGCCGACGACCCCGACACCGCGCCGGTCCTCCTGCGGGCGCAGCTCGCCATCGCGACGATGCTCGGCGTGGTGATGCTCCGTACCTCGGCGGCGGTCCAACCGGTGGCCTCCGCGGATTCCGACGACCTCACCGCACCGCTCGGGCAGGTCTTCCGCGTTCTCCTGGCCCCGGACGAAGAGGCGGTTCACGGCGCCGACGCGGACTCCGACACCGCTCGGCCGTAACGGGCGGCGAGCTCACCGAAGGCGTGTGCGAGCTCGGGCGGCCCGACCACGTCGAGGTCCGCGTCGAAGCGGCCGAGCGACGCCGCCAGGGCCACCCACGACCAGGAACCCGCTTCGAGACTGCACCGATCGGGGCCGAGGTCTTCGACGACGCCGTCGCCGGCGAACGGGACCACCTCGCGAGCGGGCCGGTGGAGCACGACGGTGCCGACGCAGGGCCAGCGATCGGCGCCATCGGAACCCTTGAACCGAGCCGAGACGTAGGCCGCGACATCCCCGCCCGGTACCTCCTTCGGGGAGAAGCGCGGACCGGTCGGGCTGCGCGGCGCGATGCGGTCGGCGCGGAAGATTCGCCAGTCCTCCCGCTCGATGTCCCACGCCACGAGGTACCAGCGCCCGTTCGACGTGACGAGGTGGTGCGGCTGCACCCGCCTCGGCGCTCGGGGCGTCTGCGGCGCGGAGGTCGCGTGTTGCTCGGCGGCCCCGAGCTCCCCCGCGGCGTCAGAGCCCGTGTAGTCGAATCGCAGCACCTCGTGAGCGCGAACGGCCGTCGACAGCGTGATCAGCACCTCAGGCGACACCGTGTCGGATGTCCCTTTCGCACGGCTCGGCACGGCGGTGAACTGCACGGCATCCAGACGATGACGCAGGCGCGAGGGCATCACCTGCCGCACCGTGGTCAGCGCTCGCAAGGCCGCCTCCTCGAAACCCGCACCGCCGGCGGTCGCGCCCTGCAGCGCGACGGCCAGCGCGACCACCTGGTCGTCGTCGAAGAGCAGCGGCGGGAGTTCGCCGCCCGCGTCGAGCCGGTAGCCGCCATCCGGACCCATCGTCGCCTCGATGCGGTAGCCCATCTCGCGGAGCCGGTCGACGTCGCGGCGCACCGTGCGGTGGCTGATGCCGAGCCGCTCGGCGAGCACGGTGCCCGGCCAATCGCGGCGCGTCTGCAGCAGCGACAGCAGGGTGAGCAACCGGGAGGTCGTCGTCATGGTGTCGATCCTAGATCGAGTCGAGGACAGAAGCTGTCCGCTACACCTGCGACTGTCGTTACAGCCGGGATGCGCCCGGCGTCCATCTCACAAGGAGCAGACATGAGCATCCACACCACCACCCACCTCAACTTCCGCGGCGACGCCCGCGCAGCACTCGAGTTCTACCGCTCCGTCTTCGGCGGTGAGATCACCATCGCGACGTACGGCGACTTCGGGATGCCGGCCGACGCTCCGGGTGCCGACAACGTGCTCTTCGGGCAGGTCGAGAGCGCGGACGGCTTCCGCGTGATGGCCTACGACATTCCGGGACAGTCGGATGGATCGACTGAGGCCGCAGGCTCAACGCACCGAGAGGGCGGGGTCACCATCACCGATCAGCCCTTCTTCGTCTCCGTGCGGGGCGAGACGCTCGACGAAGTGGAGGCCTACTGGAACGCCCTCTCCGCGGGCGCCTCGATCGTCGAGCCGCTCGCCGCCTCGGCCTGGAGCCCCGGCTTCGGCATGCTCACCGACGCATTCGGTGTGACCTGGATCCTCGACGTGGCCGCCCGCGCTGCGGAGTGAGACGTCGCCTGAGGCGGATCAGACCGAGGTGAGGAGCCCGGCCACGGCATCGAGGGACCCGGGCACGAGCCGGTAGTACGCCCAGGTCGCCCGCTTGGACCGCGTGAGGAAGCCGGCATCGACGAGCACCTTGAGGTGGTGCGACACCGTGGGCTGCGACAGGCCGAGCGGTTCGGTGAGGTCGCAGACGCAGGCCTCCGCGTCGTCGTGGGCGGCGACGAGCGACAGCAGTCTCAGACGCGCCGGGTCGGCCAGCGCCTTGAGCGTGCGGGCCATCACCTCGGCCTGATCCGCCGACAGGGCATCGACCGTGATCGGCGTGCAGCGGGCCGTGACATCGGTCAGGGGCAGCAGTTCGGCGACGGGCATGTCCCCAGCATCGCACAAACATTGACAGCCGTCGATGTTCACGGCGATACTTCATCCATCGACACACTTCGATGCACGATGAGGCCCCACGGGCCGGGAAGGATGCGCGATGACCGCCGCACCCACTGTTCTGTTCGTCTGCGTGCACAACGCGGGCCGCTCACAGATGGCCGCCGGCTACCTGCAGGCGCTGGCCGCCGGACGCGTCCAGGTGCTGTCCGCCGGCAGTGAGCCCGCGGACACCATCAACCCGGTCGCGATCGAGGTGATGGCCGAAGAAGGGATCGACATCGCGTCGAACCAGCCGAAGATCCTGACCACGGATGCGGTCCGCGAGTCCGACGTCGTCATCACGATGGGCTGCGGCGACACCTGCCCGATCTTCCCGGGCAAGCGATACGAGGACTGGGAGCTGACCGACCCGGCCGGCAAGAGCGCCGACGAGGTGCGCCCCATCCGCGACGACATCAAGGCGCGGGTCGAGGCGCTGCTCGCGGAGATCCTCCCCGTGAACGCCTGAGCGGAGGACTCGACCGTGACCATGACGCTCACCGTTCCCGCGCGAACCGCGGATCCGCACACGGGCGGACTTGCCGTCGCCGTGATCGGCGCCGGCCCGGTCGGCCTCGCCGCCGCCGCGCACCTCCGCGAACGCGGACTCGAGGTGATCGTGTTCGAGGAGGGCGAGTCCGCCGGCAGCGCCGTGGCCGAGTGGGGGCACATCCGGTTGTTCTCCCCGTGGACCCATCTGATCGACCCGGCCGCCGGCCGCCTGCTCGAAGCCGGCGGATGGACCGCGCCCGATGGCGACCGCTCCCCCACCGGCGCCGAACTCCTCGACTCCTACGTGACCCCGCTCGCACACACCCCGGAACTCGCGCCGCGCATCCGGCTGAGCAGCCGCGTCGTCGCGGTGAGCCGCCAGGGCATGGACCGTACCCGCTCCACCGGCCGGGCCGACACGCCGTTCCTGCTCCGGGTCGAGCACGCCGGTGCCGTCTCGGAGTTGCTCGCACGGGCCGTCGTCGACACCTCGGGCACCTGGCGCTCCCCCAACCCGCTCACGGCGGCGGGGCTCACGCCCCTGACCGGAGCGCCCGGGCAGATCGTCGTCGGGCTTCCGGACGTGCTCGGTCGGGATCGCGACCGCTTCGCCGGCCGGCACGTGCTCGTCGTCGGCGCGGGCCACTCCGCTGCGAACACTTTGCTGGCGCTCAGTGCGCTCGCCGAGTCCGAACCGGGCACCCGCATCAGCTGGGCCATCCGGAACGAGTCGGCCGTGCGGGTCTTCACCGCCGACGACGACCAGCTTCCCGGACGCGCTTCGATCGGTCAGCGCGTCGAGGCCCTGGTGCAGGGCGGACGGATCACGCTCATCGACCGGTTCGAGATCGACGACATCCAACCGGTCGAGCACGTCGCCGGCGAGAGTGAGCACGGTACTCCGGTCCGGGTTCAAGGCCGCCGGGCGGGCACGCCGACGGTCGTCGAGGCCGACGTCGTGGTGAACGCGACCGGTTTCCGCCCCGATCTCGATCTCCTCCGCGAGATCCGCCTCGGCCTCGACGACATCGTCGAGGCGCCACGGATGCTCGCTCCCCTGATCGATCCGAACCTGCATTCCTGCGGCACGGTGCCCCCGCACGGCGTCACCGAGCTCACGCATCCGGAGCCCGGCTTCTTCATCGCGGGCATGAAGTCTTACGGACGCGCGCCGACCTTCCTCCTCGCCACCGGTTACGAGCAGGTGCGCTCGATCGCCGACGAGCTCGCCGGCGATCACCGTGCGGCGCGCATCGTGAACCTCGTGCTGCCCGAGACCGGTGTCTGCTCCACCGGGGTGTCGGCGACGGAATCATCCTGTTGCGGATGACCGGCGTCGGCATCCGCTCTCTGCGAGCCACCGACTGGCCCGCGGTCGAAGCGATCTACCGCGAAGGGATCGCGACGGGGAACGCGACCTTCGAATCGGAACCACCGGATTGGCGGTCCTTCGACGCCGGGAAAGTCCCGGTTCCGCGTCTGATCGCGACCACGGCGGATGGCGCGATCGCCGGCTGGGCCGCGGCCTCACCCGTCTCCGGTCGCGACGTCTACCGCGGTGTGATCGAGCACTCCGTCTACGTCGCCGAGGCCGCTCGGGGTGAAGGGATCGGCCGCACGCTCCTCGACGCCTTCATCGGGGCCGCCGAGGCGGCCGGGTACTGGACCATCCAATCCAGCATCTTCCCGGAGAACAGCGCGAGTCTGGCTCTCCACGAACGAGCCGGCTTCCGGGTCGTCGGCACCCGTCGGGCGATCGCCCGGATGGGGTACGGGCCCTGGGCCGGACGATGGCGCGACACCGTGCTGATCGAGTGGCGCAGCACCGTCACCGGGCGGGACTGACCCCGCGGAGATACTCCTCGAGCGACACGGGCCGTGAGCCGGTGAGCGCTTCGACGTCGGGACTGACAGCGGCCAGGGCACCGCTCGCGATCGCGGTGTAGGTGCTCACCCACGCGTCCACCTGCCAGGCGGGAGCACCGTAGTGCGCGCGCGAGGCGTAGGCCTCCTCGACGGTCTCGTTCTCGAATCGCACCTCGTGTCCGCGCACCCGCGAGATCGTCGCGGCGGCCTCCTCGAGGGTGATCGCCTGAGGCCCGGTGAGGTCGTACCGGCGGAAGGCATGCGCGGCCGGGTCGGCGAGCACCGCGACGGCGGAACGCGCGACATCCGCACGGGCCACCACCGAGACGCGCCCGGTTCCGGCGGGGCCGCGGATGACGCCGTCCTCCCCCACGAGGTTCTCGACGAAATCGGTGTAGAGGTTGTCGCGTAGGAAGGTCCACTCCAGGCCCGAGGCCGCGATGTGCTCCTCGGTGGCGTGGTGGTCGCGACCGAGCGTGAAGATCGAATCCGGCGCCGCGGCGAGGAACGAGGTGTAGACGATCCGCTGCACGCCGGCCGCCAGGGCGGCGTCCACGAAGGCGATGTGCTCGTCGCGGCGGTCGGCGGTCTCGGCCGCGGACACCATGAACAGCGTCTCGACGCCCTCGAGTGCCTCTCGCGCGGCATCCTGATCGCGGTAATCGGCCTGGTGCACGGTGCTCCCGGGCAGCACGGGTGCGCGCTCCGGCGAGCGAGCCAGAAGGCGTTGTGGGATGCCGCGAGCGGCGAGCTCGCGGGCCACCAGTCCCCCGACCACCCCCGTGACCCCGGTGACGGCGATGGGTGCCTGCGTTGTCATGCTTGAAGGATACTGCGGTCCCCGCGCCCGCCGGGCGCGCAGCCGTAGCAGATCGCGGGCCGTCTGAAAAGCGTCTGGCCGGAATCCGTCGCACGCGTAGGGTCGGGCGCATCGAGGCCCCCGCTGCCTCGCCGACGGAAGAAGAACCATGCTCCTCCCCTCCCCTCGCGGCGCCGTCAGCGCCGCCCTCGCCTCGTGCCTCCTGCACGGCGACGAACCCGACGCCCTCAACGACCTCGTCGAGGCAGCCTTGGTCCTGGTCGACGACCTGATCACCGACGACGACATCCAGATCTCCCTGTTCATGCTGTACGAACTGCACTACCTCGGCTTCGACGACGTCGACGACGCCCTGGAGTGGAACCCGGAGCTCCTCCGGGCCCGCGCCCGCATCGAGGCCCGGCTCGAGGAACAGCTGCGCACCTCGGTCTCGGTCACGGAACATCCGCTCCCCACGGTCGATGCCGTGGCGGGCGCGCTGTTCCGGATGACCGCTCCGACCGCGGGCCCGGGCCTGTCACGCTACGTGGCGAAGAAGGCCGGCGAGCAGCAGCTGCGCGAACTGCTCCTGCACCGCTCGGTGTACCAGCTGAAGGAAGCCGATCCGCACACCTGGGCCATTCCGCGGCTCAGCGGAGTGCCGAAGGCCGCCCTGGTGGAGGTGCAGACGGACGAGTACGGCAATGGCCGGCCGGAGCTCATGCACAGTGCTCTCTTCGCCCGCACCATGAGGGCGCTCGGACTGAACGACGACTACGGCCACTACGTCGACCAGCTGCCCGCCGTGACGCTCGCGTCGCTCAACACCATGTCGATGTTCGGCCTGCATCGACGCCTCCGCGGCGCGATCGCCGGCCATCTCGCGGCCGTGGAGATGACCTCGTCGATCCCGAACCGCCTTTACGGCGACGGGTTCCGGCGTCTCGGTCACGACAGTGATACCACGCTCTACTTCGACGAGCACGTCGAAGCGGATGCGGTGCACGAGCAGATCGCCGGCCGCGACCTCGCCGGGGCGCTGGCCGAGGCGTCCCCTGAGCTGCTCGACGACATCCTGTTCGGTGCGGCGAGCTGCCTGCTGCTCGACGACCTCGTGGCGCAGCACCTGCTCACCGCGTGGCGGAACGGCGAGTCCTCGTTACGGGCGCCCGGAGAGCCGCGACTCGGCGCTCGCGAACGGACACGCAGCCGGGTGCCTGGTCACTACCATGGCTGAGCGTCGGGACGCCGAGGTCGAGATCGTGCCCTGCCCCGATGGCCCGATCCTCGTGCGTGGCCGCGTCACCATCGCCGGAGCCACCGGTCCGAGTGTGGACCGCGGGCGGCGCACCGTCGCGCTCTGTCGGTGCGGCCTGTCGCAGCGCAAGCCCTTCTGCGACGGAACGCACCGCATCACCGGATTCCGCACCGACGACGAGCCGAACCCGCCTCAGGAGGGGTGACCGTCCTCGATTCGGTCGGTCACCTCGTTGAGCACTCGGGCCACGACCGCCGCATCGCTCGGTGACAACCCATCCATGACCTCCACGACCGTGCCGTGGAACATCCGGTAACCCGCTTCGACCTTCTCGGCCGCGGCCGTGGTGGGCCGCAACAGCTGCGCCCGCCGATCGTTCGGGTGCGGCAGGCGCTCGAGGTCGCCGTTCCGTTCCAGCCGATCGATGATCGCGGTGACCGAGGCGTTCGAGATGGCGAGCATGACCACGAGATCCTTCGGCCCGGTGTCGCGCCCCTCCCGTTGCGCCTGGAGCAGGTAGCGGATGGCGCGGAACTCGTTGTTGCTCAGCCCCACGGCGGCGCGCACGCGGTCGACCTCGGTCTCCTCGGCCCGTTGCAGACGCAGCAGCGCGTCGACGGCTGCTTGCGCCGGCTCGGTGCTCGGCGCATCCGCGTAGAGATGTCGGGCCTCGCGGCGCACCACGTTCTGCGGCATCAGACCTCCCGGCAGTGGCTTCGCACGATCGGCCGTGCGCACCGATCCTTCACCCTCTGAATATGGCCCTGCCCGCCCGAATCGGCCACCGTCGGGAGCCGATTCGGCCGAGGGCTTCCCGTCCGCCTTCGGCATGAGCGGCTCTCTGCAGCGTCGCACCACCGCCTTCGCGGAGGAGGCGATGCAGCAGCTCGTCGACGGATGCCGCGTCTCCGCTCTCCTGCAGCGCGGGTCCGATCCGGCGCCGCAGCTCGGCGACGACCTCGTCCGCCGAGGCGAGCGAGCCGCTCACGGGATGCACCAAAAGTCCCGTGAGCCCGTCGCGGGCGGCGTGCCACGCCGCTGCGTCGAGCAATTCCGGATCGACGGCGACGGGAGGGCTCGCGTCACCGAGCGCGGTCAGCACGAGCGCGCGGCAGATCGCCGCGAGCAGCACGCTCTGCCAGGCCTCGAGCTGCGCGTCGAAGACTCGGAACTCGACGGTCGGCAGGCTCTCCGAAAGTCGCAGGTTCCAGGCCACGGTCGCGGCGTCGGCGGTGCCTCCGACGCCCACCAGGCGGGCGAGGCGCGTGTCGTAATCCTCCGGCCCTTCGAAGCTCGGCGGGCAGCCGTTCGTGGTCCAGCGGCTCATCAGGATGCTCCGCCAGCTGGCGAAGCCCGTGTCCCGCCCGCGCCAGAACGGCGAGTTGCCGCCGAGCGCCAGCAGCACGGGCAGCCACGGGCGCATCGCGTTCATCGCGCGCACCCCCTCGGCGCGGCTGGGCACGCCGACGTGGACGTGCAGAGCGTTGATCTGGTGGTCGTCGACCACCGCCCCGAATCCGCGGGCGATGCCTTCGTACCGTGGCGACGGCGTCACGTCGGGAGGACCATCGGGCGTCGCGAAGGGCGTGCCGCCGTTCCAGGCCACCAGTCCGCTCTCGGAACACGCCGCGGCCACGACCTCGCGGAACCGGCTGATGCCGTCGAACGCCTCCGGTAGACGGGTGTACACCGGTGAGGAGAACTCGATCTGGGACGCCAGGTACTCCCTCGACACGAACGGGCCCGTCTCGGGATCGGCTCTCACCGCGCCGAACACCGGCTCGCACGCCACGGGGAGCAGGGATGCCGGATCGACGAGCATCGTCTCCTCCTCGATCCCGAACGTCGTCGTCATGCTCCCGGCTTACCGCCCCCGGACGCCCACCGTCCAGCCGTTGACATCTCCGACGTCGGCCGGATGCCGCGCCCCGGCCTCCGCACCTCCTGTCAACCCCTGTGGATCGAGCGGGCGGAGCGTAGACAGGGAGAATGAGAGCACTCACCTGGCAAGGCACCATGAAGGTCCGCATCGACGAGGTCGCGGATCCGGTGATCGTCGATCCGACCGATGCCGTCATCCGCGTCACCTCCACCGCCATCTGCGGTTCGGATCTCCACCTCTACGACGTGCTGGGCCCGTTCCTCAGCAAGGGCGACATCCTGGGGCACGAACCGATGGGCATCGTCGAGTCCGTCGGCGCCGACGTCACCGAACTCGCCGTGGGCGACCGCGTGGTCATCCCCTTCGTGATCGCCTGCGGGCACTGCTTCATGTGCGAGCAGGGCCTCACCACGCAATGCGAGACCACCCAGAACCGTGCCACCGACACCGGCGCCTCGCTCTACGGCTACACCGAGCTCTACGGCTCCGTCCCCGGTGGCCAGGCCGAGAAGCTGCGCGTGCCGTTCGCCGACTTCAACGCGATCAAGGTCGGTGCGGATCTTCCCGACGACCGCTACCTCTTCCTCAGCGACATCCTTCCCACCGCCTGGCAGGGCGTGCAGTACGCCGACGTGCCCGAGGGCGGAACGCTCGCCGTGGTGGGACTCGGCCCGGTCGGGCAGTTCGCGAGCCGGATCGGCCGCCAGCTCGGCTACCGGGTGCTCGGGATCGATCCCGTTCCCGAGCGCCGGGCGATGGCCGCCCGGCACGGCGTGGAGGTGTTCGACCTCACCGACGACATCGTGCCGCTGCTCCGCACCGCGACCGACGGGCGCGGCCCCGACTCGGTGGTCGACGCGGTCGGGATGGAGGCGCACGGCAACCCGGGCGTGGAGTTCGCGACCTACGCGGTCGGCAAACTGCCCGAACCCCTCGCCAAGAAGGCGATGACCACCGTCGGCGTCGATCGTCTCGCCGCGCTGCATCTCGCACTCGACCTGGTGCGTCGCGGAGGCACGGTGTCGTTGAGCGGTGTGTACGCGGGGGCCGCCGACCCGGTGCCGTTCATGAGCATGTTCGACAAGGGCATCACGATCCGGATGGGTCAGTGCAACGTGCACCGCTGGATCGAGACCCTCCTGCCTCTGGTCGAGGACGCGGCGGATCCGCTCGGCATCGACGACCTCGTGACGCATCACGTCCCGCTCGAACAGGCTCCGGAGATGTACGAGATCTTCAAGAAGAAGGAAGACGGATGCGTCAAGGTGGTCCTGCGGCCCTGACGGTCAGCTGAGGATCACCAGCTGCTGCGTGGCCCGTGTCATGGCCACGTAGCGGTCCACGGCGCCGGCGATGCCGTTGCCGAACGCCTCCGGATCGACCAGCACCACGAGGTCGAACTCCAGTCCCTTGGCGAGCTCCGGGGTGAGTGAGCGCACGCGACCCGCCGAGGGCGCGGCCTGGTCGCCGATGACGGCCGCGATCCCCTCGTCGTGCTCCGTCAGCCACGCCTCGAGGACGCCCTCGAGTTCCGTCCGGGAGCCGTGCCGTACCGGGATGCCGCTCCGGCGGATCGAGGTCGGCACGTTCGCATCCGGGAGCGCGGCCCGGATGATCGGTTCGGCTTCGGCCATGACCTCCTCCGGGGTGCGGTAGTTGATGCTCAGGGAAGCGACCGTGACGTGGCCGAGCCCGATCCGTGCGAGGCGTTCTTCCCATGACTCCCGGAAGCCGTGCCGCGCCTGGGCGCGGTCGCCCACGATCGTGAAGCTGCGGGAAGGACAGCGGCGCAGGAGCATCTGCCATTCCGCGTCACTCAGTTCCTGCGCCTCGTCGACCACGATGTGCGCAAACGGCCCGGCGAGCAGATCGGGGTCGATGCTCGGCAGAGCGGCATCGTCGACCAGGCTGTTCCGGGCGTCCTGACCGCTCAGCATCGACATCACGAGCAGCTCGGAGTCGTCCGCGGCGATCAAGTCCTCGACCACCCGGTCCCGCGCTTCCTGCTCGGCGGCGAGAGTGGCCTCGCGACGGCGACGGCGACGGGATGCTTCGGGGTCGCCGATCCGAAGCCGCGCCGCATCGAGGAACGGCAGGTCGGCGACCGTCCAGGCGCGGGGCACGTCGCGCTGGAGCAGAGTCACCTGATCGGTGCTCAGCCAGGGAGCGCACTGCTGCAGGTAGGCGGGCACCGTCCAGAGATCGCCGACGACGCCGACCGGATCGAGCAGCGGCCAGGCCCGGTTGAACGTGTCGGTGAGCTCCTCGTTCGGCACCAGGAAGCGGCGGAGCTGCGCCGGCGAGACCTCCTCGTCGCCGTCGTGCTTGTCGAGCAGGATGTCGACCAGCGCCTCCCACACCTCGTCGCGAGCGTCGTTGTGCGGCGTTCCGGGTTCCGGCGCGTCGAAGGCCTCGGCCCAGTCCTCGCCGTCGACCGTGACCTCCGACCACGGCGTCTCCACGACGATCGGGCGGGTCGGCGGCTGCTCGTAGCGGGACACGGCACGGTCGATCATCCGCGCCGGATCCGCGGATGCCTTGAGCGCCGCCACCTGGGCGTCCTCCTCCGTCGCGGCATCCGCACCCTCGACCACGAGGTCGCGGAGGGTGGCGATCTGCACCCCCTCCTCCCCCAGGCTCGGCAGCACGTCGTCGACGTAGGCCAGGTAGCCATGGCTCGGCCCGACGAACAGCACGCCGCCGCGGCGGCGCTCGAGGCGCGGGTCCGAGTAGAGCAGGTACGCGGTGCGATGCAGCGCCACCACGGTCTTGCCGGTACCCGGCCCGCCGTCGACGACGAGGGCGCCGCGGGAGCCGGCGCGGATGATCGCGTCCTGATCGGCCTGGATGGTGCCGAGCACGTCGCGCATCCGGCTCGACCGGGTGCTGCCGAGGCTCGCGATGAAGGCGGATTCCTCGTCGAGCGCGACGGCTCCGTCGAAGCCGTCGGGGGTGAACACCTCGTCCCAGTAGTCGCTGACGCGGCCGCGGGTCCAGCGGTAGCGGCGACGGCTGGTCAGCCCCATCGGGTCGGCGAAGGTGGCTCCGAAGAAGGGCTCGGCGGCCGGTGAGCGCCAGTCCACCAGCAATCGGCGGCCGGCATCGTCGGTGAGACCGAAGCGTCCGATGTAGAGCGGCTCGGGATCGTCGGCCCGCACGACACGACCGAGGCACAGGTCGAGTCCGTAGCGACGCAGCGCCCGCAGCCGGGCCGTGAGGCGGTGCACCTCGAGGTCGCGGTCCATCGCCTCCTGACCCGTTCGGCCAGGACTCCGGCGTGCGCGGTCGAGGCGGCCGGAGAGGTCGTCGATCGACTCCTGCAGGCTCCGCGCGAGGGCCGAAAAGTGCCGTTCGTCGTCGGCGATCAGCGCCGGGTCGGCCTTGCGGGCCAGGCGGTCGGGCAGGTTGAACGCGCTCGTCGTCCGTGTCATCAGGTCCTCTCGATCGGGCTCCGGCCGACAAGTCTGCGCCACGACGGGGGCCTTGCCGCAAGCCCCCCGGCCCGCTATACATTGAGAAGGGCAAGGTGTGGTCGAGAGACCCGCCTTGTTTGCGTTAACGGGCGGAACGGTGCGATCAGGCGGAAACCCGGTCGTCGACCGCCTCGGGCAGACAGGCGTGCGGCATCGGGGCTGCAGTTACCGGCGCCGCCGCCGGCGCGTTCGACACGAACACCGCCGCGATCGCCGCTGCCGCCAGGCACAGCACGGCCGTGATCACCATGCCGGGTTGGTAGGCCGCGTCGATCGTCTCGGCCAGCGTGTGCACGCCGGGGCCCGCGAGAGCGGGGATGACGGCGATCGCGACCGCCCCGCCCAGGCGCGACACGGCGTTGTTGATCGCCGAGGCCTCACCGAGATCGGCGCTGCGCACGGCCGCCAGCACCGCCGAGGTCAACGGCGTCACGGCCAGCCCGAAACCGAGGCCCTGCAGCAGGTTGCCGGGGAGCACGCCGAGCCAGTAGCTCGACGTCGGTCCGAGGAACGACAGCCAGAGGAAACCGAGTCCGGCCACCAGGATGCCGGCCGCCATCAGCCACCGGGGGCCGAACTTCGCCACCAGGTTCCCGCTGATCGGCGCCACGATCAGGAACACCACCGACGACGGGATGAGGGCGGCTCCCGCCAACGTCGGCGTGTAGTCGAGCTGCAGCTCCAGCCGCAGCAGCACGAGGTAACCCACCCCGCTGATGGCCGCGTAGAACAGCAGCGTGCTGGCGTTGATGGCCGAGAACTGCTTCGACCGGAACAGGCGGAGGTTCAGCACCGGGTTCGCGACGCGCAGCTCCACCGGAACGAGGGCCACGAGACATCCGACGCCCACGATGCCGGCCAGGATGATCGCCGGCCGCGCCCAGCCGTTGGCGGAGCCGTCCGTGAGCGCGTAGACCACCGCGCCGAGCCCGATGGCGATCAGCACGGCCCCCAGGTAGTCGATCCCGCCGGTGGCGTCCGGGTTCTTCTGCTCCCGCACGCGGATGAGGGCGAGGAGCGCGAGAACGACCAAGGGCACGTTGAGCAGGAACAACCAACGCCAGGAGCCGTTGTCCACCAGCCACCCGCCGGCGTAGGGACCGACCGTGTAGCCGACGGTCGACAACGCCGCCCAGAGACCGATCCCTCGCGGGCGATCCTGAGAACGCAGCGTGCCGTTCAGCAGAGCCAGACTGCTCGGCACCGTGAGGGCACCGCCGATCCCCTGGGCGATCCGGCCCACCACCAGCAGGGAGGCATCCGGGGCGAACGCACAGAACACGGAGGCCACCAGGGTGATCGACAGGCCGATGACCAGGATGCGGCGGCGGCCGTAGCGGTCGGAGAGGGCGCCGGCCACGAGGAGCAGGGCGGTCACGGCCACCAGGTAGCTCGTGACCGTCCATTGCAGGTCGGCCACCGCGGCGTTCAGGTCTTTGCCGATCGCAGGGATGGCGACGTTCACGACCGAGGCGTCGAGGAACCCGATGGTGGACGCGAGCACGGTGGCCACGAGCACGAAGACTCCGCGGCTGCTCCGCAGCGGGACGGTTCCGACGTCGTCCATGACGCGACCCGGGTCGTCTCAGGCTTCGACGGCCGGGAGGAGTTGTTGGCCGCCGTCGAGGTCGTAGACCACGCCGGTGACGGCCGTGTTGGCCATGAGATGGAGCGCCAGGTCGGCGACGTCCGAGGCCTCGATCACCCGGTGCACCGGGAGGGTCTCGCGCAACTGACGACGCCGGGCATCCAGTCCGTCGCCGAGGAGCCGCGCCGAGAGGGGGGTGTCGACGAACCCGGCCGCGATGAGATTCATCCGCACCGGACCGATCTCCAGGGCCAGATTGGCCGCGGCCGCCGTGCGGGACGCGACCGTGGCGCCGATCACCGTGAGCCCGGGCGCGGGATGCTTCGATCCGGTTCCCGACATGAGCGTGATGCTGCCGCCCGGCCTCGACAGCGGCGGGACCAGCTGCGCCAGCCGGATCATCAATTCCAAGCTCTTGCCGATCGCCTCCCCCGCCTGCCGAGGGTCGAGGTCGGCCAGGTGCCCGTAGTAGGGGCCCCCGGCGGAGACGAAGACATGGTCGACCGGCCGATCGAGTGCGGCGAAGAAGTCGGCCAGCGCTTCAGGATCATCGGCGTCGAAAGCCTGGCCCTTCGCGCCCGGCAACGCGTCGAGCGCGCCGCTCAACCGGGCGGCATCCCGTCCGGTGACCGTCACTGCGGCACCGGCTTCCAACGCCTGCCGCGCCACCGCCAGGCCGATTCCGGCGGTGCCGCCGAGGACGACGATGTTCTGTCCCGCCAGCGATTCGGTCATGTCCTTCTCCTCTGAGTCGGCGCGATGCACATGCTACGACCGCCCGATCGTCGAATCAATCACGGATTCGCGTCGCAGACGTCACCCCGTTCGGATGACGTCACCGAGCACGCGACGTCGCTATCGTCGAGCCACACGCCGATCCGGTCCCCGCGTCCGGGCGGTCGGCGAGGGAGGTGAGTGGCGCCATGACCCGTCGCCGTCAGGGCCGGCCCTGGAACGTGGCCCCGCAGAACACGATCGACGATCCGTATGACGCCTACCTGAACTGGGTCGATCAGAGACAGGAGGCGACGGAGATGGCGACGGCAGCGGAGTCCCCGTCGACGCGACGGCACCGGCGCTCGCCGCGGCACCCCGCCTCGGCACTCGCCGAGCACTGGACGGTCGTCGACGACGTCGACGTGTTCTACCGCGAATCACCGCAACCGCCGGACGCCCCGGTGATGATGCACCTGCACGGCTTCGGCCTCTCCGGCCGCTACCTGCTGCCCACCGCCGAGCGACTGCGCGACGAGTTCCACACCCTCGTCCCCGACCTGCCGGGATTCGGGCGGAGCGGGCGACCGTCCGAGCCCCTCGACGTGCCGGAACTCGCTCACGCGGCCACCCGATTCCTCGACGACCGCGGTATCGAGCGCGCGACGCTGGTCGGAAACTCCATGGGCTGCCCCATCATCTGCGAGTTCGCGCACAACCACCCCGAGCGCATCGACCGCGCCATCCTCGTCTCCCCGGCGGGCGGTCTGCACAACCAGCCCCTGAGGCGTGCGGTCAGCCAGCTCGCCCGCGACGGCACCCGCGAGCCGCCCCGGATGATGCGCGTCGCCGCCCCCGACTACGTGCGGTTCGGGGTGCCCAGCACGGTGCGGATGTTCCGCGCGCTCACCCGCTATCCCTCCCTCGACCGGTTGCTCGCACTCGAGATCCCGACCCTCGTGGTGATCGGAGACCGCGATCCGCTGATGCCGGGCCCGGACCGCATCCGCGAGGTCGCGTCGCTCACCGACAACCACGTGCTCGTGGTGGTGATGGAGGGGGCCGCGCACGCCATCAACTTCAGCAATCCGGGTGAGCTCGCGCACGTGATCCGGTTGTTCATGGCCGATCAGCCCATCGTCGACGATCCGGACTCACCCGGATTCACGCGGGCCTACGAGATCCATCGGGGATCCCTGCACCCTGCGCCGAAGCCGCCGCCCGACGGGGCGCCGCCGGCCGGCTGAGCAGGGCCGCCACGAGGAAGCAGACGGCGCCGAGGGCGGTGCCGAGGTTCGCCCAGAACAGACTCAGCAGGTCGCCGGTGGACGGGAGGACGTACGCCCCCACCGCCGATGCGGCGAAGAACACCGAGCCGAGCAGGTTGAGCCAGGTGCAGCGCCAGCTGCGGGCATTCGGATCCCACAAGCGGTCGCGTTCGGTGGTCGCGACGACGGCGAGGGTGCTCGCCACCAGGAAGCAGACGGAGCCCGCGGCATCCGGTCGCCAGCCGCTGTTGACGCGCGTGGTGCTGTCGACGGCGTTGAGCAGGGCGTCGGTGGTGCTGATGTTGAAGAACAGCGTTCCGACGAGTTGCACCACCGCAGCCCACCAGTCGAACACGTCGGGTCGGGCGGTTCCGCGGGCGGGGCGATGCCGCCCGCTGAGAGCGAGTTGGATGAAGGCGGCGACGGTGAAGAACAGGGCGCCGACGAAAAAGGTCAGGTCGGTGAACGCGATGCCGACGGCCTCCGCGTACCACGGGATCGCGCCGATCAGGAAGCAGAGCGAGCCGATCGCGAAGCCCCACGCCTCGCGGCGCAGGCGGATCACACGGGCGGCCGGCATGTGCCGACAGTAGGCGCGCACGTGCACGGTCGACATCACCCATCTGGTATGACGACGCGCGATCAGCGGCTTCCTAGGGTCGGTGCATGACCACGACAACCGCACCGCCGACGTCGACCTCGCCGTCGCAGGGGTTCACCGGCAACGGCACCCACAACCAGCTCAACCCCATGTTCGCGCGCGTCGGGGAGTCGATCGACTTCCCGCTGGACCAGCTCCCGCAGCACGAGTCGCTGCCCGAGACGGCCTATCAGATCGTGCACGACGAGGCGATGCTCGACGGCAACGCCCGCCTCAACCTCGCCACCTTCGTGGGCACCTGGATGGACCCGTTCGCCCAGAAGCTCTACGCCGAGACGGCCGACAAGAACATGGTCGACAAGGACGAGTATCCCCAGACGGCCGCGATCGAGACGCGCTGCTGGAAGATGCTCGCGAGCCTCTGGAACGCGCCGGACACGGCGAACGCCATCGGCACCTCCACGATCGGGTCGTCCGAGGCGTGCATGCTCGGCGGCCTCGCCATGAAGAGGCGCTGGCAGCACGCCCGTCGCGCTGCGGGGCTGTCGACCGAGAAACCCAACCTCGTGCTCTCCAGCGCCGTGCAGGTGTGCTGGGAGAAGTTCTGCAACTACTGGGACGTGGAGGCGCGGTACGTGCCGATCTCCCTGGAACACAAGGTGCTCGACGGGCACGACCTCGACACCTATGTCGACGAGAACACCATCGGTGTCGTCGCGATCATGGGCGTGACGTACACCGGGATGTACGAACCGGTGGCCGAGATCGCTGCGGCCCTCGACCGTATCCAGGCCGCGACCGGGCTGGACGTGCCGATCCACGTGGACGGCGCATCCGGTGCCATGATCGCTCCGTTCCTGCAGCCCGACCTGGTCTGGGACTTCCGCCTCGAGCGCGTCGTGTCGATCAGCACCTCCGCGCACAAGTACGGCCTGGTGTACCCCGGACTCGGCTGGGTGATCTGGCGCACGCTCGACGATCTGCCGGCCGATCTCGTCTTCGACGTCACCTACCTCGGTGGGCACATGCCCTCGTTCGCGTTGAACTTCTCGCGGCCCGGCGCGCAGGTGCTGCTGCAGTACTTCCTGTTCCTCCGGCTCGGGTGGGACGGCTATTACAAAGTGCAGAAGACGACCCAGGATGTCGCGGTCTACCTCTCGGGGCGGATCGGGGCGATGCCGGCGTTCGACCTCTGGAACGACGGCACCGACATCCCGGTCTTCGCCTGGCAGCTGACGGCCGGCTACACGGACAAGTGGAACCTCTACCACCTGTCCGAGCGGCTGCGCCTCAAAGGATGGCTGATCCCCGCCTATCCGATGCCCGACGACCTGACCGATATCGTGGTGCAGCGCATCGTGGTGCGCAACGGCCTCAGTCTCAATCTCGCGGAGAGCCTGATGAACGACATCACCGAGGCGGTCGACTACCTCGACGCGCTGGAGTCGCCGATGCCGACCGAGGGGCTGGTGTCGACCTTCACGCACTGACCACGAACGGCTCGTGCCGGTATCCGGACCGGTCGACGACGGCCACGGTCGATTCGGGCACCTCGGCGAACACACCCGGCACGTCGTTCAGCGGTTCCGAGACGATCACGTGGGCGTGGCTGCCGAACAGCTTCAACCGTTCGGCGTCGGGATACATCTCGCGCACGATGTCGACGTCGACCGAGTGGTACAGCGAGCGGCTGCGGCCTTCCGACGAGTAGCGGAACGCCCACACCGTCTCGCCGTCGGTGACCGCGATGGTGCCCTGCATCGGGAACCGGATGCCGTGCTCGTGGCCGACCGATTCCACCATCCGGATGGCGGCGCCGAGTGCGGCGACCGGGTCGTCGCGGAGGCCCAGCGACAGCGCAAGGTGGAAGAGCACTTCGGAGTCGGTGGTGCCGTGGATGTGCGGGTAGAGCGAGGGGTCGACGGCGTAGGTCAGGTCACGCTTCACATTCGGGAACTCGGCGAGGTAGCCGTTGTGCATGAAGAGCCAGTTCTCGTAGCGGTAGGGGTGACAGTTGGTCTGTTGGATCGGGGGCCCGGCGGCGGCGCGCACGTGACTGAAGAAAAGCGGGCTCCGGATGCTGCGGGTCAGCTCCCGCAGGTTCTGGTCGTTCCAGGCCGGTTCGATGCTGTGGAAGTAGCCCGGCACCGTGCCCGGGCCGCCGTCGACCGGGTACCACCCGAACCCGAAGCCGTCGCCGTTGACGGTCTCCGCGCCGAGCGGCGAGTTCATCGACTGAGCCACCAGGGAGTGCGGCGAGTCGAGGATCACGATCGAGGGTTGAAGCGGCTCCCCCGTGTACGCCAGCCATCTGCACATGTCGATCCGCCTGCCTTCCGTCACGACGACAATGCGCCGACAGTACCGCCGCCCCCGCCCTCGGTCGTCATCCGTTCGGGATGATGCTCGGCCCTTCATGCTTCATCGGCGGCTGCTCGCGATCACAACCGGAAGATGTAGGGCAGGAGCTGCGTGAGCACCGAATCGCTGATCGTGTTCGGCCCGCCCAGCACCACGATCTTCCGCGGGTTGAGCCTGTCGAGTTCTGCCGCGACCGCGTCGGGAATGCCGTCTTTGGTGACGAGGAGCACGGGCGCGTTCGCCACGATCGCGGCCGCCGACCCGGAGAGCGCATCCGGGAAGACGGCTCCAGACGCGACGTAGACCGTGTTCGCGCCTGCGGGGTAGGTGTCCTCGGAGATCGCGGCGGAGACGGCATAGCGATCCGCGCCGGCGATACCTCCGAGAGTCGTGCCTGCCGGCACGTGCGCGGCGATGTCAGTCAACGCGGCATCACCGACGCTGTTCGGCCCGCCGAGCAGCACGACCTTCTTGGGTCGCAGCCGTTCCAGCTCGGCGGCTACGGGGCCGGGGACGGAATCTCTGGTGACGAGGAGAACGGGCCCGTTCAGATGACCCGCCGCCGCGGAGCCGGAGAGGGCGTCGGGGAAGTTCTGGCCCGAGGCGACATAGGCGACATCGATGCCCGCACCGAAGTCGCGCGCCGACAGTGCGGCCGACACGGCGTACCGATCAGCGCCCCCGACCCGCGTCGTCGGACCATACCCGTTCAATGCGGTGGCCACACCGTCGCTGATGGTGTTGGTGCCCCCCATGACCACGATGCTGCCCGGCTGCAATCGCTTGAGTTCGGCGGCCACCACGCCGGGGATGCTGTCACGGGTCACCAACAGCACGGGAGCCTTCTCGACGCCGGCGGCAGCGGACGCCGAAAGCGCATCAGGAAAGTTCTCCCCCGATGCGACGTACACCGCCGGAACGCCAGGTGAGAAGGAGTCCGCCGACACCGCTGCCGACACGGCATACCGATCGGCTCCCCCGATCCGCGCGACAGCAGACGTCGCCGGGATACCGATCACCGAGACGGTGCCAGAACCACCGTTTGTCACATAGGCGCGTTGGGTACCCGGATCGATCCCGATCCCGCCCGGCTGCAAGCCGATCCCGGTCGATTCGTCGTGTCCGATCACTTCGGTGACGGTGTCGGACACGGTGTCGATCACGGAGACGGTGCCGTCGTTGTTGTTCGCCACGTATCCGGTGAACGATCCCGGATCGATGGCGATGCGTGTCGGATACGTCCCGATCCCCACGCTTCCGGCCGGGGCGTACGGAAGCACTTTGGTGACCTTCCGTGTGACCGTGTCCACCACCGACACCGTGGCGGAGTTGTGCTGGGTCACGTAGACCTTGTGTCGCCCCTGCGCGACGGCGATTCCCTCGGGGTGATCGCCGATCCCGTCGGCGGGGCCGATGGACGGCAGCACCGTGTCGCTTGTGGTGTCGATCACGGCGATCGAGTCATTCCAGTGGTTACTGATGTACGCCCGATGATCGACCTCGTCGACCGCGATCTGGAGTGGATTGGTGTCGGGGGCCACTCGGAGGACCTTGATGACGGACTGCGAACCTGTGTCGATGACCGATACCGTACCGTCCCAGTAGTTGTTGACGTACGCGCGATGAGTGGTCGAATCGATCCCGATCCCGAACGGCTCTTTGTGGATCCCCATACCCTCGTCGTGCGGAATCACGTGGGTGACCCGGTTGCTCCTGGTGTCGATCACGGAGACGGTGGAGTCGCCATGGTTCACCACGTACGCCTCGTGCGCCAAACTGTCGACAGCGACATACGAGGGCTCAACTCCGACGCCGTTGGCGGAGTCGTGGGGGATCAGGGTCACAACCGCGTCGGTCTGAGTATCGACGACCGACACTGTATTGCTTTTGTAATTGGTGACATACGCGCGATGGAGTCCGGCGTCCACAGCGACACCACTAGGGTCGTGTCCGATCCCACTCACAAGATCGTGCGCGATCACCGAGCGCACCGGGGTGGCTGCTCCAACAGGTGCGGACAAGAGCGGCGCGCCAGCAAGTATGACCGCCGCGAAGGCGGCAGTCACCGAAACGTTGATTCGGCGGAGAAGGCTCATACGCCGGAATCATAGCAGAGGAATCCTCAGTTACGAAGAACCTCAGTCGACGACGGGGATCGCCGAGGTGATCGTTTCGAGGCCGGAGAGGCGGGCGGGAGAGATGAGCTTCATCACGCGCTCGCGACTCATCAGCTCGGCCTCGACGACGAGGTCGGCGATGTTGCGGTGCGTCAGAAGCGCCGTCTTCGCCAGCGCTGAGGCCGCCGCGTAGCCGATGTACGGCGTCAGTGCCGTGACGACGCCCACCGAGGTCGAGACCATCGTGTCGAGCCGGTCGAGGTTGGCGGTGATGCCGTCGATGCAGTTGATGCGGAGGGTGCGGCATCCGCCCGTCATCCAGGCCAGGCTCTGCAGGAGCGAGTGCGCGATCACCGGCTCGAAGGCGTTCAGCTGCAGCTGTCCACCCTCCGCAGCCATCGTGACCGTCACGTCGGCCCCCGCCACCGCGAACGCCACCTGGTTCACGACCTCCGGGATCACCGGGTTCACCTTTCCGGGCATGATGCTCGATCCGGCTTGCCGCGGGGGCAGGTTGATCTCGCCGAACCCCGCTTGAGGCCCGCTGGAGAGCAGGCGCAGGTCGTTGCAGATCTTGGAGAGCTTGATGGCCGAGCGCTTCAGAACACCCGACAGGGTCATGAACACGCCGGCGTCGCTCGTGGCCTCGACCAGATCGGCGGCCGTGACGTGCTCGAAGCCGGTGAGTTCGCGCAGGTGGCGGCACACCGTGGCGGCGTACGCCGGATCCGCGGTGATGCCGGTGCCGATCGCGGTGGCGCCGAGGTTGATCTCCCAGAGCAGCGGCAGGGTGTGCCGCATCCGCTCGAGGTCCTCGGTGAGGGTCGTGGCGAACCCGTGGAACTCCTGGCCGAGCGTCATCGGCACGGCGTCCTGCAACTGGGTGCGGCCCACCTTCAGCACGTTCGCGAACTCGTGGCCCTTCGCGCCGAAGGAGTCGCGCAGCAGAGCGTGCTCGGCCATGAGCCGGTCGAGCGAGAAGCACATCGCGAGCTTCACGGCCGTGGGATAAACGTCGTTCGTCGACTGGCTCCGGTTGACGTCGTCGAGCGGGTGCAGCACGTCGTACGCGCCCTGCGGGTGCCCGTGGGCCACCAGCGCGACATTGGCGATGACCTCGTTCGCGTTCATGTTGGTCGAGGTGCCCGCCCCGCCCTGGATGACGCCCACCACGAACTGGTCGTGGAACTCTCCCGCCCGGATACGCTCGCAGGCCTCCTCGATCCACTCGGCCTTCCACGCGTCGAGCACGCCGATCTCCCGGTTGGCCCGGGCCGCCGCCTGCTTCACGATGGCGAGGGCGTTCACCAGGTCGGGATAGACCGAGATGGGCCGCCGACTGATGGGGAAGTTGTCGATCGCGCGGGCGGTGTGGATGCCCCAATAGGCCTCCGCGGGAATCTCCACCGACCCGAGGCTGTCGGTCTCGAGCCGGGTGGCTCCCGGAACCGGGTCGCCGGGCTGAGGGGTGTTCAGGGTGTGTTCTGCGGACGCCGCTGGGGTTGTCACGGTGAGCTCCATTGCTTGTGTCGTCGTGTCGCTTGTGGCTGGACGCCATCGACTCTACTCGCGACGGCGTCAGCTCAGGCGGCGGAGCAGACCCCGGATGAACCCGTCTTTGCGCTCGGTGTACGGCGGGTAGATCAGCCGCATCGTGTCGGGAGCGAGCGGCTTCCGCAGCACGGCCTTCTCATGGCTGAAGGTCTCCACGCTGCGACGACCGTGGTAGTGACCCATGCCGCTCTCCCCCACCCCGCCGAAGGGCAGACCGGTGACGCCGAGATGAGCGGCCGGCACGCCGAAGCCGACCGCGCCCGACGACGTCTCGGTGAGGATGCGCCGCGCCGCGGTCTTCGAGTTCGTGAAGGCGTAGAGCGCGAGCGGCTTGTCCCCGGCCCGGATGACGTCGATCGCGTCGTCGAGGCCGGAGACGTGCACGATCGGCAGGATCGGGCCGAAGATCTCCTGTTGCATCACCGGGGCGTCGCGCGACACGTCGCCCAGCACCGTCGGCGCGAGATACCGGGTGCGCGCATCCGACCTGCCCCCGGTGAGGAGACGCTCGCCCTCCAGCAGCCCGGTCAGCCGGGAGAAATGGTGGTCGTTCACGATGCGCCCGTAGCTCGAGCTCGACCGAGGGTCGCCGTCGTAGAGCTCGCCGATCGCCTCGACCAGATGCGGCGTGAGAGCAGCCGCGACCGAGCGGGTCGCGAGCAGGTAGTCGGGGGCGACGCAGGTCTGTCCGGCGTTCAGGAACTTGCCCCAGACGATGCGGCGGGCCGCGGCCGCCAGATCGACCGTGTCGTCGACGTAGACCGGGGACTTGCCGCCGAGCTCGAGGGTCACCGGCGTGAGGTGCTTGGCCGCGGCGGTCATCACGATCCGGCCCACCGTGCCGTTGCCGGTGTAGAAGATGTGGTCGAAGCGCTCGGCCAGCAACTCGGTGGTCTCGGCCACTCCGCCCTCCACCACCGCCACGGCCCGCGGATCGAGGTACTCCGGCACGAGGGCCGCCATCAACGCCGAGGTGGCGGGTGCCAGCTCGCTCGGCTTCAGCAACACGGCGTTCCCCGCGGCCAGTGCTCCCGCCACGGGTGCCAGCAGCAACTGCAGTGGGTAGTTCCACGGAGCGATCACGAGCACGACTCCGAGCGGTTCGAGCAGGGTCGAAGCGGATGCCGGCGCGATCGCGAGCGGCACGCCCACCCGACGGGGGCGGAGCCATCGGCGCAGGTTCGCGAGCGTGTGGTCGATCTCCGCGAGCACGATCCCGACCTCGGTCAGCTGCGTCTCCGTGGGGTTCTTGCCGAGATCGAGGAACAGTGCGTCCTCCAGCTCCGCGGAACGCTCCTCCAGCATCCGCTTCAGTGCGGTGAGCTGCTGGATGCGCCACCGCAGCGAGCGGGTGACCCCGCGATCGAAGGCGGTGCGGAGCGCGGGCACGATCGCGGCGACGGGCACGGTGTCAGCGGTGGACTCCAGAGTCATGTCTCCATCGTAGGAGCGCGCGGCTCACCCGTGGAAGAACGGCACGATCAGATAGATGCCGTACAGCACGGCGCAGGCGCTCAGGCCGAAGCACAGGTACGACAGCACGGTCGCGTAGGCCGGCCGCACCTGTTCGCCGGTGCGGGCATCCGGATGCGTGAGCCCGCGGAAGCGCAAGCCGAACGAATACAGGCTCACCACCACCGCGGTGGAGACCAGCGATGCGATGGCGACAGCCAGGAACGAACCCCACTCGATCATCCGGCCACCCTCCTCTTGCGGCGCGTGGCCTTCGGGCTCCGCACCGCGATCGACGCCGCATCGACCTCGCTGATGGCGTTGTTCGAGTCGACCCGGTTCCGCCGCGAGAGCAGGAAGATCGTGACGATGACCGCGAGCCCCACGACCAGGTCGATGATGATGCCGGCCGGCCCGATGGTGGCCACGAACGCCGCCAGGGCGCCCACGATGGCCGAGGCGGGAAGGGTCATCGCCCAGCCGAGTCCGATGCGACCGGCGGTGCGCCAGCGCACCGAGGAGCCCTTCCGCCCGAGACCCGATCCGATCACCGAGCCCGAGGCCACCTGCGTGGTGGAGAGCGCGAACCCGAGGTGGCTGGAGGCGAGGATCGTGGCGGCGGTGCTCGTCTCGGCCGCGAAGCCCTGAGCCGGCTTCACATCGGTGAGCCCGGCCCCGAGGGTGCGGATGATGCGCCAGCCACCCATGTAGGTGCCGAGCGCGATCGCGACGGCGCAAGTGACGATCACCCAGATCTGCGGGCCGGTGCCGGAGTCCTGGAGGCCCGCGGAAATGAGCATCAGGGTGATGACGCCCATGGTCTTCTGGGCGTCGTTCGTGCCGTGTGCGAGGGCCACCAGCGACGAGGAGAAGATCTGGCCGTAACGGAACCGCCCGCGCACGCCCGACTGGGCGCTGGAGGCGGGCATCCGGGTGATCGCGTAGGCCAGCCGGGTGGCCGTGAATGCCACGACCCCCGCCACCACCGGGGCGATCAGGGCGGGCAGGATGACCTTGCTCACCAGCACGGAGTAGTCCACCACGCCGAAGCCGGCTCCCACGATGGCGGCGCCGATCAGTCCGCCGAAGAGGGCGTGCGACGAGCTCGACGGCAGGCCGAACAGCCAGGTCACCAGGTTCCAGACGATGGCGCCGATCAGTCCGGCGAAGATCATCTCCGGCAGGATCTGCACCCCGCCGTCGCCCTCCTTGATCAGCCCGTTGGAGATGGTCTTCGCGACCTCGGTGCTGAGGAAGGCGCCCACCAGGTTGAGAGCGGCCGCGAGCCCCACCGCCACCTTGGGCTTCAATGCCCCGGTGGCGATCGGTGTCGCCATGGCGTTCGCCGTGTCGTGGAAGCCGTTCGTGAAGTCGAAGAAGAGGGCCAGGACGACGACCAGCACGACGATGACGGTCAGATCCACCCGTGCCTCTCCAGCCGATGATTGGTGCGGCGTGCAAGACGAGAATTCATCGGGAGTTCATGCACGTCGGGTGGCCCGAACAGGAGCCGTCACGATAATCGCATCCGGTCCCGTCGAGGTCAACTCGGGATCGCTCTACGCTGGACGAATGGATGCTCTCCCTCCCGTCGCCCGCAAGATCCCGCTCGAACGCACACACCACGGCGACGTGGTCGTCGACGACTACGAATGGCTGCGCGAGAAGGAGAATCCCGAGACCATCGCCTATCTCGAGGCCGAGAACGCCTACACCGACCAGGCGACCGAGCACCTCGCCGGGTTGCGGCAGCGCATCTTCGACGAGATCAAGTCGCGCACGCTGGAGACCGACCTCTCGGTGCCGGTGCGCGACGGACGCTACTGGTACTACACCCGCACCTCCGAGGGGTCCCAATACGGCGTGCACTGCCGGGCGCCGATCACCGGCGACGACGACTGGACTCCCCCGGCCGTCGAGGCAGGCGCTCCCATCGCCGGGGAGCAGGTCGTGCTCGACGACAACGCCGAGGCCGAGGGCCACGACTTCTACTCGCTCGGTTCCTTCGACGTCAGCCCCGACGGCGACCTGCTCGCCTACGCGGTCGACGTGGTGGGCGACGAGCGCTACACGCTGCGAATCCGCGATCTCCGCACCGGCGTCGACCTGCCCGACGTCATCGCCGACACCTTCCCGGGCGCCGTGTTCTCGGGCGACGGCGGCAGCGTCTACTACCCCACCGTCGACGACGCCTGGCGCCCCGACACCATCTGGCAGCACGTCGTCGGCAGCACCGACCCCGACGTGCAGGTCTTCACCGAGCCCGACGAGCGCTACTGGGTGGGCGTCGGCCTCACCCGCAGCAAGAAGTACCTCGAGATCGCGATCGGCTCGAAGATCACGAGTGAGGTGCACCTGCTCGACACGAGCGACCCGGATGCGACGTTCGAGGTGGTCTGGCCGCGCCGCGAGGGCGTCGAGTACTCCGTCGAGCACGCGGTGGTGGGCGGGCGGGACCGCCTGCTCATCCTGCACAACGACGGCGCGGAGAACTTCGAGCTGATCGACGTCGACCCGGCGCATCCGCTCGACCGGGCGGGCTGGCACACCGTGTTCGCGCACGATCCGGCCGTGCGACTCGAAGAGGTCGAGGCCTTCGCCGCGCACCTCACGGTCGACTACCGGCGCGACGGCCTGACCCGTATCGGCGTGCTCCCCCTGGCCGCCGACGCGTCGGAGATCGACGGATCGGCGCTGGTCGAGGTCGAGTTCGACGAACCGCTGTTCTCGGTGGGCACCTCGGGCAACCCGGAGTGGCTGCAGCCCACGGTGCGCTACGGCTTCACCTCCTTCGTCACACCCTCGTCGGTGTTCGACTACGACGTGACGACCGGTGCCTCGACGCTGCTGAAGCAGCATCCGGTGCTCGGCGGCTACGACCCGGCCGACTACGAGCAGCGGCGCGAGTGGGCGACGGCAGCCGACGGAACGCGGGTGCCGCTCTCGATCGTCGCCCGCACGGGGGTGCTGGATGCCGGCTCCCCCGCGCCCTTCGTGCTCTACGGCTACGGCTCCTACGAGGCATCCATCGACCCCTCCTTCTCGGTGGCGCGGCTGTCGCTGCTGGACCGCGGCGTGGTGTTCGCGATCGCGCACGTGCGCGGCGGAGGCGAGCTCGGTCGGCACTGGTACGAGAACGGCAAGACGCTGACGAAGAAGAACACCTTCACCGACTTCGTCGCGGCGGCAGAACGGGTCATCGAACTGGGGCTGACCTCTCCCTCGCAGCTGGTGGCGCAGGGCGGGAGCGCGGGTGGGCTCCTGATGGGTGCGGTGGCGAACCTCGCGCCGCAGCTGTTCGCCGGCATCCTGGCGCAGGTGCCGTTCGTCGACGCGCTGACCTCGATCCTCGATCCATCACTCCCCCTGACGGTGATCGAGTGGGACGAGTGGGGCGATCCGCTGCACGATCCCGAGGTCTACGCCTACATGAAGTCGTACTCCCCGTACGAGAACGTCACCGAGCAGCAGTACCCACGCATCCTGGCGGTCACGAGCCTCAACGACACCCGCGTGCTCTACGTGGAGCCCGCGAAGTGGACGGCACGCCTTCGCGCCGTCGGCGCCCCCGTGCTGCTGCGCACCGAGATGAGCGCGGGCCACGGCGGCGTCTCCGGCCGCTACGAGCGCTGGAAGGAGATCGCCGAGGAATACGCCTGGATACTCGACGTCCTCGGTCGCGCTTCCTAGCTCAGGCGCTCGGCGAGGTGGATCGTCACCTCGTCGCCGATCTGCTTGCCGAGGCGTTTCCGGAGCGCGGCGCTGAGCGAGAGCATGTGCCCGCCGTCGCCCGTCGGCATGAAGGCGCTCGCGATCGGCACCCCGTCGACGGTGCCGGCGATCTTCACGCTGCGTCCGGTGCCGAAGAACTCCGTCGAGTCGGGCATCGCGACGCAAGGCCACACGTCGCCTTTGACGTCGACGCCGATGGGCGCGGTGAACGTGTGGTCCAGGGGTCCGATCGCGTGTGCCATCAGCTCGCCGCCGCCGTGCCGCCCGGGAACGGGCGCAGTTCGAGGCGGCCGTTGCGGGCCATCGGATGCCGCGCCGCGATGTCGAGCGCCTCGTCGACGTCTCCGGCCTCCAGGATGTCGAAGCCCCAGATCGTGTCGGTGACACCGGCCGCGGGCCCGTCGGTCACCGATCGTTCTCCGTTGCGCACCCGCACCCCGCGGGCCGTCGACGGATCGAGGATGTCGCCCATCAGCCGCTTGCCGGATGCAGCGAGTTCGTCCACCCACTCGTCCACATCGGAGTCGTCGGGAACCGGGTCGGGCTCCCCATCGGCCAGGACGAACATCATGAACTTCATCGAGCACCCCACACGGTCATGTGAACACTGTACACATGACCGGAGGAATCCCGGTGCCTCTATTCGGAGAGCGCGGAACGGAGCAGGGACACGAGTGCGTCGAGCTGCACGCTGTCGGAGGAGCCGACCTCTTCGTCCGAACCGTCGAGTGCGCGCGCCGCGAGGCCCTGCTTCGAGTCGATGAGCTCGGCGATGCGGGTGTCGATGGTCTGCGCCGCGATGATCCGCCAGGCGGTCACCGGCTCCTCCTGACCGATGCGGTGCACGCGGTCGATGGCCTGGGTCTGCTCCGCCGCCGTCCACGACAGCTCGGCCAGCACCACGTTCGACGCGGCCTGCAGGTTGAGGCCCACGCCCGCCGCCGTGAGCGAGCAGACCGCGACCGACACCTCGGGGTCGTTGTTGAACGCGTCGATCTCCCGCTGCCGCAGCGTCGCCGACTGGTCGCCACGGATCGACACCGTCTTGAGCTCCCGCTTCGCGAACAGCTCCTCCGCGGCATCCATCACGTCGATGTGCTTGGCGAAGAACACCACCTTGCCCACCGACCGTGCGAGCTGGGCCGCGTAGTCGGCGGCCAGGCCGGCCTTCGCGGTACCGATCTGGCGCACCATCGTGAACACGTTGAGGCCCTGTTCGGTGGCCTGGGTGTCTTCGAGCTCCTGACGAGCCACGAGTCGCATCAGGTCGTCGTCGGGGAGGTCATCGACGTCGTCGCCCCGGGCGTTGGCGCGGGCCGCGATGAGACGGCGGTATCGTGTCACCAGGCGGGCGGCGAGCTCGCGCTCGGCGTCACGGATCGAGCGACCCAGATCGTCGTCGAGTTCGACCGGAAGATCCACGATGCGCTTCGAGGGCAGGTCGGCCGCCACGTCGATCTTGCGCCGCCGCACGATGCCCATGTCGATCACGGCTTCGCGCGCCTCGGTGAAGAACCCGGCGTCGGCGGGCGTCAGGCCCACTTCTTCGAGCCGCTCCATCAGCACGGGCGTGGGTTTGGTGCCGTCGATCCATCCCAGGAACTGCCAGATGGCCCGGAAGTCGTCGACATCGTTGATCAGCGGTGTACCGGTGAGCGCCATCATCAGCGGGTTGCCGCCCGGAGCGGTGCGACGGATGCGGTCGGCCAGCGCGAGCACGTTGCGCGAGCGCAGCGACGACAGGTTCTTGATGAAGTGCGCCTCGTCGACCACCATGCCCCGGAAGCCGAGGGTGCCGAGCCAGGACAAGTGCCGGTCGAGCACCTCGTAGTTGACGATCACGACGTCGGCGAAGGCGTCGAGGGTGTCGCCGTCTCCGTGCACCACGGTCGCGCGGCGGTGCGGCGTCCAGATCTCGACCTCGCGCGCCCAGTTCATCTTCACGACGTTCGGCACCACGGCGAGCAGCGGATAGGCGTCAGCGACGGATGCGGCCAGCAGCGACTGCGCCGTCTTGCCGAGACCGGGCTCATCCGCCAGCAGGAAGGTGCGGTGCCCGGCCTGAACGCTCTGCAGGAAGCGTGACTGGTGCACCATGAGTTCGCGCCCGGCGGGCGAGAGTCGATCGATCGTGGGCGCCTCGGGCAGCTCCATGCTGGCCGCCTGGCCACCGGCACCGTACTCGAAGGCCCGGTAGAGCGGGCCGAGCAGCTCCCAGTTCGAGAGACGGCCGACGCCGTGCGGCTTCGCCGGCGTGAGGTCGGGAGCCATGAACGGGTTGGCGAGCTGGCGCGACTTCACCGAGAGCGGCACCACCTGGCGTTCCGCGAGCTCGGGCGGTACGACCGTGGCGGCCGGGCGGGGGGCTTCGGGCTCCTCCTCGGGCACGTCGTAGCCGGCGTCCTCCAGGTATTCGCGACGCAGCTTCTTCGCGGCGGGCGAGAGCGCGGCGTCGTTCTCGAGGAGCGCGATCAGCGAGGTGTCGCGCGCGGCGGTGCGGGCGAGGATCGACGCGATGCCGTCGAGCCGCTTCAGCTGCTCGGCGCGCTCGGAGTCGCTCAACGCGGCATCCGACTTGATGGAGGCGCGCTCTTCGCGCATCAGCAGCGCCACCACGAGGAACTTGGTGCGGTTCGCCGGAGCGACTTTGCCCCGTTGCGCCGCGGCTTCGACCTCGCGCACCTTGCGGGCGAGGATCGGAATGAGACCAGTGTTGTCTGCACTGCGCGTTCGGCGTGCGCCGGACCTTGACATCGTTCTCCTGTGGAGTAGGGGCGGGGCCTCGTCTTCGCCGGAGGCCACGCGACCAGTCGTTCGGCCGACGCCGGATCGGCGCCGCTTCAGACTGCGGGCAATTCGAGACGGGGGCCTGGGCCGAGCAACGCGACGTAAGTCGTGGTCGACACGAAGAGCGGGATTCCCCGTAACACCCTCAGTCTACGCGATGGACCTTGATGAACAGGCCACTCGCCACGAACACGGCGGCACCGAGGATGTGGGCGATCTGCCAGGCGAACACCGGCAGGTCGAACGGCAGGACCGGATTCCAGAGCACGACGATGGCGGCCAGCGGCGGAACCCACCACCACTGCTTGGCCTGGACGGCGAACACGACCATGATGGCGGCGAGGATGGCCACGACGAACCGCGCGATCGTGAACCATCCGTCGTCGCCGACGACGGCGATGAACGCCAGAAGGGCGATGGCCCCGAGGATTCCGGGAGCGAGAGCCGGGCGCGTGAAAGCGGGGGTGGCGTATCGATTGCTCATGTCTCGCCAATCCTACGCGGCGGTGGATATGGTGAACTCATGACACTTCCCACGGGAACCCCTGGCCCTCAGTTCGCCGGCCCGGAGGGGCTCTGGACCGCGGATCCGGAGGAGCTGGCCGCGCGCCTGTTCGTCGCCGTGTTCGCCGGGCAGGGTGCCGTTCCGCTGCCCCAGAAGGAGGTCTCCGAGGTGTACGCGACGCTCGCGGCCCTCGGCGGCTACTCGCTCCCGGATGTCCGGTCCGGCAACACGCAGCCGCTCGGCCTGACCGTGCAGCTGGCGCAGGAGGCGATCCTCATCTGGGAGCGCGCGACCGTCGCCACGCGTCTCAGCGCCGGCGCCGGGCCCGTCTCGCACACCATCACGATGCTGCGCTTCGGTCCGGGTGTGCTGAGTGCACCTGATCCGGTCGCCGCGCTGAAGGCCCGGCTCCACTGAGCGCGAGCGCGTCGATGACTCGCGGTACGCATCCGTTCCAGGTCTCCGACGAGGTGGCCGAGGCTCTCGACGAGGGCCGTCCCGTGGTGGCCCTGGAGTCGACGATCATCTCGCACGGACTCCCCCGCCCGCGCAACCTCGAGGCGGCTCAGGAGTTCGAGGACATCCTGCGCACCGCCGGCGTCGTTCCCGCCACGATCGCGGTGCTCGACGGGGTACCCCGGATCGGCCTCGACGACGAAGGGGTGCGGCGCATCGCGGGTGAGGAGATGGCCAAGGCCAGCGTGCGCGACCTGCCCATCCTGGCGGCGAAGGGCGCGAGCGGCGCCACCACCGTCGCCGCCACCGCGTACCTCGCCGGGAAGGCCGGCGTGCGCGTCTTCGCCACCGGCGGGCTCGGCGGCGTGCACCGCGGCGCATCCGAGTCGTTCGACGAGTCGGCCGATCTCAACTCCCTGGCCCTCTCCGGCGTCACGGTGGTCTCGGCGGGCGTGAAGTCGGTGCTGGACATCCCCGCCACCCTGGAGCGACTGGAGACGCTCAGCGTGCCCGTGGTGGGCTACCGCACCACCGACTTCCCCAGCTTCTGGCTCAGCGCCTCCGGTCACACCCTCGACTGGAGCGTCGACGACGCGGCCGAGATCGCGCGAGTGATGCGGGGACAGGACGAGCTGGGCCACGGGCAGGGAATCGTGGTCGCGAACCCGATCCCCGCCGACATGCAGTGGGATCCGGCCGAGCACGACAGCGTGCTGCAGACCGCGTTCGCCGCCGCCGACGCGGCCGGGGTCACCGGCAAGGCGGTCACACCGTTCCTGCTCGGCTTCATCGTGGAGGCCTCCGGCGGTCGGAGCCTCGAGGTGAACCTCGACATCGCCCGCAACAACGTGCGGCTCGCCGCCGAGATCGCGATCGCCTGGAGCGCGCTCAACGCCTCCGCGGATGACTGATCCCCACGCCGCGGGCCCGCGCGACGAGGGTGCGCACGTCGTCGTGTTCGGCGACGTGATCGACGACGTCATCGTGACGCCCGCGGGCGACATCCGGCCCGACACCGACACCACGGCCCGCATCGAGCGCCACGCGGGCGGGTCGGCGGCGAACGCGGCCGCCTGGTTCGGGCACCTCGGCTGCCGCGTCGACTTCCTGGGGCATGTGAACGCCGACGACGTCACCCGGCATGACGCCCTCCTGCGCCAGCACGGCGTCACTCCGCACCTGGTCGGCGTGGAGCTGCCGACGGGCACCATCGTCGTCATCCTGCAACCCGACCGCACCCGCACCATGCTCACCGAGCGGGGTGCGAACGCTCTGACGTCTCCGAGAGACGTCGATCGGGCGCTGCTCCGCCCGGGCACGCACCTACACTTCACCGGCTACTCAGTGTTCGGCGCCCGCACCGCGGATGCCGTCGCCGCCTTCGCCGCGCTGGTGCACGACGCGCACGCGGCCGGCGCCTCCGTCTCGGTGAATCCCGGTTCGGCCGGGTTCATCGCGGAGCACGGCGTCGAGGGACTGCTCGCGGCCACCTCGGGTGCCGACGTCCTGCTTCCGAATCTCGACGAGGGCCGCGTGCTCACCGGGCACACCGAACCCGACGACATCGTCTCGGCGTTGCTCGAGCACTACGACGTCGTCGCACTCACCCTCGGTCGCGAGGGTGTGCTGGCGGCCAGCCGGGGTAGGGACCGGCGGGACGGGGCGTCGGGCCCCCGCGCGGCCGACCCGCTGCCGGGCGTGCGGGTGCGGGTTCCCTCGATCCCCGTGACGCCCGTCGACACCACCGGGGCGGGGGACGCGTTCGGTGCCGCCTTCGTGCAGGCGTTGCTCTCCTCCGGGCCGGCGAGGGCGGAGACCATCGACCTCTCGCGTCTCGAAGCAGCTGCTCTGGCCGGCGTGCGCGCCGCCGCCGTCGCCGTGACCCGATCGGGCGCCCGTCCTCCCGTCAGCGCGGCCCGGAAGCCTCGCGTGGCGGACCTGCCGGCCGACCCTAAACTGGTGCCGTGACGAGCGACGAGTCCCGCGACGAGGCCGCCCTCGCACGCTTGCGCGAGCTGATCCGCATCCCCACCGTGTCCCCGGTCGGCCTCGAGGCCGTGCTCGACGCCGACGGCTCAGCCGACGCCGATTGGTCGGCCTTCGAGCACTTCGCCGCGACCGTCGAGCGGCTGTACCCGTCTGTGCACGCCGTTCTCGAGCGCGAGGTCGTGGCCGGTCACACCCTGCTCTTCCGCTGGGTGGGCCGCGAGCCCGGACCGGCATCCGTTCTGATGGCGCACTACGACGTGGTGCCCGCGACCGACGAGGGCTGGGCGCATCCGCCGTTCGCCGCCGCGCTCACCGGAGACGGCGTCGACCGGCTCATCTGGGGCCGAGGCACGCTCGACAACAAGGGATCAGCCACCACCATCCTCGAGGCCGCGGAGACCGCTGCGGCAGCGGGCTTCACGCCGCAGCACGACCTCTACCTGCTGTTCGGGCACGACGAGGAGACCACGGGCACCGGCGCGGAGGCCGTGGTCGCGCTGCTGAAGGAGCGCGCGGTGACGGTCGGGTTCGTGCTCGACGAGGGCGGCGCCGTGGTCGAGAGGCTCTTCCCCACGGTCGACGTGCCGATCGCGGTCGTCGGGGTGAGCGAGAAGGGCACCACGAGCTTCACCCTCACCGTGGAGCAGCAGGGCGGTCACGCGTCCACTCCCCCACGGCTCACGGCCACGGCGCGCCTCGCGCGCGCGATCGTGCGGGTCACCGGCCGGCCGTTCCGCGCGCGGCTCAATGCCGTCACGGAGCGGATGATCCGGACCGTCGGCGCCCACGGGCGCGGCCCGCTCAAGTTCGTCTTCACCCGCGCGAACGTGTTCCGGCCGCTCCTCGTCGCGGTCTTCGCCCGGATGAGCGACGAGACGGCCGCCATCGTGCGCACCACCGTGGCGGTGACGCAGCTCTCCGCCGGGCTCGCGGCCAATGCGCTCGCCGAGCGGGCGCAGGCCGTACTGAACGTGCGGATCGCCATCGGCTCCACCGTCGAACAGACCCGGCGACACCTCGAACGCGCCATCGCCGATCCGCTCGTGCGCGTCGAGATCCTCAGCGCCAACGATCCGGCGCCCGTGGCGCAGATGGACGGGCCCGCCTGGAACCTGCTCGCGCAGTCGATCACCGTGGCCTACCCCACCGCGGTCGTGACACCGTACGTGCAGACCGGTGCCACCGACTCCCGTCAGTTCTCACGGATCAGCAGCACCGTCTACCGCTTCAGCCCGTTCGAGATGTCGGCCGAAGAGCGCGGCACGTTGCACGCCAAGAACGAGCGGATGCACGTGCACACGTTCTTCACCGGCATCCGGTTCTACGACGGCCTGATCGCCCGCCTCTGACCAGCTGCGGGCCGCTCAGTCGACCTTGCCGAGCTCGGGGAGGCGGATGGGGCGGCTCGACGGTGGCAGGTCGTGCACGCGCTCGAGCGCCGGCACCAACTCGGAGAGCCAGGCCTCGTAGCCGGCCTCGTTGAGGTGCAGCCGGTCGGTGGTGTACGCCGGGTTGAGCTCCCCGTCGTCGAGCGCCATGACCGGCCAGAGGTCGAGGTAGTGCGCCTTGACCGTGGCGGCGAACTGCCAGACGTGCCGGTTGATCTCCTTCACGAACTCGGCGTACTCGCGCCCACGCGGCAACACCGACTGCACCAGGATGCGCGCATCCGGCAGTGCCGCCCGAAGGTTCACCAGAATGGTCTCGATGTTGCGCACCACCTGCTCGACCGCGCGGCGGTTGGCGACATCGTTCGTGCCGATGAGCAGCACCACGGTGTCGGGGTCGTGCGCCGCCACCTCGTCGAGGCGGTCGATCAGGCCTTCTGTGGTGTCGGCGGCGATGCCGAGATTGATGGCCTCGACCTCGGGGAACCATTCCTGCCAGCGCCCGCCCTCGGTGAGGCTGTCGCCCACGAACACCGTCTTCGCTTTTCCGGATGTCATCTGAGCCTCCTGCTGAAGATCCTCACAGTTTACCCGGTCGCCTCGCCGGCCCCCTCCGTGGCCAGCGCGGTCGCCGTGATGCGGTTGGCCATCCCGTTGAAGATCACGCCGTGGAACGGCAGGATGGCGAACCAGTAGAGCCGGCCGCCGAGGCCGCGGGGGAAGAAGACGGCGCGCTGATCGTAGACCGAACCGCCGTCGTCTGCCGGGCTCGCACGCATCTCGAGCCAGGCGCGGCCGGGCACCCGCATCTCGGCCCGCAGCCGCAGGAAGGAGCCGCGGTCGATCTGTTCCACCCGCCAGAAGTCGAGGGCGTCGCCGGTGTGCAGTTCCGTGGCGCTGCGGCGACCGCGGCGGAGGCCGACCCCGCCGACGAGCTTGTCCATCCACCCGCGCACCGCCCACGCCAGCGGGAAGGAGTACCAGCCGTTCTGCCCGCCGATGCCCTCGATCACCTTCCACAGGTCGCCGACCCGGGCTGCCGTCTTGCGCTGCTTCACGTCGAGGTACACGGTGTGGCCCGCCCATTCCGGATCGCTCGGGAGCGGGTCGCTGACGGCACCGTCGACGAAGGCGTCCTTCCAGCTGGTCTCCACCTCGCCGCCCCGCATCTTCTCGAGCGCCAGCCGCACAGCACGGCGGTACGGGGTCAGGCCGCCTTCGGGATCCGGGATGTACGAGCGGATGTCGTGCTCGTGCGTCACGCAGTCGAATTGCAACGACGCGATGATCGGGATGGCGAGGGCGCGCGGGATCGGGGTGACGAGGTTCACCCACTGCGAGGCCAGCCACGGGGTGAGCACCGGCAGAGCGGCGATCGGCCGCTGCTTCAGTCCAGCCTCCAGGGCGTAGCCGTTCATCATCTGCCCGTACCTCAGGACGTCCGGTCCGCCGATGTCGAAGGTGCGGTTCACCTCGGCGGGCAGGTCGGCCGAGTGGAGGAGGTAGTAGAGCACGTCGCGCACGGCGATGGGCTGGATGAAGTTCCGCACCCACTTCGGCGCCGGCATGTAGGGCAGCACGTCGGTGAGGTGACGGATCATCTCGAACGAGGTCGACCCCGATCCGATCACGACACCGGCCTGCAGGGCCGCCGTCGGCACCCCGGACTCGAGCAGGATGCGCCCCACCTGAACCCGCGATCGCAGATGCGGCGAGAGCTCGCCCTCGTTCGGATGCAGGCCGCCGAGGTAGACGACGCGCGACACCCCGGCCGCCTTGACCGCGGCGGCGACGTTGGTGGCCGATTCGCGCTCGATCTCCTCGAACTTCTCGCGCCCGCCCATGGAGTGCACGAGGTAGTAGAACACGTCGACGTCGCGGGAGGCGCGCTCGAGCGAGGCCGGGTCCCCGAGGTCACCCTCGACGATCTCGACCCGTTCGGCCCACGGGACATCGCGCAGTTTGTCCGGATTGCGCACCAGCACGCGCACCGTGAAGCCGGCGTCGAGCAGTCGCGGCACCAGCCGCCCTCCGATGTACCCGGTGGCGCCGGTGACGAGTGCCCTTCGTGGAGTGGTCATGTCGTGAACGTTATCCCTCCGGATGCGCTCCCGCTCCACTCTCCCAGGGCCCTGACGGGACCGGCGGCCCGCGAGGCACGACTCAGATGAGGGCCTTCGTGTGCCAGACGGTTTTCGTCTCCGTGAACGCCGTGATGCGGGAGAGACTCGGTGCCGCGGCATCCGGTCCGTTCTCCGGCGGATACACCCGCTTCAGGGTGTCGGCTGCCGCGATCTCGAGGTCGATCCACTCGAGGGCGCCGGCGCCCACCAGGTCGAGGGCGTTGACGTCGGCGTGCGACGCGAGCCAGGGCGCGGTCTCGGCCGGCGAGCCGGTGAGCACGTTCACGACGCCCTTGGGCAGGTCGCTCGTGGCGAGCACTTCCGCGAGCGTGATGGCCGAGAGCGGGAACGTCTCGCTGGCCACCACGACCACCGCGTTGCCCGACACCAGCGCGGGCGCCACGGCGCTCACCAGGCCGAGCAGCGAGGAGTCCTGCGGCGCGACGATGGCCACGACACCGGTCGGCTCGGGCACCGTGAGGTTGAAGTACGGGCCGGCCACCGGGTTCGCGTTGCCGGCCACCTGGGTGAACTTGTCGGTCCATCCGGCATACCAGACCCAGCGGTCGATCGCCTCGTCGACCTGGGCGCGAGCGGCCGAGGCCGAAACGCCCTCCTGCCGTACGATCTCGTCTTCGAACTGGGCGCGTCGGCCTTCGAGCACCTCGGCCACCCGGTAGAGCACCTGGCCCCGGTTGTACGCGGTCGCACCGGACCAGCCCGAGACGGCGCCGCGGGCCGCGACGACCGCGTCGCGGGCATCCTTGCGCGAGGCCTTGGCGGCGTTGGCGAGGAAGGCGCCCTTCGGCGTCGCAACCTCGTAGGTGCGCCCGGATTCACTGCGCGGGAACGCGCCGCCGATGAACAGCTTGTAGGTCTTGGGAACCGCGATGTGCGTCATTTCGCGCCTTTCAGGTATGCGGCGAGACCGTGCCGGCCGCCCTCGCGGCCGTAGCCCGACTCCTTGTAGCCGCCGAAGGGCGACGCCGGGTCGAAGCGGTTGAAGGTGTTGGCCCAGATGACGCCGGCGCGCAGCTTGTCGGCCACGGCCAGGATGCGGCTGCCCTTGTCGCTCCAGATGCCGGCCGAGAGGCCGTACGGCGTGTTGTTGGCCTTCGCGATCGCCTCGGCGGGCGTGCGGAAGGTGAGCACGGAGAGCACCGGCCCGAAGATCTCCTCCCGCGCGATGCGCGACGACGTCGAGACGTTGTCGAAGATGGTCGGCGCGAACCAGAACCCGTTCTCGGGGATGGCGCACTCCGCCGTCCAGCGCTCGGCGCCCTCGGCCTCGCCGATGTCGGAGAGCTCGCGGATGCGCTGCAGCTGCTCGGCGCTGTTGATGGCCCCGATGTCGGTGTTCTTGTCGAGCGGATCGCCGAGGCGCAGCGTCGACAGGCGGTTCTTCAGCCGCTCCACGACGTCCTCGTGGATGTTCTCCTGCACCAGCAGGCGCGATCCGGCGCAGCAGACGTGCCCCTGGTTGAAGAAGATGCCGTTGACGATGCCTTCCACGGCCTGGTCGATCGGCGCGTCGTCGAACACGATGTTCGCGGCCTTGCCGCCGAGCTCGAGCGTGACCTTCTTGCCCGACCCCGCGGTGGAGCGGGCGATCTGGCGGCCGACCTCGGTCGACCCGGTGAAGGCGACCTTGTCGACGTCGGGGTGGTTCACGAGGGCACGGCCTGTCTCCCCCGCGCCGGTGATGATGTTCACCACTCCCGCCGGCAGGTCGGCCTGCTGCACGATCTCGGCGAAGAGCAGTGCGGTCAGCGGCGTGGTCTCGGCGGGCTTCAGCACCACCGTGTTGCCGGCGGCGAGGGCGGGCGCGATCTTCCAGGCCAGCATGAGCAACGGGAAGTTCCACGGGATGACCTGCGCGGCCACGCCGAGCGAGCGCGGGTTGCCCCCGAGTCCGGCATAGTCGAGCTTGTCGGCCCACCCGGCGTAGTAGAAGAACCAGGCGGCCACGAGCGGCACGTCGACGTCGCGGCTCTCCTTGATCGGTTTGCCGTTGTCGAGCGATTCGGCCACGGCCAACTCACGGGCACGCTCCTGCACCAGGCGGGCGATCCGGAACAGGTACTTCCCGCGGTCCCGGCCCGACAGCTTCGACCAGGTCTTGTCGTAGGCCTTGCGCGCGGCGGCCACCGCGCGATCGACGTCGGCCGAGCTCGCGTTCGCCACGCGGGCGATCTCCTTCTCGGTGGCGGGCGAGATGGTCGAGAACGACTCCCCCTCGGCGGCCACGAACTCGTTGCCGATGAACAGGCCGTACTCGGGCTTCAGATTCAGGATCGCGGTCGACTCGGGTGCCGGTGCGTATTCGAGGAATGTCATGTCAGGTCCTAGTCGATCGTCACGTAGTCGGCGCCGGAGTAGTGCCCGGTCTTCATCTTCTGCCTCTGCAGCAGGACGTCGTTCAGCAGACTCGACGCACCGAAGCGGAACAGGTGCGGCTGCAGCCACTCCTCGCCCACCGTCTCGGCCACGGTGACCACGTACTTGATCGCATCCTTGGACGAACGGATGCCGCCCGCCGGCTTCACGCCGATCTTCTCGCCGGTGAGGCGGTGCCAGTCGCGCACCACCTCGAGCATGGAGAGCGTCACGGGCAGGGTGGCCGCCGGGGCGACCTTGCCGGTGGAGGTCTTGATGAAGTCGCCGCCGGCCAGGATCGCCAGCCACGACGCCCGACGCACGTTGTCGTAGGTGTTGAGCTCGCCGGTCTCGAGGATGACCTTGAGGTGGGCGTAGGACCCGTCGGCGCGGCGGCAGGCCTCCTTGACGGCGACGATCTCGTCGAACACCTGGCCGAACCGGCCGGAGAGGAACGCTCCGCGGTCGATCACCATGTCGATCTCGTCGGCACCCGCGGCCACGGCATCCGCAGTGTCGGCGAGCTTTACGGCCAGCGAGGCGCGACCCGAGGGGAAGGCGGTGGCGACGGCGGCGACGTTGACGCCCTCGTCCGTCCCTGCGGAGTGCGCGGCACCGAGAGCCTCGACCGCGTAGGGCACCATGTCGCCGTAGACGCAGACCGCAGCGACCCGGGGGGTGCTGAGATCCGAAGGATCGGGCAGGAGCGCCTTGGCCACGAGCGATCGCACCTTGCCGGGCGTGTCGGCACCCTCCAGCGTGGTGAGGTCGATCAACTCGATGATCCGATCGAGGGCCCAGGCCTTCGACGTGGTCTTGATCGACCGCGTACCGAGCCCGGCCGCACGTTGCTCGAGGCCCACGGCGTCGATGCCGGGGATTCCTTCGAGGTAGCGCTTGAGGGTTGTCTCTGTGAGGTCGTCCCCCAGCACCTGAATGGCACGCTGGGCGGGACTGACCGCTCGTTCTATGGTCACGACGTCTCCGTACTTCTCTCGTCGTTGCTGCGCTGCACGAGATTCGTGTTCAGCGCACCGATCAATTGTGCCACTCGTCTTCGAGCATGCGGGGCCTGGAGACCACAATGCCGCAGATCACCAAGGTCAGGGCCGTCGCGAGCAGGAACAGCAGAGGAATCGTCCAACCGCCGGATGCCTCGTGCAGCACCCCGAGCAGCAACGGTCCGAGCGCCCCCAGCGCGTAGCCGAAACTCTGCACGAAGGAGCTCAGGGCGACGGAACCTTCGTGGGTGCGGGTGCGCAGGTTGATCAGCACGAGGCAGAGCGGGAAAGTCAACCCGCCGAGCCCGACGAGCGCGACCCAGAGCCAGGGAACGGCGTCGGGCACCAGCAGCAGGCCGCCGTAGCCGACGATGTCGAAGAGAGCCCCCGCGGCGACGAGCGGGTAGACGTTGCGCATCCGCGCGGCCAGGATCGGCACGAGCAAGGCGGCCGGGAGTCCCATCACAGCGAAGAGGGAGAGCAGGGCGCCCGACTGCTCCTGGCTCACCGTCGAGACGTCGAGCAGGATCTCGGGAAGCCACGCGAAGAGGGCGTAGGAGTTCAGCGCCGTCACCGCGAAGACGAGCATGAGCGACCAGGCGAGCGGCGACCGCCAGACCCGTCCGAAGACGGCCTGTCTCGGGGCATCCACGGTGACGGGATCGTCCCGCTCCGCCCGCCGGTCGCGCCGTTCGCGCTGTTCGCGGACGCTCAGCAGCACGAGGGGCACGAGGGCCAGCGCCGCAAGCACCGACCACATGCCCACGGACACGCGCCACCCCGCCGAATCGCTGACCTGCACGGAGATCAGAGCGGGCACCGAGGCGCCGATGGACATGACCGTCGCGTAGAGCGAGGTGACGAGTCCGATCCGATCGGGGAAGTAGCGCTTCACGAGCGGCGGCAGCAGCACGTTCGCGACGCCCATCCCGGCGAAGGTGAGCGTGCTGGCGAGCACGAGCAGGAGATACGACCCGGATGCGCCGCGCGCCAGCTGCCCGATGAGGATCGCCATGAGCGCTCCGATGACCACGCGCTCCAGACCGAAGCGGCGGTGCAGGGCGGGAGCGAACAGCCCCACTGCGGCGAAGCAGATCGGCGGCAGCATCCCGAGCAGGCCGATGCCCACGCTCCCGAGCGGGATGTCGGCGGAGATCTCGTCGAAGATCGGCGAGAGCGCGGCGACGGCGGTGCGCAGGTTGAGGGCCACGAGAACGATCGCCAGCAGCGCCAGCACCCGACCGCGCCAGAGCGGGCGCGGTGGCGCGTCGCCGGGGCCCCGGTCCCTAGGAGGCGTCACTCAACAGGGCCCGAACGCCCTCGACATCCTGATTCATCTGCGTGATCAGCGGCTCGATGCCGGTGAACCGCACCTGGCCGCGGATGCGTGCGACGAACGACACGTCGACGACGTGGTCGTAGAGATCGAGTTCCTCGTCGAGCACGTAGGCCTCGACCTGCTTCGGCGGCACGCCGGCGAAGGTGGGGTTGCTGCCGACCGAGATGGCCGCCGGGTAACGGCGCCCTTCGTCGCTGAGGTCGGTGAGCCAGCCCGCGTAGACGCCGTCGGCCGGGATCAGGCCCTCCGACTCGGGCGAGAGGTTCGCGGTCGGGAAGCCCAGCTCGCGCCCGCGCGCGGCGCCGTGCACCACCATCCCGCGCACCGAGGGCGTGCGGCCCAGCAGTTCCCCCGCCCGTTCCACGTCGCCGGCGGCCAGCAACTCGCGGATCCACGTCGACGACACCTTGCGGGCCTCCCCTGGCTTCACTTCCGGAATGAGGTCGACGTCGAAGCCGAATTCGGTGCCGAGCGTGCGCAAGGTGTCGATGTTCCCCTCGCCGCGGGCGCCGAACCGGAAGTCCGCACCCACCATCACCACGCGCGTTCCGCAGATGTCGTGCAGCACACGCGACACGAATTCGCGCGGCGGCATCGAGGCGAGGGCTGCGTCGAAGCTGAGCAGGATGGTCACGTCGACGCCGGTCTCGGCGAGCAGCTCGAGCTTCTGCTCGGTGCCGACCAGGGCATCCGGTCGGGCGAGCGGGTCGAGCTGGGCGAGCGGATGCCGGTCGAAGGTGATGACGATCGAGGTGAGATCGCGGTCGTGCGCCACCGCGATCAACTCGGAGATGACGGCGCGGTGGCCGGCGTGCACGCCGTCGAACTTGCCGATCGTGACGGCCGAGGGGCCGAGACCACGCGGTGCCTCGCTCAGGCCGTAGTAGGTCTTCACTTGGTCCGCCGCAACCAGAGCATGCCGAGCACGGGGAGCACGAGGGGAATGAACAGGTAGCCCATGCCGTACCACGACCACACCGAGGCCCTGGCGAAGAGCTCGGGCAGGAAGAGACTCAGCGTGCCCACGGTGAGCACCCCGACGAGTTCGAAGGTGATGGTGATCCAGGCGACCCGGTACCAGACCGGCCCTGGAGCGATGAGCGCGATGGTGGCGACGATGTAGACCACGGCGGCCACGGCCGAGAGCGTGTAGGCCAACGGAGCCTGGTCGAACTTCGCGATGATCTCGTACACCGAGCGACCGGTGGCCGCGAGGGCGAGGATGCCGTAGACGATGATGAGCACCCGCCCGATTCCACGGGCGCGGGTTCTGGGGCGTTCAGCGAGTGTCTCTTGAGCCATGGCAGTACGAGTTTATGGCACCGCCGCGCCCCACCACGCCCGGCGCGGGACTACTGCCCCTGCACGAACCAGATCACGTTCATCCGGTACACCATCACGGCCACCGCGAGGCAGACAGCACCCAGGATCACCGTGCTCCAGCGGCTCCGTTCGATCAGCGCCCAGAATCCTCCGGCGACCGGCAGCAGCACCGCCGAGATGAGGTAGATGTAGAACTCCAGCAGGCTTCCGCGCGGGTCGTTGCCGAAGGCGGGCGAGAACAGCGCGATGAACAGCTGCACGATCAGCAGCAGTTCGACCAGCGTCGCGGCGCCCATGGTGAGGTCGTTGGGCTTCCGCCCGGCGAGGCCGAGCACGATGCAGAGCAGGCCGGCGGCCAGAGCCACGACCACCTGCACGATGGTGAACCACTCGATCACGCGTTGCCTCCTGGTTGGTCGTCGGCGGGGCCGTACTCGTCGGGCGGGAAGTTCACGATGCTCTTGCCGCGGCCCCCCACGATCTCGATCAGACCGAGCAGCCGGCCTTCCGGGGTGATCGCGGCCACCGGACCGCCGGGCGATGCGTCGGAGACCTCGATCCGCTGTCCGTGGCCGAGGGCCACCGCGTCGGCCGCGGAGACCTCCAGCACCGGGAAGAGCTGTCGAGCCACCTCGGCCGGACCGAGCAGGGGCAGGGGCTCGTCACGGTCGGCGAGGGCGCCGAGCTGCTCGAGGCTGTGCGCGGCGGTCACCGGGAACGGCCCGATCCGCGTACGCCGCAGGCTGGTGAGGTGTCCGCCCACCCCGAGCGTGACCCCGACGTCGCGCGCGATGGCCCGGATGTAGGTTCCCGAGGAGCAGACCACGCGCACGTCGATGTCGACGACCGGATGTCCGTCCTCGCCGACCGCCGACCGCTGCGGCCCCAGCAGCTCGATCTCGGAGATCTCGACCGCGCGTCCGGCCAGCACCACGTCCTCCCCCGCCCGCACCCGGGCGTAGGCGCGCTGTCCGTCGACCTTGATGGCGCTGACGGAGCTCGGCACCTGCACGATGTGTCCCTGCTGGGCGGCGAACGCGGCCGCCAGGGCCGGCGCGTCGAGGGCGGCGACCGCATCCGGATCGCCCGTCGTCAGCGTCTCGCCCTCGGAGTCGTCGGTGGTGGTGGCGGCGCCCAGTCGAACCGTGGCGAGATATTCCTTGTCGAGGCCCACGACGTACGTCAGCAGACGGGTCGAGCTGTTCAGTCCCAGGATGAGCAGGCCCGTCGCGAGCGGATCGAGCGTGCCCGCGTGCCCGACCTTGCGGGTGCCGGCCAGGCGCCGGGTGCGCGCCACGACGTCGTGGCTGGTCAGACCGCCGCTCTTGTCGACGAGCAGGATGCCACTGCGTGCGGAATCCGGGCGGCTGGGACGGGTGGAGGGCTGATTCGGCACGCCTGACACGCTAACAGGTGCGGTGCTCGCGTCGAGCTCAGCAGGAGTCCGCGAAGGAGCGTCGCGGATGCTCCGGGTCGGCCACGTCGATGATGGCGCTCGCTCCGAACCGCGGCCCGGCCTCCGCCTGGTACAACTCGTCGGCACCGATCACGGCGGGCTCGAGTCCGAACTGCCGGCCCTCGAGGTAGGCGGTGAAGTTGAACAGCCCGCGCAGGCCCGGCCGCTGCAGGAAGGGACCGTCGAGCACGAGCACGGCGTCGGCGGGGGCGGTGATCCACTTCGACTCGCGTTCGACGTCGCGGGCGGCATCGAACGCGGCGGTCTGGAATCCCGCGCTGCCGGCGAAGCGGAACGGCTCGATGAGCACCCGCTGCAGCGTTGAAAGGTCGTAGCGGTCGAAGTAGTAGCCCGCGGGCGAGTCGGGCCCGCGCAGTTCACGCGCCGCGCGGGGGCGCTGGAAGTCGTCGAGCGACGCGCGCACCACGGTCACGTCGGCGCGGCGGTAGGCCGCCGCCAGTTCGTCGGCGAAGGCACGGGTGCCCTCCACGCCGTCGACGGCCACGAGCACGCGGCCGAGCTTGTAGTTGTGACGGATCTCCCCCATCAGGGCGTCGGCGAAGTCGCTCGCCGGAGTAGCGGTCTGCACCATGCTCCGAGTCTACGTTCCGTAGGGTGGATGGGTGCCTCTGCCGTCCATCGCTCGCTCCGACGAGTTCGCCTCCCTCGTCGTCGACTGGTTCGCCGTGCACGCCCGCGACCTGCCCTGGCGCCGTCCCGGCTTTCCGGCCTGGGGCACGCTGGTGAGCGAGTTCATGCTGCAGCAGACGCCGGTGGTGCGCGTCATCCCCCGGCTCGACGAATGGCTCACCCGGTGGCCGGAGCCCGCCGCTCTGGCGGCCGAGCCCGCCGGCGAAGCGGTGCGGGCCTGGCAGTCGCTCGGCTACCCGCGGCGCGCGCTCAACCTGCACGCCTGCGCGGTGGCCATCACGGAGCGCTTCGACGGCGCCGTCCCGAACGACGTCGACGCCCTGCTCTCCCTGCCCGGCGTCGGCGACTACACGGCGCGGGCGGTGGCGGTCTTCGCGTTCGGCGCGCGGCATCCGGTGGTCGACACGAACATCCGCCGCGTCATCGCGCGTGCCGTCGACGGCGACCCGGATGCCTCCACCCCCAACGCCAAGCGCGACCTGCCGGCCATGACGGCGCTGCTCCCCGCCGACGACACCGCGGCCGCCCGCTTCAACGCCGGCATGATGGAACTGGGCGCCCTGGTCTGCACGGCCCGCTCCCCCAAGTGCGAGGTCTGCCCTCTGGCGAACGTCTGCTCCTGGCGCGCTGCCGGCTACCCCGACGTGGAGATCACGCGCAAGCCGAAGCAGAAGAAGTACGAGGGCTCCGACCGCCAGGCGCGAGGGGCCATCATCCGCGTCCTCCGCGAATCCCGCGGGCCCGTTCCCGCCGCCCGCCTCGGCGAGGCAGTGACGGAGCCGGCTCAGTACTCACGAGCCCTCTCGGGTCTGCTCGCCGACGGCCTGCTGGTCGCGATCGACGACGACCTCTTCGCCCTGCCCTGACGGTTCCAAACCGCAAACGTCGTGAGCCCCGACCTCCTATGAGGGGCGGAAGCCGCGACGTTTGCGGTTGCGAACGCTACTCGTCTTCGTCGATGACTCGCGGCTTGACGTAGGGATCCTCGTCGCCCGCGTACTGCGCCGTCTTCGCCAGACCCTCGACCTCGGCATCCCGCGCCCGCGCTTCCGCGAGCAGTCCCTCGAGCACCTGAGCGTTCTCGGGCAGCGCGTCGGCGATGAACTCCAGCGACGGCGTGAGCCGCGCCGTAATGTTCTTGCCCACTTCGCTCCGCAGCATCCCTGTCGCCGACTTGAGGGCGGCGGCCGAGTCGGCGCGCTCCTCGTCGGTGCCGTAGACGGTGTAGAAGATGGAGGCGTGCTGCAGGTCGCCGGTCACCCGGACGTCTGTGATGGTCACGAAGCCGAGACGGGGATCCTTGATCCCACGCTCCAGCCGCTTGGCCACGATCACCTTGATACGATCCGCCATCTTGGCGGCGCGAGCCGGATCGGCCACGATCGTCCTGCCTTCCTGTCGATATCGAAGAAGGAGTGGTGAGACATCCGCCTCACCACTCCTCCGTCCGCTCACGCTAGGCGCGTGGCTTCTCCTTGAGTTCGATCGTCTCGATCTCGTCGCCGATCTGGATGTCGTTGAACTTGCCGAGGCCGATACCGGCTTCGAAGTCCGTACGCACCTCGGTGACGTCGTCCTTGAAACGACGCAGCGACTCGATGGCGAGGTTGTCGCCCACGACGACGCCTTCGCGGATGACCCGCGCCTTGGCGTTGCGCGTGATCGTCCCCGACCGCACGATGACACCCGCGATGTTCCCGAACTTGGAGGAACGGAAGATCTCGCGGATCTCGGCGACGCCCGACTGCACCTCTTCGAACTCGGGCTTGAGCATGCCCTTGAGCGAGTTCTCGATGTCGTCGAGAGCGTTGTAGATGACCGAGTAGAAGCGGATGTCCACGCCTTCTCGGGCAGCACGCTCGCGCGCCTTGGTGTCGGGCCGCACGTTGAACCCGATGATGATCGCGTTGTCCACGGTCGCCAGGTTGACGTCGGACTCGGTGACCGCACCCACACCACGGTGGATGATGCGGAGCTGAACCGAGTCGTCGACCTCGATCTTGAGGAGCGACTCCTCGAGGGCCTCGACGGCACCCGAGACATCACCCTTGATGATGAGGTTGAGGGCTTCGACCTTGCCTTCTTCGAGGGCACGGGTGAAGTCTTCGAGCGAGATGCGCTTGCGGGCCTTGGCCAGCGACGCGTTGCGCTCGGCGGCTTCACGCTTCTCAGCGATCTGACGAGCGGTGCGGTCCTCCTCGGTGACGAGGAAGGTGTCACCGGCGCGGGGCACGGTCGACAGACCCTGCACCTGCACCGGACGCGACGGGGTCGCCTCGGTGACGGTGTCGCCGTTCTCGTCGACCATGGCACGAACGCGCCCGTAGGCGGTTCCGGCCACGATCGCGTCTCCGACGCGCAGCGTTCCCGACTGGATGAGCACGGTTGCGACCGCACCACGACCCTTGTCGAGCTTGGCTTCGATCGCCACACCGCGGGCATCCTTGTTCGGGTTGGCCCGCAGGTCGAGACCGGCGTCGGCGGTGAGGAGCACGGCGTCGAGGAGGTCCTGGATGCCGATGTCGTTGCGCGCGGACACGTCGACGAACATGACGTCTCCACCGTATTCCTCGGCCACGAGGCCGAACTCGGTGAGCTGCTGACGCACCTTCGCCGGGTTGGCATCGGGCTTGTCGATCTTGTTGACCGCGACCACGATCGGCACGTTGGCCGCCTGGGCGTGGTTCAAGGCCTCGATCGTCTGCGGCATGATGCCGTCGTCGGCCGCCACCACGAGGATCGCGATGTCGGTGACCTGCGCACCACGTGCACGCATGGCGGTGAACGCCTCGTGACCCGGGGTGTCGATGAAGGTGATCGGACGCTCGACGCCCTCGTGCTCCGTGACGACCTGGTAGGCACCGATGTGCTGGGTGATGCCACCCGCCTCACCGGCGACCACGTTCGCGTTGCGGATCGCGTCCAGCAGGCGCGTCTTACCGTGGTCGACGTGACCCATGACGGTGACGACCGGGGGACGGATCTCCAGGTCTTCGTCGGTCTCGTCTTCCAGCTCCTGGTCGAGGTCGATGTCGAAGCCTTCGAGCAGCTCGCGGTCTTCCTCTTCGGGAGAGACGACCATGATCTTGTAGCCGAGCTCTTCGCCGAGCACCTGGAAGGTGGCCTCGTCGAGCGACTCCGTCGCCGTCGCCATCTCACCGAGGTGGAACAGCACGGTCACCAGGTTGCCGGGGCTCGCGTCGATCTTGTCGGCGAAGTCGGTGATGGAGGCGCCACGACGCAGGCGCACGACGGTGTTGCCGTCGCCACGGGGTACGCTCACGCCACCCAGCGACGGAGCCTCGCGCAGTTCGAATTCTGCTCTCTTCGTGCGCTTCGACTTGCGCGCCTTGCTCTTGCCGCCACCGCGACCGAACGCACCGGCGGTTCCACCACCGGGGCCACGGCCACGACCACCCGCACCCGGACGGGGTGCGAAGCCGCCGCCGGGCGCGCCGCCCGGACGGTAGCCGGGCGTGCCGGGAGCCGGACGAGCGCCGCCACCCTGGGCCGCGCCGGGGCGGAAGCCACCGGCTCCAGCACCACCGGGACGGAAGCTGCCGGGACCACCGGGACGCGGAGCACCGGGGCGAGGAGCACCCGGACGCGGCGCGCCCGGACGGGGCGCACCGGGGCGCGGGATGGCGGAGTTGCCACCGGCACCGCCGGAGGCTCCACCGCGCTGCATGCCCTGCTGGCTCGCGAAGGGGTTGTTACCCGGGCGCGGAGCGCCGGGGCGCTGCATGCCCTGCTGGCTCGAGAACGGGTTGTTTCCGGGGCGCGGGATGCCCGGACGCGGCGCACCCGGACGGGGCGCGGCGGAGTCGGACGAAGCAGCACTCGGAGCCGGGGCGGCCGGAGCCGCCGAGGACTCGGCCGGTGCCTCGGCCTTGGCCGGAGCCGGCGCGGAAGCGGCGGGAGCCGGGGCAGCAGGAGCTGCCGGGGCGCTGGCCGCGGGAGTCGGAGCCGACGATGCAGCCGGAGCCGGAGCGGCGGCCGGCGCAGCGGGCGTCGGAGCACCCGGGCGAGCTCCGGGACGCGGTCCTGACGACGTCGAGCGCGGTGCAGCAGCAGCGGGCGCCGCGGCGGGCGCGCCGGAGCCGACCGCACCATCGGCGATCAGTCGTTCCTTCAAGCGCCGGGCCACCGGGGGCTCGATGCTCGATGACGGGCCCTTGACGAACTGACCCATCTCTTTGAGGGTCGCAAGGGCGACCTTGCTGTCGACGCCGAGTTCGGCGGCGACTTCATGTACACGTGGTTTTGCAGCCACAATTCTCCTGTCTGAGGTCTACCCCAGACAGGGCAGACCGCTAAAAACGGACGGGTCTCATTTCGAGCCGCTCATCAGTTGTCACTCATGGGTTCACGGTGCCGTTCAGCCTGTTCTCTAATGTTGTCGTGTCGAGCACACCCTCAACGCGGAGCGCACGCCCGAAAGCGCGTCGCGTGACCGCGGTGTGAAAGCACTCGTGTGAAGGATGCAACCATGCGCCTCGCCCGGGAAGAGTGGCCGACTCGTCGACGACCAGAGCACGTCCCTGAGGAACACCGTCCTCAGAGACAACTTCCGTGGCTATGACCCTCAGAAGAGAGGACCGTGTGGCGCGCGCACGACATCCGACGCACGTTCTAACGGGTTCCATGTTACTCCATATTCCCTGAGCGCCCGTCTCGCGGCGCACCGGGACGGTGGTTTCAGTCGCCGTCGAGGATCGAATCCGGCTGGATGTCGATCTTCGCGCCCGTCAGTTTCGCGGCCAGCCGGGCGTTCTGCCCCTCCTTGCCGATGGCCAGCGAGAGCTGGTAGTCGGGCACCAGCGCGCGGACGGCTTTCAGCGACTCATCGATCACGAAGGCGCTGGACACCTTGGCGGGCGACAGGGCGTTCGCCACGAAGGTCGGCAGGTCGTCGGAGTAGTCGACGATGTCGATCTTCTCGTTGCCGAGCTCCGCGGTGACCGCACGCACGCGCTGGCCGAGCTCGCCGATGCAGGCGCCCTTGGCGTTCACGCCGGGTTCGGTGGCGCGCACGGCGATCTTCGTGCGGTGGCCGGCCTCGCGAGCGAGCGACACGATCTCCACCACGCCCGACGCGATCTCCGGCACCTCGAGGGCGAAGAGCTTGCGGACGAGCGAGGGGTGGGTGCGCGACACGGTGATCGATGGTCCCTTCGGACCCTTGGCCACACTCGTCACGTACACGCGGATGCGCGACCCGTGGGCGTAGTTCTCGCCGGGAACCTGCTCCTCGGGCGGCAGGATGGCCTCGATCGTGCCGAGGTCCACGTGCACCATCCGCGGGTTCGGGCCCTGCTGGATGACGCCGGCGATGATGTCGCCCTCGCGCCCCTTGAACTCGCCGAGCACGTGGTCGTCGGCGATGTCGCGCAGGCGCTGGTTGATGACCTGCTTGGCGGCGAAGGCCGCGATGCGGCCGAAGTCGCTCGGGTTCTCCTCGGCTTCGCCGATCAGCACGCCGTCTTCGTCGTATTCCGGCACGAAGATGCCGATGTGTCCCGTCTTGCGGTCCAGGTGCACGCGCGCAGCCGGGGTGCCGTCCTCGGTCGTCGCCGGGCGGTCGGTGTGCTTGAGGAATGCCGTCAGGATGGCCTGCTCGATGATTCCCACGAGTTCCTCGAAGGGAATCTCTCGCTCGCGTTCCAAGAGACGTAAGACGCTGAGGTCGATGTCCATTTCCGGCCTCCTCTGTTCAGATCTCAGGTGCCGAAAACTCCGGCAGTCAAACGCTCAGACTACCCGAAGCTCGCGCCGACGGCATCCAGGGCGACCTGCGTTCGCTCTCCGCTTGCGCGATCCCACAGTTCGACGACCCCGTCGACGACCCCACGGCCGACGATCACGATCTTCGGAACACCGATCAACTCGGCATCGCCGAACTTCACGCCGGGCGACACCTTGGGCCGGTCGTCGAACAGTACGTCGAGGCCCTGGGCCTCGAGATCGGCCACCACGCGCTCGGCCGCGGCGTAGATGTCGGGGTCTTTGCCCGTGGCGATCACGTGCACGTCGAAGGGCGCGACGGCGGGAGGCCAGATCAGCCCCTTGTCGTCGTTGTTGAGCTCGGCGATGATCGCGAGGATGCGGGTGACGCCGATGCCGTACGACCCCATGGTCACGGTCACGAGCTTGCCGTTCTCGTCGAGCACCTTGAGGCCGAGCGCCTCGGCGTACTTGCGGCCGAGCTGGAAGACGTGGCCGATCTCCATGCCGCGGGCGAGCTCGACGGGCCCGGACCCGTCCGGTGCCGGGTCGCCCGCGAGCACCTCGGCGGCCTCGACCGTGCCGTCGGCCTGGAAGTCGCGACCGGCGACCAGGCCGAACACGTGTTTGCCGTGCACGTTGGACCCGGTGATCCAGCCGCTGCCGTCGGAGACCCGGGGGTCGACGAGGTAGCGGATGCCGGTGCTCGACTTCTCGCCGAGCACCGCACCCTCGGGCGACCACGGGCCGATGTAGCCCTTGACGAGACCGGGGTTCTTCGCGAAGTCGGCTTCCGTCGCGGGCTCGATCTCGGCCGGTGCGAAGGCCACCTCGGCCCGCTTCATGTCGACCTCGCGGTCACCCGGCAGGCCCACCACCACGAGCTCGCGCGTGCCGTCGAGGTGGGTGAGGGCGAGCACGACGTTCTTGAGCGTGTCGGCGGCCGTCCAGGCTCTGCCGTCGGGCCGAGGGTGCGCCGCGTTGGCCCGGTCGACGAGGGTCTGGATGGTGGGGGTGTCGGGGGTGTCCAGGACCTCGGCGGGCGTCAGGTTCTCGTAGGAGCGGGACGCGGGTGCGATCGTGGTGAAGGCCTCGACGTTCGCGGCGTAGCCGCCGGCCGAGCGCACGAAGGTGTCTTCGCCGACCGGCGTGGGGTGCAGGAACTCCTCGCTCTTCGAGCCGCCCATGGCCCCGGCGTCGGCCTTCACGATGACGTACTCGAGGCCCAGACGCTGGAAGATGCGCTCGTAGGCGTCGCGCTGCGCCTGGTAGGACGCGTCGAGCCCGGCATCCGTGGCGTCGAAGGAGTAGGCGTCCTTCATCGTGAACTCGCGCCCGCGCAGGAGGCCGGCCCGAGGGCGTGCCTCGTCGCGATACTTGTCCTGGATCTGGTAGATGGTGAGCGGCAGGTCTTTGTAGCTCGAGTAGAGGTCTTTCACGAGCAGCGTGAAGACCTCCTCGTGCGTGGGGGCCAGCACGAGGCCGGCTTCTTTGCGGTCGGAGAGGCGGAACATCCCGGGTCCGTACTCCTCGTAGCGCCCGGTGACCTCGTAGGGCTCCTTGGGGAGCAGCGCCGGGAAGTGCACCTCGAAGGCGCCGGCCGCCGCCATCTCCTCGCGCACGATCGCCTCGATCTTCGCCTTCACCCGGAGGCCGAGCGGCAGCCAGGCGAAGATGCCCGGCGCCTGGCGGCGGATGTAGCCCGCGCGCACCAGGAGGATGTGGCTGGTCACCTCCGCGTCGGAGGGCACGTCTCGGAGAGTTCGGAGGAAGTAGTTCGACAAGCGAGTAGGCACGAGAACGAGTTTAGCCAGCCTGTTCGGCCTGTCCTCTCCTCCCGGTTCCCGCGCGTGGCCGGAATCGTCCACAGATTCGAAGACGAGACGGGGCGCTGCACCGGTCGGCACCTACCGTCGAGGCCATGGACACTCTCATTCAACTCCGATCGGCGTCGCCGTATCTCCAGCGCGGCGACACCCCGATCGGTCGCATCGAGGTCGCCAGCGACGGCGACGCGATCACCTCCGTGGCGATCGAGCACAACGGATCGCTGCCGCACGACGGGCTGGCCTACGACTCCAACGCCGTCGCCGACGAGGCGATCGCGCAGCTGCTCGACTATTTCGAGGGCTACCGGCGCGGGTTCTCGGTTCCCATCGCCCACCGGGGCACACCGTTCCAGGTGGCGGTGTGGCAGGAGCTGGCCCGCCTGCGCTGGGGCCAGGTCACCACCTACGGAGCGATCGCGGCCGCGGTCGGCAAGTCCGGTTCGGGCCGCGCCGTCGGAGGGGCCATCGCCTCCAACCCCACTCCCCTGCTGGTCGGCTGCCACCGTGTGCTGTCGGCGACCGGACGCATCACGGGCTACAGCTGGGGCGAAGGCGTCAAGACCAAGGCCTGGCTGCTCGATCACGAGAGCATCGGCCATGCCTGAGGGGTACGAGAATTTCAGACCTCGAGCACCAGCTCGCCGTTCGGCGCGAGCGACAGGCGATGTCCGGATGCGCGCCCCCACTCGAACAACGCGTCGATGTCGGCGAAGTCGTCGCCGTTCTCCACGATCGCCCGCACGAGGGCGCCTTTGCCCTTCTTGTTGAAGTGGTTGAGGGCTCGCTGCACGCCGTCCTCCCCCGTCGTCACCACACGGAGGAAGTACGACGGCGTGCCGGGCGGGATCGGGCCGAGAGCCACGTAGGACTCCGAGCGCAGGTCGAGCACCAGCTCGCCACGGTGCGCGGCGAACTCCTTCGAGACCGCCCCGGCCCAGCTGGCCTTGAGGCTCGGCTCGTCGAGCCGCGCGTTCGAGGAGAGCCGGTACGCGGGGATGGGGTCCCCGGCGCCGAGCAGGCCGAACAGGGCGGAGTGGATGCGGAGGTGAGACTCCGCGAACGCCCGGGCGTCCGGAGAGAGCGTGGGCGCATCAAAGGCTTCGTAGAGAACGCCGGTGTACCGATCCATCGCGGCCATGGTGGGTGCGGTGGTGAGAGTGCGGTTGCGCTCCACCTCGAAGGCGAGCTTCTGGCCCAGCTTCAGCCGGGCCATCATCTCCTCCGGGGTCCGTGCCAGGCGGGAGACTCTCCGGGCAAGCGCCCTCCGCTTCGCGGTCAGACGCGGATGCGACAGGGCGGTGAAGTCGAGCGGATCGCCGTCGCCGCCGTCGCGTTTGGTCTCCGAGGGTGGGAGGACGATGAGCACGGTACTTCTTTCAGAAACGACGCCGGGTCACGGAAACGGCCGCCGCAACCCGCTCCGAGGAGTGGATGCGACGGCCGGTGTCCGGCGTCCGACAGGACGAGGAGGGCGGGACGAGGAGCGCTACTTGATCAGTTCCGCGTCGCGGGCCACGATCGTGACGGTGTCGTTCTCGACCGAGAGGAAACCGTCGTCGGCGCGCGCCACCAGGCGCTCACCGCTCGTCGTGTTCACCCGCACCTCGCCGGCGGCGAGGATCGCGAGCAGAGGCTCGTGGCCGGCGAGGATACCGATCTCGCCCTCCACGGTCTTCGCGATCACCATCGACGCCTCGCCCGACCAGATCTCCTGGTCGGCCGCGACGACGCTGACGTTGAGCGGAGCAGCCATGACTAGCCGTTCTCCTTCTGGATCTGAGCCCACTTCTCTTCGACGTCGGTGATCGGGCCGACGTTGAAGAACGCCTGCTCGGCCACGTGGTCGAAGTCACCCTTGGTGATGGCGTCGAACGACTCGATGGTGTCCTTCAGCGGAACCGTCGAACCCTCGACACCGGTGAACTTCTTCGCCATGTAGGTGTTCTGCGAGAGGAACTGCTGGATGCGGCGAGCCCGCGAGACGGTGATCTTGTCTTCCTCGGAGAGCTCGTCGACACCGAGGATCGCGATGATCTCCTGGAGTTCCTTGTTCTTCTGCAGGATCTGCTTGACGTTGGTGGCCACGCGGTAGTGGTCGGCGCCCAAGTAGCGGGGGTCGAGGATGCGCGAGGTCGAGGTCAGCGGGTCGACGGCCGGGTACAGACCCTTCGACGCGATCTCACGGGAGAGCTCCGTGGTGGCGTCGAGGTGGGCGAAGGTGGTGGCCGGCGCCGGGTCGGTGTAGTCGTCGGCGGGCACGTAGATCGCCTGCAGCGAGGTGATCGAGTGACCGCGGGTCGAGGTGATGCGCTCCTGGAGCACACCCATCTCATCCGCCAGGTTCGGCTGGTAGCCCACCGCGGAGGGCATACGGCCGAGCAGCGTCGACACCTCGGAGCCCGCCTGGGTGAAGCGGAAGATGTTGTCGATGAAGAGCAGCACGTCCTGGTTCTGAACGTCGCGGAAGTACTCCGCCATGGTCAGCGCCGAGAGGGCCACGCGCAGACGCGTTCCGGGCGGCTCGTCCATCTGGCCGAAGACGAGGGCGGTCTTGTCGAAGACGCCCGCCTCCTCCATCTCGTGGATGAGGTCGTTGCCCTCACGGGTGCGCTCACCGACACCGGCGAACACCGACACACCACCGTGGTCCTGCGCGACGCGCTGGATCATCTCCTGGATGAGGACGGTCTTGCCGACGCCCGCACCGCCGAAGAGGCCGATCTTTCCACCGAGCACATACGGCGTCAGCAGGTCGATGACCTTGATGCCGGTCTCGAAGAGCTGCGTCTTCGACTCCAGCTGGTCGAACGCCGGGGGCTTGCGGTGGATGGGCCAGCGCTCCGTGATCTCGATCTTCTCGCCGGGTGCCGCGTTCAGCACCTCGCCGATGACGTTGAAGACCTTGCCTTTGGTGACGTCGCCGACCGGAACGGAGATGGCGGCTCCGGTGTCGCGCACCTCCTGGCCGCGCACCAGACCGTCGGTGGGCTTCAGGGCGATGGCGCGCACGAGGTCGTCACCGAGGTGCTGAGCGACCTCGAGGGTGATCTCGTGCGACTCGCCGCCGAGCGTGATGGTGGTCTTCAGAGCGTTGTAGAGCTCGGGGATCGAGTCGTGCGGGAACTCGATGTCCACGACCGGGCCCGTGACGCGCGCAATACGGCCGACGCCGCTCGGCGTCTCCTCCGCCTGGACTGGCGCGGTAGCAGTGTCAGTCATTGTGCTTTCTCTTTTCTTCGTTAAATTCTTGGCGGGGGCCAGTGCGTCGGCCCCACCCACGATCTCGGAAATCTGCTGCGTGATCTCGCTCTGACGAGCGTTGTTCGCCAGTCGCGTGTAGTCACGGATCAGGTTGTCGGCGTTGTCGCTGGCCGACTTCATCGCCTTCTGACGTGCCGCGTGCTCGGCCGCGGCCGATTGCAGCATCGCATTGAAGATGCGGCTCTCGACGTAGATGGGAAGCAGCGCGTCGAGGACCGTCTCGGCATCCGGCTCGAACTCGTAGAGCGGGAAGACCTCGTTCGTCTCGGGCTCCTCGCCCTCCACGATCTCCAGCGGAAGCAGGCGCACCACCTCGGGAACCTGGGTGACCATGCTCACGAAACGGTTGTACACGAGGTGGATCTCGTCGACGCCACCCTCTTCGTCGTCGAGGTTGTAGGCCGTGACGACCGCATCCGCGATCTCCTTGGCCGTCTCGAAGACGGGCTGGTCGGTGCCGCCGGTCCACGACTTCGCGCTGTCGCGGCGTCGGAAGCTGAAGTAGCCGACCGCCTTGCGACCCACGAGATAGAAGACGACCTTCTTGCCCTCGCTGCGCAGCAGCTCGGCCAGGCTCTCGGCCTCTTTCAGGATCGACGACGAGAACGCACCGGCGAGACCGCGATCCGAGGTGAAGATCACGATCGCCGCGGTGTCGAGCTTCTCACGCTCGGTCGTGAGCGGGTGCTCCACGTTCGAGTACGTCGCCACGGCCGAGACGGCGCGCGTGATCGCCTGCGAGTAGGGCGTCGACTGCTTCACCCGCGTCTGCGCCTTCTGGATGCGCGAGGCGGAGATCAACTCCATCGCCCTCGTGATCTTCTTGGTCGTCTGGGCCGACTTGATCTTCGACCGATAGACCCTGAGCTGAGCACCCATGGTCAGCGGCGACCCTTGACGATCTTCTCCTGGCCGACGTTCTCGGGGTCGGTCGCGGCGAACTCCTCGCGGCCCACCGAGGCGAGCGGCTTGCCCTCACCCGTCTGGAACTCGAGCTTGAAGTCGTCGACCGCCTTCTCGAGGGCGGCGACCGTCTCGTCGGACAGCACGTTGGTGTCGCGGAGGGTGGTGAGGATCTCGGTGTTGCGGCCGAGGAAGTCGTGGAACTCCGCCTCGAAGCGCAGGATGTCGTCGACCGGAACCTCGTCGAGCTTGCCGTTCGTGCCGGCCCAGATCGACACGACCTGGTTCTCGACCGGGAAGGGCGAGTACTGCGGCTGCTTGAGCAGCTCGGTGAGGCGGGCGCCGCGGGCGAGCTGGCGACGGGATGCCGCATCCAGGTCGGACGCGAACATCGCGAAGGCCTCGAGCGAGCGGTACTGCGCGAGCTCGAGCTTCAGCGTTCCGGAGACCTTCTTGATCGACTTCACCTGGGCGTCACCACCGACGCGCGACACCGAGATGCCGACGTCGACAGCGGGGCGCTGGTTCGAGTTGAACAGGTCGGACTGCAGGAAGATCTGGCCGTCGGTGATCGAGATCACGTTGGTCGGGATGTAGGCCGACACGTCGTTGGCCTTGGTCTCGATGATCGGCAGACCGGTCATCGAGCCCGCGCCCAGCTCGTCGGAGAGCTTGGCGCAACGCTCCAGCAGACGGGAGTGCAGGTAGAACACGTCGCCGGGGTACGCCTCGCGTCCCGGCGGGCGGCGCAGCAGCAGCGACACGGCGCGGTAGGCCTCGGCCTGCTTCGACAGGTCGTCGAAGATGATCAGGACGTGCTTGCCGCCGTACATCCAGTGCTGACCGATGGCCGAGCCGGTGTAGGGGGCGAGGTACTTGAAGCCGGCCGGGTCGGAGGCGGGCGACGCCACGATGGTGGTGTACTCCATCGCTCCGGCGTCTTCCAGCGCACCCTTCACGGAGGCGATGGTGGAGCCCTTCTGACCGATGGCGACGTAGATGCAGCGGACCTGCTTGTTCTCGTCGCCGGACTCCCAGTTGGCCTTCTGGTTGATGATGGTGTCGATCGCGATGGCGGTCTTGCCGGTCTGGCGGTCGCCGATGATCAGCTGGCGCTGGCCCCGGCCGATCGGGATCATGGCGTCGATCGCCTTGATGCCCGTCTGCATCGGCTCGTGCACGCTCTTGCGCGCCATGACACCGGGGGCCTGGAGCTCGAGCTCGCGACGACCCTCAGTGGCGATGTCGCCCAGTCCGTCGATCGGGTTGCCCAGCGGGTCGACCACGCGGCCGAGGTAGCCGTCGCCCACGGGGACGGACAGCACCTCACCCGTGCGGGTGACTTCCTGGCCCTCTTCGATGCCGGTGAACTCACCGAGCACGACGACGCCGATCTCGTTCTCGTCGAGGTTCTGGGCCAGGCCCAGGGTGCCGTCGGAGAAGCGGATCAGTTCGTTGGCCATGACACCGGGGAGGCCTTCGACGTGCGCGATGCCGTCGGCGGCGTCGATGACGTAACCGACCTCGGTGGTCGCAGCCTTGCCGGGCTCGTAGGCCGCGACGAAGTCCTTGAGAGCGTCGCGGATCTCATCGGGGCGGATCGTAAGTTCAGCCATCGTTTTCCCTTTTCTGATGGGGTATGCCCCCAGTGTGTTCCTGTGCCCGCCGATTAGCCAGCGAGCTGAAGTCTCAAATCGTTGATGCGCGTGGCGACGCTGCCGTCGATGACGTCGTCGCCGATCTGGATGCGGATGCCACCGATGACCGAGGCGTCGATCACCTCGTTTAGCTGCACCCGGCGCCCGTACTGCGCGGCCAGGGTGGTCTGGAGCCGCTCGAGCTGCGCCGGCGCGAGAGGCACGGCCGTGGTCACCGTGGCGACCGCAGAACCGGACTGGTCGGCGACGATGGTGGAGGCGAAACGGATGAGCTCACCGATACGCCGTCCGCGCGGCTGGGTGACCAGCTGACGCGCGATGGCCACGGTCTGCTCCGAGGCACGGCCGCCGAGCAGACGCTCGACCAGGCTGCGCTTCTGCTCGGTGGAACCGAGCTTCGACCCGAGGGCCAGCTCCAGCTTCGAGTCGCTGGTGACTGCGCGGCCGAACTCGAACAGCTCGGAGTCGATCGCAGCCGAGGTCGGCGCGGAACTCGCGACGGCACGGATGCCGATCTCCTCGATGCCGGCCAGCAGGTCGGAATGACTCGACCACCGGCTCGACGCGATGCCCGACAACAGCTCCACCGTGGTGGCGCCGTAGGCCGGAGCGAAGAGCTGCTTGACGAGCGCCACCTTGATGGCGGGCTCGACTCCGGGATCCGAGAGAGCACCGAGCAGGTGTGTCGAATCTCCGATGATCCGGCCCGCGGCGAAGAGCTCTTCTCCCGTGGCCAGATCGACCCGGGAGCCGAGGCTCGCCAAGCGGGCCTTCGCCTCCTCGAGGGCTACTCTGGTCGCGCTACCCATGCGTGGCTACTTCTTTCCCGCGGAGTCGGATGCCGCGGTGTCGGATGCTTCGAGGTCGGCCAGGAAGCGGTCGACGAGTGCCGTGGCCCTCTTGTCGTCGGCGAGAGACTCTCCGATGACACCCGACGCGAGGTCGATGGCGAGGCTGCCCACCTCGGTGCGCAGCGAGACGAGCGCCGACTGGCGATCGGCCTCGATGGCGACCTGGGCGTTGGCCTTGACACGCTCGGCGTCGCTCTGGGCCTTAGCCTGGATCTCCGCGGCGATGCGCTGGGCGTCGACACGGGCCTGCTCACGGATCTTGCCGGCTTCGGCGCGAGCCTCGGCGAGCTGAGCCGTGTACTGCTCGAGAGCAGCTTCGGCTTCGCGCTGCGCTTCGTCGGCCTTCTCCATGTTGCCTTCGATGGCGGCGGAGCGCTCGTCGAGCAGCTTCTTCATGCGGGGCAGCACGAGCCGCCAGAAGAAGAAGAGGATGACGACGAAGCAGACCAGCGACCAGATGATGTCGTAGGGCTCCGGAAGCAGCGGGTTCGGGGCTGCTTCTTCGGTGGCTGCTACAAGAATGGTCTGAAGCATGGCGCCTCCTTCCTAGGGTGAAAGAGGGTTTAGAAGCCGAAGATGAAGCCGGTGGCGATACCGATGAAGGCCAGGGCCTCGGTGAACGCGATACCGATGTACATCAGAACCTGAAGACGGCCGGCCAGCTCGGGCTGACGGGCGACGCCCTCGATGGTCTTGCCGACGACGATGCCCACGCCGATGGCCGGGCCGATTGCGGCGAGGCCGTAACCGACGGTGGCGATGCTACCGGTGACCTCGGCGAGGATGGCTGTGTCTGCCATTGTTGTTCCCTTTCGTGATGGTGGAGCAGGCGGGTGCCTGGCGCCGTATTAGTGTTCGTCAGCCAGCGCGAGCTGGATGTAGACCGTGGTGAGGAGTGCGAAGACGTAGGCCTGCAGCACGGCCACCAGGACCTCGAAGAGCGTGAAGACGAAGCCGAAGGCCAGCGTTCCCACTCCGAACAGACCGTAGAAGATGCTGGTCTGCGTCGCGGTGAAGAGGAAGAACTGCGTGGCCGAGAAGAACAGCACCAGCAGGAGGTGGCCGACGAGCATGTTCATCAGCAGTCGCAGTGTGAGCGTGATCGGCCGGAGGATGAACGTCGAGACGAACTCGATCGGCGTCACGATGATGTAGAGCGGCCACGGCACTCCGGGCGGGAACAGCGCGTTCTTGAAGAAGGCGCCCGGGTGCTTCCTGATACCGGCGTACATGAACGCCAGCCAGGCGACGAGGGCCAGCACCAGCGGCATGCCGATGAGAGCGTTCGACGAGATGTTCAGGAACGGGATGATGCCCGTCAGGTTCGCGAACAGCACCATGAAGAAGATCGTGGTGATCAGCGGGAGGAACCGCCGGCCGTCCTTCTTGCCGAGCAGGTCTTCGGCGATGTTGACCCGGGTGAAGTCCAGGCCCATCTCCACGACGCTCTGGAATCGACCCGGCACGACCTTCATACGGCGCGTGCCGATCCAGAAGATCAGGATGATTGCCAGCATCGCGATGAAGCGGATGAGGATGATTCGATTGATTTCGAACGGCGTGCCAGCGAAGAAAATGGCCTCGGGGAAGAACTCCTCGATCGACGGACCGTGGAAACCACCATCGTCGGAGGTTGCCATTGGGGCTAGCAGGTTCACAGCGTTAGCTATCAGCGCTATCTCCTGTTTCGGGGCGTGGAACTTTTCACAGTTCTCGCGACGACGAACGGTTGGGGGGTGTGCTGTATACAAGCCTCGACGGCATTGCTGGACAGCGGAACGATCGTCATAACCCTATCAAGACTTAGGGCATCCTGACGAATCGTAGTGGTCTCATTCGCCGCTGGGAAGCTTCACGTCCGAAACGTACGACATCCGCGTGCGGGCGACCACCAAGACGTCGACGACGAGCGTTCCGATGACCGCTGCGACGATGCTCAGGAAGAGCACGGTGCCGTTGGTCCAAGGCTGTCCGCGCAGGAGCAGCACGATCACGATGAACAGAACGAACTTGAGCATCCAGGAGCCGAGCACGATCACGAAGAACAGCGTCGTGTAGAGCGGCGACGCGGTGAATCGGTTCGCCACCAGGATGCTCGCCACGGTGATCCCGGCGAAGACCAGCACCAGCGCGGTGCCGATCAAGGCGCTGATCGCCCCGGGCCAGCCGTCGACGAGGTACCCGATCACTCCCCCGATCACGGCGATCGCGACGGCGAGCACGATGTCCCAGCGCAGGATGGTCGAGAAGACCTTGTTCGACGAGGGCGTGGGGTAGTTCCCGCGGATCCGGGGCTCGGGTGCATCGGTCGGCTCGGTCACGGTTTAGGACTCCTTGATTTCGTCGGCGGCCGCGTCGAGCGGATCGTCGCCGGCTTTCATGTCGGCTTCGAGGGTACCCGCATCGGCTGACTGCGCCTCGATCTCACGTCGCTTCTCGCGGCTCAACGGGCTCAGCGTCACCGCGGTGCACACCACGAGACCGACGCCGAGGAAGACGAAGGCCAGCCAGTAGGGCTGCAGCACGAAGAAGAGCAGGCACCCGATGGAGATCACCGCGGTCCAAGCGTAGAAGATCAGCACGGCCTGCAGATGCGAGTGCCCCATGTCGAGCAATCGGTGGTGCAGGTGCTTGCGGTCGGCGCTGAACGGGCTCTTCCCGGCGCGCAGCCGGCGGAACACCGCGAGCCCGAAGTCGAGCAGCGGGATGACCAGGATGGCGAACGGCAGCAGGATCGGGATGAAGGCCGGGAACAGCTGCGAGCGGCCCAGCTGGGCGGGATCGACCTGACCGGTGACCGCGATGGCGCTGGTGGCCATCAGGAGGCCGACCAGCAGCGCTCCCGCATCGCCCATGAACAGCTTCGCCGGGTGGAAGTTCAGCGGCAGGAAGCCGGCGCAGGCTCCGATCAGCACCGCGGTGATGAGCGAGGCGAGGTTGAAGTAGTCGAACGGCGAGGTGTCCTGCACGAGCAGGTAGCTGTAGATGAAGAACACGCCGTTGGCGATGAGCGCGACACCCGCGACGAGTCCGTCCAGACCGTCGATGAAGTTGATCGCGTTCATCACCAGCACGACGGCCAGGATGGTGATCACGAGCGACATCCCGCTCGATCCGATGGTCAACCCGCCGATCGGCAGCGACACGATCTGCACGCCCTGCCAGGCCAGCAGCCCCGCCGCGATGATCTGGCCGGCCAGCTTCGTGAGCCAGTCCAGGTCCCAGATGTCGTCGGCCACACCGATCAGCACGATGATGAGCGCGGCGCCGAGGATGGCCCAGACCTTGCCCGGCTCGGCGAACACCAGCCGGAACCAGCTGATCTGCGACGCCACGACGAACGCCACCACCACCCCGATGAACATCGCGATGCCGCCCAGCCGTGGCGTGGGGCGGGTGTGCACGTCGCGCTCGCGGATCTTCGGGTACAGCCGGTACTTGTGGCTGAGCTTGTAGATCACCCAGGTCAACCCGAAGGTGACCACGGCGGAGACGAGAGCGACGAGGAGGTAGAAGCGCATGCGTCAGGCGCTGGTTTCCGGCAGCAGCAGATCGCCGACCACGTCGCGGATGCGCTCGGCCGGCACGGCGCCGAGCCGCACGATGGCGATCCGTCCGTCCGGATCGGTGGCGTCGACGATCGTGGAGGCCACCGCTTGAGGGCGCTCTCCCCCGTCGAGGTAGACCTCGACGCTGTCGCCGAGCATCTCCCGGGCTTCGGCCGCGGTGGTCGCGGCGGGCTGCCCGGTGAGGTTGGCGCTCGACACGGCGAGCGGCCCGGTCTCGGCCAGGAGTTCGAGTGCCAGGGGGTCGTCGGGCATGCGCAGGGCGACGGTGCCCCCGGTCTCCCCCAGGTCCCACATCAGCGACGGCGTGGCCCGCAGGATCACCGTGAGACCGCCCGGCCAGAATTCGGCCACCAGGGCGCGCGCGGAGTCGGGGATGTCGGTGGCCAGGGCGTCGAGCGTGGGCAGGTTGGGGATCAACACGGGCGGCGGCGACTGCCGGGTGCGCCCCTTGGCGTCGAGAAGGCGCTGGACGGCCGCGGGGTCGAAGGCGTCGGCGGCGAGACCGTACACGGTGTCGGTGGGCAGCACGACGAGTTCGCCCTTGCCGAGCGCCGCCCGCGCGAGCCGCATTCCGGTGAGAAGCTCCGTCGGCGCAGAGCAGTCGTAAATGGCAGCCATCTCGTCACCCATGATAACGGGGCGACCCCCCGTTACTTGTTGACCCGGCCGCGGCCGAAGACGAGCCACAGGATCGAGCCGAGGATCGACAGGAAGAACGCCACCGCCATCCAGAGCAGCTTGCCGAAGAACCCGTGATTCGGGTTGTTCGCGATGGAGATCACCGTGATGATGAAGATCACCAGCGCGACGATGCCGATTCCGAGACTGAACGGGTCCATGAAGTGCTCCTAGCGGTGGCGGATTAGCGGATGGCCGTGGTCGCGCGGTCGCGGCCCGTGAGGTCGCGGTGGGTCGCGGCGGCGCGCCACCCGGCTGCTGTCAGGAGCGCACGCATCTCGTCGCCCTGCAGGTCGCCGTGCTCGATCACCAGACTGCCGCCCGGGCGGAGCAGCCGCCGCGCGGTGGCGGAGACGCTGCGCACGACGTCGAGGCCGTCCTCGCCGCCGTAGAGAGCGTGCTCGGGGTCGTGCAGCCGTACCTCGGGGTCGCGGGGCACGGCTCCGACCGGGATGTAGGGCGGGTTGGACACCACGACGTCGACGGTTCCGTCGAGCTCGGGAAGCGCGTCGGCGAGGTCGATGAACACCAGTCGGGCATTGTCGACGCCGACGGCGCGGAGGTTCTGCTTGGCCCAGATGAACGCGGCGGTCGAGTTCTCGACGGCCACCACTTCGGCGTGCGGGACCTCGGTGGCCAGGGAGAGCGCGATGGCGCCACTGCCGGTGCCGAGGTCCACGGCGAGGGGCCGGGCATCCGGGGCCGCCACCACGGCGCGCAGGGAGTCGATGGCGAGCCCCGCGACGAACTCGGTCTCGGACCGCGGCACGAACACGCCGGGGCCGACCGCCAGCTCGAGGGAACGGAACCAGGCCACGCCGGTGATGTGCTGCAGCGGTTCCCGCGCGGCGCGCCGCTCGACCGCCTCGACGATCGCGAGCGTGTCTTCGACGCCGAGCGGCGCATCCGTCACCGTGAGCGATTGCACGCGGCCGCGCGAGGCGCCCAGCACATGCCCGATCAGGAGCTCCGCGTCGACCTGCGGGTCGGGGATGCCGCTGGCGGCGAGGATCGCCACGGAGCGCTCGTAGAGCGAGCGCACGGTGACGGGCCGTTCGGCGGTGTCGACGGTGCTCATGCGCTACGCGTCGTTGCCGACCGCGGCGAGTCGGCTCTCCTCGTCGGCCGTGATGGCCGACTGGATGATCGGCTCGAGCGCGCCGTCCATCACCTGGTCGAGGTTGTAGGCCTTGTACCCGGTGCGGTGGTCGGCGATGCGGTTCTCGGGGAAGTTGTAGGTGCGGATGCGCTCGGAGCGGTCGACCGTGCGGATCTGGCTCTTGCGAGCGGCGGAGGCTTCGGCGTCGAGCTCTTCCTGCTGCTTCGCCAGGATGCGGGCGCGCAGCACACGCATGCCGGCCTCACGGTTCTGCAGCTGGCTCTTCTCGTTCTGCATCGACACCACGATCCCGGTGGGGAGGTGTGTGATGCGCACGGCGGAGTCGGTGGTGTTGACCGACTGGCCACCGGGGCCGGAGGAGCGGAAGACGTCGATCTTGAGGTCGTTCGGATTGATCTCGACCTCTTCGGGCTCATCGACCTCGGGGAAGACGAGGACGCCGGCCGCGGAGGTGTGGATGCGGCCCTGCGACTCGGTGGCCGGGACGCGCTGAACACGGTGCACGCCGCCTTCGTACTTCAGGTGCGCCCAGACGCCCTCGGCGGGGTCGGTCGACTTGCCCTTCACGGCGACCTGGACGTCTTTGTAGCCGCCCAGATCACTCTCGGTGCGCTCGAGGAGCTCGGTCTTCCAGCCCTTCGACTCGGCGTAGTGCAGGTACATGCGCAGGAGGTCGGCGACGAAGAGCATGCTCTCGGCACCGCCCTCCCCCGCCTTGATCTCCATGATCACGTCGCGCGCGTCATCCGGATCCCGCGGGATCAGGAGGCGCCGGAGCTTCTCCTCGGCCTCGGCGAGGCTCTCCTCGAGCGCCGGGATCTCCTCGGCGAACGACTCGTCGTCCTTCGCGAGTTCCCGGGCGGCCTCGAGGTCTTCGACCCCCTGCTTCCACGCGGCGTGCGCGGCGACGATGCGGCTCAACTCGGCGTAGCGCCGGTTGACCCGCTTCGACCGAGCCGGGTCGCTGTGGAGCTCGGGATCGGAGAGTTGCTGCTGCAGGTCGTCGTGTTCGGCCAGCAGCGTGCTGACGGACTCGAACATCAGTCGGCCTTGTGACCGTTGTGGCCGTTCTGCGCGGGCGTGGGCATCGACTTCTGCACCTGCATGAGGAACTCCACATTCGAGGAGGTCTCCTTGAGGCGGCCCAGGACGATCTCGAGCGCCTGCTGCTGGTCGACGCCGGCGAGGGCGCGACGCAGCTTCCAGGTGATCTTGGTCTCGTCGGCGCCCATCAGCAGCTCTTCACGACGGGTGCTCGACGCGTTGACGTCGACCGCCGGGAAGATGCGCTTGTCGGCGAGCTGACGCGAGAGGCGCAGCTCGGAGTTGCCGGTGCCCTTGAACTCCTCGAAGATCACCTCGTCCATCTTCGACCCGGTCTCGACCAGCGCGGTGGCGAGGATGGTGAGCGATCCGCCGTTCTCGATGTTGCGAGCGGCTCCGAAGAAGCGCTTCGGCGGGTAGAGCGCCGAGGCGTCGACACCGCCCGACAGGATGCGGCCGGAGGCCGGCGACGCCAGGTTGTAGGCGCGGCCGAGGCGGGTGATGGAGTCGAGCAGCACGACGACGTCGTGGCCGAGCTCCACCAGACGCTTGGCCCGCTCGATGGCGAGTTCGGCGACGGTGGTGTGGTCTTCGGCCGGGCGGTCGAAGGTGCTCGCGATGACCTCGCCCTTCACCGTGCGCTGCATGTCGGTGACCTCTTCGGGCCGCTCGTCGACCAGCACGACCATGAGGTGGACCTCGGGGTTGTTGGTCGAGATCGCGTTGGCGATCTGCTGCAGCACGATGGTCTTGCCGGCCTTGGGCGGCGCGACGATGAGGCCGCGCTGGCCCTTGCCGATCGGGGCGACGAGGTCGATGATGCGCTGGGTCAGCTTGCCCGGCTCGGTCTCGAGGCGCAGACGCTCCTGCGGGTAGAGCGGGGTGAGCTTGCCGAACTCGACGCGGTTGAGCGCCTCTTCGACGGGCAGGCCGTTGATCGACTCGATGCGCACGATCGCGTTGTACTTCTGGCGGCCGCTCTGGTCGCCCTCACGCGGCTGGCGGATGCTTCCGACCACCGCGTCGCCCTTGCGCAGGTTGTACTTCTTCACCTGGCCGAGCGAGACGTAGACGTCGCTGTTGCCCGGCAGGTAGCCGCTCGTGCGCACGAAGGCGTAGTTGTCGAGGATGTCGAGGATGCCCGCGACGGGGATGAGCACGTCGTCCTCGCTGATCTCGGGCTCGATCTCGTCGCCGCCGCCCTGGCCGCGACGCTTGCGGTCACGGTAGCGGTTGCGGGCGCCCCGCTCGCTGCGCTCCTCGTCGCCGGCGCCGCGCTGGTTCTGACCCTGGCCGCGCTCGGCCTGCTGGGCCTCCTGCTTGGCCGCGTCGCTGTTCTGCTGGGCGCGCTCGCTCTGGCTCGAACGGTCGTTCTGGTTGGTGCGCTCGCCCTGGCCGCGCTCGTTCTGCGCACCCCGGTCGTTGCGATCGTTCTGTCCGCGCTCGCCCTGGGCGGCGCGATCGTTCTGGTTCTGGTTGCCGCGCTGGCCCTGACCGTTCTGGCCGTTGCCGGCCTGGGCCTCGCCGGCGTTGCCGCCCTGCTGGCCGCCGTCGGCGTTCTGGTTGCGGTTGCGGCGGTTGCGGTTGCGGCCGCCGCGACCCTCGGAGCGCTCGTTCTGCTCGACGGGAGCGTCGGTGCCGGTCTCGGCCGGGGCATCCGTCTGCTCGGGGGTGGTGGTCGTGGCTTCGGCGGCCGGAGCGATGTAGTCGTCGGCGGCCGGCACCAGCGGCGCCTCGGTGGCGCCGTCGGTGTTCACGTGGGAGGCGGCCGAGACGCGGCTGCCGGTGGAGCGGCCGGTGCTGCGCTCGATGGCGATGCCGCCGTCGACCGAGGTGACCCGGCGCGATCCGCGGCGCTTGGGCGACACGGGGCCCTCGGGGAGCTCGATGACGATCGGCTCCTTGGGCTGGTTGTGGGCGACCGGTGCGGCGAGCAGCAGCTCGTCGGGCACGATCGGGCCCACCGCATCGGGAGCGGGCTCGCCGGCCGGAGCTTCGGAAGCGGCCTCGGCGGCCGGAGCTTCGGGAGCGACCTCGGCCGCGGCGGGAGCCGCGTCGAAGTCGAGCGTCGGCAGGCCGGCAGGCTGCTCGGCGGCCCCGGCCTGGGCCTGGCGGATGGCCTCGACCAGCTCGCCCTTGCGGAGTTTGGAGGCGCCGGCCATGCCGAGCTGGGCCGCGATGGCCTGCAGTTCGGAGACTTTCAGAGTCGAGAGATCGGCTTGGGTGTTGACGTCAGTCACGGAGATTGTGTCCTTCCCCTGTCGGCTACGAAAAGCCAGGCAGAGAACTGTCCACGGACGGGAACGCACCAGGGTGTGGCTCTCCACACGGAGAACCGGGGCCGGATACGTCTCTGCACGCGGCAGGAAATGAGTTGGAAGAAATGCGACCGGGACGGGATTCGAAGCAGTTCAGGTGGTGCTGCGGTGTTTCAGAGCAAACCTGAGGGCTACTTGACTTCGTCCGGGTGCAGCACCACTGTAGCACCTTTGAAGTCCACAGCCAGAACCAGCGCCTGCCAGGGTGTCGCGGCCCGTGAACCCACCAGTTCGGCGGCGGCGAGACGCTGCCCCGGGTCGCTGCAGAGCACGAGGATGCTGGGGCCGGCGCCCGAGACGACCGCGGGGAACCCGGCGGCGCGCAGCTCCTGGATCAGTCGGTCGGTCTCGGGCATCGCGCTCGCGCGGTAGCTCTGGTGCAGCTTGTCCTCGGTGGCCGCGAGCAGCAGCTCGGGGCTCTGGATGAGCGCGGCGATGAGCAGGGTGGAGCGCGAGACGTTGAAGATGGCGTCGGCGTGCGGCACCGATTCGGGCTGGAGGCTCCGGGCGAGCGCCGTCGACATGGTCTCCTGCGGCACGAGCACGAGCGGCGAGACGCCGCGGTGCACGATCAGCTTCTTGAACTGCGGGCCGTCGGGCGTCGTCCAGGCGATGGTGAGACCGCCGAAGAGCGCCGGGGCCACGTTGTCGGGGTGGCCCTCGAGTTCGGTCGCCCGGGCCAGCAGGCCCAGCGGGTCGATCTCGACCACGCCGTCGAGCAGGCCCTTGGCGGCCATCACGCCGGAGACGATCGCCGCACCCGAGGAGCCGAGGCCGCGCCCGTGCGGGATCGCGTTTTTCGCCACCAGGTGCAGACCCGGGAGCTCCTGACCGTAGGCGGCGAAGGTGTGGGCGATGGAGCGCACGACGAGGTTGGTCTCGTCGGTCGGCACCTCGCCCTCGCCCACGCCGTGCACCTCCACGAACGCGCCCGGTTCGTCGCGCACCGAGACGGTCAGCTCGTCGTAGAGCGCCAGCGCGAGACCGAGGGTGTCGAAGCCGGGACCGAGGTTCGCCGTGGTGCCCGGAACGCGCACCGTGACGGTGCGGCCGGCCAGGGACACGGGGGTCGGGTCGGCGAGGGTCACGAGGCCGCTTCCTGCGAGTCCGCGCGGGAGAGCCCGAGCACGCTCGCGATCTCGGCCGAGTCGACCGGCACGATGGTGGGCTTGACCTCGGAGCCGTCCTCCGAGCGGAGCGCCCACTGCGGGTCCTTCAGGCCGTGACCCGTGACCGTCAGCACTACCGTCGATCCGGCCGGGATGACGCCGGCCTCGGAGCGCTCGAGCAACCCGGCGACGCTGATCGCCGACGCGGGCTCGACGAAGATGCCGACCTCGGCCGAGAGGATGCGGTGGGCCGCCAGGATGTGCTCGTCGCTGATGGCGCCGAAGTAGCCCGCGGTGGCGTCGCGCGCCGCGAGGGCGAGCTCCCAGGAGGCCGGGTTGCCGATGCGGATGGCGCTGGCGATGGTCTCGGGGTTCGGCACCGGGTGACCGAGCACGATGGGCGCGGAGCCGGCGGCCTGGAAGCCGAACATGCGCGGCAGCTTCGTGGTGGCGCCGCGCTCGAGCTCCTCGGTGTAGCCGCGGGTGTAGGCGGTGTAGTTGCCCGCGTTGCCCACGGGCACGATGTGGAAGTCGGGCGCATCCTGCAGCACCTCGACGACCTCGAACGCGGCCGTCTTCTGGCCGGCGATGCGGTCAGGGTTCACCGAGTTGACCAGGTGCACCGGGTAGTTCGCCGAGAGGTCGCGCGCGAGGTCGAGACACTCGTCGAAGTTGCCCTGCACCTGGATGAGCTGGGCGTTGTGCGCAATGGCCTGGCTGAGCTTGCCCATCGCGATCTTGCCCTCGGGCACCAGCACGGCCGCCGTGATGCCCGCGTGCGTGGCGTAGGCGGCGGCGGAGGCCGAGGTGTTGCCGGTGGAGGCGCAGATGACGGCCTTCGCGCCGTGCTCGACGGCCTTGGAGATGGCCATCGTCATGCCGCGGTCTTTGAAGGAGCCGGTGGGGTTCATCCCCTCGAACTTCACGTAGACGTTCGCGCCCGTGCGCGCCGACAGAGCCGGAGCCGGGATGAGCGGCGTGCCGCCCTCACCGAGGGTGACGATGGGGGTCGCGTCGGAGATGTCGAGGCGGTCGGCGTATTCGCGCAGGACCCCGCGCCACTGGCGGGAGGGGATGCGGGGGGTGGGGTCGGCCACTAGGGCGTGTCTCCTTCAACTCGTAGGACTGATTCGACCCGAACGACGGCGTCGTTCGACGAAACAGCCGCCACCGTCGCCGACAAGGCGGCCTCGGGGGCTTCGTGCGTGACAATGACAAGGGTAGCGGTGAGAGCTTCGCCCGGTGACCGCCCGGGTGCGGCCGACGCCACGGTCTGCTGCACCGCCTCCACCGACACGCCGTGCTCACTGAACAGGCCGGCCACCTGGGCGAGCACGCCGGGCTTGTCGGTCACCTGTAGCGTGATCTGGTAGCGCGTGCTCACGGCGCCGATGTCGAAGATCGGGAGGTTGGCGTGGGTCGACTCCCCCACGCCCGGGCCACCGGCGACGTGCCGCCGCGCCGCCGAGACGAGGTCGCCGAGCACGGCGGAGGCGGTCTCGAGTCCGCCCGCTCCGGCCCCGTAGAACATCAGGTCGCCCGCCGCCTCGGCCTGCACGAACACCGCGTTCTTCGCGCCGTGCACCGCGGCGAGCGGATGCAGGCGGCTGATCAGGGCGGGATGCACGCGCACCGAGACGCCCTCGATGCCGCTCTGCGCATCCGTCAGTCGCTCGCAGATCGCGAGCAACTTCACCACGAAACCGGCGCGCTTGGCTGCCTCGACCTCGTCGGCCGTGACCGTGGTGATGCCCTCGCGGTGCACCGCCTCGACCGGCACGGCCGTGTGGAAGGCGAGGCTGGCGAGGATCGCCGCCTTCTGCGCGGCGTCGTACCCCTCGATGTCGGCGGTGGGGTCGGCCTCGGCGTAGCCGAGCGCGGTCGCCGTGGCGAGAGCGCTCTCGAAGGTGTCGCCCTCGGTGTCCATCCGGTCGAGGATGAAGTTGGTGGTGCCGTTGACGATGCCCATCACGCGGCGCACGCGGTCGCCCGCGAGGCTGTCGCGGAGCGGACGGATGATCGGGATGGCGCCCCCGGCGGCCGCCTCGTAGTAGAGCTGCGCGCCCACCTGCGCGGCCGCGTCGAAGAGTTCGGGGCCGTGCGTGGCGAGCAGCGCCTTGTTGCCGGTCACGACGTCGGCCCCGGAGTTGATGGCGAGCAGGATGTACTCGCGGGCCGGCTCGATGCCGCCCATGAGCTCCACCACGATGTCGGCCGACTGGATGAGCGTGCGGGCATCCGTCGTGAACAGCTCGTGCGGCAGCTCGGTGTCGCGGGGCGCGTCGACGTCGCGCACCGCGATGCCGACCAGTTCGAGACCTGCGCCCACCCGAGAGGCGAGCTCGTCGCCCTGCTCGAGGAGCAGCCGCGCCACCTGCGAGCCGACGGAGCCGGCGCCGAGCAGGGCGATCCGGAGGTTGCGGTATTCGATCATCGTGGTTCTCCGAGTCGTTCTCCGGTGTAGGCGGCGTCGCGGGCGAGCAGGTCGTGCTCGGTCTCACGGCGCACGATCAGCCGAGCCTGGCCGTCGGCGACCGCGACGACGGCGGGCCGGCCGAGGTAGTTGTAGTTGCTCGCCAGCGACCAGCAGTAGGCGCCGGTCGCGGGCACCGCGACGAGGTCGCCCGGATGCACGTCGCCCGGCAGGTAGTCGGCGTACACCACGATGTCGCCGCTCTCGCAGTGCTTCCCCGCGATGCGGACGAGCGCGGGGTCGGCGTCCGACACCCGTCCGGCCAGACGCACGGAGTAGTCGGCACCGTAGAGGGCGGGGCGCGCGTTGTCGCTCATCCCGCCGTCGACACTGACGTACTTGCGCACCAGGTCGGTCGCCTCGCCGTTCTCGCCCGGCACGCTCACCAGCACGTCCTTCACGGTGCCCACCTCGTAGAGGGTGGCGCCCGCCGTGCCGATGATCGACCGACCGGGCTCGAACGCAAGAGCCGGTACCGGGATGCCGAGACGCGTGCACTCGCCCACCACCGCGTCGACGATGGCCGCCGCGAGTTCGGTGATCGGCGTCGGGTCGTCGGCCGTGGTGTAGGCGATGCCGAAGCCGCCGCCGAGGTTGAGTTCGGGGACCTCGCCGCCCGCGAGGAGACCGGCGTGGGCTTCGAGCAGCCGCGCGGCCGACTCGGCGAAGCCGTCCGACCCGAAGATCTGGGAGCCGATGTGACAGTGCAGGCCGAGGAACCGGAGTTCGGGATGCGAGCGGATGGCGGCCGCGAACTCCTCCGCCTGGTCGAGCCGCACGCCGAACTTCTGGTCTTCGTGGGCGGTGGCGAGGAAGTCGTGGGTGTGGGCGTGCACGCCGCTGTTGACGCGCACCCGCACGGACTGCACACGCTCGTGTCGCGCGGCGACCTCGGCCACCCGCTCGACTTCGACGGCGCTGTCGATGACGATCACGCCGACGCCGACGCTCACCGCGCGGTCGATCTCGGCCAGGGACTTGTTGTTGCCGTGCAATCCGATCCGCGAGGGGTCGACACCCGCGGCCAGCGCGACCGCGAGTTCTCCGCCGCTGCAGACGTCGATGGACAGGCCCTCGGCCGCCATCCAGCGCGCCACCTCGATGCTGAGGAAGGCCTTGCCGGCGTAGTAGATCTTTGCGGTGGTGCCGACGCGGGCGGTCTCCGTCGCGAAGGCGTCGCGGAGCTCGCGCGCGCGGGTGCGGGCATCCGTCTCGTCGAAAACGTAGAGCGGGGTTCCGAACTCGGCCGCGAGAGCGCCGGCGGCGACTCCGCCGAACTCGATCTCTCCCTCGGCGGTGCGCGTGGCCGTGTGCGACCAGATGGGTGCCGGCAACGCGTTCGCGTCGTCGGGGTGGCTGAGCCAGGCAGGGGCCAGCGGGCTGGACGTCATGGGGAATCCCTCTGATGTGTCGTCGCCCGACAGGGGCTCGACGGATTGGCACAAGGGGGCGAGCGGACCCGGATTGGTCCCTGAAGCCGTCCGAACACTCGGAGATGAGGAAATTCTACCGGGTGCGTCGCCCGTGTTACGCGGGCCGCAGGACGGCCGCGCTCAGGGGCAGGTGCCGAGGTTCTTCAGGCTGTCGTCGCTCAGCACGAAGTCGCGTGCTGTGAGATGCGCCGTGGCCCGCCCGTCGGTGATCTCGAGCGAATCGACCTCGGCGCTCTGCGGCAGGTATTGCGCCACGCAGACCGTGATCGGGTCCTTCGTGAGGCCTCCGAGGATCGAGCCGAGGTCGACGTCGACGTCGTTCGACCCCTGCGTCAGCGTCGCCTTCTGCGGTTGAATCACGACATCGGTGCCGGAGGCGGTGACCTCGCCGGTGACGCGGTAGCCCAGCTCGATACCGAACACGGTCACGGACCCCTCGTAGGAGACGCCCTCACGGCCGAGCACCAGCGTCGCGTCGCCCGGGAGCTCGACGATGCCGTTCACCGCGTCCTGGTCCATCGAGACCGCGGCCTCGATGTCGCCGACCGGTTGAGTGAGATCGGAGGGCACGTCGCGCGCGACGACGTGAGCCGAGATGGGCACGCCGTTCACCGTCAACGCCGGCGCGTCGAGCTGGACCTCGCCGAAGCTGCCGGCCAGGAGCTGGCCGAGGAAGGAGAATCCGCCGATCTGCACGTCGACGTCGCCCTGCACGCTGTCGGGCAGCTGCGACTCGATCTCGGACTCGGCCTGACCCTCGGCGTAGGCCCGGAAACCGATGTCGGCCACCACCACGAGCACGGCGAGCACCACCACGATGCCGATCAGCCACCACAGCCAGCGCAGCGAGTGACGCCTCGGTGCGGCGGGCTCGGTCGGGGCCACGTGGAACTCGGTGCTCATGCCCCTATCTTCACATCACATCCGGTCGGGCGCGGAGACTCCGATCAGGGCGAGACCGTTGCGGATGACCTGACCGGTGGCGTCGTTCAGCCACAGCCGGGTGGAGTGGATGGCGGTGACCGGCTCGTCGCCGAAGGGCAGCACGCGGGTGGCGTCGTACCAGCGGTGGTAGTAGCCGGCGAGCTCCTCGAGGTAGCGGGCGACGCGGTGCGGCTCGCGGAGCTCGGCGGCGTGCGCCACGATGCGCGGGAACTCCTGCAGCGCGCCGATCAGCGCGGTCTCGGTGGGATGCACGAGCAGCGCGGGCTCGAAGGCGTCGCGGGTGACCCCGGCGTCGGCCGCGTTGCGCGCCACGGACCGGGTGCGGGCGTGCGCGTACTGCACGTAGAACACCGGGTTGTCGTTCGTGCGCGACCGCAGCTTCTCGCCGTCGAGCGCGAGCGGCGAGTCGGCCGGATAGCGCGCGAGCCAGTACCGCAGCGCGTCGGCTCCGAGCCAGGCCAGCAGGTCGTCGAGCTCGATGATGTTGCCCGCGCGCTTGGAGAGCTTCGCGCCGTTGAGGTTCACCAGCTGGCCGATCAGCACGGAGAGCCCGGTGTCGGGGTCGTCTCCGGCCGCCGCGGCGAGGGCCTTCAGCCGCCCGACGTAGCCGTGGTGGTCGGCGCCGAGCAGGTAGATCTTCTCGGGGAAACCGCGATCCTTCTTGCTCAGGTAGTACGCGGCGTCGGCCGCGAAGTAGGTGACCACGCCGTTGCCGCGGGTGAGCACGCGGTCTTTGTCGTCGCCGAAGTCGGTGGTGCGCACCCACACGGCGTCGTCGGCCTCGTACACGTGGCCCTGGGCGCGCAGGCGCTCCTCGGCGTCGTCGATGGCCGTCTTGCCGGTGACCGCATCCGGAGTGTGCAGGGTGCGCTCGGAGAAGAAGACGTCGAAGTGCACGTGGAAGTCGGCCAGCGACTGCTTGATCTCGGCCAGTTGGAAGTCGTACGCGAGGTCACGGGCGATGGCGACGGCCTCGTCCTCAGGCTTGTCGAGGAGGTCGGGCACGGCGTCGAGCACCCGCTGCCCCAGGGTCTGGATGTACGGGCCGGGGTAGCCCTTCTCCGGGGTGGGAAGGCCTTGGGCGGCGCGCAACACAGAGAGGCCGAACACGTCCATCTGGCTGCCCGCGTCGTTGATGTAGTACTCGGTGGTGACCTCGGCTCCGGATGCCTTCAGCACCCGGGCGATCGAGTCGCCGAGCGCCGCCCACCGGGTGTGACCGATGTGCAACGGCCCGGTCGGGTTGGCCGAGACGAACTCCATGTTGATGGTGTGCCCGGCGAGCACCGCGTTGTGGCCGTAGCCGTCGCCCGCCTCGACGATGGTGCGCGCGATCTCGGCGGCGGCCGCCGTCTCGAGCGTGATGTTGATGAAGCCCGGGCCCGCGACATCCACCGAGGCGACGCCGTCGATCGCAGCGATCAGAGGGGCGAGCTCACCGGCGAACTCGCGCGGGTTCGTGCCGATGCGCTTGGCCAGTTTCATGGCGATGTTCGAGGCCCAGTCGCCGTGGTCGCGGTTGCGGGGGCGCTCGAGCGCGACATCCGTCTCGGTGATCGTGACGCCCTCGACGGAGGCGAGACGGTCGGTCACGATGGTGAACAGAGCGGCGGAGAGGTCTTCGGGAGTCACGGCGGACAAGCCTATCGCGCGCACCTGAAGGCGGGCGACGGGCCGGGCCACGGGGTCAGCGCAGGCGCACCAACTGGGTGATGTCGTCGTTCGGCAGCACGTCGACCACGGCCGACACCTCGAGGCGGTCGAGCACGAGGTTGCCGCCGTGGTTGGTGAGGAAGGCGGTGTCCGCCGCGTCGCGGCCCGTGGCGATGCGCACGAGCGACTGCCGGGGTGCCAGTGTCGTGGCATCGACGACGTGCCAGGCGCCCTCGACGTAGGCCTCAGCGACGGCGTGGAAGTCCATCGGCCAGAGTCCCGGCGCGTACACCGACACGAGGCGCGCCGGCACGTCGAGCGCGCGCAGCAGGGCGATCACGAGGTGGGCGTAGTCGCGGCAGACGCCCTTGCGCAGCAGCAGGGTCTGAACGGCCCCGTCGGTCGGCAGGCTCGAACCAGGCACGTAGCTGAGTTCCGAACCCACCCAGGAGCTCACGGCCTCGAGGAGGTCGCGATCGAACAGGCCACGGAACTCCCCCAGCGCCGTGGGCATCAGGGTGTCGGACTCGCAGTAGCGGCTCGGCCGGAGGTAGCGGATGAGGTCGACCGGTTCCACCGGAGCCTCCATCGCCCGCCCGTCGACGGTGGCCTCGTAGACCGCGGTGAAGCGGCCCGGGAGCACGTCGAACTGGTGCAGGCGCGTGCCGTGCGCATCTGTGATCTCGACCGGCTCGATGGGGCGCCCGTCGACCCGGAAATCGAGGACTTCGCTGGCGAAAGCCGCACCGGGAGCGGCGGCGATGGAGAACACGACGGTGGTCGCCTGGTCGACGGTCGCGTCGATGTGGGCGGTGACGGATCGCTGCATGGTTTCGATCCTGTCACGGTTGCGACGCGAACGTCTCGGGCTCCGTGCGTGACGTCGGCGGCCCCGACATCCTGCTACCCTGGACAGGCACCCCGGGCCCCCATAGCTCAGGGGATAGAGCGTCTGCCTCCGGAGCAGAAGGCCGTAGGTTCAAATCCTACTGGGGGCACCATTCGTCACCGCGGCCTCTTCGCCGCATCGCCCGCCTAGTCGGCGGGGCCGCCCGACGCGGTGTCTTCGTCGGTCTGCGCGTCGTGGTGCTTCTGCTGCGACGGCTCGGCGTCGGTGCCCGAACCGTCGGCGATGTCGTCGGGGTCGGTGGAGGGCTTGGTGGAATCGCTCTGGTCGCTCATGTCGTGCACGCTACGCCCGAAGGCGGGTGCGCGGTAGTGATCAGAGGATGCGGACGAAGTAGTAGCTGCCCCAGAGACCGGGGTTGTGCGTGACGTACCGGCCCCAGTCGGGCGAATGGATGACGCCGCCGTGGCCGTCGTAGATGCCGATGTGCGCGCCCGGCCACACCACGAGGTCGCCCGGCAGCGCGTCCTGCGGCGAGACCTGTACGCCCATGGCGGCCTGTCGGCTCACCAGACGGGGCAACTGGATGCCGAACTGGCCGTAGACGTACTGGGTCAGCCCGTCGCATCCGAAGCTGTCGTTGGGGTCGGCGCCGTAGCCGTAGGGCACCACGCCCACGAACTGCTCGGCGAACGCCACCACGGCGTCACCGCTGACGGACTGCGCGGGGGGCGTGACGACGATGCCGCCACCTCCGCCGCCGGAGCTGCCGCCACTGTCAGAGCCGCCTCCGCCGCCACCGGACCCCTGGTCGGCCGCGGCCGCCTCCTGCTCGGCGCGGGCACGTGCATCCTGCTCGTCCTGCAGCCTCTTCTGCTCGGCGGCGATCGCCGCGGCCCGGGCCGCCTCGCCCGTCTGGAAGTCGGCCAGCGTCTGGGCGGAGTTCTGCTGGAGTGCCGCGAGTTGCACGGTGAGTTCGACCTGGTGCGCCTCCTGGTCGAGGAGCGCCCCCTGCACCACCTTCTGGGCGTCGCGCGCGGCCTGCAGCGAGGCATCCGCCGCCGCCGCGAGGCCCTCGAGCTCGGACTTCGCCACCGCCGCCTGGCGGCTCAGCGAGTCAGCGGTGTTGGCATCCTGTTTCGCCTTCTCGAACACACCCTGGCTGGTCTCACTGAGCTTCGACATGGTGCCGAGCTGATAGAGCAGGTCTTCGCTGCCTCCGCCGGAGACGATGAGGTGCGAGGTGAGGTCGTTCCCGGCACTGCGCGCGAACTGCGCGGCCAGGCCGGCGGCGCGCTTGCTCGACGCCTCCGAGGTGGTCTTGGCGGCGTCGGCCTGCGACTGCAGCGAGGCGGCCTTCGCGGTGCCGTCGGCGAGGGCCTTCTGGGCGACCTGGTCGGCTTCCCACGCCTGCTGCGCCGCAGCCTGGGCGGCGTCGACCTGGGCCTGGAGACCCGAGATGAGGCCCTGGATCTCGGTGATCTGCGCCTGCTTGGCTCCCTCGCTCGCCTGCGCGGCCACGACGTCGTCCCACGAGGGGTAGTCGGTGGCGGCGGCCGGCGAGGTGACCAGCAGCGTGGCGGCCAGCGCCATCGCCGACACCAGTGCAGCAGCACCCAGCCCGCGCTTTCCGCGGAACGTGCTTGACGCGGTGACCCGCATGACTCCCCCGACCATTCGTGCCGCGGACCGATTCACTCCAGTCACACGTGCAACAGCAACAACGCTGATCACAATAGCAACTCACCGGCGTTTCTTACACCCGTATTCGCAGACGCAGGTGTATAAGGTCGCCTGAAGTCGGCGCGGCAGGGCTCGCAGAGGCGACTTCGCGCTCCCTCGCGATGCGGAGCGGAACGCCGGGTCAGGCAGCGAGGGAGACGGGAGAAGCGAGGGTGCCGAGGAGCGCCGAGAGCTGACCCGTCGGGGCACCGGGGTCTTCCGGGTGCCACTGCACGCCGAGAATCGGCGCGGTCTCGTGCTCGATCGCCTCGATCAGGCCATCGGATGCGCGCGCCGCGACCACGAGCCCGTCGCCCAGTCGGTCCACGGCCTGGTGATGCGCACTGCGCGTCTCCGCCACCGCGCCGAGGCCGTTCAGGAGACGGCTGCCCGGAGCGACATGCACGTCGTGAGTCGACATGACCCGCTCCATCGGCACGTCGTCGTGACGGTGCGCCGAACCCTCGCCGAGATCCTGGATCAGGGTGCCACCGAGCGCCACGTCGATGATCTGGTGCCCCCGGCAGATGCCGAGCAGCGGGGTGCCTCGGTGGATCGCGCGCTGGACCAGCGCGATCTGCGCTTCGTCGGCTCGCTCGGCGTGAGCGCCCTCGCCTCGGTAGCCGCGGGCGGCGCCGTAGAACTCGGGGGCGATGTCCTCGCCGCCGAGGATGACGAGCGCACCGGCGTCATCCGTGCGGCGCAGGCTCGCCTCCCGCCCGTCGTCCTGTGCCGCGACCACGTCGACCTGCCAGCCGGCCTGCGTCGCCGCGGCGATGGCGCGCCCGACGAGAACGCTCGAGTAGGCGTGGTACTCCGGAGCGTGCGGGCGCTCGCGCGTCACGATGACGACGCTGAGGCGGGCTGCGGAGCTCATCCCTTCATCCTGCCCATGCCGACACGGCTGTGCATCGGGCCGCGTAACGCAGCGACACATGCCGCGGCGCGCATCCGACCGTCGCGCTGCCTGCGCGACTCCCGGGAATCGTCGGGGCAACGTCCAGTCTCCATAGACGGCCACTGCTCCGCTCTCCTAGAATCTGGGTCAATGAGACACCCGCACCGGAATCGCCGAGCGGCGACGCTCCGCTCCCTGTTCGCCATCGTCGTCGCCGCGATCGGGCTCTCGGTGCTGGCACCGGCGCTCCCCGCTTTCGCGGGAGATCCGGTCGACCTGAACGGCGCGTACATCGTCGACGAATCGGGTGTGCTCGGCTCCGACCAGGTCGCCCTGCAGAACGCGCTCGACACGCTGTCGACCGAGCACGGGGTGAATCTCTTCGTGGTCTACACCGACAGCTTCACCAACCCCGCCGATCGGCAGCAGTGGGCGAACGCCGTCGCCGAGAAGAACCAGTTCGGCACCAACGACGTGCTTCTCGCCGTGGCCACCGAAGACCGCGTCTACCAACTCTCGGTCGACAACTCCTTCCCTTTGAGCGATGAACAGCTCGCCGCCATCGAGACCGACGACATCGTTCCGGCGCTCCGTGACAACGACTGGGCCGGTGCCGGGATCGGTGCAGCCAAGGGCATCGGGGAGGCCCTGGGCGGCGGCGGCGGCTCCAGCGGAGGCGGCGGCGCGGTCATCGCCTGGGTGATCGCGATCGTGATCATCCTGGTCGCAGCGGCGCTCCTCATCGTGTTCCTCGTGCGGCGGCGCAAGAAGATCGACGCCGGAGTCAACGCGGACGCCGCCGCGGCGGGGCCGACGCAGAAGGAGCTCGACCGCCAGGTCGGTGCCGTGCTCGTGGACCTCGACGACGCGGTGACCTCGAGCGAGGAAGAGCTCGGTTTCGCCGTGGCGCAGTTCGGCACCGATGCCACCAAGACGTTCTCCGACGTGCTCGCCGAGGTGAAGGGCAAGCTCTCCGAGGCCTTCGCGCTGAAGCAGAAGCTCGACGACGCGGAGCCCGACACCGACGAGGAGCGCCGAGCCTGGTCGCAACAGATCATCGCCATCTGCGATGAAGCCGCCGACAAGCTCGATGCGCAGGCCGACGCCTTCGCGGCCCTGCGCGACGTCGAACGCGATCCCGCAACCGCGCTCGAGACGGCGAAGGGCGAACTCGCCGCCCTCACCGGCAGTGGAACGGATGCCCGCGAGCGGCTCGCCCGCCTCACCCAGCAGTACGACCCACCGGCGCTGACCACCGCGGGCGGAAGCATCGAGCAGGCCGACCAGCTCCGCACATTCGCCGACGCCCAGCTCACCTCCGCGGCCTCGGCGATCGCCGCGGGTGACTCCGCGGCGGCGGCTCTGAGCATCAGCGCGGCCCGTCAGGCCGTGGCGCAGGCGGGCACCCTCGTGACCTCCATCACCACCCTCGAGTCCGACCTGCAGAAGGCCGGTGCCGGCCTGGCCGCCGCGATCGCCGACGCCCAGCAGGACATCACCGAGGCGGCGCGCATCCAGGCCTCCGGCACCTCGCCCGATCCGAACCTCCCCGGGCTCGCTACCGCTCTCGGCGTCGAGGTGCACCGCGCCCAGACCACGGGTGCGCGCGACCCCCTGAACGCCCGGATCGCCCTCGAGGCGGCGAACACCCCGCTCGACCAGGCGCTCGCCACCGCCCGCACCGAGCAGGAGCGGGTGTCGCGCCTGATCGCCCAGCGCGACCGGGCCATCGCCACCGCCCAGAGCGAGGTCGCGGCCGCCGCGAGCTACCTGCAGACCCGACGGGGAGCGGTGGGACCGGATGCGCGCACCCGGCTCTCCGAAGCACAGCGCCACCTCGATCAGTCGCTCGCGCTGGCCACCACCGATCCGGAGTCGTCTCTGCGGGAGGCGTCGACCGCGGCGAACCTCGCGTCGCGGGCGACCGCTGCGGCGCAGCAGGACGTGAACTGGGCGCAGAGCTCGGGCAACCAGGGTATGCCGACCGGAGGCGGTGGAGGCGGCGACTTCTCCGGCGCGCTCCTCGGCGGCATCCTGGGCGGCCTGCTCAGCGGCGGCGGCGGCGGGCGCTCCAGCGGCGGCTTCGGCGGGTGGGGTGGCGGAAGCCGTTCGGGTGGCTGGGGCGGTGGCAGCCGCGGCGGCGGAGGCGGCTTCTCCGGCGGCCGGTCCAGCGGTGGAAGCTCCGGCGGCCGCCGCGGAGGCGGAGGCCGATTCTGACCCCGCACGCCTCTCCCCGACCCGCATCAGCGACAGTACCTCGAATAGCCAGTACAGAAGGAGACCACGATGTCCAGTAAGCAGTCCATCTTCGGCCGCATCGCCCAGCTCGCCAAGGCGAACATCAACGCCCTGATCGATCAGGCCGAAGACCCCCAGCTCATGCTCGACCAGCTCGTGCGCGACTACACGGAGAACATCGCCGACGCCGAGAGCGCGATCGCCCAGACCATCGGCAACCTCCGTCTGCTCGAGGACGACCACCGCGAAGACGTGGCGGCGGCCGAGGACTGGGGACGCAAGGCGCTCGCTGCCAGCACGAAGGCCGACGAGTACCGCGCGGCCGGCAACACGGTGGATGCCGACAAGTTCGACGCGCTGGCGAAGGTGGCGCTGACCCGCCAGCTGCAGTCCGAGAACGAGGCGAAGGATGCCGAGCCCTCGATCGCGTCGCAGACCGAGTCGGTCGAGAAGCTGAAGTCGGGTCTGGCCTCGATGAAGGAGAAGCTCAACCAGCTGAAGTCCAAGCGCGACAACCTGGTCGCCCGGGCCAAGACCGCCCAGGCCCAGGGCCAGGTGCAGGATGCGTTGAAGAACATCGACGTGCTCGACCCCACGAGCGACCTCGGCCGCTTCGAGGACAAGATCCGCCGGGAGGAAGCCCGCGTGCGCGGCCAGGAGGAGCTCAACGCCTCCAGCCTCGACGCGCAGTTCGAGAGCCTCGACGACATCGGCGAGCTGACCGAGGTCGAGGCGCGGCTCGCCGCCTTGAAGTCGGGGTCGAGCCCCGCCAAGTCCGTCACCAGCGGCGAATAGGCACGGCGCACGGTGTCCGCGACCTTCGTCGTCGTTCCCGAGTGGCAGGGCTCCGGATCGAGCCGGGCCATGCGACTGATCGACGGCGCGGAGGCGATCCGCGGCGACCTTCCCTCGGCGGCCACGCGCATCGTCGAGGTGCCGGCGGGAGCCGGTGAGTCCCTGGAGACAGGGGTCCACCGGTTCTCGTCGATCAGCACGATCGCCGAAGCAGCATCCGGGGTGCTCGCCGAGGTGCCCGACGTGGCCGTCGTGATCGGAGGCGACTGCGGCGTGGAGTTCGCCGCCATCCGGCACGCCGTGCAGCGGTCCACCGGACCGGTCGCCGTGGTCTGGTTCGACGCGCACGCCGACCTGAACACCCCCCGATTCCTCGCCCTCGGGCGCCTTCCACGGGATGGTGCTCCGTACGCTGCTGGGCGGGGGGCCTGCCGAGCTCGCTCCCGAGCCGATCCTCGATCCGGGGCTGGTGGTGCTCGCGGGCACCCGAGCGCTCGATGACGCGGAGGCCGACTACGCCGAGGCGGCCGGGATCGCGCTGCTCTCACCCGACCGGTTCGACACCGCGGAGGCCGTCATCGCGGCCCTTCGCGACACCGGGGCCACCGAGGTGTACCTGCACGTCGACCTCGACGTGCTCGATCCGAGCGAAATCGACGGGGTCGCGTTCCCCGAGCCCTTCGGAGTGACCACCGCTCAGCTGACCGCGGCGATCCGCGCGATCCGCGAGGAGTTCACGGTGGTGGGCGCGGGCATCACCGAATTCGCCCCCCTCCGCCCCCGAGGCGGCGGTGGAAGACCTGCCGACCATTCTCCGGATCGTGTCGGCACTCGTACGATGAAGACAGGCCCGCACCGGACCACGGCAACGAGGAGCCCAGAATGAGCACGGACGTCAAGGAATACGACCTCATCGTCATCGGCGCAGGAGCGATCGGTGAGAACGTCGCGGATCGGGCCGTACAAGGCGGGCTGAGCGCCCTGCTGATCGAGGCCGAACTCGTGGGCGGAGAGTGCTCGTACTGGGCCTGCATGCCGTCGAAGGCTCTCCTTCGCCCTTCGGAGGCGGTGCACTCGGCCCAGAACGTCGATGGCGCGAAGCAGGCCGTGACCGGAGAGCTCGACGTCGAGGCGGTGCTGAAGCGCCGCGACTCCTTCACCAGCAACTGGGACGACTCGGGTCAGGTCTCGTGGGTGAAGGGTGCCGGCATCGAGCTGCTGCGCGGCCACGCCGTGTTCACCGGCGTGAAGGAGCTCGACGTCACGACCCCCGACGGAGAGACGGTGCACCTCCGTGCCCGCCACGCCGTCACGGCGTCCACCGGGTCGACGTCGCTCCTGCCCGACATCCCCGGACTCGCCGACGCCCGGCCCTGGACCAGCCGCGAGGCCACCAGCGCGAAGTCGGTGCCCGCCCGTCTCGTGATCATCGGCGGCGGGGTGGTGGCGGCCGAGATGGCCACCGCCTACAACTCCTTCGGCACGCAGGTCACGATCCTCTCGCGCAGCAAACTCCTCGCGAAGGAGGAGGATTTCGCGAGCCTCGCCGTCACCGAATCGCTGCGGGAGCTCGGCGTCGACGTGCGGATCGGCGAGTCGGCCACCGAGGTCCACCGCGACGCGGAGGGAATCGTGCACACCACGCTCCGCGACGGCACCGTGCTCGACTCGGAGGAACTCCTGGTCGCCGCCGGTCGACTCCCCCGCACCGGCGACCTGGGCCTCGAGACCATCGGACTGAAGCCCCATCAGTGGCTCGAGACCGACGACACGCTGCTCGTGCTGGGCGAGGACGGCAAGCCGCTGGAGGGAGAGTGGCTCTACGCCACGGGCGACGTCAACCACCGCGTGCTCCTCACCCACCAGGGCAAGTACCAGGCGCGTGCGGCGGGCGACGTGATCGCCGCCCGCGCCACCGGTCAGCCGGTCTCGGATGCCCCCTGGGGCCGCCACGTGGCGACCGCCGACCACCAGAGTGTGCCGCAGGTGACCTTCACGGAGCCGCCCGTCGCCTCCGTCGGCCTCACCTCCGTCGCCGCGGAGAAAGCGGGCTACCGCACCAAGGTGGTCGACTACGAGATCGGTTACGTCGCCGGGGCGAGCGTGCACATCGACGGCTACAAGGGTCACGCCCGCATGGTGGTCGATGAGGACCGCAAGGTGGTGCTCGGGGTGACCTTCGTCGGCCCCGACGTGCAGGAGCTCCTCACCTCGGCGACCATGGCGATCGTGGGAGAGATCCCGCTCGACCGGTTGTGGCACGTGGTGCCCGCGTACCCGACCATCAGCGAGGTGTGGCTGCGCCTTCTGGAGACCTACGGGCGGGACGCCAGCGCCTGATGGAGCGGCTCCGTCGCATCCTCTACGCCCCGCCGGTCGCCCGCGCCGGCTACCTTTACGCCACCACCGTCGGGTTGACGCTCGGGCTGCTGTTCAGCACCGGGCGCATCCGGCGCGTTGAGGGCCTGTTCGTCTGCGTCGGGATGCCGCACTGGGCGTTCCGGCGCGGCGGAACCTGCGTGGGCGGGGTCTACCTCACCGACACGAACGACGCGCCCGCCGTGCTCCGGCACGAGGCGGTGCACCGGCGGCAGTGGAAGGAGTACGGGATGATGTTCCCGCTGCTCTACTGGCTGGCCGGGCAGGATCCGCTGCAGAACCACTTCGAGATCGAAGCCGGGCTCGAAGACGGCAATTACCTCCCGCGGAAGCGGTAACGGGGCGGGCTAGACCGTGGCGAAGTCGTTCGGCACGTCGCGGCCGACCCATACGCACACCGCATCGCCGTCGATCTCGGCGTCACCCGTGGACATCTCACCCATCCAGGCGCGAACAGCGCGGCCGACGGCCTGGCCGGGAGCGCAGGCGAGGCCGGAGCCCATCTCGCCCGAACGGACGTCGCGGGGCAGCCAAGTGACGGTCACGCACTCCGGCGTGGCGATCGGATCGATCTCGGCCGCCGACGGCACCTCGACAAAGATCTGGCCGCGGGCCTTCTCGGTGAGCGTCGCGACGATCGCGCGGATCTCGTCCAGGTTCTCCTCGGTTCCGGCGAGGAGGACACGGCCGGCTGCACGGGAGACGATGGTGGCGTCGGAGGCGATGATGTACATGGTGAGGCAAGTATAGGCATACCTAACTTAGGTTTGCCATACCATCACCACTGCGGTGGGTGCACCCGGTCCCAACGAAGGCGACGCTCGAGCTGGCGGGCGAGGGAGAGCAAGGTCGCCTCGCCGCCGGGCCGGCCGATGAGTTGTGCTCCCATCGGGAGGCCCTCCGCCGTTCGGTGCACCGGGAGCGTGATCGCCGGAAGGCCCGCCACGTTCACGAACGACGTGAACGGGGTGTACTTCACCTGCTGCTCGAAGTTACGGTCGCCGTCCTCCTGGTCGTACCACCCGAGTGGCCGGGGCGTCATCGCGAGCGTCGGCATCAGCACGGCGTCGTAGCCGTCGAACTGGCGGATGATCGACCGCTCGTACGCCGACAGAGTCGCCAGGGCGCGCGCCAGCTCCGACGCCGGGATCTCCCGCCCACGGTGCACCAGCCAGCGCGTCAACGGCTCGAGCAACTCCTCCCCGGCCTCGTCGACCGGGATCTGCGAGGCGCTCACCTGCCAGATCACCCGGAAGGCCTCCGCGTACTCCGGCGCCGGCTCCAGAGCGAACTCCTCCATGCCGTGCCCCAGCGCCACCAGCGCGTCGCGGGCGATGTCGAGTGCCTCCCGCGCCTCCGGGGCGATCGTGATGTCGTAGGCCGTCTCCCACGGCGAACCGGTGGTGAGCCCGATCTGGAACCGTCCCTCCCCGCGCACCGCCGCGGCGAGGAACTGCCCGCCGTCGCTCGGCGCTCGCAGCGTGTGGTGGTGCAGGATGCGGTCGCCTCGACGGGCGATCATCCCGTCGAGCAGCAGCGCGGCATCCCCGACCGTGCGGGCGAGTGGCCCCGCCACCGGAAGCCCGGCCAGCGAATCCTGCCCCGACCCCGCGGGCACGAGTCCGCGCGACGGCTTCAACCCGACCAGCCCGCACGCCGCCGCCGGGATCCGGATCGAGCCGCCACCGTCGGAGCCGGGCGCGAACGGGAGCATCCCGGCCGCCACGGCCACCGCCGCTCCCCCGCTCGATCCCCCGGCGCCGAGCCTCACGTCATAGGGATCGCGCGCGGGCGGCGCCACGAGGTTCTCGGTGTAACTCGGCAGGCCGAACTCCGGAGTGGCCGTCTTGCCGAGGCTGATCGCGCCGGCCTGGTCGAGCAGCTGCGGCAGTTCGTCCGACTCCTCCGGCACGAACTCCGCGAACAGCCGCGACCCGAAGGTGGTGCGCACGCCCGCCCGTCGCACCAGGTCTTTGTCGGCGTACGCGAGGCCCCAGAGCGGCGCGGTGCGCGGAACGGATGCCTCCACCTCCGCCGCGCGACTGCGCGCCTGTTCGGCCGTCACCGTGTGCAGCGCTCCGAGTTCGGGGTTGAGCCGATCGATCCGTTCCAAGTAGTGATCGACGACCTCCACGACCCCGAGTTCGCCCTTCTGCAGGAGCCGGTACTGTTCGAGCGCGGTGAGGTCGTGGATCTCCGTCATGCAACGAGACGATACCGGTAACGTCTCCTCGGGGGCGCAGGAGCGAACGGCCGCCCGGGAGGAGCAATCGTGGGGTATCTGTATCTGTCCGTGGCGATCGTGGCCGAGGTCATCGCCACCACGTTCCTCAAACTCGCGTCGGGCGAGGGCTCGAAGTGGTGGGCCTACCTCATCGTCGCGGCCGGCTACCTCCTGGCCTTCACCATGCTGAGTCTCACCCTTGGCGCGGGTGTGCCGCTCGGCATCGCCTACGCCGTGTGGGCGGGCGCGGGCGTGGTTCTGGTGGCCGTGGTGAGCTGGCTCGCGTTCGGCGAGCTGCTCACCTGGCAGCAGCTCGTGGGTATCGCGCTCGTGGTGGGTGGGGTGCTGCTGCTCGAGCTCGGTGGCAACCACGGGGCGCCCACGATCGGTAAGGCCGGCTGAGTCGCTGTATCGCTGTGCCTTGGCGTGCCGCGGCTCGGCTACTTGAGCGACTTCTGCAGCAGTACCGTGCCGAGCCAGTGGCCGAACTTGAAGCCCACACGGCCGAGTCGACCCACCTCTTTGAATCCGAAGCTCTCGTGCAGCTTGATGGAGGCCTCGGCTCCCTGGTCGGCGATCACGGCGAGGATCTCCTTGATGCCGGCCTCGCGCGACCGCTCGATGAGTTCGCCGAGCAGCACGCGCCCGAGGCCCTTGCCCGTGGCCGCCGGACCCAGGTAGATCGAGTTCTCGACCGTGCGCCGGTAGGCCGCCTTCTGCTTCCAGGCCGAGACGTAGGCGAAGCCGAGCAGGGTGCCGCTCGGTGAGAGGGCGACGAGGAAGGGGTATTTCTGCTTCTGCGTCCAGGCGAACTTGTGCCGCCATTCCTTGAGCGTCATCGCGTCTTCGTCGAAGGTCACCACGGTGTTGGCCACGTAGTGGTTGTAGATCTCGCGGATGTACGGAAGATCGGCCTCGGTCGCATCCCGGATCGTGTATTCGAACGGCACCTCGAGCGGAGGGTGCTCCGCGGTGGCCGGGCGCAGCTCCCGGGGCAGCTTGCGGCGCGGCTGATACTCCTCTTCCAACATGACTTCAGCCTACCCAGCGCCTGGTCATGTGACCGTCCAGTCGACGGGTGCCGCTCCCTGGGCCACGAGGAGGTCGTTGGCCCGGCTGAAGGGCTTCGAGCCGAAGAATCCGCGGCTTGCCGAGAGCGGACTCGGGTGTGCTGAGGTGATCGACGGCACGGCGCCGAGCATCGGCACCAGCCCCGCGGCATCCCGGCCCCACAGAATCGCGACGAGGGGGGCATCCCGCTCGACCAGGACGCGGATGGCGTGCTCGGTGACCTGCTCCCATCCTTTGCCGCGATGCGAGGCCGGCGTGCCCGGGCGCACGGTGAGCACCCGGTTCAGGAGCATGACGCCGTGAGCGCCCCACGACGACAGGTCGCCGTGTTCGGCGGGCGGGATGCCGAGGTCGTCGTTGAGTTCGCGGTAGATGTTCGAGAGGCTCCGGGGAAGCGGCCGCACGTGCCGTTCCACTGCGAAGGACAGGCCGATCGGATGCCCCGGAGTCGGATACGGATCCTGTCCCACGATCAGTACCCGCACGTCCTGGAGCGGCGCGGCGAAGGCGCGCAGCACATTGGGCCCGGCCGGCAGGTAGCCGCGACCGGCGGCGGTCTCAGCTCGCAAGAAGTCGCCCAGTTGAGCGATCGTGCCGGCAACCGGCTGAAGGGCTGTCGCCCAGCCTGGATCCATGAGGCCGTTGGCGGCCAGTTCGGGAAGCGAGAGTGCGGCCATCCTCAGCTCGCGTCGGCGCCCGCCGTCGACACGCGCACGCTGCCCGAGTCGGGGGTGACCTTCCAGACGCTGCCGCGGCCGGCGACCCGGAGCGGGCCCTCGCCGACGATCAGCGCGGTGTGCTCGTCGATCGCGACCCCGCCGTCGACGGCGCCGGCTTCGACGGCGGCGATGAGGCGTGAGACCGAGCCCCACTGCACCGCGTGCACGTCGACGGCCAGGTCGATGAGACCGATGCCCTGTTCGACAGTGAGTTGCTCGAGGTCTTCCGAGGCGTCTTCGGTGCCGATCTCGACCGTGTCGATCTTCCAGCCGCCCACGATCGCGTGTTCGGCGGCGATGGCCGCTCCGGCGGAGAAGCCAAGATAAGGAACACCAGATGCGACGAGGCGCCGGATCTCGCCGAAGGAGGGTTCGAGAGACTTGCGGTAGGCCGGAGTGAGTCCGCCCCACACGACGATGCCGTCGGCCTCGGCGAAGACGGCCGGCTGGATCGCGCGCCCTTCCGCCGAGATGACGGCCACGGGATCGATCTTGGCGAGCTGTTCGTAGGCGGTCACGAGTTCGGCGTACTTCTGCGGTCCGTCGCCGTCGCGCACGAGTACGAGGACGAGACGTGCGCCGTCGAGTTTTCCCGCCTGCTCGGCGCGCGCGGTCACCTCGTCGAAGAACGGTCGGTAGACGGCGCCGTCGTCGACGAGCGGCCAGCCGCCGCCGACCAGGTGGATGCTCACGCTTCGTTCTGCACGTCGTTGCTGACCGGCGGGTGGGCCGACCAGGGGAAGACGATCCAGCGATCGGTGACCTTCCAGTGGAAGTCGGGTGCGATCACGGAGCGCGGCTTGAGGAACAGAGTGGCCGACTTCACGGTGATGTCGACTTTTTCGAGCAGCTCGACCACGAGGGCGAGCGTGCGGCCCGAGTCGGCGACGTCGTCGACCAGGAGCACGTTCTTGCCGATGAGCGGCTCGTTGTCGAGCAGCGGGGGCAGGATGATCGGCTCAGGCAGGGTCTCCTCGATGTCGGAGTAGAACTCCACGTTCAAGCTGCCGCAGCTCTTCACGCCCAGTGCGTAGGCGAGTGCACCACCCGGGATGAGGCCGCCGCGGGCGATCGCGATCACGAAGTCGGGTTCGAACCCCGACTCGACGATGTCGCGTGCGAGCGACCGCGAGGCGTCGCCGAACTCGAGCCAGCCGAGAACCTCTCGCTCCGGCGCCGCCGGCGCATCCTCCACAGTGTCTAGGTCGTTCACGCCGGAATTCATGCAGGCAACGCTACCGGATGCCCGGCTGTCGCATCGGTCTCCCGCCCGCGTCGTTCGAGCCTCGCGCCTGGAGCGACGGCGCAGCAGATGGCGATTCCAGCGCGCTCCTCAGCGTTGAACCCGCGACACCCGCCAGCCGGGTGGCCGGAGGGCCGGTGCAGCGAGATCGCCCCAGGCTGCGCGATGCCTCGCGCTGAAACGCGCATCGATCCGGACGCGCTGGGCGCATCGGCACATTGGCTTTCGCGGTTGTCCGCGCCTTCGTCTACCCGTCACCCGGTGCTGGTGGGGGTGCGGTGGTGTGTTGGCGGCCGTGGGGGCTTTGCCAGTTGAGGTGGCGGGGCCGGTCGGGGTGGGGGTGGACGGTCCAGCGGGTTTCGTGTTTGAGGTGGTGGTGGCGGGAGCAGAGGTAGGTGAGGTTGTCGGGGGTGGTGGTGCCGTGGTGGGCCCAGTCGCGGGTGTGGTCGAGTTCGCACCGGTTCGCGCGTCGGCTGCAGCCGGGGAATCGGCAGGTCTGATCGATGGCGGCGAGCACCAACCGCAGCTCGGGCGAGGCACTGTACCGGTCCCGCCCGTCGCCGTCGCCGGCGTCGGAGTGGTCGGCGGCCGGCGTGCCGTCGATGGGCACGCCGCCGGCGGGGGTGCCGGTGGTGTCGGGGTGGTCGGCGGCGGCGCGGCCCCAGTGCCGGGTGATCATGGTGGGTTCCCGGGTTGTGGGGTGGGTGAGGACGCGGAGGAAGGTAGGGGCGGTCGCGGCGATCGCCCGGGCGGTATCGGGGTCGATGGGGCCGTACCCGTGGAGGTCGCCGGGCTGGTCTGAGACGCCGGCGACCGTTGCCGCGGGGATGGTGACGAGCACGTTCGCGGTGATCGACGCGGGCCGGGCCGGGTTGTCGGGGGTGAGGATCAGGCGGGTGAGGGCGTCGGCCCGGCGCTGCAGGTGGGTGCGCGGGTCCGTATCGGACCGTTCGGCGCGCGCGATTTTGTCGACCAGGTCGTCGATCGCGATCGCGTCCACCGCGGGAAGGTAGTGGGTCAGGGTCGCCATTCCGTCACACTCCGGCGACAACCACACGCTCCGTTCCTCCCGGGCCTGCCGGTGACGCACCGTGATCGATTCCGGGTGACAGGTCTCCCGCATCCGGCGTGCCCGCTCGTTGAACCGGTGCGGGGGCAGCACGGCGGCCTCGGCAAGCAGCCAGGTCTCGAACGCCGGGCGCGCCTCCGCGGGGAGGGTGGCGGTGTGGGCGATGAGGTGCCGGGCGTGCAACCCCGACACCCGGCCGTCGGAAAGCGCGGCCAGGGTGGTGGGGTAGTCGTGGACGAGTTGCTCGGCATTGTTGATCATCCCCGCCACGGTCCGCTCCGACCGCAGCGTGGCTGTGGCGATTTCGACGGCGACGAGTTTGCGTTCCCCCTCCCGCACCGCCGACCCACCCGAGACGAGCGCGGCCCGTTCGTCCGCGATCTCCGCCACCGCCGCCAGACACCGCGCCCGACGGGCATCCAGGCGCGCGGTGGCCCGGTCGATGTCGTGGAGCTCATCGATCGCGGCATCCAAGCGCGCATCGAGCTCCTCGGTGCGAACCACGAACAAACCCTTCATGAGATTTATTCAACCACCAGCCACCGACACTGGACCCCGGGAACCCGACGGGCTGCCGCGCGCTCCGCGCTTGCCAACAATGAAACACGGCCGGCTCGAACAAAGCGGGTCGCCGTATTCCCAACCCGCAGCATCCGTCACCGTTCCGAAAACCCGGCCACGACCCATCGTCGGCAAGCGCGCAGCGCGCTGCAGCCCGTCAACAAGAAGTCCCTCCCCCACCACGCCCCCACAAACCACTAGCATCCGTTCATGACTCCGTCGTCGACCAGGCTGCCCGGATTCCGCACCGGCGCGGTCGGGGTCACCGCCTCGCTCATCGGGTTCCTGTTCCTCGTGGAGATCACGAGCGGCATCATCCAGGGCTACTACGTTCCGCTCATCCCCGACCTCGTGCAGCATCTCGGCATCCACGACGCCGACTTCAACTGGTTCGAAGCCGCGCAATTGCTGCTCTCGGCCATCGTCGTGCCGATCCTCGCGAAGCTCGGTGACATGGTGGGCCACAAGCGGATGCTCCTCATCTCGACGGTCCTGACCGCTGCGGCGAGCTGGTGGCTGGTGGCGGCGGGCGACTTCACGAGCTTCCTCATCGCTTGGGCGCTGCAGGGCTTCTACGTGGTCTGGCTTCCACTGGAAGTGGCCCTCATCTTCGACCGCGGTCGCCGCACGGGACGCGCGGCCTCCCAGACCCGCCGCGCCGCAGGCCTGCTCGTGGTGGCACTCGAGGCCGGCGCCATCATCGGAGCCCTCTCCAGCGGCATCCTGTTCGACCTGTTCGGCAAGAACGTGCCGCTCACGATGGCCGTGCCGGCGGTCGCCGTCACCCTGGTGTACTTCGCCATCCTCTTCGGAGTGCCCGAGTCGACTCCGGTTCCTGGTCGCAAACTCGACTTCGTGGGCTTCACCATCCTCACCGTGGGACTCCTCCTCATCACCAGCGGCCTCACCTTCCTCCGCATCAACGGACCGGAGACCTGGTGGGTCTGGCTGCTCGTGGCCGTCGGCGTGCTGGTGTTCGTGCCGTTCGGTCTCTACGAGCTACGGCAGCCCGATCCGGCGATCGACCTCCGCGTCCTCCGGCAGCCGACCATGTGGCCCGTCCAGGTGACCGCGGCACTGATCGGCATCAGCCTGCTCGGTGCCCAGGCCCCCCTCAGCACCTTCGCGGGCACCGACCCGGTCAACGGCTACGGCCTGGGCCTCGGTTCGTCGAGCCGCAGCATCCTGATCGGCGTCTACCTGCTCTCGATGATCATCGGCGCCCTGCTGTTCCCGCTGTTCTCGCGCCGGTCGAGTCCCCGGGTCGCGCTGATCGGCGCGACCTTCCTCGTCGCGCTGGGCTACGCCCTCTTCCTCCCCTTCCACGCCGAGACCTGCCAGGTGTTCGTCAACATGTTCATCGCCGGCATCGGATCGGGCGCCCTGGTCGGAGCGCTCCCCGCCGCGGCCGCGGCCGCCGCTCCCCGGGGCCAGACCGGTATCGCCGCCGGCCTGACCAACACCACGAAGACCATCGGCGGTTCCTTCGCCTCGGCCGTGTTCGGCGTCGTGCTGTTCCAGGGCGCCTCGACGGCGGTCACCGCGACCGCCTCCAGCCTCTCCGGCTACATGACGGTGTGGGCGATCTGCGCCGGCGGCGCGCTCGTGGCGGGCGTGCTGCTGTTCTTCGTGCCGAAGCTCGCGTTCGCCGACGCGACCGTTCCGATCGAACCCGACCCCCTCGAACCCGATCGGATGCCGCAGCCTAAGCGCTGACGCCGTCGGCGCGCTTCACCCGCAGCGGTCCGCGCGCCACCTTGTACGCCGCCGACTGCGCCACGGGTTTGATCACCACGAGGTCGAGGCTGACGTGCGGCGGCAGCTCGAGGGTCGCCACGATGGTGCGCGCCACATCCTCGGCCGAGAGCGGATCGGGGACGTTGTCGTAGACCTTGTCGGCTCGCGCCTGGTCTCCCTTGAAGCGGTTGAGCGAGAACTCCTCGGTCTTCACCATGCCCGGCGCGATCTCCAGCACCCGGATCGGCTCGCCGCTCAGCTCGAGCCGCAAGACCTCGAGCATTGCGTGCACCGCGAACTTCGCGGCGTTGTAGCCGCCACCGCCCTCGTAGGCGATGTGTCCGGCGATCGACGACACCGTCATGATGTCGGCCGATCCCCCTGGCTCGACGGAGGCGCGCAACAGGGGCAGCAGCGCCGCAGTGACCCGCTGCACGGCCAGCACGTTCACGTCGAACATCCCTTGCCAGTCGGCCGGATCGGCAGCCTCGACCGAATCGAGGCCCATCGCGCCGCCCGCGTTGTTCACGAGAGTGCTCACTCCCCCGGTGGCAGCCAGGTGGTCACGCAGCGCGTCGACGTCGGCCTGCTTCGTGAGGTCGGCGACGAAGACCTCGGCACCCGTCTCGGCTGCGAGCTGCTCCAGACGGTCCGCGCGACGCGCCACACCCACGACGTTCCAGCCGTGCTCGCGCAGCAGCCGCACCGTGGCCGCCCCGATCCCCGAACTCGCCCCTGTCACCACTGCGCGCTTCATCCGCATCCTCTCGCCGACCGGGCTCACCCGGTGCCGTCCGTCCCTTCAAAGGTAGTGTGGAACGATGTCCGTCCCGGCCACTCCCGCGGTCGCCCGACCCGCTGCGGGCACCCGGGTGCCGATGTGGGACAACGCGCGCTTCATCGCGATCACGCTCGTGGTGGTGGGTCACGCCATCCTGAAGCTGATCGCCGAATCCGACACCGCGTATGGCGTCTACCTCTTCGTCTACGCCTTCCACGTGCCGGTCTTCGTGGCCGTGGCGGGGTATTTCGCCAAGGCGAACCCGCCCGGCGTCAAGCAGCTGAAGCGCATCGTCACCGACCTCGTGCTGCCCTACCTGATCTTCGAGGCGATCTGGTCGGCCATCCACAGCCTCCGCGCGGGCTGGGTGTCGGTCGACTTCGTGAGCCCGTCGTGGACGCTGTGGTTCCTGCTCGCGCTGATCGTCTGGCGGGTGACCCTCCCCTACCTGGCGCTGCTGCGGTTCCCGTTCCTCATCTCGGTGGTCGTGTCGGTGGCGTGCGGGTACCTGCCCGGCATCGGGGGGACCTTCGCCCTCGACCGCACCCTGGCTCTCCTGCCCTTCTTCGTGCTCGGCTGGAAGCTCCGGCAACTGCCGCTCACCGCGATCTGGCTGCGCGCATCCGCTCGCACCGTGTGGCTCGTTCGGACCGGCGCGATCGCGATCTTCGGCGCCCTGGCGCTCGTCATCGCCCTCGACGTGCCGCTCTGGCGCGACCTGAAGGTGCGCCGTGTGTTCCTCTACGAACAGGCGTACCCCGAATTCGGTTACGACCAGTGGTGGGCGGGCGCACTCCGGCTGGGGGCCATCGCACTCGCCGTGATCCTGATCATCGCGTTCCTCACCCTCGTGCCCCGCCGCACCACCTGGTTCTCCGCGCTGGGCCAGGCCACGATGTACGTCTACCTCCTGCACACCTTCGTGCTCTACCCGATCCGGGAGTCCGGGATGCTCGACGGCCCGCAGTCCGACCTGCTGCTGGTGGCGATGATCCTGTTCAGCATCCTCATCGCCGTGGTGCTCTCGCAGCCCTTCGTGCGACGCATCTTCCGACCCCTGGTCGAGCCCCGGGCGCGATGGTTGTTCGCCGACCGCGGGCGCACGTGAATCGTCCTCGTTACGCCGGATGTCGCGCTCATTGACCCGGTTCCCCGCCCGTCCTTAGGCTTCCAGCAGTCCCATCCCCCGTCTTTGAGGAAGAAGTCATGAGCGACAACGCTGCGAACTGGAAGTTCGAGACCAAGCAGATCCACACCGGCGCTCAGCCCGACCCGGTGACCAACGCCCGTGCGACGCCGATCTACCAGACCACGTCGTACGTGTTCAACGACTCGCAGCACGCGCAGAACCTGTTCGCGCTGGCCGAGTTCGGCAACATCTACACCCGCATCCACAACCCCACGCAGAACGTCGTCGAAGAGCGCGTCGCGGCCCTCGAAGGCGGAACAGCAGCGCTGCTGGTCGCCTCCGGTCAGGCCGCGGAGACCTTCGCCGTGCTGAACATCGCCGAGGCGGGCGACCACATCGTCTCCTCCTCGTCGATCTACGGCGGCACCTACAACCTCTTCAAGTACACGCTCGCGAAGCTCGGCATCGAGACCACCTTCGTGGAGAACCAGGACGACGCCGAGGAGTGGCGCCGCGCGGTGCGTCCCAACACGAAGCTGTTCTTCGCCGAGACCATCGGCAACCCGAAGATCAACATCCTCGACATCTCACTGGTGGCGGATGTCGCCCACGAGGCCGGCGTGCCGCTGATCGTCGACAACACGATCGCGACCCCGTACCTCATCCGCCCGTTCGAGCACGGTGCCGACATCGTCGTGCACTCCGCCACGAAGTTCCTCGGCGGCCACGGCACCATCATCGGCGGCGTCGTCGTCGACGGCGGGAAGTTCGAGTGGTCGAAGAACGTGGAGAAGTTCCCCGGACTCACCGAGCCCGACCCCTCGTACCACGGGGTGAGCTACACCGGTGCCCTCGGCGACGGCATCGCCTACATCATCAAGGCGCGCGTGCAGCTGCTCCGCGACCTGGGTTCGGCGATCGCGCCCGCCAGCGCCTGGCAGCTCATCCAGGGCATCGAGACGCTCTCCCTCCGGGTCGAGCGTCACGTGCAGAACGCGCAGGAGATCGCGGAATGGCTCGACGGCCACCCCGACATCGCCACCGTCTACTACGCGGGCCTGCCCTCCAGCCCCTGGTACGCGGCCGCCAACAAGTACGCCCCCAAGGGGGTCGGCGCCGTGCTCTCCTTCGAGCTCAAGGGCGGCGTGGATGCCGGTCGCACCTTCGTCGACAGCCTCCAGCTGTTCAGCCACCTGGCCAACATCGGCGACGTGCGCTCGCTCGTCATCCACCCGGCGTCGACCACCCACTCCCAGCTCACGCCCGAGCAGCAGCTGACCGCCGGCGTCACGCCCGGTCTGGTGCGGCTCTCGGTGGGTCTGGAGAACATCGACGACCTGAAGGCCGACCTCGAGGCGGGCCTTGCGGCCGCCCGCGAGACGGTGAAGGCGAACGCCGTCTGAGGACCCAGCGGATGGCCCGGGGCGTAACAATGACGCCCCGGGCCATTTGTTCGTCCAGAATCGAAGGACAATGGATTGGCAGACGAACGAAGACACGGTACCGAGCGGGTTCATCACCGAGGCGCAGATCCGGTCGGTGCTCGGAAAGCCTCCGGCATCCGGCGCCTGGCGCGAGGGTGACCCCGTCGGTCGCCGACGATTCGCGAACATCGGCGACTTCTCGTTCGAGAACGGCGGCTCGGTGCCGCACACGCACATCGCCTACGAGACGTACGGCACGCTCTCCCCGGAGCGCGACAACGCGATCCTGGTGCTGCACGCGCTCACCGGCGACAGCAACCTGAACCACCCGGCCGAGCCCGGGCATCCGACCGACGGCTGGTGGCCAGGCCTCGTCGGCCCCGGCCTCCCGATCGACACCGACCGCTGGTTCGTGGTGGCCCCCAACATGCTGGGAAGCTGCCAGGGCAGCACCGGCCCCTCCTCGATGGCACCCGACGGCACCGAATGGGGCGCCCGCTTCCCGTACACCACCATCTCCGACCAGGTGCGCGCCCAGCACGGCCTGGCGGAGACGCTCGGCATCGACCGCTGGTTCGCGGTGGTCGGCGGCTCCATGGGCGGCATGCAGGTGCTCGAATGGGGCGCCCGCTACCCCGAGGAGGTCGCGCGGATGGCCGTCATCGCGGCGCCCGCCACCAGCTCGGCCGACCAGATCGCGCTGAACTCCGTGCAGATCCAGGCGATCCGGGCCGATCCACTCTTCCACGGCGGCGAGTACTACGACGCCCCCGACGGCGAGGGACCGCACCAGGGCCTCGCCCTCGCCCGCAGGATGGCGCTGCTCAACTACCGCAGCCCGTCGGAGCTCAACGACCGCTTCCAGCGCAGCTGGCAGAGCGGCATCAGCCCGCTCGGCGGGGGCGGACGCTTCGCGGTGGAGTCGTACCTCGACTTCCACGGCAACAAGTTCACGCGCCGCTTCGACGCGAACAGTTACATCACCCTCGTCGAGGCCATGAACTCGCACGACATCGGGCGCGGCCGCGCGGGCGTCATCCCGGCGCTCCAGTCGATCACCGCCCGCGCCCTCGTCATCGGCATCGACAGCGACCGGCTCTTCCCGGTGCCCGACCAGGAGTTGATCGCCCGGCACCTGCCCAACAACATCGACGGCGACGTGCCGGTGGTGATCGAGTCGAACTTCGGTCACGACGGATTCCTGATCGAATTCGACGTCGTCGGCCGCGAGATCTCTCGGCTGCTTGCGCTCTGATCCGGTCCGCATGAAAAAGCGGCCGGGGAACCGCCTTGCCAACGGTTCCCCGGCCAATTCCCCCCAGGATCTTCTTCGAGGTTAGCGACAGCTGTCGATATTCACGCTCCCCAGTTCAGGGGGTACGCGCTCGCGGTATCATGCACACTGTGTCGCTGCGCCGTCGATGGAGTCCTCGACCCGCCGGTCTCCAGGAGGTCTGATGCCCAGAACGGACCGCGAACGCCGCAAGCTGCTCACCCGTTCCGCGCGCAATCTGGGCATGATGTTCACGGGTGCCGCCGTGCTGACGGTCGCGGTTCCGAACCTCGAACAGGTCGCGGGGTTCGCACCGAGCCTGGTGCTCATGGTGGTCACCGGCGTCGGGTTCTACCTCATCGGCGCATCCCGCTCGCTGCTCTGGCCGGCGGTGACCTATCTGCTGGCTCTGGCGGCACTGGCCGCGTTCCTGCTTCCCGGCACCCCGCCCGTCGACGCCCCGACCGCCAGCGGGATCACCTTCTTCGCGGCGACGGCCGTGCCCTCCCTCATCGCCACGATCGCCACGTCGACCCGCCTGCACCTCCTGGTGCTGGCGGGTTACGTGCCGGTGCTCGTCCTCACGACGCTCGCCACCTGGCCCTCCGGACGGGCGGCCGTGGTCATCCTGGCCCTCGCGGTGGGCTGGATCTCGCTCTTCATCGCGGCGGCCTGGATCTCGGCCAGCCTCCGCCGCGCTTTCGGCGGCATGGCCCGGCTCGGCCGCGCCCACGCCGTGGAGCGCCAGGCCAGCGAGATGGAGGCGCAGCGCCGCCAGGGCGCGCGGCTCCTGCACGACACCGTGCTCGCCACGCTCACGCTGCTCGCCCACTCCGGCATCGGGGTCAACCCGGATGCGCTGCGCAATCAGGCGGGCGAGGATGCGCGCCTGCTCCGCCAGCTCCGACTCGGCGGCACCCCGATGCCCCGCTCCTCGGGCGGGTACACCCTCGAGCCCGTGGAGACCGGCGATCTCGGCCACACGCTCGAGTCGGTCAAGCAGCGCTTCGGTCGGATGGGTCTCCAGGTCGCGTGGCACGGGGCCGGGCAGATCCTCCTCCCGAGCCACGTGCTCGACGCCTTCCTGCTCTCGCTCTCCGAATGCCTCGAGAACGTGCGCCGGCACGCCGAGGTGGGCTCGGCCGACGTCACCATCACGCAGGACGACCTGACCGTGCGCGCCATGGTCACCGACTCGGGCGTCGGTTTCGACCTCGAGGCCGTCGACGTCGGACGGCTGGGGCTGGCCGAGTCGGTGATCGCGCGCATCCGCGACGTCGGCGGCAAAGTGCGCCTGTTCTCCGCGCCCGGGTCGGGGACCACCGTGGTGCTGGAGGTGCCCAAATGAGCGGCACGGGTCGCGGTCGCGCCCGCACGCCCGACGACGGCATGCTCACCCAGCTCGTGCGCGCCCGCCGCATCGGTCCCCGCGCGGTCGACGCGGTGCGGCAGGACATCGAGCGCGACTCGCGGCTGGGCCTCGGCTACCTCGGCGTCGGCGCTGTCATCGTCGGCGCGATGCTGCTCGTGCGGGGCCTGGTGTCCTTCGCCTGGACGTGGGCGGCCAACGACTGGCGGCTGCTGACCCTCGTGGCCTGGCTCATCGTCATCGGCGCCTTCGTGACGGCCGTGCTGATGGCCCGGCGGAGCCGCGGTGTACTCGCCCCCTGGGCCTTCCGTTCCCTGCTCGTGGTCGACGCCGTCGCCCTCGGCATGGACTACACCGCGCTGTTCCTCGCCGACGATCCGGCGAGCTATCTCACCATCGGCATCGGGGTGGGCGCGACGCTGCTGGCCTGCGTGACCTTCCGCCCGCTCGGGTCGGTCTTCGTCTCCACGCTCGCGCTCGCGGTGATCTCTTTGGCCTTCCTGGCCTGGCAGGCGATCGGCGATCCGGATGCCGCGGCCTTCGGCTTCGCACAGCTCGTGCTCACCGTGATGCCCGCCTTCGCCGGCATCGTCATCGTGCGGTCGTTCGGCCAACTGGTGCAGCGCGAACTCGACCGCACCGTGATCGAGAGCACCATCGACGCTCCCCGCTTCGGCCTGGGCCTGCTCGCCTCCGCCGAGCTCGCCCGCCTCGACCTCGCCGCCGAGGAACTGCTGCAGGACGTCGCGACCGGCCGCGTCGACCTCCCGCTCGAGCGCGACCTCGCGTCGACGGCGTCGTCGCTCGCCACCGACCTGCGGCGCACCCTCGTCGCGGGCCGCCGCGAGACCTGGCTGCACCACGCGATCACCGAGTCGGAGTACCTCGCGCCCGCCGTGACCCTGAGCGATCCGGGCGGTCTCGCGGGCTACCTCGAGCCGGTGCAGCGCGACGGGTTGCTGTCGGCCATCTGGCTCATCGTCGACGAATCCGGCCGCTGGAATCCCACCATCGATCTGTCGGTGGACGGTCAGGGTGTTCCGAGCAGATCGACGGCTGACGATAGGATGGGCCTACCGATAGTGATGTCGGTCGGCGGGATACCTCGGCGCCGCATCGACCCGGCTGTCTGGTCGGCTCTTTCCCGTGTCGGTCAGTACTCGGTGGATGCGCGTGCCGGCCGTCTGCGGATCGCTGTCGACGCCCATGTTGTCGTTCCGGATGCCTCACGGTGATCCGGACGAAAGGAGAACAGGTGACGATCACCCGCGAACCGATCCGTCTGGCCATCGTCGACGACCACCGCATGCTGCTCGGTGCCTTGACCGAATGGATTCGCGGAGCCGCCAACGACATCAGCATGGTGGCGGCGGTGACCACCTGGCCCGATCTGCTGACGCATCCGGAGTTCCCGGTCGACGTGGTGCTGCTCGATCTCGATCTGAAGGACAATCTGCCCGTCTCGGTCAAGCTGCGGGCACTCAAGTCCGCCGGTGTGAAGACCGTGTTGATGAGCACCTACTCCGAGCCGGTCGTGGTGCGCGAGGCGATCGCCGCCGGCGCACTCGGCTACCTGGTGAAGAGCGAGGAGGCCGACATGATCGTGGAGGCCATCCGAGCCGCCTCCGCCGGAGACAGCTTCATCTCCACCGAGCTCGACCTCGCCCTCGCCGCCGACGACCTGGAGTCCTCGCCTCGGCTCTCGGCCCAGGAACGCCGTGTGATGGCGCTCTACGGCGGCGGCGAGCCGGTGAAACAGGTGGCGAAGGCTCTCGACATCTCCGAGGAGACGGCCAAGTCGTACCTCAAGCGCATCCGCGAGAAGTACCGGCTGGTGGGCATCGACGTGGGCACCAAGGTGGCCCTGCGCAAGCGCGCCATCCAGGACGGCCTGCTCCCGCGTGACGAGTACTTCGGCAACCAGACCGCCGACACCTTCGAAGACGACGTGCTGCCCAGCTGAGTCCCTGCCCAGCTGAGTCCCTGCCCGGTTGAGTCCCTGCCCGGTTGAGCGGCCCTGGGACGGACCTACGAGTCGCGCCGCTCCAGGGCGGCTTCCAGCCGCTCCACCTTGCCGGTGAGTTCTCCGGTGTGACCGGGCCGGATGTCGGCCTTCAGCACGAGGGAGACGCGCGGGCCGAAGGCCTGCACGGCTTCGGTGGCCCGCTTCACGACGTCGAAGACCTCGTCCCACTCCCCCTCGATCGTGGTGAACATCGAGTCGGTGGAGTTCGGCAGTCCCGAGGCGCGCACCACGGCCACGGCCGCGGCGACCGCGTCATGGACGCTGGCGTCCGGCGACGGTCCCCCGGAAGGTGCTACGGAAAAGGCCACCAGCATCGTCGTCCACCTCTCTCGATGTCTTCCTACTCTGCCACAGCATCATCACGGCGAGCACGAGGAGGCCCACCGTCAAGAGGTTGCGCAGGGTGAGCACCGTGAGCATCAGCGGGTCGAGGCCGAGCACCTCGTCGTAGGCGATCGGATAGATGATCTGGGTGAGCCCCGCCATCACGAAAGCCGTGATCGCGGGCACGAAGAAGCGCCGCCCCTGGGTGACGATGCCGAGGATGATCGGCGCGGAGAGCCACACCATGAACTGCGGCGACCCCACCTTGTTGAAGACGATCAGTGCGGTCACCAGAGCGAGCGCGAGCGGCGGCAGCACCACGGTCGACGCGGCCCCGGAACGCACGACGAAGAAGGCGAGCACGAGGATGGCGGCGACCGCCACCACGAGCAACGGCGTCATCAGCTTGGCGGCGAGTGCGCTCCCCGGCCCGGTCACCTGGAACGTGAGGATCTCGTGGTCGTAGTAGACGCGCGAGTGGTCGCCCGCGAAGGCGAGCCACATCCACAGACTCGAGGCGGGCGACTCGACCTGCATGCCACGGCCGGTCTGCTCGCTCACGAAGCTGAAGGCGTTCATCCCGGCGCCGAAGGCCAGCGCACCGGCGGCGACGCCGACGAGGGTGATCACGGCACCCACGGCCACCCGGAGCCGGCGGCGCATCGCGATGATGCCGGCGGCGATCAGCGCGGCCGGCCACACCTTGACCCAGGTCGCGAGGCCGAGCAGCACTCCGGCCAGCGCCGGACGGTTGCGGATGACGAGAAGACCGGCGATCACGAGATCGACGGTGAAGATGTCGATCCGGCCCACCGACACCGGCCCGAGGAGCAGGAGGAAGGCCAGCCACCACCAGGCAGCCGTGAGCCGGAGCTCGCCGTCGGTGGTTCCCGGCCGGCTGCGGGTGATCAGGAACGCGAAGATGGCCGCGTTCGCGATGGTGACCATGATCATCCAGCCGATGCCGTAGAGGCCGGGGCCGAGCACCATCGAGGCGAGCATCGGCAGGAACGCGAGGATCGGATAGACCCACGGCCCGTCGATCCCGAGCCGGAATCCGTCGAGCGACTGCTGCACCCACGGCAGGTACACGTTCGTGACGTCCCCGAAGGGGAGATTCGGATGGGTCAGGCCCACATACCCGAGCCACAGATGAGTGGCGAGGAATGCGGCCCAGAGGACGACAGGCCTGGCCGCGAGTCGTCGTACGCGTATCAGCACGCGTCGATCCTATTCTGAGCTTTCTGAAAGGACGGTGACGAATGATTCAGGTGCCGCTCCGCGTGCTCTCAGCCACCGAACACTTTCACTTGCTTGACTGTGACCTCAGACCCGAGCCGGAAGACGACCCGTGAACACCACAGCCAAGTACGCCCTCGCCCTCGTGGCGGGTGTCGCCGCCGTCGGCGTCGTGGCGGTCGTCGCGCTGCCCATCGTGAGCCGCAGCGTCACCCTCGACCCGAGTGCCTCGATGCAGCAGGTCGTGCCCACGGTCTTCGATTCGCCCGGACAGACCGGCGACGGCTCCCGCGACGAGTCGCAGACCTGGCACCTCGACCCCGCTTCCACGGTCGGCTACCGCATCTCCTCGGGCGACGACGAGGTGAGCGGCGAGACCTCCGACCTCTCCGGCGTCATCATGATGAACGGCGACCGACTGACCGACGCCGAGTTCATGGTCGATCTCTCGACCCTCGACAGCGACCGCGGTCAGCTGGATGTGGTGCTGCAATCCCTCATCCTGGCCGGCGGCGGGTCCACGGCCTCCTTCGTGCTCACGGAGCCGGTGGACCTCGGCGAGGCGATCGACGCTGCCGACGGCACGGAGCCCGAGCCGCGCACCGTCTCCATCGTCGGGGCCCTGACGGTACGGGGGATCACCAACCCCGTGCGGGCTGAGGTGTCGCTCGCGTTCGACGGCGACTCCGGGGTGCTGACCGGCAGCATCCCGGTCGATCTCGCGTCGTACGGCATCGAGGTTCCCGATCTCGGGGTGCTCGACCTCGATGACACGGCGTACATCGACGTCGACCTCGTGGCCTCGCCCGCCGGCTGATCCGCTAGGCGCGGATGCCGCTGGCCAGCCGCGCGATGACACGCGGCACCGCGTGGGCGATGTCGAGCGCCGCGATCGGCCCCTGGTCGGACGCCCGTTCGGCGGCCCAGGCGTGAACGTAGGCGCCGGTCGCCGCGAGACCGACGAGCCGCTCCGCCGTCGCCGCGTCGTCGAGACCCTGCAGACCGGCCGCGTTGGTGGCGACGATCGCGCCGACGATGCCGCCGAGCACATCGCCCGAGCCGGCCGTCGCCGCCCAGCTCGACGGCGCCTCGACACGCACCGCGACGCGAGCCTCACCGTCGCGCGCCGGCGCGCAGATGTGGGTCACGCGTCCTTTGAGCAGCACGACGTGCCCCGTCGTGTCGGCGGCGACGGCGGCCCAGTGCTCCGGATGCGCCGAGATCGTCGCGCGGTCCACCTCCGTTCCGCGGGCCGTCAGCAGGGTCGCCAGCTCCCCCGCGTGCGGGGTGAGCACGGCCCGGGTGCCGATGCGGTCGCTCAGGTCGAGGGCGCCCGCGTCCACCACGAGCGGAACGCCGTCGTCGAGCGCATGGTCGAGTAGCTGCGCGGCGGCGGAGCCGCGGGTGGACGCGTTCATCCCCGACCCGATCAGCCAGGCCTGGACGCGGCCCGACACCGTCACCACCTCGGGGCGCGCCTGCAGCACGAGCCGGCTCGGTCGGCCAGGGCCGAGGTACCGGACCATCCCGAGCCCCGTCCGCACGGCGGCCTCGACACCGAGAACGGCCGCCCCGGGGAACTCGGCCGAGCCGGTGACCATGCCGAGCACGCCGCGGGAGTACTTGTCGTCGGCCGCCCCGGGCACCACGACGCAGCGTGCCGCGTCGAGTTCGGTCCAGTGCCGCCACGGGGAGCCGGTGGAGTCGTCGGTGGTGTCGTGCGCATCCGTCGTCATGCTGTCCACGATAGGACGCCGGGGCGCCGGTGCACGGGGGGATAATCGAAGAGTCGGCGACGGTCTGCCGAACACCCTCCGTGAAAGGTCGTCCGTGCCCTCCTCTGCGCTCTTCGCCCCCCTCGACATCCGCTCGGTCACCGTCCGCAACCGCATCTGGGTGGCACCGATGTGCCAGTACTCCGCCGACCGACGCGACGGCGTGCCCACCGACTGGCATCTCGTGCACCTCGGCTCCTTCGCGACGGGCGGCGCCGGCCTGGTGTTCACCGAGGCGACCGCGGTGAGTCCCGAGGGGCGGATCGCGCCGCAGGACCTCGGACTCTGGAACGACGATCAGCGCGACGCGTTCGCCCGCATCACCGCGTTCATCCGCTCGCAGGGAGCGATTCCGGGCATCCAGCTCGCCCACGCCGGCCGCAAGGCGTCGACCTTCCGGCCCTGGGAGAGCCGGAAGGGCACGGTTCCCGCCGACGAGGGCGGCTGGCCGACCGTCGGACCGTCGGCACTCGCGTTCGGCGACTACGCCGAGCCGCGCGCCCTCACGGTCGAGGAGATCCATGGCGTGGCCGAGTCGTTCGCAGCGGCCGCTCGACGGGCCGTCGACGCCGGATTCGCCGTGCTCGAGCTGCACGCCGCGCACGGCTACCTTCTGCACCAGTTCCTCTCGCCGCTGTCGAACGTGCGCACCGACGAGTACGGCGGATCCCTGGAGAACCGGGCGCGCCTTCTGCTCGAGACGGTGCGTGCGGTGCGATCGGAGATCGGCGAGGACCTGCCCCTGTTCGTGCGGTTCTCGGCGACCGACTGGACGGAGGGCGGCTGGAACGAGGAGCAGACCGCCGTGGTGGCCGGGTGGGCCCGGGATGCCGGCGCCGACGTGTTCGACGTGTCGAGCGGTGGCAACGTGGCCGGAGCACGCATCCCACTCGGCCCGCTCTACCAGGTGCCCTTCGCCTCGGAGGTGAAGTCGCAGGCCGGCGTGCGCGTCTCCGCGGTCGGCCTGATCACCACCCCCGAGGAGGCCGAGGACGTGGTCGCGAGCGGCCGGGCCGACGCGGTCATGCTCGGCCGCGAACTGCTGCGCGACCCGCACTTCCCCCTGCGGGCCGCGCACGCCCTCGGCGAGGAGATCGACTACTGGCCGCCGCAGTACCTCCGTGCCCAGTGGCGGTGACCGGGTCTACCGCCGGGTGGCGTCCTGCACCTCGCCCACGAGCTCCTCGATGATGTCCTCGAGGAAGAGCACGCCCTTGGTGAGGCCCGACTCGGTGAACGAACGGGCCAGGTGCGCGCCCGTGCGCCGCATCGAGGCGAGCGCATCCTCCAGGTCGGTCTTCTCGAAGATCGACGGCAGCTGACGGATGCGCTTGGCCGGGATGGGATCGTCGAACTCGTCGTCGTCGAGGTCGATCACGTCCTTCAGGTGCACGTACCCGGCCGGCAGCCCTTCGCCGTCGAGCACGACGTAGCGTGAGAAGCCGTACTTCGCCACCGCCCGCTCCACGTCGGCGGGAGTCGCCGAGGCCGGGAGACTGATCAGCGATTCGAGCGGCACCGCGACCTCCGACACGGTCTTCGCGGTGAACTCGAACGCGGCCGAGAGCGTTCCGGTGCGGTCGGAGAGCACGCCCTCCTTCGTCGACTGCGCCACGATGGTCGACACCTCGTCGAGCGTGAAGGCACTGGCCGCCTCGCTCTTGGGTTCCACCCGGAACAACCGCAGCACGCCGTTGGCCGTGGAGTTGAGGGCCACGATGATGAACTTGAAGATGCGCGCGATCCCCACGAGCGGCGGCGCGAGCAGCAGCACGGCCCGGTCGGGCATCGAGAACGACAGGTTCTTCGGCACCATCTCGCCGAACACGACGTGCAGGAACGAGACGAGCACGAGCGTGATGATGAACGCGATCGTGCCGATGACCTCTTCCGGCAGCCCCGTCAGGTGCAGCGGCACCTCCAGGAGGTGGTGGATGGCCGGTTCCGACACGTTCAGGATGAGCAGCGAGCACACGGTGATGCCCAACTGGCTGGTGGCCAGCATGAGCGTGGCGTGCTCCATCGCCCACAGCGCGGTCTTCGCGCTGGACCGACCCTGTTCGGCGAGCGGCTCGATCTGCGAGCGACGCGCGGAGATGACGGCGAACTCCGCCGCGACGAAGAAGGCGTTACCGGCCAGGAGCACGATGAGCCAGACGATTCCGAGCCAATCAGCCACGGGTCGCCTCCTTCCGCTCGTCATCGCGTTCTCGGTCGGCGGGCCGGGTCGACTCGTCGGCGAGTCGGCCGGGTGCGGCCTCTTCGGCGCTCAGCTCCGCGGCATCCGGCGACGGGATGAAGCGCAGCCGGTCGATTCGGCGGCCGTCGAGTCGCTCCACCCGCAGCGCGCCCTCCGGCAGCGAAACCGTGTCGCCCACGACGGGCAATCGGCCGAGCTCGCTCATCACGAAGCCGGCGACCGTCTCGTACGGGCCGTCCTCGGGCACCCGGATGCCGGCCTGATCGGCCAGCTCATCGGGCCGCAGCATGCCGGGGAAGGTGGTCGCGCCGCGCGAGCGCACGACGCCCGCCCGGGTGCGGTCGTGCTCGTCGGCGAGATCGCCCACGAGCTCCTCGACCAGGTCTTCGAGTGTCACGACACCGGCGGTTCCGCCGTACTCGTCGACCACGACGGCCATCTGGTACCCGCGGCCGCGCAGTTCGCCGAGCAGAACGTCGAGCATCATGGTCTCCGGAACCCGCACGGTGTCCGTGAGGATCGCCGCGACCGGCACCTCCGCGCGGCGTTCGCGCGGGATGGCCACGGCCTGCTTCACGTGCACCAGCCCCACCACGTCGTCGATGTCCTCGTCGATGACCGGGAAGCGGGAATGCCCGGTCGAGCGGGCGAGGTCCAGCACGGCCACGGCGGAGTCGCTGCGCTTGACGCTCGCGATCCGGGGTCGCGGGGTCATCGCATCCGCCGCCGTGTGCGAGGAGAACAGCAGTGTGCGGTTCAGCAGCGTCGCCGTGTCTTCGTCGAGGCTGCCCTGGAGGGCCGAGCGGCGCACCAGCGAGGAGAGCTCCTCGGCCGTACGGGCACCGGACAGCTCTTCCTTCGGCTCGATCCCGACCAGGCGCAGAAGCGCATTGGCCGTGTTGTTCAGCAACGCGACCGCGGGCTTGAACACCATCGTGAACGCCAGCTGGAAGGGCACGACGACGCGGGCCGTCTTCAGCGGCAGGGCGAGGGCGAAGTTCTTGGGCACCAGTTCGCCGACGATCATCGACAGCAGCGTGGCGATGACGATGCCGATGGTGGCGCTGATCGGCGGCACCACCGACTCGGGGATGCCGATGGCCATCAGCGGATCGCGCAGCAGGCTCGAGATCGCCGGTTCCATGGTGTAACCGGTGAGCAGGGTGGTCAGCGTGATGCCGAGCTGTGCACTGGAGAGGTGCGTCGAGGTGTGCTTCAGTGCCGTGATGGCAGGCTGCAGCCCCTTCTCGCCGCGTTCGGTGCGCGCCTCGAGATCGGAGCGGTCGAGGTTGACCAGCGAGAACTCGGAGGCGACGAAGAAGCCGGTGCCGATGGTCAGCAGGATGCCGACTCCCAGCATGATCAACTCAAAGGCCACGGGGGCCCCCGGTCGCGCATCGGCCGGCGCAGAGGAGTCGATCGCATTCGATCATGATCGGTGACGGATGATGATGGGCAGAGGGAGGGTCGTCCATTGTCCGTGCGATTATACAGGGCGGAGCAGAGCGCTCACCAGCTGACCGGCAGCGCTTTCCCCTCTTCGTAGCCCGCGGCCGACTGGATGCCCACCCGCGCCCGGTCGTGGAACTCGGCCAGCGTCGAGGCCCCGGCGTAGGTGAAGGAGCTGCGCACCCCGGAGGTGATCATGTCGAGCAGGTCCTCGATGGAGGGCCGCAGCGGATCGAGGTAGATGCGGCTCGAGGAGATGCCCTCGGCGAACAACGTCTTGCGGGCGAGCTCGTAGGCGTCCAGGCGGCCGAACCGCTCCTGCACGGCCTTGGTCGACGCCATCCCCCAACTCTCCTTGTAGAGACGGCCCTCGGCGTCGCGGTCGAGGGTTCCGGGCGCTTCGAGGGTGCCGGCGAACCAGGATCCGATCATCACCGACGAGGCTCCGGCCGCGAGGGCGAGCGCCACGTCGCGCGGATACCGCACTCCCCCGTCGGCCCAGACGTGCGCGCCGAGTTCGCGCGCCGCGGCTGCCGTCTCGAGCACGGCCGAGAACTGAGGGCGGCCGACCGCGGTCATCATGCGCGTCGTGCACATGGCCCCCGGTCCGACGCCGACCTTCAGGATGTCGGCTCCCGCGTCGACGAGGTCGGCCACGGCCCGCGCCGTCACCACGTTGCCGGCGGCGATCGGGACGCCGATCTTCGCCTGCTTCAGCGCGTGGAGGGCCTGCAACATCCCCTCCTGGTGCCCGTGCGCCGTGTCGACCACGAGCACGTCCACCCCGGCGGCCACGAGGGCACGCGCCTTCGTGACGACGTCGCCGTTGATGCCGACCGCCGCGGCGACCCGCAGCCGCCCGTGCGCATCCACCGCCGGCTGGTAGATCGTGGAACGCAAGGCGCTGGTGCGGCTCAGGGTGCCCACCACCGCGCCGTGCCGCATCACCGGGGCGAAGTCGATGTCCGCGGCCACCATGGCGTCGAAGGCCTCGCGGGGACCGGCCACGTCGTCGGCCGAGAGGGAGGTGAGTGCGCCGTGCACCAGGTCGCCGAGTTGCGCGTCCGGCAAGGCCGTGGCCAGGCGCGCCGCGGGGATGCAGCCCACGAAGGTGCCGTCGTCGTCGTGCAGCACGAGGCCGTGACCGGCCACCGCCGCCACCGACTTGAGCGCCACCTCGACCGTGTCGTGAGGACGGAAGTCGAAGGGCGTGTCGAAGTCGACGGGCTGGTCCTTCACCCAACGGATGGCGGCATCCAGGTCTTGCAGGTGCATGTCCTGCGGCAGCACGCCGAGACCGCCGCGGCGAGCCAGGGTGGCGGCGAGCCGCGGCCCGGTGACCGAGTTCATGTTCGCCGAGACGATGGGGATCGACGCCCCCCGTGCCGTCGCTCGGGGCCAGTGACACGTCGAGCCTGCTGGTCACGGCGGACCGCGACGGGATGAGGAAGACGTCGGAATATGTCAGGTCGGTGCGACCGGCCTCGCCAGAGAACTCCATGCGCCAACGCTAACCCCGACGAGTGATGAGCAGAGCACGCGCCGGAAAGGATTAGGCTTGAGGATGCACGTGTCCACGCGTGAACAAGCAGCGCAGCAGACACCGGCACGTGCCCAGTACGAGGCAAACGGAGAGTGGGCGATCGGCTTTGGCTAGCCAATTGACGGGTACGAGCACCGATGACGGAACATCGGCGGAATTCGGGGCGAACGAGTGGCTCGTCGACGAGCTGTATGAACAGTACGTCGCCGACAAGAACTCGGTCGACAAGTCGTGGTGGCCGGTGCTGGAGAGCTACCGCTCCCACGTCTCCGGCGGCAGCGGGGCTCCGGCCGAGGGCGTGACGCCGCCCGCGGCATCCGCTCCCACAGAAGCCGCTCCCGCGGCACCTGCTTCCACCGCTCCCGCTGCCGCGGCGGCGACGGCGCCCACCGAGGGCACCGAGTCGCAGCAGATCGCCGACGCCTCCGGCGCGGAGTCCCGCCCGGTGACGCAGCCGATCGCGCGCACCACGAGCATCGAGGCGAAGCCCCAGCCCATCCCCGCCGAGGCGCCGAGCGCCCGGCCGGTGACCCCGGAGGAAGCGGCGAAGGATGCCGCCGAGGACGCCGAGAAGGACACCGTCACCCCGCTCCGCGGCATGTCGAAGTCGCTGGCCACCAACATGGACGCCAGTCTCACGGTGCCCACCGCGACCAGCGTGCGCTCCATCCCGGCGAAGCTCCTCATCGACAACCGCATCGTCATCAACAACCACCTGCGCCGCTCGCGCGGCGGCAAGGTCTCGTTCACCCACCTCATAGGGTGGGCCCTCGTTCAAGCGCTCAAGGAGTTCCCGAGCCAGAACGTCTACTACGAAGAGGTCGACGGCAAGCCCTCGGTCGTCGCCCCCGCCCACATCGGTCTCGGCATCGCGATCGACCTGCCGAAGCCCGACGGCTCGCGCGCCCTCCTGGTGCCCGGCATCAAGCGCGCCGACACCATGGGCTTCAACGAGTTCCTCGCGGCCTACGAAGACCTCGTGCAGCGGGCCCGGGCCAACAAGCTCACCGCCACCGACTTCCAGGGCACCACGATCTCCCTCACCAACCCCGGCGGCATCGGCACCGTGCACTCGGTGCCGCGCCTCATGAAGGGCCAGGGCGCGATCATCGGCGCCGGCGCCCTCGAGTACCCCGCGGAGTTCCAGGGCGCCTCGCCGAAGGTGCTGAGCGACCTCGGCATCGGCAAGGTCATCACCCTCACCTCCACCTACGACCACCGCGTCATCCAGGGCGCAGGCTCGGGCGAGTTCCTCAAGAAGGTGCACGAGCTGCTGCTCGGGCAGCGCAACTTCTACGAGAACATCTTCGCCGAGCTGCGCATCCCCTACGAGCCGATCCACTGGGCCGCCGACATCAGCGTCGACGAGGCCAGCGCCATCGACAAGACGGCGCGCGTGCAGGAGCTCATCAACGCCTTCCGGGTGCGCGGGCACCTGATGGCCGACATCGACCCGCTCGAGTACCGCCAGCGCTCGCACCCCGACCTCGACATCGCCACGCACGGTCTGACGTTCTGGGATCTCGACCGCGAGTTCGTGACGGGCGAGTTCGGTCTCGCCCGCCAGGCCTACCTGCGCGACATCCTGGGCGTGCTGCGTGACTCCTACTGCCGCAAGATCGGCATCGAGTACATGCACATCCAGGATCCCGCGCAGCGCCGCTGGATCCAGGAGAAGGTGGAGCGTCCCTACGCGAAGCCCGGCCACGACGAGCAGATGCGCATCCTGGAGAAGCTCAACGAGGCCGAGGCCTTCGAGACCTTCCTGCAGACCAAGTACGTCGGCCAGAAGCGCTTCTCGCTCGAGGGCGGCGAGTCGACCATCGCGTTGCTGGACCGCATCATCCAGGGTGCCGCCGAGGAGGGCCTCGACGAGGTCGCGATCGGGATGGCGCACCGTGGTCGCCTGAACGTGCTCACGAACATCGCCGGCAAGACCTACGGGCAGATCTTCCGCGAGTTCGAGGGCACGCAGGACCCGCGCACCGTCCAGGGCTCCGGCGACGTGAAGTACCACCTTGGCACCGAAGGCACCTTCACCGCCTCCGACGGCACCGAGATCCCGGTGTACCTCGCCGCGAACCCCTCGCACCTCGAGGCCGCCGACGGCGTGCTCGAGGGCATCACCCGCGCGAAGCAGGACCGCAAGCCCATCGGCACCTTCTCGACCCTGCCGATCCTCATCCACGGCGACGCCGCCCTGGCAGGCCAGGGCGTCGTGGTGGAGACCCTGCAGATGTCGCAGCTGCGCGGCTACCGCACGGGCGGCACCATCCACGTGAACATCAACAACCAGGTGGGCTTCACGACTCCCCCGTCGGAGTCGCGCTCCTCGGTGTACTCCACCGATGTGGCGAAGACCATCCAGGCGCCGATCTTCCACGTGAACGGCGACGACCCGGAGTCCGTGGTGCGCGTGGCGCAGCTCGCCTTCGAGTACCGCCAGCAGTTCCACCGCGACGTGTTCATCGATCTCATCTGCTACCGTCGCCGCGGTCACAACGAGGGCGACGACCCCTCGATGACCCAGCCGCTGATGTACAACCTCATCGAGGCCAAGCGCAGCGTGCGCAAGCTCTACACCGAGGCACTCCTCGGCCGTGGAGACATCACCGAGGAGGAGTACGAGGGCGTCCACCGCGACTTCCAGGACCGCCTCGAACGCGCCTTCGCCGAGACGCACGCCGCCCAGACCTCCTCGATCCCGGTCATCACGGAGGACACCAACGCGGTCTCCGACCTGGAGCGGCCCGAGGCGCAGCGCGACGACAGCTCGAAGACGCCGTTCGCCACCGCGGTCGCCGAGTCGACCATCCACCTCGTGGGCGATGCCTTCGACAACCCGCCGGCCGGCTTCAGCGTGCACCCGAAGCTGCAGCAGCTCCTCGCGAAGCGGCTGGAGATGAGCCGCTCGGGCAACATCGACTGGGCCTTCGGCGAGCTGCTGGCCCTCGGGTCGTTGCTGGTCGAGGGCACCCCGGTGCGCCTGGCCGGTCAGGATGCGCGCCGCGGCACCTTCGTGCAGCGTCACGCCGTGCTGCACGACCGTGAGAACGGCCAGGAGTGGCTGCCGCTGGCGAACCTCGCCGACAACCAGGCGCGGTTCTGGATCTACGACTCGCTGCTCAGCGAGTACGCGGCGATGGGCTTCGAATACGGCTACTCCGTGGAGCGTCCGGATGCCCTGGTGCTCTGGGAGGCGCAGTTCGGCGACTTCGCGAACGGCGCCCAGATCATCATCGACGAGTTCATCTCCTCGGCCGAGCAGAAGTGGGGCCAGCGGTCCTCCCTCGTGCTGCTGCTGCCACACGGCTACGAGGGTCAGGGCCCCGACCACTCCTCGGCCCGCATCGAGCGGTACCTGCAGATGTGCGCCGAGGACAACATGACGGTCGCCCGTCCGTCGACGCCGGCATCCTATTTCCACCTGCTGCGCCGCCAGGCCTACGCCCGCCCGCGCAAACCCCTCATCGTCTTCACTCCGAAGGCGATGCTGCGGCTGCGTGGTGCGACCAGCTCGGTCGAGGACCTCACGGCCGGCCGCTTCGAGCCCGTGATCGACGATGCGCGCATCACCGACAAGAACGCGGTCACGAAGGTGCTGCTGCACTCGGGCAAGGTCTACTACGACCTCGCCAGCGAGCTGCAGAAGAACCCGAATGACGCGATCGCGCTGGTGCGGGTGGAGCAGTTCTATCCGCTGCCGCTCGAGGAGATCAACGCCGTCATCGCCCAGTACCCGAACGCCGAGCTGGTGTGGGTGCAGGACGAGCCGCAGAACCAGGGCGCCTGGCCCTTCATCTGCACGGAGCTCGCCCGTCGCCTCGAAGGCCGCACGATCTCGGTCGTGTCCCGCCCTGCGGCGGCATCCCCCGCGGCCGGCTCCGCCAAGCGCCACGCGGTCGAGCAGGCGCAGCTGATCGCACGCGCCCTGAGCTGACCCACCCGTATTCAGAAAAACCTCCCGTTCTCAGGACTGAAGTTCCTGAGAACGGGAGGTTTCTCGCTTGTGCCCTGACGACGGTACGTCGAAGGACGACCGAGAGGTGCCGCAGTACGCGGGGCTACAAAACCTGAAGGGTGCGGAGACGCGCGATGAGCTCGCTCTTGAGCTCCTCGGGAGCCGTCTCCTTGCAGGCACGCTGCACCGTCTGGGTGAGCACGATGCCGATGTGGAGTTCGCTCTGGCAGCCCTCGCAGGTCTCCAGGTGCGCGCGGATCTCCGAGGCATCCGTTCGGCAGATCTCGTTGCGCAGATACTCTTCGAGTTCCGCTCGTGCCTTGTCGCAGCCGCAGTCAGTCATTTCTTGCTCCCTTTGACGGTCGCGGTGGCCAAGCCGCGTTCCTTCGCGTAATCGGTCAACAGACCCCGCAGGAGTCGCCGGCCACGATGCAGGCGACTCATGACCGTTCCCACTGGGGTCTTCATGATGTCGGCAATCTCCTGGTAGGAGAAGCCTTCGACGTCGGCCAGGTAGACGGCCAGACGGAAGTCTTCGGGGATCGACTGCAACGCCTCTTTGACGTCGCTGTCGGGCAGGTGATCGATCGCCTCGGCCTCGGCCGAACGGCTGGAGAGGCTCGCCGTGGCCGACTCCGCGGTGCCGAGCTGCCAATCCTCCATGTCGCTCGTCGAACCCTGGTAGGGATCGCGCTGCTTCTTGCGGTAGGTGTTGATGAACGTGTTCGTGAGGATGCGGTAGAGCCAGGCCTTCAGATTGGTGCCCTGCTCGAATTGCGCGAACGCTGCGAAGGCCTTCACGAAGGTCTCCTGCACGAGGTCCTGAGCGTCACTGGGGTTGCGGGTCATGCGGAGCGCCGCGCCGTACAGCTGATCGAGGAACGGTATTGCCTGCTCTTCGAAGAGGGCGCGCGGGTCGGGAGTGGGTGTGCTCATCACGCCCAAGTCTACGACCGGGGTCACCGGATCGACCCCGAACGAGACCTCGACGGGATTCGTGAGCACTGCAGTCGCCACCACGCGCATGACCTCCAGGAGTTTTCTCTGCCGACTACTCTGATAACCGATGCCTGTTTCGAGATATTCCAAGCCGGAGTTCAACCCCTACGGCGACGACGCGCCCCAGACCACCGAGGAGCACTGGGCCGCGCCGCGCGCCACCGTGCCCGTCGAGGCTGTCGTCTCGCTCCCCGGATCGAAGTCGCTCACCAACCGCGAGCTCGTGCTCTCGGCCCTCGCCGACTCCCCCTCGCTCCTGCGCGCCCCGCTGCACTCCCGCGACAGCGATCTGATGGTCGAAGCGCTGCGTTCCCTCGGCACCACCATCACTCGGGTCGACGGAGCGGGCCGGTTCGGCCCCGATCTCGCGATCACCCCGGCCGAAGAACTGCTCGGCAGCACCACGATCGACACCGGCCTCGCCGGCACCGTCATGCGGTTCCTTCCCCCGGTCGCCGCGCTGGCGCTCGGCCCGACCACGTTCGACGGCGACGAGGGCGCCCGCCGCCGGCCGATGGCCACCACCATCACCTCGCTGCGCGCCTTGGGCGTCGACATCGGGGACGACGGACGCGCCGCGCTCCCCTTCACCGTGCACGGCACAGGGCGGGTCGCAGGCGGCGCGCTCACCATCGATGCCTCCGCGTCGAGCCAGTTCGTCAGCGGTCAGCTCCTCGCGGCCGCCCGCTTCGACGAGGGTCTCGCGCTGCAGCACTCCGGATCACGGCTGCCGAGCCAGCCTCACATCGAGATGACGATCGCCGCCCTGCGCGCCCGCGGCGTCGAGGTCACCGTGGGCGCCGACGGCGACAGCTGGACGGTGCGGCCCGGCAGCATCGCGGGCGCCGAGGTCGCGATCGAGCCCGACCTCTCGAACGCCGCTCCGTTCCTGGCGGCCGCCGTCGTCACCGGCGGGCGGGTGACCATTATCGGGTGGCCGGAAGAGACGACCCAGGTCGGAGCCGATCTCGCCGACATCCTTCCCCTCTTCGGCGCAACGGTGGAACGGGACGGCGATCGGCTCACCGTCATCGGGGGCGACTCCGTCCAGGGCGTCACGCTCGACCTCAGTACGGGCGGCGAACTCGCTCCCACGGTCGTGGCCATCGCCGCGCTGGCCGACGGGCCGAGCGAGATCACCGGGATCGGGCACATCCGTCACCACGAGACCGATCGACTGGCCGCCTTGGCCACCGAGATCAACCAGCTCGGCGGAGAGGTCACCGAACTGCCCGACGGGCTCGCCATCACTCCGCGCCCCCTGCACGGCGGTGTCTGGTCGAGCTACGCCGACCACCGGATGGCCACCGCCGGCGCGGTGATCGGCCTCGTCACCGAGGGAGTGCTCGTCCACGACATCGGCACCACGTCCAAGACCATGCCCGAGTTCCCGCAACTCTGGCGTGCCATGCTCACGGGTGGCGTATGAGCTGGTGGGCCGACGACGACGAGGATGACGACGACGAGTTCGACGAGTCGTCCATCCGCGTCCGCCCGAATCCCAAGGGCAACCGCCCTCGCACGAAGACGCGCCCGGAGCACAAGGACGCCGTAGCCGGGCGCATCATGACCGTCGACCGAGGCCGCTTCTCGGTGCTGATCGACCAGGACACCCCGGAGGAGAGGGAGATCACCGCCTCTCGGGCGCGCGAACTCGGTCGCACTCCGATCGTCACCGGCGACTGGGTCGATCTGGTGGGAGACACCTCCGGCGAGGAGGGCACGCTGTCGCGCGTCGTGCGCGTGCACGAGCGGAGCACCCTGCTGCGCCGCAGTGCCGACGACTCGGATGCCGTCGAGCGCGTGATCGTGGCGAACGCCGACCAGATGCTCATCGTGGTCGCGGCGGCGAACCCCGAACCGCGGGCCCGGCTGATCGACCGCTACCTCGTGGCGGCCTTCGATGCGGGGATCACGCCGATCCTCTGCGTCACGAAGACCGACCTCGCCGACCCGGCGCCGTTGCTGGCCCAATTCGACGCCCTGGATCTCCGGATCGTGACGCTGTCGCAGGATGCCGTGCCGGTGGAGGAGCTGACCGACCTGCTGGTCGGCCACACCACCGTGACGGTCGGCCACTCCGGTGTCGGCAAGTCGACGCTCGTGAACGTGCTCGTGCCGAGCGCCGCGCGCGCCACCGGTGTCGTCAACACGGTCACCGGGCGCGGGCGCCACACCTCGTCGTCGACGATCTGCCTCCGGTTGCGCGCCCCTGATGGCCGCACCGGCTGGATCATCGACACCCCGGGCGTCCGTTCCTTCGGGCTCGGACACGTCGATCCCGCGAACATCCTCAAATCGTTCGCCGCCACGGCGCGCGTGCCCGAGGGCGAGCCCCCGGGCGGCATCCCGCTCACCGAGGCGCACGACTGGGAGATCATCGACCGCGTCGAGGCAGGCGAGCTCGGCGAGAGCGGCAAGGCCCGCATCGAGTCGCTGCAGAAGCTCATCGAGCACACCGCCTGAGCAGGAAAGGCCCGGCTGCGACGACCCCGCCCGCTAGCCTGGACGGGTGAACGCTCCCGCCGCCTCCCCCGCCTCCGCGTCTCCCGACGACCTCGCCCTCGCCCTCCGCCTCGCCGATCTGGCCGACGCGATCTCGCGCGACCGTTTCCGTGCCACCGACCTGAACGTCGTCACCAAACCCGACCGTACCCCGGTCACGGATGCGGATCGCGCCGTGGAGCAGGCCATCCGCGCCGAGCTGGCGGCCGCGCGGCCCGATGACTCCATCTTCGGGGAGGAGTTCGGTACCGCCGGGGAGTCGCCGCGCCAGTGGATCCTCGACCCGATCGACGGCACCGCGAACTTCATGCGAGGTGTGCCCGTGTGGGCGACCCTCATCGCCCTCGCCGTCGACGGGGTGCCCGTCGTGGGCGTCGTCAGCTCCCCCGCGCTCGGCCGGCGCTGGTGGGGCGCCGCCGGGCTCGGCGCCTTCACGACGGATGCGCTCGACGACCGCACCGGGGCGCCTCGACCCATCCGTGTCTCGGGTATCGCGCAGCTGGCCGACGCGTCGCTCAGCTACAACAGTTTCAAGGGCTGGGACGAGGAAGGTCGGCTCGACCAGCTCACCGCGCTCGCCCGGGCGGTCTGGCGCACCCGGGCCTACGGCGAGATGTGGTCGTACATGCTGGTGGCGGAGGGGCAGCTCGAGATCGCGACCGAGTTCGACCTGAAGCCGTACGACATGGCGGCTCTGGTTCCGATCGTGCAGGAGGCCGGAGGGCGTTTCAGCTCTGCCGACGGCGAGGACGGACCGTGGGGCGGGAGCGCCCTGGCGACGAATGGTCTTCTCCACGACGACGTGCTCGAGATCGTGTCCGGTCGACGACCGTCGAATTGACCCTCCCGTCGAATGACCCCCATAATGGTCACTCGGGGGCGTTCACAGGCTCCTCACAGGCGAATCAGATCCTCAGCTACGGAGACCTCATGACGACTTCTTCCCGCCCGTTCCGCATGTCCACTAAGGCGACGCTCACCGTCGCGGCCGTTCTCGCCTTCGGCCTCAGCCTCTCGGGTTGCACCGCTCTCTTTCCGAGCTCGGCGCCGCCGGCGACCGACTCGCAGACGGGCGAGGAGATCGAGCAGACCGACACCGATGTCTTCACCCTCTCCGTCGGCCAGTGCCTGAACGACACCGACGGCACCGAGGTCACCGAGGTGCCGATCGTCGACTGCGCCGACGAACACGACTTCGAGGTCTACGGCGAGTTCGAGCTGGCGGGCGACGAGTACCCGGGCGACGACGCGATCGACGAGCAGGCCGACGCCCAGTGTCTCGACCTGTTCCAGCCTTTCGTAGGCATCTCCTACGACGACTCCGTCTACGGCTACACCTACTTCACTCCCACCGAGGGCTCGTGGACCGACGGTGACGACCGCCTGGTCTCCTGCCTCATCGGCATGCCTAACGAGAAGGTCACGGGCACCCTCCAGGGAGTTGCCAAGTAGCCCACTGGCCGCTGCCGATGCCAATGCCGGCGTCGGTGCCGTGCCTGCATGACGCTTAGAACGTGGCCGCGAAACTGCCCATCACGTGTTCGATGGCGGGGAGATCAGCGTCACTCGCGATGGCGACCGTGACCACGAGCACGAAGCTCTGGTCTTCGGGGTAGGCCACCACGATCACGTAGTCGCTCTGCCCGCCGCATTGCGAGAAGTACTGGTACTGCCCCTCGTACACCCCGTCGGAGTAGGCGTCCGCACCGGTCGGGGTGCACTGGGCAGTGAGACCCGCGTACGAATCGAAGATGGCCTGCGGCGTGAGGTCGTCGGCCATCTCGGCGGCCGACACCGTGACGCCGGAGGTGCCCCACGACTCCGAGAACTGCTGCAGATTCGTGCTCGCCCGCACGTCGATGAACTGGTGGCCGCCGATGCCCTCGAACGCGGCGCCGTCGACGTCGGTCCAATCGGCGGGCACCTCGACGCTCAGCACACCCGAGTCGTCGTTCACCGTGACGTATTCCCGGTCGTCGGAACCGCTGCCGGTCGGTGCCCCGATACCGGGCACCGTCACCGCCTCGAGCTCCTTGCCATTGAACTGGCCGCGGTACAGCGCGTCTTCCGACGGCCGGTAGACGTCGACGTCGATCGTCGCGTCGACGCCTTGCGTCTTGATGACGTCGCAGTACTGCTCCAAGGAGGCTTCGGTGGCGAGGGTCGTTCCCGCCATCCGCAGGAGCACGTCGCCGGGCAGGATGCCCGCCTTGTCCGCGGGTGAGCCGGCCGTGACCGAACTCACCCAGACTCCGACGGGATTCCCGTCGTCGTCGAGCGGTAGGGCCTGCGCGTTCACGCCGAGGCTCAGCACGTCTTCTCCGGCTTCCAGCTTGTCGATGACCTTCTGCGCCTCATCGCGGTGGATGGCGAAGTTCGAGTCGAGTTCGGCGACGCTCGCGTAGTTCACCCCGACCACCTGCCCGGAGGCGTTCACCAGCGGACCTCCGGAATTGCCCGGCCGGATCTTCGCGTCGTGCTCGATGATGTGATCGATCGAGGCCCAGGCGGTCTGCCCGGACGTGTCGTTCTTCGACACGATGCCCTTGGTGAGGGTGAAGTCCGGGTCTCCGAGCGGGAAGCCGGCGGCGTAGACCTCCTCACCGGTGGTGATGTCGCCCTTCTGCCACCCGAGGAAGGGGAAGCTGGATCCGTCGACCTTGATGACGGCGAGGTCGAGGCATTCCGACGACCCGAGGATCTCGGCGCTGTACTCCTCGTCGCCGCCTCCGACGTGCACCTTCGTGGTGCCGGCGCCGGCCACGACGTGGTTGTTCGTGAGCGCCAGCCCGTCGGCCGAGATGAAGAATCCCGACCCGAGCCCCGCCTCCTCCGAAGTCTGCCCGTCATCCGGGTTCGCGAACGTTCCCTCCGACTCGATCTGGATGGTGGCGGACTGCACCCCGTCGAACCCGACGGCGCCACCCGCTCCCCCGTCGCCGCCCCCGGCGCAACCGGCGAGCGTGCCCGTGGCGAGCAGCACGGAAGCGGCGATGGCCGCGCGGATCGGAACGGATCGGCTCATGGTCTCTCTTTCGACAGGGCGATACTGAGCCTCGCTCAGCTATCGTCCATCTTACAGAGAAACGAGTATTTGTCAGCCCTGTTTGGTCAGCGTGCCGATCTGGACCCCGGTCTCGTCGACCACGACCGCGGCGCCGCCGTCCATCGTGAGTCCCACGGCTTTCGAGAGCCAGGTGTCGACGCCCTCGCAGTACATCATCGTCGAGGCGAGGCCGGAGAGCACGATCGAGCCGCCGGTACCGGCGCTCCAGGAACCCATCAGGTTGTTGCAGCCGTCTTTGCCGGTGACCTTCCCGTCGGTGAAGGTGAGGAACACGTCGGCGCCGTCCGGAGCATCCGCCGACCAGGTGCCGATGACGCGTGCCGCGGCATCCGGCACCGTTCCGGCGGGGGCGGTGACCAGCGTCACCACGGTCGCGCCGTCGGCGTCGGTGAGCAGGAGGGATTCGCCGTCGACGAGGGCGAGCGCGGCGCCGGAGAGCATGCTCGGGAGGGCGGCGCCGTCGCAGGCGATCAGCGTGCTCGGACCGGCCGAGACGGTCAACGAACCGTCGGCGGCGACCGCCCATTCGCCCTGCACGCCGTTGCAGCCGTCGGAGCCCGTCCAGGTACCGTCCTCGGCGAAGTCGAGGAAGGGGACATCCGGGGAGTCATAGCTCTCCCCCGTCACCCAGGTGCCCACGAGATCGGCCCCGGTCGCGGGATCGGCTTCGCCCGAACCGGGTTCCGAGGACGGTGCTGCGCCACCGGAGGCACAGGCACCGAGCGTCAACACCGCGGCCAGAGCCATGGCCGCCGCGATCGATGCCCTGATATCGAGCTTCATGGTCACTCCCGGGTCCGATGCGTGCCGGTCGGAGACCGGTTCTGGCTCCACGGTAACAACGGCAGATAACGCCGAGGACACGGTCTGCCGGGAATCAGCTGACGCTCAGAGGCTCTCCAAAGGCACGTCCGGATCCGCGATTGCGGCCGGATCGACGACGTTTCCCCGGCGGATGACGCCCTGCACCGCCTCGTTGACGTCCCACACGTTCACGTTCATGCCGGCGACCACTCTTCCGTCGGCCAGCCAGAAGGCGATGAACTCCCGTGCATCCTTGTCTCCGCGGTAGACCACCTCGGCGTGCCGGGCGAGCGGGCCGAAGCCGGAGTACTCCATCCCGAGGTCGAATTGGTCGGTGTAGAAGTAGGGGATGTCGTCGTGGACGGCGTCGAGCCCCAGCATCGAGCGGGCGGCCGTGCTCCCGCCGCTCAGGGCGTTCGCCCAGTGCTCGCTCCGGAGCCGCATCCCGACCAATGGGTGCCAGGCGTCGGCGATATCGCCGGCGGCGAAGATGTGGGGGTCACTCGAGCGGAGGTGTTCGTCGACGGCGACGCCGGTGGTGAGCTCGAGCCCTGCCGTCTCCGCCAGTTCGAGGTTCGGTGCGGCTCCGACGCCGAGCACCACCAGGTCGGCGGGCAGCACGGTACCGTCGGTGAGTTCGACGCCGGTGACCACGCTGCCGGCTCCGACGAGTCGCGCCACCGACGCCTCGGTGCGCAGATCCACGCCGTTGTCGCGGTGCAGCTGAGCGAACACGCCACCGAGCTCCTCGCCGAGTGCGGCGGCGAGTGGCACCGCGCCGCGCACCAGCACGGTCACGTCGTTGCCGAGCGTGCGCGCCGTCGCCGCGACCTCCAGGCCGATCCAGCCCGCGCCGATCGAGACCACGCGACGTCCGCCGCCGGCCAGCAGGCCGCGGAGCGCCTCGGAGTCGTCGAGCGTGCGCAGCACGTGCACTCCGTCGAGATCGATGCCGTCGAGCGGCGGCCGGAGCGCATGCGACCCGGTCGCGAGCAGCAGCTCCGAGTAGTGCAGGTCGATGCCGTCGTCGAGAGCCACGAGACGGTCGATCGGGTCGACGCTCAAGGCCCGCACTCCGGTCAGCAACTCGACGTCATGGTCGGCGTACCAGTCGGGCTTCTCCACGAAGACGGTGTCGCGCTCGGCGGCTCCGCTCAAGAACTCCTTGGAGAGCGGCGGCCGGATGTACGGATGGTGCTCCTCCAGCCCGACGAGTACGACCCGCCCGTCGAAGCCCTCCTCCCGGAGCGTCTTCGCCGCGCTCGCACCCGCGAGAGCGGCACCGACGATCACGAAGCTCTGCCGGGCATCCGTCATGGTTCTTCCTTTCGGCGACGACGTGCTCAGCGTACGCTCCGCGATATGGACGCGCGAAGCACCCGGGCACTCGTGGGCATCTCGGGATGGCGCTATCCGAGTTGGCGGGGTGACTTCTACCCGAAGGGACTCGCACAGCGCCGCGAGCTCGAGTACGCGGCGGAGCGGTTGGACTCGGTGGAGATCAACGGCTCGTTCTACTCCCTGCAGCGCCCGGAGAGCTACCAACGGTGGCGCTCCGAGGTGCCCGAAGGCTTCGTGTTCGCCGTGAAAGGAGGACGGTTCATCACCCATATGAAGCGACTGCGCGACGTCGAGACCCCGCTGGCCAACTTCTTCGCCTCGGGCGTGCTCGCGCTCGGGCCCACGCTCGGCCCGATCCTCTGGCAGCTGCCGGAGCGCCTCGTCTTCGACCCGGAGCTGCTCGAGCCGTTCCTCGCGATGCTCCCCCGCACCACCGCCGCGGCCCGCGAACTGGCCCACAAGCACGACGCCCGCCTCGACGGGCGCGATTGGCTCGAGATCGAGACGGATGCTCCGCTCCGCCACTGCCTCGAGGTGCGGCATCCGAGCTTCACGGCCCCCGCGTTCGCGGCGCTGCTCGCCGCGCAGGGCATCGGTTCGGTGATCGCCGACACGGCCGGCCGCTTCCCGGTGATCGACGCCGTCACGGCCGATTTCGTCTACGTGCGGCTGCACGGCGCCGACGAGCTCTACGCGAGCGGCTACGACGACGACGCGCTCGACCGCTGGGCCGCACGGACGCGGAGCTGGCTCGACGGCAGCGGCGCCGCCGACGGTCGTCCCCGCGACGTCTACCTCTCTTTCGACAACGACGCCCGGGGTCATGCACCCTTCGACGCGATCCGCCTGCGCGAACGCGTGATCTGACTGACGTCCTGCGGCGTGCGGGCCTAGGCTGAGGGGGATGCGACTCCTCCTGATCAGACACGCCCAGACCATCGACAACGTGCGCGGCGCCCTCGGCACGGTGGTGCCAGGCCCGGGGCTCACCGAGCTCGGGCAGGAACAGGCTGCCGCCGTTCCGGCAGCCCTGGCCGACGAGGAGATCGACGCGATCTTCGTGTCGACGATGCGCCGCACGCAGGAGACGGCCGCGCCGCTCGCGGAGGCGCTGGGCCTGGAGCCCGTCGTGCTCGAGGGCATCCAGGAGATCGACGCGGGCTCGCTCGAAGGACGCTCCGACGATGAGGCGATCCACGCCTACATGGGCACGATCTTCAGCTGGTGGACCGACTTCTCGGCGCGCATCCCCGACGGCGAGAACGGAACCGAGTTCTACGAGCGCTTCAATGCTGCGATCAGCGCGGTGAGCGAGCGGTACGAGGGCACGGTGGCCGTGGTGAGCCACGGCGCCGCCATCCGCACCTGGGCGTCCTGGTCGTCACAGAACCTGGACGCCGAGTTCAGCCGCGAGCATCCCCTCGAGAACACCGGCGTCGTCACCCTCGTGGGCTCGGCGGACGAGGGCTGGGTCTGCACGCACTGGCAGGGCACGCCTCTCGGCGGCGTCGCGCTCGAGGACGAGTCCGCGCCCGACCCCACGGGCGAAGCGCTCGGCTGACACGAGGTGAGCTAAGCTCGGCGCAGGTGCGAGTGCCGGCAGGGGGCTGGGTCGCAGAACGGACGACACCGATGACCGCGCACCGCGAATCCGACATCCGCTCTCGATCGCTCAGCCGCCGTGGTGTGCTCTCCACCGGAATGTGGAGCGTGCCGGTGGTCGCGCTGGCCGTGGCTTCGCCCGCGGCGGCGGCCAGTGACGACGACCCCGTCCTCACGTCGTACGGCCCGGTGGACGTCGACTCGCACACCAAGGTGTTCGGCCTCGCGCTGTCGAACCTGCCCGACCTCCCGCCGAGCCAAGAGGGCCGGTACGAAGGCGTGATGCTCGACCTCTGCCTCCCGGTGGGGCTGGCGGTGCTCTCCGTGAGTCCCGGGTGGGCGTTCGCCGGCTCGCTCGACGACATCTACGAGGGCGGCGACTGCTACGTCTGGAACACCGGACCGATCGACGCCGGCTCGGCGACGATCGAGGTGACGGTGGCGCTCGATCCGACGCGGGAATCGCTCGAGGGAATCCTCGGAGCCGACATCAGCATCGCCGACGACTACCTGTCGATCGTCTCGTGGACCTACCTCTACGGCGCTTCGACCGGCGTCGTGCTGCCGAATTGCGCAGCGCCCGAGAATCTCGGCTGACCCAACGAACGTGCACCAGTGACCGGTGGTGGAGATGGGGGGAATTGAACCCCCGTCCATCGCTGTGATTCTGCGCCTTCTACGGGCGTAGCCTGTGCAGACGTTCTACTCGGCTCCGACCTTTGCCACAGGCACCTAGGTCGACGAGCCCAGTCTCAGTGCAAGTCCCGCGTGGCCCTGAGGCTCAACCACGCAGCAATCTCTCTAGATAATGCCGGAACCCGGGTAGAGAGCATTCCCGGACCGACAGTTGCTATTTAGCTAGGAAGGAAGTCCTACGCCGCAAGGGCGAAGGAGGCCTTCTTGGCCGCAACAGTGCTGTTTGAATTGGCACTTATATTTTGCGGAGGGCGTTAACGAGATAACCCCGCATCCTCGACCCGCTTCTCGCAGTTTCGCAGGCGATGTCGAAACCGATCATCCCCTCGATGGGTCACTGGTGCACGCTGTTGAGTTGCCAAACGCTGCGTGAAGCAGCCCTCTAGTCTACGACAGATTCGCGCTGTCATGCGCATGGAATATCGTGGGAGGCATGTCAGAGACGATCATCACCGTGGCCGGGTCGAGTCGCTTGCGCCGCAACCCCGAGCGCGCCCGGGTGCGCATCGGCGTGGGCTTCGAGGGCTCCAAGCGCGACAGCGTCCTCGCGGCCACGCGAGCGGCTCACGAGTCGCTCACGGGGTCGCTCGAGTCGATCCTCGACGAGCACGACGGACCGGTGATCGGCTGGCACTCGGAAGACATCCGGGTCTGGGGCCAGCGCCCCTGGAGCCAGGACGGCACGCGCCTGCCGGTGGAGTTCCACAGCGCCGTGTTCGTCGACGCCGAGTTCGACGACTTCGAGGCGCTCTCGGAATGGATCGACGTGGTCTCCATCCGCGACGGTATCGCAATCGACGGGATCGATTGGCTGCTCTCCCGCGAGACCGAGGAGGAACTCCAGGCCGAGGCCCGCCGCGGCGCGGTCGTGGACGCGGTCACGAAGGCCCGCGAGTACGCCTCGGCCCTGGGCCTCGGCGACGTCGTGCCGATCTCCATCTCCGACCCCGGCCTCCTCGACAACCCGGCGCCGGCACCCCAGTTCACAGCGATGGCGATGGCCAAAGGCGCACCGGGCGGAGGCGGGGGCATGGAGCTGCGGCCGAGTGCCATCGTGATCGAGGCCACCGTGCACGCCCGCTTCTCGTCGCAGTCCCTGCTCGCGTGAGCGGCTCCGGCGCGCTCCCCGCGCGGGACTCCGCCTCAGTCGTGCCCGACCTCGCGGGGCGCACCTTCGTCGTCACCGGCGGAACGGGCGGCCTCGGCTACTGGGCGAGCGAGCAGCTGGCCGCGGCGGGCGGCAGTGTAGTCATCGCGGCCCGCAACACCGAGCGAGGCGCGGCCGCGCTCCGATCCCTCGAGAGCCAGGTACCAGGCGCCGACGTGCGCTTCGTGAGACTCGATCTCGCCGACCTGGCCTCGATCGCCGAGGCGGCGGAGGAGCTCTCCGCACTCCCCCGCATCGACGCTCTGATCGCGAACGCCGGTGTGCTCGCCTCGCACGGCCGGCAGACGACATCCGACGGACTCGAGGCGATGATCGGCACGAACTTCCTCGGCCATTTCGCCTTGATCGGCCGGATGCTCCCCGCGCTGCTGGCCCAGCCCGTTGCGCCCCGCATCGTGCACCTCGGCAGCATCAGCCACGAGTTCTTCCGCCTCGACCTCGACGACCTGCAGTCGAGCACCGGCCGGTTCCGCGAGTTCCGCACCTACGGGCGGTCGAAGCTCGCCGTGATGACCTATGGCTTCGAACTCGACCGGCGGCTCCGGCTGGCGGGCGCCTCTGCGGCGAGTCTGGTGGCGCATCCGGGGTACTCGATCGACGAGCTGGCACCGCGCCGCGACATCCTTCCCCCGCCGAAGAGCGCGCCGACGGCCCTCCGCGCCGCCTATCGTGTGATCGCCCAGGGCAAGGATGCCGGCGCCCGGCCCATCGTCGCCGCCGCCACCGATCCCGGAGCGGCAGGCGGGCAGTACTGGGGCCCCGCCGGCTGGCGACAACTCAAAGGCCGCCCTGCCGTCGTCGGGGCCAAGCCCTACTCCCGCGACCCCGCGATCGCCCGCCCGCTCTGGGCCGCCGCCGAGCACCTCACCGGCGTCACCTACGACCTCCCGGACTGACCTCGAGGTTCTGGCCCCAAGACGCCCCATAACGCGGGTTTTGGGGCGGGTAGGGGCAAGAAGTTCAGGTCAGTCGCCGAGGTTGCGGTGCCCGGCCATGGCGCGATCGGCCTCGCGCTTGTCCTGGCGCTCGCGCAGGGCCTGGCGCTTGTCGTACTCGCGCTTACCCTTCGCCACCGCGATCTCGACCTTCGCGCGGCCGTCGCTGAAGTAGAGCTGCAGCGGGACGAGGGTGTAGCCGCCCTCTTTCGTCTTGTGCGAGATCTTGAGGATCTGCTCCTTGTGCAGCAGCAATTTGCGCTTGCGCCGGGGAGGATGGTTGTTCCAGGTGCCCTCGTTGTACTCCGGGATGTGCACGGCGTCGAGCCAGGCCTCTCCCCCGTCGATGTAGGCATAGCCGTCGACCAGCGAGGCGCGGCCGGCCCGCAGGGACTTCACCTCGGTGCCGGTGAGCACGAGGCCCGCCTCATAGGTGTCTTCGATGGTGTAATCGTGTCGCGCCTTGCGGTTGGTCGCGACGACCTTCTGTCCGCGTTCGCGTGGCACGGCTTCTCCTCGATCAGATCTGTGAACCGCCCCGAATGGAGGCAGCCCACCATTCTAGACCTTCAGGTAGCGGGTGATCGCGACCTTGGCCGACAGGGCGGCCAGGAGCACGCCGAGGAGGATGAGGATCGGCACCACGAACAAGGCGTCTCCCAGGCCGATGAACGACGTGAACGGCAGGGCTTTGGCGAGCTGGTCCTGCACGAAGAACTTCACGATCGCCACCATCGCGGCGCCCGCCAGCACCGATCCGATAAGCGCGGCGATCACGCCCTCCAGGATGAACGGCGTCTGGATGAAGCGGTTCGATGCCCCGACCAGCCGCATGATGCCCAGCTCCCGCCTTCGGGAGAACGCCGACAGCCGGATGGTCGTGGCGATCAACAGGAACGCCGCCACGAGCATGATCAGCGCGATCGCGATCGCCGTGATGCTCGCGATGTTGAGGATGCTGAAGATCTGCTCGAGGTAGCTCCGCTGGTCGGTCACCCCGTCGACGCCCGGCATCCCGGAGAGGCTCTCGACGAGCACGTCGGACTGCTGCGGATCCTTCAGGTTCACCCAGTAGGTCTGGCTCAACAGGTCGGGCGTGACGTAGGCCGTGACCGGGTTGTCGGCGAACTGCTTCTTGAAGTTCTCGTAGGCCTGCTCGTGGTCTTCGAAGTAGTACTGCTGGATGAACGGCTGCAGCGTCGGCGAGTCGAGCTGCGCCTTCACCGCCGCGATCTGATCGGCGTTCGCCTCCCCACCGGCGCAGTTGTCGCCGCCCGAGGTCGCGGTGCACATGTAGATGGCCACCTGCGCCTTGTCGTACCAGAAGTTCTTCATCTGGTTGATCTGCGACTGCATGAGGATGGCCGCGCCCACGAAGGTGAGCGAGATGAAGGTGACGAGGACGACCGAGATGACCATCGACACGTTGCGCCGGAGGCCGGTGCCGACCTCACCCAGGATGAGTGCGAATCTCACGTCGTCGGCCCTACGTTCTGGTCTTTCGCCGGATCGGCCGGGGCGCCGGGCGCCCGCAGGCCGAGCTTCTCGGCGAGGGTGAGTGATTCGGTGGCCGGGTCGTGCGGATCCGGCTGCGGCGGGTTCACCGGCATCGGCGGGGTTCCCGGATGCGCCCCCGGCGGCACCGTCACCGGTTCGGCGACCGGGACCTGCTGCACCGGAACCGGCTCGGAGACCGGCGCGGGTGGCGGCGAGACCGGCTGCAACGGCGGCGGCGTGACCACCGGAGTGGCCTGCGTCGAGGTGGGCACGGGCGGCGCGTACCGCGGGGGCGCCACGTGGGGCTGCGCCGGCCCGACCGGGCGCACGAGCCCGTCGCCGAGGGCGATCTCAGCGGTCAACCCGGAGTCCTGCAGAGCGATCTCGGCGGTCATGCCGTAGGCGCCCTGGTCTTCGTCGCGCACGATCTGACCGGTCACGAGCTCGATCACGCGACGCTTCATGTGGTCGACGATCGCGTTGTCGTGCGTGGCCATCACGACGGTGGTGCCACCGGCGTTGATGCGCTCGAGCACGGTCATGATCCCGGCGCTCGTGGAGGGGTCGAGGTTACCGGTCGGCTCGTCGGCCAGCAGGATCGCCGGCTTGTTGACCACGGCACGCGCGATCGCGACGCGCTGCTGCTCACCACCGGAGAGTTCGTGCGGCAGGCGATTGGCCTTCTCCGCCAGTCCCACCATCTGCAGCACATCCGGAACGGCTTCCTGGATGAAGCCGCGCGACTTGCCGATCACCTGCAGTGTGAAGGCGACGTTGTCGAACACGTTCTTCGACGGCAGCAGCCGGAAGTCCTGGAACACGACACCGAGGTTGCGCCGGAAATACGGCACCTTGCGGTTCGAGATCGCGTTGAGGTCTTGACCGAGCACATGGATGTTGCCACTGGTCGGTCGGTCCTCCTTGAGGATCAGGCGGAGGAAGCTCGACTTCCCCGACCCCGACGCCCCCACGAGGAAGACGAACTCCCCGCGCAGGATTTCGAGGTCGATCGAGTTGAGGGCCGGCCGCTTCGTGCCCTTGTAGGTCTTGGTTACGTGATCAAACCGAATCATGACGTGATGAGACTAAGCAGCGGTTCGCGCTTTTCCGGGTCGCGACTCGCTGGACACGCCGATTCATAGAAACGGGCGCCGGAGAGCCGAAGCCACGCCTACTCGGTCTTGCGCTTGCGCCAGCGGATGCCCGCGGCGATGAACCCGTCGAGGTCGCCGTCGAAGACCGCCGTGGGGTTGTTCACCTCGTACTCCGTGCGCAGGTCTTTCACCATCTGGTAGGGCGCGAGCACGTAGCTGCGCATCTGGTCGCCCCAGCTCGCGGTGATGTTCCCCGCCAGCTCCTTCTTCTGCGCCGCCTCGGCCTCGCGCTGCAGGAGCAGCAGCCGCGACGCGAGCACGCGCATGGCGGCGGCCCGGTTCTGGATCTGGCTCTTCTCGTTCTGCATCGACACCACCGTGCCCGTGGGGAGGTGGGTGATGCGCACCGCCGAGTCGGTGGTGTTGACCGACTGACCGCCCGGGCCGCTGGACCGGAAGACGTCGACCCGGATGTCGTTCTCCGGGATCTCGATCGCCCCGGCCTCCTCCATCAGCGGGATGACCTCCACCGCCGCGAAGCTGGTCTGGCGCTTGCCGGCCGCGCCGAACGGGCTCATCCGGACGAGGCGGTGCGTGCCCGCCTCGACGGAGAGGGTGCCGAAGGCGTAGGGCGCGTCGATCTCGAAGGTGGCCGACTTGATGCCCGCCTCCTCGGCGTAGCTCGTGTCCATCACGGTCACCGGGTAGTTGTGCTTCTCGGCCCAGCGCAGATACATGCGCATCAGCATCTCGGCGAAGTCGGCGGCATCCACCCCGCCGGCACCGGAGCGGATGGTGACGACCGCGGGCCGCGCATCCCACTCGCCGTTCAGGAGTGTCTGCACCTCGAGGTCGCCCAGCACCTTCTGCAGCGACACGAGCTCGGCCTTGGCCTCCTCGGCCGACTCCTCGTCGTTCTCGGAGTTCGCCAGCTCGATCAGCACCTCGAGATCGTCGAGGCGGCTCTCGATCGACTCGATGCGCGCCAACTCGCCCTGGCGGTGGCTCAGCGCGCTGGTCACCTTCTGCGCCTTGTCGGTGTCGTCCCACAGATCGGGGACGCCGGCCTCCTCGCTCAGGCGCGCGATCTCGGCCGTCAGGGCGTCGACGTCGACGACCGATCGGATGTCTGCGAAGGTGCTCCGGAGCTGGGCGATCTGTTCTGAAAGGTCAATGTCTAACATCGTCCCGACAGTCTATCGAGTGGCCCTGGACGGCCCCGCGAAGAGTGCATTGTTTAGCAGGCGTAAAGTAGTTGCAATGAGTGTGCAGGCGGGCGACGACTTCCGGTTCCGGTCGATCGCGCTCCCCGCCCTTCTCCCGTCCCTCCTCTTCGGCATCGGAGAGGGCGCGATCATCCCGATCATCCCCGCCGTCGCCTCGTCGCTCGGCGCGGGTCTCGCGGGCGCGGGGTTCATCGCCGCGATGATCGTGGTGGGGCAACTGGTCGGCGACATCCCGAGCGGCTGGCTGGTGTCGAAGATCGGCGAACGGGTGGCCATGATCTCCGCCGCCGTGCTCTCGATCGCGTCCGTCACGGTGGCGATGTTCGCCGCCACCGCGGCGCTCTTCGGCGTCGCCATCTTCTTCCTCGGTCTCTCGGCAGCGGTCTTCGCGCTCGCCCGCCAGGCCTTCATGACCACCTTCGTGCCGGTGCGCATCCGGGCGCGCGCCCTCTCCACGCTCGGTGGCTCCTTCCGGGCCGGCTGGTTCATCGGACCGTTCCTCGGAGCGGCGGTGATCGGCCTCACCGGCTCGGTGCAGGCCGCCTTCCTCCTGCACATCACCTGCGCCGTGATCGTCACCGTCGTGCTGATCGCGATGCCGGATCCGACCGCCTCGGTCGCGAAGCCGGATGCCGGCGAGCAGCTCGTGCGCGCCGAATCGGTGGGCCTGTTCTCCACGATCTGGCAGAACCGCGGCGTGCTGCTGCGGATGGGCAGCGGAGCCGGCGTCGTGGGCGCACTGCGGGCCAGCCGGATGGCCATCCTGCCGCTCTGGGCGGTGAGCATCGGGCTCTCGGAATCCTCGACGGCACTCATCGTCGGCATCGGCGCCGCCGCCGACTTCGCCCTGTTCTACACCAGCGGCCAGATCATGGATCGGTTCGGGCGGCTCTGGAGCGTCGTGCCGTCGATGGTCGGGATGGGGCTCGCGCTCATCACGCTCTCGTTCACCCACGACCTGCCCGGGGCGGTGCAGTGGTTCATCGTGGTCGCCATCGTGATGGGTGTGGCGAACGGTGTGGGCAGCGGCATCATCATGACCCTGAGCGCCGATCTCGCGCCGCAGGACGACCCGGCGCCCTTCCTCGGCGCGTTCCGCTTCACGGCCGATGCGGGAGCCGCCGCCGCGCCCCTGGTGGTCTCGGCCATCGTGGCCGTGGCGTCGCTCTCGCTCGCCACCGGAGTGGTCGGCGTGGTCGGCCTGGTGGGGGCGGGCATCCTGATCCGGAACGTGCCGCGGTACCTGCCGCACATCCCGCGCGCGGCGCGCTGACCCCATACTCCGAGGATGCTCAAGACGCACCCCCTACACTGGAATTAGCTTTGCGGGAGTGGTGGAATTGGCAGACACGCAGGATTTAGGTTCCTGTGCTTTCGAGCGTGAGGGTTCAAGTCCCTTCTCCCGTACTCTCGATGTGATTTGTGCCGCCGGGTGGTAGCACCACCCCGACGACTGGAGAACCCCCTGTGATCGCCGCCGCTGCTCCCGCCTCGCTCATCCCGTGGCTCGACCCCAACATCCTGCTCGGAGGGGTCTTCGGGCCCGTGGCCCTCCTGGTGGTCTGCGCGATCGTGTTCGCCGAGACCGGTCTGCTGGTCGGGTTCCTCCTCCCGGGAGACACCCTCCTCTTCTTCACCGGCGTGCTCGCCGTCACGGGCAAGTTCGGTGTCGACATCTGGTGGGTCTGCCTCGCGATCTCGCTGGCCGCATTCCTCGGCGGCGAGGTCGGGTACCTCATCGGCCACAAGTTCGGCCCGCGCATCTTCGAGCGCAAGGAATCGGGACTGTTCAGCGTGCGCAACGTCGAACGGACCAACGAGTTCTTCGAACGCTTCGGCGGCTTCGCCGTGATCATCGCGCGCTTCGTGCCGATCGTGCGCACCTTCGCCCCGGTCGCCGCGGGCATCGGGCACATGAACTACCGTCGCTACTCCCTCTACAACGCGATCGGCGCCATCATCTGGGGCTCGGGCATCACCTTGCTCGGCTACCTGCTCGGGCAGATCCCGATCGTGAAGAACTTCGCCGAGAACTACCTCGACCTGGTGCTGATCGGCGTCGTGGTGCTCACCGTCATCCCGACCGTGTTCCACTACATCCGCACCGCCCGCAAGGCGAAGCGGGATGCCCTGGCCGCCGACGCGGAAGAGGTCGAGGTGACCGGCGCCGCCGAGAAGCTGACCCTCGAGCCCGAGGTGTTCGGCAACGACGTCGACGGCCGCGCGTAGGCGTCCGTCGACAGCTGCCTAGAGGTGCTGCTGGTCTTCGTGCCGGGCGTGCTCGGCGGGTTCGAGCTGGAACGTCGAGTGCTCCACGTCGAAGTGCTCGGTGAGGCAGCTGCCGAGCGAGTCGAGTAGCGGCCCGGTGTCACCGCGCTCGAAGACCTCCCGCGCTACCACGACGTGCGCGGAGAACACGTACTGACCTGAGGTGATGGCCCATACGTGTACGTCGTGCACGTCGACCACACCCGGTTCTTCGAGGATGTGCGTGCGGATCGCCTGCACGTCCATCGCCGACGGCGTCGACTGGCTGAGCACCGACATCACGTCGCGGAGTAGTGACACGGCGCGCGGCACGATCATGGCGGCGATCAGGAGCGAGGCGATCGCATCCGCCTTCTCGAATCCCGTGGTGAGGATGACGACCGCCGCGAGGATGACCGCGATCGAGCCGAGCAGGTCGCCCAGCACCTCGAGATAGGCGCCGCGCATGTTGATGGAGGACTTGGCGCCGCCGCGCAGGATCATCAGCGAGGTGAAGTTCGCGACCAGGCCGATGCACGCGACCGCGAGCATCAGTCCGCCGCGCACCTCGCCGGGTTCGGAGGAGATGAGCCGCGACACCGCTTCGAAGGTCACGAACGCGGCGACGACGATGAGGATGAGGCTGTTCGCGAGGGCGCCGAACACCTCGGCCCGCTGGTAGCCGTAGCTGTGGCGGTCGTTCGCCGGGCGGGCGGCCACGATCGTGGCGATCAGCGCGATGATCAGGCCGATCAGGTCGGAGAGCATGTGACCGGCGTCGGCGACGAGGGAGAGCGATCCGGTGAGGAAGGCGCCGATCACCTCGACCACGAGCACCGTGGCGACGATGGCGATGGCGAGGGTCAGGCGGGAGCGGTTCGCCCCCGCACCGTGGCTGTGGCCGTGACCACCGCCGGCACTCGCCGAACCGGCGGCGCGGCTGCCGTCGGCCCGCGCCGCTTCGTCGCGCGCGACGGCGGCGGCGTGGGCCGAGCCCGGCCCGCAGCCGGGGGCGCCTCCGTGGTCATGCGTGTGCGCGGCGGATTCGTTCGTCATCATTTCAACGGTAGCCGCCCACGAGATGCCCGTGCCACCGTGACGGCTACTCGGGAATGAGGCTCGTTCTCAGTACGGGGATCGCCGCCTCGAAGGCCCGGGCGCGGTGGCTGATCGCGTTCTTCTCCTCGGGCCGTAACTCGGCCGCTGTGACCGCATATCCGTCGGGCACGAAGATCGGGTCGTACCCGAACCCGCCGCCCCCGTGAGCGGCCGTGGCGAGACGACCCGGCCAGCGCCCGGAGACGACCTGCTCGAATCCGGTCGCCGGCACGACGATCGCGATGTGACAGTCGAAGTGCGCGGCGCGGTGCTCCGGGGCGATGTCGGCGAGCTGATCGAGCAGCAGCGCGAGGTTCGCCTCGGAACCCCGACCGTGGCCGGCCCACCGGGCCGAGAAGATGCCGGGGGCGCCGCCCATCACGTCGACGGCGATGCCCGAGTCGTCGGCCATCGCCGGCAGCCCGGTGTGCGCCGCCGCCGCCCGCGCCTTGATCAGCGCGTTCTCGGCGAAGGTCGCGCCGTCCTCCACCGGCTCCGGACCGTCGTAGGCGACGATCTCGAGCTCCGGCAGGGCGGAACCCAGGATGCCCTGGAACTCCTCCACCTTGTGGGCGTTGTGGGTGGCGAGAACGACGCGCATCCGATGCCTACTCCCCTGCGGTGGCCGTGCCGGCGGCGAGCACAGCGTTCTGCAGCACGGCGAGCTCGGTGGTGCCGAGCAGGGCCAGGTCGAGCAGCGAGTCGAGCTCTGTGCGGTCGAACGGCGCGCCCTCGGCGGTGCCCTGCACCTCCACGAACAGGCCGCGGCCCGTGACCACCACGTTCATGTCGGTCTCGGCCCGCACGTCCTCGACGTAGGCCAGGTCGAGCATGGGCTCGCCGTCGATGATGCCCACGGAGACCGCCGAGACGGTGTCGATCAGCGGCGTCGACCGCTGGCCGATGAACTTCTTCTCGCGCGCCCACTCGATGGCGTCGGCGAGGGCGACGTAGGCGCCCGTGATGGCGGCGGTCCGGGTGCCCCCGTCGGCCTGCAACACGTCGCAGTCGATCACGATCGTGTTCTCGCCCAGGGCCTTCATGTCGACCACGGCGCGCAGGGATCGGCCGATCAGGCGCGAGATCTCGTGCGTGCGCCCGCCGATCCGCCCCTTCACCGACTCGCGGTCCATCCGGTCGTTGGTGGAGCGCGGGAGCATCGCGTACTCGGCCGTGACCCAGCCCTTGCCCGATCCGGACTTCCAGCGCGGCACGCCGTTGGTGAACGAGGCGGTGCAGAGCACCTTGGTCTTGCCGAAGGAGATGAGTGCCGAACCCTCGGCCTGGTCGCTCCAGCCGCGTTCGATGGTGACGGCGCGCAGCTCGTCGGGCGCACGGCCGTCTTTGCGGATGATGTCGGTCACGAGTGACTCCTTGTGGGATCGGTGATGGGGATGGTGCCGGTCTCCACCAGTTCGACGGAGGACACCTCCGGCCCGAGGAAGAGCTCGGACAAGCGGATGAATTCCTCGGCGCTGCCTCCGGTCGCCTCGTAGCGGTACTCAGCACGGCCGGGCGAGGTGCGTTCGATGCCGGCGCGCACCAGGGTGCGGTAGACGTCGTTCGCGGTCTCGGTGTCACTCGAGACGAGTCGCACGCCCTCGCCCACCACGTAGGAGATCGCGCCCTTGAGGAAGGGATAGTGGGTGCAACCGAGCACCAGGGTGTCGATGCCCTGTTCCACCAGAGGGGTGAGGTACTTCTCGGCGAGCGAGACGAGCTCGCGGCTCGTCGTGTCACCGGCCTCGACGTGCTCGACGAACTCCGGGCAGGCCTGCGTGAAGAGTTCGAGGTGCGGAGCGGCCGCGAACGCGTCGTTGTAGGCGCGGGAGTTGATGGTGGCGAGGGTGCCGATGACGCCGACCCGGTTGTTACGCGTCACCGACACGGCGGTACGCACGGCGGGCTGGATGACCTCGACCACCGGCACGCTGTAGCGCTCGCGGGCATCCCGCAGCATCGCCGCCGAGGCGGTGTTGCAGGCGATGACGAGCATCTTCACGTCCTGCTCCACCAGGTCGTCGAGCACCTCGAGGGCGAAGCGGCGGACTTCGGCCAGCGGGCGAGGACCATAGGGCGAATGGGCCGTGTCACCGACGTAGATGATGGATTCGCGGGGCAGCTGGTCCCTCACCGAGCGTGCGACGGTCAGCCCGCCCACACCGGAGTCGAAGATCCCGATCGGCGCATCACTCACGATAGGACAGCCTAGCCCGAGTGCCACGGCCTAAGCTCAGGAGGGTGACCGCGTCCACCGCCCTGCTCACCGACCGCTACGAACTCACGATGGTCGATGCGGCCATCCGCGCCGGCACCCACGACCGGCGGAGCGTCTTCGAGGCCTTCGGCCGCTCGCTCCCCGCGGGCCGCCGCTACGGCGTCGTGGCCGGGACCGGGCGCCTCCTCGAACTCATCGCCGAGTTCCGGTTCCAGGATGCCGAGCTCGACTTCCTGAGGGAGCACGGCGTCGTCAGCGCCCCGACCCTCGACTGGCTGGCCGACTACCGGTTCTCCGGGACGATCACGGGCTACCGCGAGGGCGAGATCTACTTCCCGAACTCGCCGATCCTGGTGGTGGAGTCGAGCTTCGCCGAGGGCGTCCTCCTGGAGACCCTCATCCTCAGCGTGCTCAACTACGACTCCTCGGTGGCCGGTGCCGCCGCCCGGATGGTCTCCGCCGCCCGCGGCCGCCCGCTCGCCGAGATGGGGTCGCGCCGCACGGGCGAGCGCTCCGCGGTGGCCGCCGCTCGAGCCGCCTACATCGCGGGGTTCGCGGCCACCTCGAACCTCGAAGCCGGCCGCACCTGGGGCGTGCCGACGATGGGCACCGCGGCCCACGCCTTCACGATGCTCCACGACAGCGAGGAGGAGGCCTTCCGGGCACAGGTCGCGGCTCTCGGCCCGGGAACCACCCTGCTCGTCGACACCTACGACGTGCCCGAGGGCGTACGGACGGCCGTGCGGGTGGCCGGATCGGAGCTCGGCGCCGTGCGCCTCGACTCGGGAGACCTGCTCACCCTCGTCTCCGCCGTGCGGTCACAGCTCGACGAGCTCGGCAACCGCGACACGAAGATCACCGTCACCAACGACCTCGACGAGTACACGATCGCAGCTCTGGCCGCGACCCCGGTCGACTCCTTCGGCGTCGGGACCTCCGTGGTCACGGGATCGGGCTCCCCCGCGGCCGGCATGGTCTACAAGCTGGTCGCCCGGCAGAACAACGCGGGCGAGTGGATCTCGGTGGCCAAGAAGTCGCCGGAGAAGGCGACCCACGGCGGGCGCAAGCATCCGGTGCGCGCGCTCAGCGCATCCGGGATCGCGACGTCGGAGACCATCTACGTCGGGGCCGCGGCACCTTCGGTGGTGCCGGGCCGGATGCTGCACACCCGGCTGATGACCGACGGTGTGGCGGATGCCGCCTACACCGGGCCCCACGGTGTGGAGTCCGCGCGCGAGCGGCGCGCGATCGCGCTGCGCGAACTGCCGCCGGAGGCGTTCCGGCTCGCGGCCGGAGATCCGGCCCTGCCGACGGTGTACGTCGACGCCGAGGCGTTCGCTACTCGTCGATGAGCTTCTCGTAGATCTCCTTGCAGGTGGGGCAGATCGGGAACTTCTCCGGGTCGCGACCCGGCGTCCACTTCTTGCCGCACAGCGCCTTCACCGGCTTGCCGGTGAGAGCGGACTCGAGGATCTTCTCCTTCTGCACGTAGTGCGAGAAGCGCTCGTGGTCTCCGGGGTCGAACTGTTCGGCCTCGATGAGCTCCTGGAGCTCGCGGTCGAGAGTGGCCGTGCCTCCACCGGAAGGGATGTCCCCGGGCTCGGAGATGCTGTCGAAAACGGGATTGACCATGGGGTCAATTGTAGATCGCTCCGGCGCTGCTCGGCCCGCTGTTTCAGTTGCGCTGTGCGGCGGCGAGGATCTCGGGCCCGCGACGCGTGAAGATGCGTGCGCCCCACGCGACACCCAGCACGACCGTCACGACGCCCACGCCCAGACCGGTCCAGAGCGACACCCAGAAGTAGTCCGGGTCGACGAACACGCCCAGCACGCCGTAGACGACGGCGGGGGTGGAGAGGATCAGCGTGCCGCCCAGCGAGAAGCCCTGCGCCAGCACCGAGGTGGCGCCGGTGGACTGCGGCTGTGTGAACGCGCTGTCGCCGGGGCGGCTGGCCGGGTAGGGGAACCGGGCCGAGAAGATGCTGCCGAGGCCGAGGCCCGTGAGCACCAGGCAGGTGCTGGTGCCGAGCACCGCGGGGAGTGCATCCGGATTGTCGGCGAAGACCACGCTGAGGAAGGAGCCGATGCCGATCAACGGGATGGCGATCAGCACGACCGGGATCATGCGCCCGATGCGGTCGGCGACGCCCACACGGCCGGCCACGACGTGCAGCCAGATGGCCGTGTGGTCGAACGCGACGTCGTTGTGCACCACCCAGCCGAGGAAGACGCACATCAACGGGATGGGCAGCAGGGCGGTGTATTCGATCGGGATGCCCACGAAGACGAACACGACCACCGTGACGATCGGCACCACGGGCACGATCACGAGCTGCGCGTAGTAGCGCGCGTCTCGGCCCCAGTAGGTGAGAGACCGTGCAGCGATGGCGCCGGTGCGCGTCGTGGGAGTGCGCCCGAACCAGCCGAGGCCGGCGTGCTCGCGGGTCTCGCTCTGGTGACCGGGCGTCACGAGCATCAGGGCCACGAGGCCCTTCCAGGCGAGCCAGAGCAGCGCCAGGGTGGCCAAGGCGATCAGGAGCTTCAACACCGAGAAGACCCACTGGCCGTTCGCCGCGTCGGCGGGGATGGCCCAGACCGCGCCGAGCGGCGTCCAGCCGAGCACGTTCTCGAGAGCGGAGAAGAAGCCGCCGCCGTCGTTGCCCCACCCCGTGAGCATGAGCAGCAGGATGCCGGGGACGATGACGATGATCGCCAAGACGCCGACGGTCACCCCGATCTCGCGCGACCGGCGGGTGACGAACACGAAGGCGGAGATCGAGGTGGCGAGCCGGGCGCCGAGCACACAGGTCAGCGCCCCGACGACGGCCGAGACCACCGCGAGCAGAGCAGAGCCGGGCGATTGCGACCAGGTGGCGATGGTGGCGAGGCTCACCACCGTGACGATCAGGGACGGCACGCTGAGGAAGGCCGCGACGAACAGTCCGAAGGCGACCGATCCGTCGGTCACCCCGTAGAGCGAGAACGAGCGCGGATCCATCGGATCCTGCGTGCTGAAGAACAGCGGCAGGAGGAAGAATCCGGCCACCACGACGGAACCGCCGATCACCACGATGTTGCGGGTGATCTCCGGCTCCCCGGTGCGCAGGGAGAACAGGACCGCGATGAGCGCGATCCCCATGATCACCGCGTAGGCCGTGCCGATGATCACCCCGACGAGCTGGGGCGTGGGCCGCTTGACGTTGTTCGCGAGGAGGCGCAGCCTCAGTCGGAGGAACTCAGCAACCATTCCATGCCTTCTGCGCTCTTGCGGCCGCCCGCGAGTTCGACGAATCGTTGTTCGAGGGTGCCGCCGTCGCGTACCTCGTCGACCGTGCCCTTGGCGAGCACCTGGCCTTCGACGATGATGGCGACGCGGTCGCAGACGCGCTGGATCATGTCCATGCTGTGGCTGGAGAGCACCACGGTTCCGCCGCCCGAGACGTACTTCTCCAGGATCTCGACCACGTTCGCGGCCGACACGGGGTCGACGGACTCGAAGGGCTCGTCGAGCACCAGGATGCGCGGCGAATGGATCATGGAGCAGGCCAGGGCGATCTTCTTCGTCATGCCCGCCGAGTAGTCGGACACGAGCCGGCCGAGCGCGTCCTCGAGGCCGAAGGCGGTGGCGAGGTCGTCGCTCCGGTGAGCCACCGTCGCGGCGTCGAGGCCACGGAGCGTGCCGGAGTAGTAGAGGAGTTGACGGCCGGTGAGGCGGTCGAACAGCCGCAGGCGGTCGGGCAGCACGCCGATCAAGCGCTTCGCCGCCGTCGGGTCGCGCCAGACGTCCTGCTCGAGAACGGTGATGGTGCCGCCATCGGGGCGGAGGAGGCCCGTGACCATCGAGAGCGTGGTGGTCTTGCCGGCGCCGTTCGGGCCGACGATGCCGTAGAAGGAGCCCTGCGGCACGTCGATGTCGATGCCGGCCACCGCGGTCGTGCTGCCGAACTTCTTCGTCAGCCCCGTGATGGAGAGCACGATGTTGCTGGGGTCGATGTCGCGCACGACCAGGGGCGGCGTGGAGACCGCGGCCCGCGGCTTGCGGGGGGTGCGAGGCACGCGCGGCGTGCGAGGGGCGGGCGCCGCCACGGGAGCGGGAATCGCCGGGATGACCACGGTCTCCCCTGCGGAGCTGGGCCGAGCCTCGACCACGGTGGTGTCGGTGGCAGTCTCTACCGCCGCGGGCGCCTCCGAGGCGGCTTCGACTTCATCGACCGCGTCGGGCTGGTCGGTCGTCGGAGTGGTCGGCGCCGCGGCTGCCGGCGTCTTGGCGGCGGGCTTGCGCTGCACGGGCTTCCGTGGTGCAGCGGGCTTCTTGCGCGCCGGTGCCGGTGCCGACGTCGCAGCGGCGGCGACGTCGGGAGCATCCGTCGCAGCGGATTTCGCCGCGGTCGACGGGCGGCGCGGAGTGGTGGGCTTCGCCGGAGTCGTCGGCTTCGCAGCGGCCGCCGGCTTCTGCGCGGGAGTGCGTTTCACCGGCGTCCGGCCCGCCGCCGCCGACGCCGTGCCGGCCGCTTTCGCGGGTGCGCGGCGAGGGGCGCGTGGGCCGCCAGACCGTGCTCCCCCGGCATCTGGAGTGTCTGACTCTGAGCTCACCGCACTAACCTATCAATCCCTTTGCTGCCCTGCACCGGGCTCGTCGCCCTTGCCTGATGGAGTGGTCACGAAGCCCTCAGTCTGACATCTCTTCGGCCCGACACCCGCATCACGAAACAGAAACGATACACAGTGCCGCCCTTGCCCCGAAATGGGGGCACAGTACACTGAACGGAGGCATGACGAGGTGTCTGGATCGAAACCGAGAGGTTAATCGGGTCTGAACTCTGCACTGCTTCTCGGCTGCACGATGCTCACGCTCGTCCTCTCCCAGCACCGCATGATCAGCAATGATCGCCAACCAGAGGAGACAAACGTGACCACCCAGGTCGTCATACTTGCCGCAGGCATGGGAAGCCGGCTCGGCCGCTCGCTCCCGAAGCCTCTCACCGAGCTGAGCGACGGCCGCACCATCATGGGGCAGCAGTTCGACAACATCCGGCACGCCTTCGGAGCGAACGCGAAGGTCACCATCGTCGTGGGCTACAAGCTCGAGCACATCATCGAGGCGTTCCCCGAGGCATCCTTCGTCTACAACGAGGAGTACGACCAGACGAACACGTCGAAGAGCCTGCTCCGCGCACTGCAGGCATCCACCTCGGGCGGCGTGCTCTGGATGAACGGCGACGTCGTGTTCGACCCGAGCGTTCTCGACCGGGCCGTTCCGATGATCGCGCGCGACCAGTCGTTCGTGACGGTCAACACCGCGAAGGTCTCCGACGAAGAGGTCAAGTACACCACCAACGCGGAGGGCTACATCGACGAGCTCTCCAAGACGGTCGTCGGCGGCCTCGGCGAGGCCGTGGGCATCAACTACATCTCCTCGCGGGACAAGGCCTCCTTCATCCGGCACCTGCAGAAGGTGAACGACCAGGATTACTTCGAGCGCGGCCTCGAGCTGGCGATCGAGAAGGATCGCGTGCTCATCGAGCCCGTCGACATCTCCGATCTCTACGCGGTCGAGGTCGACTTCCAGGAAGACCTGGAGCGGGCAAACCTGTTCGTCTGAAATAGAGTAGGGGCCGACCGACAACGGAAAGGCCCCGGCACGTGAGCGCAGCGACACTGGCGCCGCTGTCTCGCAAGAGCGGCGGGTGGTCGCGGTACCGGCATTCGCTGTGGCTGCTCACCCGTCGCGATCTGCGGGTGCGCTATTCGACGTCGGCGCTCGGCTACGTCTGGTCGATCCTCGACCCGCTCGTGATGGCGGGCATCTACTGGTTCGTCTTCACCCAGGTGTTCCACCGCCCGGTCGGCACCGAGCCCTACATCGTCTTCCTGCTCTCGGCACTGCTGCCCTGGATGTGGTTCAACGGCACGGTGTCGGATGCGACGCGCGCCTTCCTGCGCGAGGCGAAGCTCATCCGGTCGACCAAGATCCCCCGCACCATCTGGGTCAACCGCCTGGTGCTCTCCAAGGGCATCGAGTTCCTTGCGAGCATCCCCGTGCTCGTGCTCTTCGCCGTGTTCGCGGGAGCCACCGTGAACTGGGACATCCTGCTCTTCCCGCTGGGCATCCTTCTGCAGGCGGTGCTCACCGTCGGCGTCGCACTCATCGTGGCGCCGCTCGTGGTGTTCTTCCGCGACCTGGAGAGGGCCGTGAAGCTGGCCCTGCGGTTCCTGTTCTACGCCTCGCCCATCATCTACGGCACGCACGACCTGCCGGAGGGGCTTCAGCCGTGGGCGGCCTTCAACCCGCTCTCCGGTGTCTTTTCGCTCTATCGCGCGGGCTTCTTCCCCGATCAGCTGGACTGGTACCAGGTAGGGGTCGGGGCCGGGATGTCCCTGGTGCTGCTGGCCGTCGGCATCCTGGTGTTCCAGAAGTCCGAGCGCAGCGTGCTGAAGGAGATCTGAGCGTGCAGAGCGACGTCATCTCGGTCGACCGCGTCGGCATCCGGTTCAAGCGGAACCGGCGTGCCCGCCGGAGCTTCAAAGACCTCTTCGCGGGCAGCACCCGACGCTCTCGCCCGGGCGAGTTCTGGGCGCTGCGCGACGTCAGCTTCACGGTGCGGCAGGGCGAGGCGATCGGGGTCATCGGCCGCAACGGCCAGGGCAAGTCGACCCTGCTGAAACTCGTGGCCGAGGTGGTGCTGCCCGACGAGGGGCAGGTGCGGGTGCGCGAAGGCGTGGCGCCGCTGATCGAGATCACCGGCGGCTTCGTCGAAGACCTCTCGGTGCGCGACAACGTGTACCTCACGGCCGGTCTGCACGGCATGACGCGGCGCGAAGTGGATGCGCGATTCGACGACATCATCGCGTTCGCCGAGATCGGCGACTTCCTGGACACCCCCTACAAGCACCTCTCGAGCGGGATGCGCGTGCGGATCGCCTTCTCCGTGATCTCGCAGCTGGAGGAGCCGATCATCCTTGTCGACGAGGTGCTGGCCGTGGGAGACAAGGGATTCCGCGAGAAGTGCTACCGGCGCATCGAGGAGCTGCTCGAGGGAGGCCGCACCCTGTTCTTCGTCTCGCACAACGAGCGCGACCTGCGTCGCTTCTGCACGCGGGGGCTGTATCTCGACAAGGGCCGGCTCGTGTTCGACGGCCCGATCGAAGAGGCCTTGGAGCGCTACTCCTCCGACACAGCCGACCCTTCCTGACGAAGTTATCCACACTTGGTCGCCGGGGGCCGGTTGAGGGGCTCCATTGTCGGTGGTGGGGGTTTTGCTCTGGGCATGGCAAGCAGTCACATCACTCATCACGAAACCGATTCCGTCGCTTATCCCGTGCCGCTCCGCCTCGATCGACGCGATGCACCACGGAGCTACCGGCTCAGCAACATCAGCGACGAGCCCATCCGTGGCCTGTCGTTCAGCCTGCTGGGTTCGGGGCTGATGCGCGCGACCGCACCGCTCCTCCTCGCGCCCGGGCAGGAGGTGCTGTTGCGCATCCGAGGCGAGTCGCTCCCCCAGTCCGCGGTGCTGATCATCCGCTGGTTCCGGCCGAACGGAGACGAGTATCTCTGGCGGGTGAGCTTTTGACGCCCGCGGGCGGGGCTACGGCTGAGGCTGCTCGCCGGCCTCGCGGGCCCGGATCAGGTCGGCCACCGTGATCTTGTGCGGCCGGTCGGGCAGCATGTCGGCCGACATGCCGTCGAGCAGCACCGCCGGGTTGAGGTTCAGCGCGCCCGCGATGCGCAGGATGGTGTGCAGCGACGGGTTCGCCTGACCGCGTTCGATCTTGCCCAGGTTGGTGAAGTGCAGCCCGGCGAGTTCGGCGAGTTCCATCTGGTTGATCGCGAAGCGGTGGCGTTCGTCTCGGATGCGAGCCCCGAGAAGGCGGGCGGCATCGGAATGGACGGAACTCACACCTCATGCCTACCGGCCCCATGCTCGCGCGACCAGAGCCCATACGGCGCGCGCTTTCACGCCTGTGGTGTCAACGCTTCCCTTCTAGAGTCCATTCCGGGTGACCAGAGGCACCGCGACGCGGTTCACCACCGTGTCGAGAACCGCCCACGCGCCGCGTTGCGGGGCGGCGAGGTGCCGGGTGAAGACGGCCGTGAACTCGAGCTCGGGCTCGCTCCCCCGATGGCGCTTGAAATCGGCGACCCCGCTCGAATTGTGGAGGTCGACTCCCGCCTCGTGGGCGGTGCGGGCGATCAGGTAGCTGAGCATCCGGTACAGGCCCGTCTCCTTCGGGAGAGTGGTGTCGTAACCGACCAAGGGTGCCGCGAGCAGCCCGTGGGCGACACGCGAACCGAAGACGCCGTCGATCCGGCCGTCGCGCTCCAGCACGGTGAAGTCGAGGAGTCCGGTACCTCGGGCCAGCGCCACGAACGCGGCCGTGTACTGCGGGTTCGACGGCGAGTACTTCCCGATGTAGAGCTGGTGGTACAGGTCGGCGAGGCGAGCGTCGGTCCCGTCGGGTTCCCGGTCGGTCGGCGGGGCCGCAAGTCGGCGCACCGTGTACCCGGAGTCCTCGAGCAGGGCACGGTCGCGCTTGACGTCGCGGAGGGTCGACCATTCCGTGTCACGGGTCGCCGTGAACAGCACGCTCCGCGAGGGGATCACGCGGTAGCCCACGCGACGAAGGGTTTCCGGCAGCCGGCTGCCGCGACCGTGCACGCTGCGCCAGGTGATCGCGTGACCGGGATGCGCCGCCACCAGTCGCTCCGTGACCTCGAGCACCGAGCGCCCGTCGGGATCCGGGAGCAGGTTGGTGGAGAGCAGGGCGTTGCCCACCATCACCACGTCGTCGACACGACCGGCGCGCAGGACCGCCTCCAAGCCGACCAGGACGACCTTGGCGAGCCCTCGCGCCGCGGGCGACGTCAGCCCGCTGAGCTCTTCGCGGGCATAGTGGACGTAGTGGGTCAGCGGGGACACGACGTAGCTCGAGGGCACGGAGGACGACGTCTCGTGTCGAGCGGCCGGAGTCGTGACGGGCAGCACCTCCTCCTCGATCGTGATGCAGCCGAGCTCGACGTCCACATTCTTCACGAACGCGCTCGTCCCTCCGCCCGCGCGCACCCCGTCGACGAACGATCGAATCGCGTCGTGCGGCTGGCGGATCTCGCCGGAGCGGGCCGGAGTCGATGGTCCGGACGGAGCCAGGCCGCGGCGGGGAGGGAGGGCCTCCCCGTTCCATTCGAGGTCGTGGGTCGAGGCCGCGGTGAGGGAGACGCCTGCGCGGTGCGCCGCCCGCGCCTGCACGGCGACCGAGCGCAGCAGCGTCCGGATCGGGACGCGATCTCCCGGCGGCCGGAGCACATCCGGAGACCGCACCTGCGACAGCCAGCGGACCACGTCGGCGGGCCGCTCCATACCCGGCACGGCATACATCGTGTGCGGGATGGCGAGACGCGCCGAAGCTCGACTCGGTGCTGACGCCTCGACGCCGGAGAAGGCTCCGGCCAGCCCGTCGCCCCGGGCGAAGAGGTGCACGCCGCTGGTCGCGCGCGGATTGCACTCGAGCACGCGAACACCGGCGTCGGTCGCCATCAGGTCCAGACCGAACTGGCCGGTGACCGAGAGGTGGGCGGCGACACGATCGGCGATCTCGCGCGCCTCCGCCCCCGGCCCGGTCGTGGCATCGAGTCGCTCGAAGGCGACTCCGGCGCCCACGCCCGCTCGCCATACCGGTCGGTAGGCCGCGAACGCCGTCACCCTCCCGTCGACGGAGACCGCGTAGCTGCAGAACTCGGTGCCCTCGAGCCGCTCTTGAAGAAGCCACGGCTCCTCGCGCGTGACCCGGCCGATCTCGGGCAAGGGTCCGCCCGCGTCGACGAAACGGGTACGGGTACCGAAGCGGGAGAACGCCGGTTTCACGACCAGCGGGCCCTCCGGATGGGCGATCCGACGGGCGGCCCGCCGCCGCCAGGCGATCCGGGAGTCGATCACCTCGGTCGGCGGATGCGCCACTCCGATCTCGTCGAGCACCCTGACGAACGCGGCCTTGTCGTGCAGCCGGCGCAACGTGTCGATGGAGGGCGCGAACAGCAACGGACGGATGCCCGCGTCGTCCGCTGCCGCCGCCAGCCAGAAGATCTCCTCACAGGTGGGCACGACGAGGTCGATCGCGTGACGCCGGGCGATCCCCGCCACGGCCTCGGCGAACTCCCACGGCCGGAATCGCGCCGGCGGCACCCGGTAGGACGCGCCGACGGCCCGCGACGCCGAAGTGAGCGCCGGCTGGCTGTCGGCCACCACGACGAAGGCGCCCTCCTCGGCGAAGCGGCGCGCGAGATCGAGGGTCGCGGGCGCGCGCGAGCCGGTGAGCAGCACCGCGGTCATGCGCGGCTCAGACCGCGCTGGACGTCTGCCAGAGGTTGATACCGGCGTCCACCGCGAACTCGTCGATCCGCGCCAATTCTGCCGCGTCGAACGCGAGGTTCTTCGTGGCGTCGAGGTTGTCGTCGAGCTGCTGCACCGAGGAGGCACCGATCAATACCGAGGTCACCCGCTCGTCACGCAACGCCCAGGAGAGCGCGAGCTGCGCGAGCGACTGACCGCGCCCGGAGGCGATCTCGTCGAGTGCGCGCACCCGGGCGAGTGTCTCGTCGGAGAGCATCCGCGACGACATCGATCCCTCTCGGGCCGCGCGCGACTCGGCCGGGACGCCGCCCAGGTACTTGGTCGTGAGGAGTCCCTGAGCGAGCGGGGAGAACGCGATGCACCCCACGCCGAGCTCGCCGAGGGTGTCGAGCAGTCCCTCCTCGATCCAGCGGTTGAACATCGAGTACGAGGGCTGGTGGATGAGCAACGGGGTGCCCAACTCGGCCAGGATGCGCGCCGCCTCGACGGTTCGCTCAGGCGAATACGAGGAGATGCCGGCGTAGAGCGCGCGGCCGGACTGCACGGCGGTGTGCAAGGCCCCCATCGTCTCCTCGAGGGGCGTCTCGGGATCGGCGCGGTGCGAGTAGAAGATGTCGACATACTCGAGGCCCATCCGCGCGAGTGACTGGTCGAGCGACGCGAGCAGGTATTTCCGCGACCCGTGGTCGCCGTAGGGCCCCGGCCACATGTCGTAGCCGGCCTTGGTGGAGATCACCAGTTCGTCACGGTACGGCCGGAAGTCCTCGGCGAAGATCCGCCCGAAGTTCGTCTCGGCGCTCCCGTAGGGCGGTCCGTAGTTGTTCGCCAGGTCGAAATGGGTCACTCCACGGTCGAAAGCGCGGCGCAGGATGGCGCGTTGGGTGTCGAGCGGTGTCTCGTCGCCGAAGTTCTGCCAGAGACCGAGCGACACGGCGGGCAGCAGCAGACCACTGCGGCCGGTACGGCGATAGGGGAACGAGGCGTAGCGGTCGTCGGATGCGAGATAGCTCATCATCCGATGATTTCATGCACCGGACGCGACACGCACGCATTCCGCCATCGATCGGCGCATGTAGCGCCGCCAGATCGGCCCGATCACCCGCTCCACCACGAATCGGCGGCGCGGAAGGGGGCGGAATCCGTAGCTCCACCGGATGACCGATCCGCTCGGGCGGGGCTCGTAGTGCCAGCTCGCATAGGCGTCCGACACCAACCGGCCGAGCGTCTTGGTGAAAGCGGTGACCCGGTATTCGAACAGCCCGGTGGCATCCGGTGTATCCGGCGGCGCGTAGCGCACGAGCTCCTCCCGGAACTCGCTGCCGTCGGAGAGGTGCACGGTACGTTGCTCGCCGGGGTGGTTCCACGGCCCGCTCTGGTCGGAGATCCCGACCACCGCGGGGAGCACGCGCAGGTAACCGCGGAAGAGCGTGCGGTCGTCGCGGGGCACGACCCTGCTGAAGGCAAGCTGCGCCGAGACGGGAGCCTCCCCCTCGACAACGAATTCGACGAGCTCCATCTGCCCACCGTATGCCTTCCCCCTACGCTGGGACCATGCCCTCCTACCGTGTCACCATGATCGTCGGAACCCTCGAACTGGGCGTGCGCCCGGAGGAGGTCCTGCCGACCCTGACCCAGGCCATCGCCGACTTCACCACCGTCGAGGCGTCGGACATCGCCATCGCGGGCGGATCGCCCCGGGTCACCGTGCGTTACACCGCCGATACCGACGAAGCCGCCTTCTTGATCGCGGAACAGGGCATCGACGGCGCACGGGTTTCGGCCGAGCCGATCGCCTGGCAGGTCACGCGCCGGGTTCAGGGGCGCTGGGAGTCTCTCGCGTGAGTCGCAGGAACGCCGACAAGGTGGCGAGATCGGCCGCGTTCACCGGCAGGTGATCGGCCAACGCGGGTGAGAACACCAGGTAGGCGGCCCATTTCGCACGAGACACGGCGACGTTCAGCCGGTTCTTCATGAGCAGGAAGCCGATGCCCCGCGGGACATCGGTGGCCGAGGATGCCGCGAGCGACACCACGGCCACCGCGGCCTCGCGCCCCTGGAACTTGTCGACCGTGCCCACCGGCACGTCGGCCAGGCCGGCCGCCGTCAGCACGGCTCGCAGCCGTTCGACCTGAGCGTTGTAGGCCGCGACGACGATGACGTCGGTTTCGCCGAGGGGGCGCGTGCCGCCTCGTGCGAAAGCGTCGGCGGCTGCGTCGGCGTCTGCGTCTGCCTCGGCCGGATCGCGCCACGGTCGCCCGATCAGCCCGCGCACGATCTCCACCACGCGCTCCGCCTCTTCGAGCGACTCCGTCGAATTGCCGTGATGCGCCACAGGGTGCAGGTGGAGCCCCGGCGAGATTCCGTCGAGCGACCGATCCGTGGTGGCCGGCAGCTTCGCGTGCAGCTCCCCCTCGTACGAGAGCAGGCTCACCGGCTCGCAGACGGCCGGATGCATCCGCCAACTCACGTCGAGGAAGTAGCCGAGCTCGGCCGGCAGCACGTCGTGCCCGTCGGTCAGCCAGCCGAGCGCCGACGTGTCCACGGGCTCCGGATGCGTGCCCTGCGTCACCTGCGGAAGCTGCTGCGGGTCGCCGAGCAGCAGCAGGTTGCGCGCGGCGACACTCACGGCGATGGTGTTGGCGAGCGAGTACTGGCCGGCCTCGTCGACCACGAGCAGGTCGAGTTGCCGGCGGTCGACCCGGCCGGTGTTCGTGAAATCCCACGCGGTTCCGCCGATGACCGCACCGGAGCCGGCGGCGGCCGCCCCGGCGAGGAACCGGCCGAGCCCGTCCCGCTGCAACCGGGTGAACGGGACGTCGGGCGACTCGCTCGCCTTGCCCACGCGTTCCGGAGCAACCCCCGCGCCGACGACGGCGGCGAGCATGTTCTCGACCACGGAGTGCGACTGGGCGACGACACCCACCGTCCAGCCGTGGCGGTTTACGAGGTCGGCGACGACCCGTGCCCCCGTGTAGGTCTTGCCCGTGCCGGGCGGTCCTTGGACGGCGAGGTAGGAGTCGTCGAGGGCGAGCAGGGAATCCCGGATCGCGTCGATCGCGCCACGGGCCCCCTCCCGCACCGGTTCGAGCGCTCGCCCGTCACGCCGTCGCGGCGGGCGGCGCCGCAGCAGATCGATCGCGGCATCACCCGGGAAATCCGGCAGCGAATCGGCCAGACGCTGCCCCCACTCCGCGATCGCGACCTGCAGCGAGGTCGTCTTCGGCGGCGCGGACGGCGTGATCGCCACCGGCAACGCCGAGTAGCCGACACCGTTCATGGTCTGACGTTCCTCGAAGAGGTACTGGGTCACACCGTTGGGCAGCACGACCACGTCGAGCAGGGCGGTGCGCGGATGTGCCACCCGGTCGCTCACGCGCGACCGCGGTGCCGGCCACGGATGCGGCGGGTCGTAGACGAAGAACCGTCCGTTCTCGCCCGGGTCAAGTCGGCTGCCGGGCGCGAGTCGGCCGCGCAAGCGCACCTCCCGGCGATCGGTGCGCTGACCGGGGCCGCGATACCAGTCGGTCTCGACAACCACGGCCGTCACCACCAGCACGTCGCGCGTGTCGGCCCACTCGTCGACGGGCTGGTCGAGGCGGTTGAAGTGCTCCCACCAGAACGACTTGTCTTCGCGGCGGTGGTAGTCGATGGCCGCGGCGGCCAGGGCGATCGCCGTCTCGTCGGCGGTGCGATGGGCCGGGTCGGCGTGCTCGAGCCGAGCGGTGAGCGACCGGTGCAGCGCGCTCGGCTCGAAGGGCGCAGCCGCCTCCACCGCGTTCGCCGGCGGCGGCGCGGCGGCGAAGGCGTCGGTCACGCCGTCGAGCGTGAGGTCCCCGGCCGCGAACAGCGCGTCGTCGCGCAGCGGGATGACGCCGTTCTCGGCACCGCGGGCGAGCAGCCAGTCGCGCAGTCGTAGCGTGGACACGCAGTCGTACTCGTTGTAGTCGGCGATCTCGTGCAGCTGGGCTTCGGCGGCAGCGGCGGCGGCGGCATCCGTTCGACCGCGCTCGCGCAACTCGACGTAGTTCACGTAGGCGATGATCGAATCGGCGGCGTTCGTGACCTCGCTGTCGCGGTAGAGCTCGCCCATGTAGAGGGGTTCGAGCTTCTTCAGACTGTACGAAGGAGAACTGACCCGGATGCTCTTCTTGACCACCGGATACAGATCGACGAGCACGTTGCGACGCAGCAGTTCGTCGAGTTGCTCCTCGCCCACTCCGTGCCGCGCAGTGAGCGACTGCAGGTGCGCCCGCTCGTAGTTGGCGTAGTGGTAGATGTGCATGCCCGGATGCTCGCGCAGACGCTCGGTGGCGTAGTCGAGGAAGGCGCGCAGGGCCTCCTTCTCCTCGGCGTGGTCGTGCGCCCAGAACGGACGGAAGACGGTACCGCCGACTCCGCTGCCCTCGGGTGCGTGCTCGACCACCCCGAAGAGGTAGTCGAGCCCCCGATCCGGCCCGCCGTTCTCGCTGTAGAGCGGATCGCCCTCGAAGTCGAAGAAGATGTCGCCCGGATCCGGCACGGGAAGGCCCGCCAGGCCGTTCGGATCGAAGACCCGGTAAGCGAGGCCGGAGCGGCCCGCCACCTGCATGCGCGCCTGGTCGCGCAGCGCCTCGAGCGTCGACTCGGGCAGGTCGGCCACCAGCCCCTCCGACTCGGCGAGCTGATCGATGGTGGTGATTCCCGCATCCCGCAGCCGGGTGCGCTGGGTGATGCGGATGCCGGCCACCAGCAGCAGGTCGCGGTGCGCCTCGACCTCGGGCGTGCACACCTCGCATCGGCCACAGATGGTGTAGCGCGGATCGCCCCACTCGACGGCGGGCTCGGTCAGCCGCTCGTCGAGCAGCGCCTCCAGTCGTTCCCGCCTGTTGCGGAACACGGGCAGGATGTCGCGCAACTCATGCGTCGACGTCGAGCCGTCGCCGAGCAGCAGATGCACCTGCGGACCCACCGGAACACCGAGCCGCTCCAGTTGGTCGGCGTAGGCGGCGACCTGGAGCAGAGCGGTGACCTTGGCGTGCCGGGCGAGCTTGGTGTCGTACACCTCGTAGACCGGGGCCGACGCGCCCGGAACGGATGCTCCTGCCGGGCCCGGCGCATCCGGAACGCGCACGAGGAAGTCGGCGAACCCGAGGAACCGGCCGTCGAAGAAGGTGCCCTGGAACACCACGTCGGCACCGGCGCGCATCGCGTCGACCGTGATCTCCTGCTGGGCGAGCAGCGCCTCGGGGGTGGTGCGCTCGGGCCGCTCGATCTCGGCGACCCCCGCGGGCGAGACGCCGTCGAACGCGCCGAAACGACGCCGGAACGCCTCCAGCGCCCGCTCCTCGTGCGCATCGCCCAGTCGAGCGGCCCGCTCGAGCATCGCGTCGCCCCTGTCCGGAACGGGAGGGATGCGCCCGAGCTTGGCGTCGAGCCGGCGCACCAGAGCGAACTCGCAGGTGGCCGCGGCCGTCAGGTCGGTGGCGCTGTAGAGCACCGTCTGGGGATGCTCTGCTCCGCCGACGACGATCATCCGCTCTCCTCCCTGCTCGATGCCTGCTCGATGCCTGCTCGATACCTGCTCGATACCTGCTCGATGCGCGCTCGGGTTCCATCCGAGACCACCCTCAGGGTAGCCCGCGCCACCGACACGGGCCGCGCCGCTCGCGCGGGTCGGGGCTAGGGTCGGAGCATGGCGGGCAGAACGATCGTGATCACCGGGGCGAGTGACGGGATCGGCGCCGCCGCAGCGCGCGCCCTCTCCCGCCAGGGCGACGAGGTCGTGGTGGTGGGGCGCTCGGCCGAGAAGACCGCCGCGGTGGCCGCGGAACTCGGTGCCGATTCGTTCACGGCCGATTTCGCGCGCCTCGACGACGTGCGTGAACTCGCGACGCAGCTGCTCACCCGCTACCCGCGCATCGACGTTCTCGCCAACAACGCCGGCGGGCTGATGGGACCACGCGAGGAGACGGTCGACGGGCACGAGAAGACCTTCCAGGTGAATCACCTGGCTCCGTTCCTGCTCACGATGCTCCTCGCCGACCGGCTCGCGGAGAGCCGCGGGACGGTGATCGCCACGTCGAGCGTCGCGCACCGCCTCTACAGCGACTTCGACATCGACGACCTGGAATCACGGCGGCACTACCGGCCCGAACTGGCCTACGGCAACGCGAAGCTCGAGAACATCCTCTTCACGCGGGAGCTGCACAAGCGGTTCCACGATCGCGGCATCTCGGCAGCCGCCTTCCATCCCGGAGTCGTGGCCACGAGCTTCTCGGCTGGGTCCCGGAGCGGGCTCCGACTGATGTACCGATCGGTGCTGAACCGCTTCATCCTGCCGCCCGAGAAGGGTGCCGACACCCTCGTCTGGCTCGCCACCACGAAGCCGGGTAGTACGTGGCAGAGCGGCGGCTATTACGCCAAACGTAAACCGGCGCGACTGAAGAAGGGTGCCGACGACCCGGCGCTCGCCGCGGCCCTCTGGGATCGGAGCTCGGCGATGGTCCGGCGCTGACCTCGCTCGTTCAGAACCTCAGCCGCGTCAGGCGCCGACGGGCGAGCGGACGCCCGCGGCCGGCAGGATGACGCCGTCGATCAGCGAGACGAGGAACTCGCGGTCGACCGGCTTCTTCAGCACCAGGGTGCGGTAGGACGCCATCGACGGCGAGACCAGCGCGAGGGCGTCGATGTCGACGTCGGGCGAGATCTCGCCGCGATCCCGCGCTCGTCGGAGGAGGATGCGGTTCACCTCGGCCCGTGGCTCGATGATGGCGGTGTTGATCGCATCCGACAGCTCCGGATTGCGGGAGAGCACCGACATGAGTCCGCCCATGATCTGCAGTTTGCGCTCGGCGTCCTCCATGGTGCGCGGCTTGATCATGGCGATCAGGTCTCCGCGCAGGGTGCCGGTGTCGGGCAGGCGGGTGTGGTCGAGATCGCCCTGCTTCATGCACGCCACCGCGTCGACCACGAGTTCGCCTTTGGACGCCCAGCGACGGTAGAGCGTCGCTTTGCCCGCCTTCGCGCGGGCCGCCACCATGTCGATGGTCATGCCGTCGTAGCCCTCTTCGGCCAGCACGTCGAGCGCGGCCTCGAGGATCTCGGGGTCGCGGGTGTGGTCGCGCTTGCGGCCGAGCTTGGCCTGCTCGGGCGCGCCGGTGCCCTCGGACACCTCGTTGCCAGTTTCGGAGGCGGCAGCTCCGGATGCGTCGTCGAAATCGTTCTGCGTCATTGCGGCGATCTCCTTTCCTGACGTTAGGATTAATTCTAGACCGAATAGATCCGAAACTGTTCAGTACCGTATATAGTCGTCTTCATGTCTCAGACCCTTTCCGACAGCGCCGCTCCCGCCGGCGCCCCCGTCGTCTCCAGCCGTCGCTGGTGGACCTTGGTCACCGTCGCCCTCGCGCAGCTCATGGTGGTGCTCGACGCCACCGTCGTGAACATCGCCCTCCCCGCCGCCCAGGCCGACCTCGGCTTCTCCGACGGCGACCGTCAGTGGATCATCACCGCCTACTCCCTCGCCTTCGGCAGCCTGCTCCTGCTCGGCGGTCGCCTCTCCGACCTGATCGGCCGCAAGCGCACCTTCATCATCGGCCTGATCGGCTTCGCCGTCGCCTCCGCCCTCGGTGGCGCCGCGGACAGCTTCGGCACCCTGGTCGCCGCCCGTGCCCTGCAGGGCGCTTTCGGCGCGTTGCTGGCGCCGACCGCCCTGGCCGTGCTGACCACGACCTTCACCATCCCGAAGGAGCGAGCCCGCGCCTTCGGCGTGTTCGGCGCGATCGCCGGTGCCGGTGGCGCCGTGGGCCTCCTGCTCGGCGGCGTGCTCACCGAGGCGTTCGACTGGCGCTGGAACCTCTACATCAACGTGTTCATCGCGGTCGTCGCGGTCATCGGTGCCGCCCTGTTCGTGACGACGCTCAAGCGCACCGGCCCGCGCCCGAAGCTCGACATCCCAGGCACCCTGTTGGTCTCCGGCGCACTGTTCTCGCTGGTCTACGGCTTCTCGAACGCCGAGACCGACGGCTGGGACTCGCCGCTGACCTGGGGCTTCCTCGGCGCGAGCGGCGTGCTGCTGATCGCGTTCGTGCTCTGGCAGCGCCGCGCGGCGCATCCGCTGCTCCCGCTCGCCATCGTCCTCGACCGCAACCGCGGCGCCGCCTACAGCTCGGTGTTGATCGCGGGAGCGGGGATGTTCGGCATCTTCCTCTTCGTCACCTACTACCTCCAGACGACACTGCAGTACTCCCCCATCCAGACCGGCCTGTCGTTCCTCCCGATGATCGGCATGCTCGTGCTCGCCGCGCAGCTCTCGACGAACATCTTCGTGCCGAGGTTCGGCCCGAAGGTCATGGTGCCGTTCGGGATGCTCGTCGCGATGAGCGGCATGATCTACCTCACCCACCTGGACGCCACGAGCGTCTACGCGGCCGACATCCTGCCGCCGCTGATGATCCTCGGTTTCGGCATGGGCTCGATCATGCCGGCGTCGATGCAGACCGCGACCCTCGGCGTCGACCGGCAGTTCGCCGGCGTCGCGTCGGCCATGGTGAACACCAGCCAGCAGGTCGGTGGATCGATCGGCACTGCCCTGCTCAACACGCTCGCGGCCACGGCGCTCACCGACTACGTGGCGTCGCACCTACCGGCCGACCCGCAGGTGCTGGCCGACGCGGCCGTGCACAGCTACACCACCGCCTACTGGTGGGGCGCCGGGTTCTTCGCCTTCGGCGCCGTGCTCGCCGCGCTGCTGTTCCGGCGCAAGGGCCAGGGCCTCTCACTCGCGCACTCCCCCGCCGCCGCGGATGCAGCCCCCGAGCCCGTCATCGCCCACTAGCCCCCACCAGACCGATCCGTCACTTTCGGCCCCGCCCTCACGGTTGCGGGTCCGAAAGTGACGGATTCGTCCGTCACGGGGTGAGGGTGAGCGAGACCGCGGGCGCCACCACGGTGCGGCCGCCCACTGCGATGTCGTCGCCACCCAGGCGGCGGGTGAGGATGCGCGAGCCGGCACCCTGATCGATGGCCAGGTCGCGGTCGAGCAGCGCCGTGATGCGCACCGCCGCCGCACCCGTGGCCTCATCTTCGGCGATGCCCATGCGCGGAGCGAACATGCGCGACCTCAGGTGACCCGCCACCTCGTCGATCCACGCCCAGAAGTAGTGGCTGCCTTCGCCGACGACCTCCGGGTCGAGAGCGTCGACCTCGGCCGGCGACGCGAGCGGATGCCAGGTGAACTCCGGCGCCCAGGACGCGCGGCCCGTGATCCAGGTGAGCTCGCCGTCAGATCGCACCGCGACGTCGCCCGCCTCGACCCGCAGCGTGTCGACGGGCAGTCCTGAGTGCGCGAGCCACCACGCCGTTCCCACGCAGGGATGCCCGGCGAACGGCAGCTCCCGGGCCGGCGTGAAGATGCGGATCCGCGCGGTGCGGTGATGCGACGCCGCTCGCTCACCGAGCTCCCCAGCCTCGCCTGTTTCGTCGATCTCGTCGACGAAGACCGTCTCGCTGAATCCCAGCGCCGTCGCGATCTCCTGCTCCCGCCCACGGGTCTCCGCCGACGATCGCAGCAGGCCGAGCGGGTTGCCGTAGCCGCCCTCGGGGTCGGTGAACACGGACACGACATCGACGGTCAACTGCGATTGCATGCTCCGAGTCTGCGCGCGCTCCCTCTCGCGCTCAAGCTGCCGCCCGGCATCCGGTGGCCTTCTCGGATCCCTCTCAGCGGCGAACGGCGATGTTCGCCGAGATCTCCGTCCAGTTCGAGCCCACCGTCATGTATTCGGTGTGCAGCCAGACGCGCTGCTCCGGCGACTCGAGCTGCAGGGTGGCGCCGTAGCGGCCGAACCGCTCGGCGTCGACGCAGGTGGCCTCGGTCTGTTCACCGGTGAGCGTGCTCTCGGCGATGAAGCAGACGTCGTCGTCGCGGGTGACGCCCACCCAGAACTCCGTCTCCTCGTGGACCGTCAGCAGTCGGAGGGAGGAACGCACGATCTCGGAGTCGATGCCCGGAACGATGGGCGGCGTCTCGCCCGTGGCGAGCACGGTGCCCTGATCGAGGTGGGCGATCTTCGAGTACGCATCGGTCGGATGCGCGGTGCACCCGGCCAGGACCAATGCCCCCAGCACGAGGACGGCGGGGATCGCGACGGCGACGATTCGCGAACGCATGAGGAAACTCCTGGAGGCTGGCCAAAACGGCACCGGGGCTACTCCGACACACCTTAGGGCACGAAAATGACCGTCTGCTCGGAGCAGACGGCGGCCCCGCGCTGGGCCGGTTGCGGTTGACTCGGGGCATGCGAATCCTCATCCTCGGCGGTTCCGAATTCGTGGGAAGCGCGCTCGTGCAGGCCGCGCTGGAACGCGGCGCCGCCGTGACGACGCTGAGCCGAGGCACGCATCCGCCGGCACCCGGCGTGACCGCACTCAGAGGTGATCGACGCGCGCCCCGGCACCGCGGGTTGGCCGCCGTGCTCGACGAGGCATCCCGCGCCGGCGGGTGGGACCTCGTGGTCGACACCTGGTCGTGGGAGCCGTTCGCCGTGCGCGACAGCGCCCGCGTGCTCGCGCCGCTCGCCGATCACTACGCGCTCGTGTCCAGCCGGTCGGTCTACGCGGATCCGCTGCCCGCGGGCGCGGACGAGTCAGCACCTCTGGTGCTGGCGAATCCGTCCGATGGCGATCCGGCGGCGGTCGAGGTCGGCTCCGGAGCCGAACTTGAGGTCGACTACGCAAGGGGCAAGGCGGGTGCCGAGCTCGAGGTCGACTACGCAAGGGGCAAGGCGGGAGCCGAACTCGAGGTCGACTACGCAAGGGGCAAGGCGGGCGCCGAGCTGGCGTTGCGGGACGAGTTCGGCGAGCGGGCCCTGATCCTGCGGCCCGGGCTCGTGCTCGGCCCGCGCGAGAACGTCGGGCGGCTGCCCTGGTGGCTCACGCGCATCGCCGCGGGCGGGGACGTGCTCGCCCCGGGCACTCCGGATGCCGGCATCCAGTACGTCGACGCCCGCGACCTCGCCGCGTTCGCCCTCGACGCCGGACTCCGCGGACTCTCCGGTGCGTTCAACGTGGTGACCCCGGTCGGGCAGCACACCCTCGGCGAGTTGCTCACCGCCTGCGTCGAGGCGACCGGCTCGGACGCCCGCCTTCGCTGGGTGCCCGAAGAGCGGGTCCTCGCCGCCGGTATCGAGCCCTGGACCGAGCTGCCCGTCTGGTTGCCGAGCGGCCCCGACCATGACGCGATGCACCACGGTGACGTGTCGGCCGCGCTGGCCGCCGGGCTGCAGGTCAGGCCTTTGGCCGAGACGGTGCGGGACACCTGGTCCTGGCTCCGCTCGATCGGTTGCGCGGCACCGCTACGTCCCGATCGCCCCCGGGTGGGCCTCGCTCCGGAGCGCGAGCGCCGCGTTCTCAGCGCCGAGGACCCTCCCGCAGTGCTTGGATAGCTCTATGCCCGACACCGCGACGTACATCGACGACTTCGCCGAGTTCATCCGTTCCTCCCCCTCGTCCTACCACGCGGCAGCCGAAGCGGGCCGCCGGCTCGACGCGGCCGGCTTCCGTGCGCTGCCGGAGACGGATGCCTGGGGCGGCGAACCCGGCCGCTCCTACGTCATCCGCGACGGAGCGATCATCGCGTGGGTGGTGCCCGAGGGCGCCGACGCGCTGACGCCGTTCCGGATCCTCGGGGCGCACACCGACTCCCCCGGCTTCAAGCTGAAGCCCCGACCCACCATCGGCTCGAACGGCTGGCTCCAGGCCGGCGTCGAGGTCTACGGCGGCCCGCTGCTGAACTCCTGGCTCGACCGCGAGCTCGAACTCGCCGGTCGCATCGTGACCCGGGACGGCGAGGAGCGACTGGTGCGCACCGGGCCGTTCCTGCGCATCCCGCAGCTCGCCATCCATCTCGACCGGGAGGCGAACAACGGCCTCACCCTGGACCGGCAGCGCCACACCGCACCCGTCTTCGGTGTGGGCGAGGTGTCGCAGGCCGACCTCGTGGGGCTGCTCGCCGAGTTCGCCGGGCTCGGGTCGGGTGCCGAGGCCGCGAGCGAGATCGCAGGCTACGACATCCTCACCGCCGACACCGACCCGCCCGCGCGCTTCGGCCTCGACGACGCCCTTTTCGCCGCCGGCCGGATGGACAACCTCACCTCCGTGCACGCGGGACTCACCGCCCTCCTCGCCGCCGCGGAGTCCCCCGTGCCCGGCCACATCCCGGTGCTGGCGGCCTTCGACCACGAAGAGCTCGGCTCGGAATCGCGATCGGGCGCCAGCGGGCCGTTCCTGGCCGAGGTGCTCACGCGGCTCGGCGCCGCGCTCGGGGGCGGCGTCGACGAGCGTGCACGGGCGCTCGCGGCATCCTGGTGCCTCTCCTCCGATGCCGGGCACTCCGTGCACCCGAACTACCCGGAGCGGCACGATCCCGCGAACCAGCCGGTGGCCGGACGCGGGCCGCTGCTGAAGATCAACGCGAACCAGCGTTACGCCACGGATGCCGCGGGGGCAGCTCTGTGGAGCCGCGCGTGCGCGCAGGCGGGTGTGCCTTACCAGGAGTTCGTGTCGAACAACGGCGTGCCGTGCGGCTCGACCATCGGTCCGCTCACCGCGACGCGGCTCGGCATCCGCACGGTCGACGTCGGTGCACCGCTCCTGTCGATGCACTCCGCCCGCGAGCTCGCCCACGTCGACGACCTCGCCGCCCTGTCGGCCGCGATCGGCGCGTTCTTCGCGCCGGAGGACTGAGCCCGGTCATGGCCGGATTCGGGTGGCTTCTGCGCGGGGCACGCGCCGGAGACGGGAAGCTGGCCTGGAATCGGCCGGAACTCATCGCTCCGGCCACGGTCCTGCTCACCAGCGACACCTTCGTCGCGGACGACGCTCTGCCGGCCCGGTGTGCCGGGAAGGGAGTGGGCGCCAACGTCTCACCGGCCCTCGCCTGGGGCGAGGTTCCCCCGTCGACGCAGCAGCTGGTGTTCGTGCTCGAGGATCCGGATGCGCCCACGCCGCGACCCGTCGTGCACACGATCGCGACGATCATCCCCGACCTCACCGAACTCTCCGAGGGTGCGCTCTCCGGGGAACGACCGCCGACCGGCGTCGCGTTCTACCGCGGGTCGCTCGGCTCCAGCGGCTACAACGGGCCCCGGCCCGTGCCCGGTCACGGACCGCACCGCTATGCCTTCCAGCTCTTCGCCTTGAGCGCCCATCTCGGGCTGGACTCCTCGTCGAGCACCCCGCGCTCGGTGTTCGCGACGATGGCCGGGAAGGTCATCGCGCGCGGCCGGATCGACGGCACCTACGAGCGCTGACCCGCCTCGGTGACACCCTCGGCGGGCTCCTCGCCGAGGGGGCGTTGCGTGCGTGCCGCCGCCATGGCGGCGCGACCCGACGGGAGGAGCACGGCCACGACGATCACCAGGATGGTCGCCACCCCCGCCACCACGAGCAGGGTCTGCACACTGATCACGTCGGCCAACGGGCCGAACACCACCATGCCGATCGGGGTGGCCAGCGCCATCACGATGCCCACGTAACTGAACACGCGGCCGTGCTTCTCGGGCTCGACCGTCTCCTGCACCAGGGTCATGAACGGTGCCGAGAACAGCGGGACGAGCAGGCCGAACCCGAACATGAAGCCGTAGAACACCCACAGGTTGGGGCTCAGCCCCAACCCGATCGTGAAGGCGGCGAACCCGAAGGTGGCGAAGAGGATGAGGCCGATGCGGCTGAACTTCGCGAGCACGGTCGAGACCAGCACGCCACCGAGCAGCATGCCGACGCTGAACGCGATCTCCAACACCGTCACCATCCAGACATCGGTGCCGAAGGTGCGCGCCACCAGGAGCGGCGTGATGAACGAGGGCGCCACCGTGAGCAGGAAGATGATGGCGAACACCAGCAGCAGCCAACGCACGACCTGGTGCCGCCAGATGTAGCGGAAGCCCTCGACCAGATCGTCACGGTAGCTCGACGTCTTCTCGGCGATCGACGCCAGCGTCGGCACCACCACGAAGGCCAGGAACACGATGCCGATCGCCGCCGTCACGACGTCGATGAAGAACACCGGCACGATGCCGAACAGACCGAACACGGCACCGGCGGCCGCGGGGGCGAGCAGCGCCATGGCCGACTGGATGGTCTGGAAGATGCCGTTCACGCGCATGAGCTGATCAGGCGGCGCGATCTGCGGGATCATCGCCTGCACGGCCGGCGTCTGCACGCCTGCGCCGATCGAGCGCGCCCCGACCGCGAGCAGGATGATCCACAGATCCGTCACCCCGTTCAGCATGAGCAGGGCGAGCACGAGGGTGACGGCCGCGATGGTGCCGTCGGCCAGCATCACGAGCACACGCCGGTTCATGCGGTCGGCGAAGACACCACCGAAGATCGACATGATGCCCTGCGGCAGGAACGCCGCGACCGCGTAGAGCGCCACCGCGAAGCCCGACTGCGTCTCGAAGGTGACGTACCACATCACCGCGTACTGCACGATCATCGACCCGAAGAGGGAGATCGTCTGCCCGCTGAGGAACAGGGCGGTATTCCGCTTCCAGTGCGCCGGGGCCGTGGTCTGCTCGGTCATGTGAACAGCGTACACATGGCCTCCGACATCCGCCGGACTAGGTCGAGGACTGAGCGATCGTCAGGGTGCCGAACCCATGGGTGATGAGGTTCTTCGCGAGGTAGATCGGCTTGCCGTCGAGCAGCACGTTGTGCGTCAGCACCAGCACGGGGGTGGAGGCCTTGAGCCCGATCCCCTTGCCGCGCTCGGCACCCGCGCGCCCGACGGTGACGTCGTAGACGGCCGGGCCCAGTGCCGGCCCGATGATGTCCATCACCGCCGCCAGGAGGCTCCGCCCCTCGGCCCGGGTCTCCTCGAGCCGGGCCGCGAGCACCGGGCTGCGCTCGGCGAGCACCTCGCCCGACGGGATGATCTCGAGCAGCTGGGCGACCGCCTCGCCGTCGCGCTTCACCACGTTCTCCTGCACCCACACCTGGGTGCGCGGATCGACCTGGAGCCCGCGCGTGATGAAGTCGGAGGTGGGCTGGAGCTCCTCGAGCATCCGCTCCACCGTCACCGTGCCGGATCCTTCGGCGATCACCTTCTCGAGCGGTCGCAACTGCTCGAGCCCCACCTGCGGAAGGGCCTCGGCAACGAATCGGCCGATCCCCCGCCGGGTGCGGATGAGGCCGTCTTCCTCGAGCAGCATCAGGGCCTCGCGCACCACCGTACGGCTGACACGGAGAGCCACGCCGAGCTCCGCCTCATTGGGCAGCAGGGAACCGAGCTCGACCCGACCGCCGCGGATGGCGTCGGCGAGCGAGGTGTAGACGGCCACGCGAAGCGGCTGACCGGTGGGCACGCTGAGCGGGTCGAGTCGCAATGCGGAAACGGTCGTCGTCATCTGAACCCCTCGAAGTCGTCGGTGGTTGTATGACATCATACTCACCACATCGAGGAAACCCTCGAGGCACGCCCACGGATTTCGAGCACGAGGAGACAACCATGACGTCGAGCACGGTCGACAAGAGCACCGTCGGAGTCGGCGAACGGCAGTACCACATCGGCGTCGCGCCGGGCGAGGTCTCGACCGTCGCCCTGCTGCCGGGCGACCCGTTCCGGGTGCCGCTGATCGCGGAGTTCCTCACGGACGTGAAGACCGTGGCCCACCAACGCGAACACCTCACGATGACCGGCTGGTACAAGGGTCGGCACATCACGGCGACCTCCACCGGCATGGGCTGCCCGTCGACCGCGATCGCGGCCGAGGAGCTCATCCGGGTGGGCGTGACCTCGCTCATCCGGGTGGGCTCCTCCGCCGGGCTGCAGCCGGGCATCAAGCCGGGCGATCTGCTGGTGAGCGAAGGCACGCTCCGCAACGACGGCACGACGGCCGCGTACGCGCATCCGGGCTATCCCGCCGTACCGGATCTTCGCATCGCGACCGAACTGGGCGACGTCGCCCGCGAACTCACTGCCGGCACCGGCACCGCGGTGCACTCGGGCCTCAACGTCAGCGACGACGCGTTCTATGCCGAGGGGCCCGAATGGATCGCGCAGTTGAACTCGCTCGGCATCCTCAACGTCGAGATGGAGAGCTCGGCACTCTACGTCGTCGCCCGGCTCCGCGGAGTGCGGGCCGGCATGATCTGCGCCGCATCGAGCAACCTCTTCGACGGCACGAGCCTGTACGACGGCGTGAAGGAAGCGCTCGCCGAGGGGTGGACGCGCAGCATCGAAGCCGCCCTCGAGACCGCCGTGCGACTGGAACTCTGACCCCGGATGCCGCGGGCAGCGACCTGATGCGCGCCCGCGGCATCCGCATCACGATCCGGGAAACATGATTGACACATTGGACGTATAACATCCATCATCATACTCGTCAGCTAGGAGGAACCCGATGACCGCAGCGGGCCGCACGCCGCTCTACGTCGACTGCGACACCGGGATCGACGACGCCCTGGCGCTCTGCTATCTCGTGGCCTCGCCGGAGATCGAACTCGTCGGCATCGGCACGGTGAGCGGCAACGTCTCCTCGGCGCGCGCCGCCCGCAACACGCTCGACCTGCTGGCCCTCGCCGGCGCGAGCTGCCCGGTGGCGGTGGGGGCCGCGCATCCGCTGGCGGGACGGTTCACCGAGGGAGCCGCGCACGTGCACGGTGACGACGGGTTGGGCAACCACCCGCTCCCGGCCGCCCGCACCGCGCCCGTCGAGGGGGACGCTGCCGACCTGCTGATCGCGCTGGCGCACGAGTGGGCGGGCGAGCTGCGCATCCTCGCCATCGGCCCGCTGACGAACCTCGCCGAAGCCCTGCGGCGGGAACCGCGGCTCCCCGAGCTCGTGCGCGACGTCACGATCATGGGGGGCGCGGCCCTCGTGCCGGGCAACATCTCCCCCGTCGCCGAGGCAAACATCGGCAACGACCCCGAAGCGGCGGCTCTCGTGCTCGCGGCACCGTGGCCGGTGACGTTGGTGCCCCTCGACGTGACCCTGAGCAATCCGCTCCTCGAGGCCGACCGGATGCGTCTGCTCGATTCGGGTCGCCCTGTCGCCACCGCACTCGGCGGCATGCTCGACTTCTACTTCGACTTCAACGCGACGTTCTACGGCGAGCGGCGCTCGGCGCTGCACGATCCCCTCGCCGCCGCGCTCGCCGTCGGGGCCGTCGTGCCCGCCGTGGCACCGCGGGTGCACGTCGTGGTCGACGCGACCGACGGTCCCGGCCGCGGCCAGACCATCTGCGACCTGCGCGGCCGCTTCCTCGGCTTCCCCGACCAGCCGGATGCGCACGTGCGCGTCGTGCTGGAACTCACCGACGACTTCGCTCCGCACCTGCTCGAGCGGCTTCTGGCGCTCTGACGACCGAGGCGAGAAGGAGAATCCGATGCTGATCAATCTGCACAGCCACCTCGAAGGGCGGCTCCGCCCCTCCACAGCGGCTGAGCTCGCCGGTCCGCTGGGGCTCCCCGCTCCGGCGGAAGGCTGGGATCACGCCCTGCAGCTCACCGGCCCGGCCGACCTCACCGTGTACCTCCGCAAGGTGGCCGCCAGCTACCCCTTCTTCGGCCGGCGCGAGAACATCGCCCGGATCGCCCGCGAGGCGGTGGAGGACGCGGCGGCGGACGGCGGCGACTACCTCGAGCTGCGCTTCGGCCCGACCACCCACGTCTCGGAAGGCCTGACCCTCGACGACGTGGTCGCCGCCGCGTGCGAGGGCATCGCCGAAGGAACGGCGAGCACCGGGATGCCGGCCGGCCTCGTGATCGCGGCCCTCCGTCACCACAGCACCGAGCAGAACTCCGCCGTGGCCCGCGCGGCCGCCCGCTTCGCCGGCGCCGGGGTCGTGGGCTTCGACCTGGCCGGCGACGAACTGCTGTATCCATCGCTCGAACCGCACGTCGAACCCTTCCGCATCGCGCGGGCCGCGGGGCTCGGGCTCACCTGCCACGCCGCGGAGTCGGCGCCCGGTCAGGCCGCCCGCGAGGCGGTCGAACTCCTCGGGGCGACGCGCATCGGTCACGGAGCGCATCTGGCCTCCGACGCGGAGTCCCTGGCCTGGATCGCCGGAGAGGGCGTGGTGGTGGAGATCTGCCCCACCTCGAACTGGTACACCGGTGCCATCCCGGCCGTGGAGGCGCATCCCGGAGCCCACTTCGCGGCAGCCGGTGTCGACGTCGTGCTCGGCGACGACAACCCGGTGCAGACCGGGTCACTGCTCTCCGCCGAGCGCTCGCTGCTCTCCTCGGTGCTCGGCTTCGACGAGGCCGCCCTCGACCGGCTCGACGCCGCGAGCATCGAGGCCGCCTTCCTCGACGAGTCGACGCGCATCCGGATGCGCGACCGCCTCGCCGCCCAGACCCGGCTCCCTGACCCCCACTGACCCGTACCTGCACCCGCACCACCGCTCCATCCGTTCCACTCCTGCACCACACGCCAACACAAGCGAAACCTGGAGAACACGATGAATCCGAAGGCGAGAAAGACCACGATCGGCCTGGCGCTGACCCTCTCGATCAGCACCCTGCTGCTGACCGCGTGCGGCACGGCGCCCGAAGCCTCGACGACCGACGGCGGTACCGACAGCGCGGGGAGCTTCCTGCCCTGCGCGGTGTCGGACCTCACCGGCTTCAAGGACGGCCAGTTCAACGAGCTGACCTACGACGGCGTCGCGAAGGCGGCCGATGCCCTCGGCGTCGAGACCCGCACCGCGGAATCGACCTCCGAAGACCAGTACGCGGGCAACATCTCGGCGATGGTCGACGAGGACTGCAGCCTCATCGTCACCGTCGGCTTCGCGCTGGCCGCGGCCACCCGCGACTCGGCCGCCGACAACCCCGACGTCAACTACGCGCTGATCGACTCGACCGTCTCCGACGACGACGGCACCCCGATCGAGGTCGACAACGTGAAGCCGGTGCTCTTCGACACCGCGCAGGCCGCCTACCTGGCCGGCTACCTCTCGGCCGCCGCCTCGAAGACGGGCGTCGTCGGCACCTTCGGCGGCATGCCCTTCCCCTCGGTCACCGTGTTCATGGACGGCTTCGTCGACGGCGTCGCGAAGTACAACGAGGCACACGGCGCCTCGGTCAAGGTCGTGGGCTGGGACAAGGAGACGCAGGACGGCCTGTTCGTCGGCAACTTCGACGACCAGGTGCAGGCCAAGACCCTCAGCGAGGGACTGCTCGACCAAGGGGCCGACATCATCATGCCGGTGGCCGGATCGCTGTTCCTCGCCACGGTCGAGGCCATGAAGGACCGCAACATCGACGGCGGCGTGCTGGGCGTCAACAACGACGCCTACGATGCGGCGCCCGAGAACCAGTCCTACTACCTCACCTCGGTGCTGAAGAACCTCACCAACGCCGCCGACGAGGTCACCACCGCGGCCGGCAACGGCGAGTTCGACAACACCCCGTACGTCGGCACGCTCGAGAACGACGGCGTCGGGATCGCTCCGCTGCACGACTGGGAGGACCGCGTCGATCCCGCAATCGTCTCCGAGGTCGACCGGCTGAAGGCCGACATCATCAGCGGCGCGATCGTGGTGGAATCGCCCTCGTCGCCGAAGTCGTAACCGAACCGCGGATCCGCGGACCGATCATCCGCGCGGGCCGGCGGCGCTGACCGCAGCAGCAGCGCCGTCGGCCAGCACGCGGGCGTCGGTCGAGATCGACACCGCGTCGAAGCCGTGCCGCCGCAGGCGACTCGCCCGCTCGGGCGCTCCCGCGAACACCCCGGCGGCGATGCCGGCCGACCGGCAGGCCCGCACGACACGCTGCAGCGGGCTGTTCGTGTCGAGGTCGTCGATCATCTCCTCCAAGTCGAGGCCGAGCGCGAGCGAGAGGTCGAACGGACCCACGAAGATCATGCCGAGGTGAGGCGTGGCGGCGATCTCCTCCACCCGGTCGAGAGCCTCCGCCGTCTCCACCATCACGGCGCAGAGCACGTGTTCGTTCGCTTGCGCCGGATTCGGCGCAGGATCGATCATCGGTCCCCAGCTGCGTCGCCCGATCGGCGGGTAGAACGCCGCCGCGACAGACTCGCCCGCCTCCGCTGCGCTCGACACCAGGGGCACGATCACCCCGTCGGCACCTCCGTCGAGTGCTCGGCCGATCACGTCGTCGCGCGCCGCCAGTACCCGCACCAGCACCCGTGTGCGCCGGAGTCGGAGGTGGTCGAGCGCGTCGAGCATCGCAGCGTCGTCGAATCGTCCGTGCTGGGCGTCGAGACAGATCCAGTCGATTCCGTCCACCGCCATCGCGGCCGCCGTGTGCGGATGCCCGAGGGTCGCCCAGAGGCCGGTGCTCGGTTTCGTCCAGTCCGTCGTGTCGCCCATGCCTCCATTGTGCCGTCCTCGGCCCGGCCCCGACTCAGTCCGTTCCGGATGCCGCGAGCCAGCGCGTGAGGATGCCCTCGAGTGCCGTGCGGTCGGCCTCCGAGAGGGGCTCGAGCAGGCGGTGCTCGTTGGCCATGTGGGCCGTGAACGCCGCGTCGATGAGGGCGAGCCCCCGAGGCGTGAGCGCCACGACGCGACGGCGGCCGTCGTTCTCGGCCGCGCGACGAACCACCAGCCCGGCCTCGGCGAGCCGGTCGATCCGCTTGGTCATCGCCCCCGTCGTCACCATCGTGTGCTCGGCCAGTTCGCCCGGCGCCCGTTCGAAAGGCGCACCGGCCCGGCGCAGGGTGGCGAGCACGTCGAACTCGCCCTCACCGAGGCCGAACTCCCGGTAGACCTCGACGAGCGAACCGGTGAGCTGCGCCGCCAATCGGTGCAGTCGCCCGATGACACCCTGCGGAGCCACGTCGAGGTCGGGCCGCTCCCGGCGCCATTCCGCCTGGATTCGCGCCACCCGGTCGAGTTCTGCAGCCATGCGTTCACTATAGCTTCCCCGGAAGCTATAGTAGCTTCCATGGAAGCGAAATGGCGCTGGCTACTCGTCACGGCGATCGCGCCGATCGCCTGGGGCTCGAACTACTTCGTGACGCGCCAGTTCCTGCCCATGGACTCGCCGCTCTGGGGCGCCGTGCTCCGGGCCCTGCCCGCCGGCATCCTGGTGCTCCTGATCGCCCGGCGGAGGCCGCGTGGAGAGTGGTGGTGGAAGTCGCTCGTGCTCGGCGCACTCAACGTGGGCGCCTTCTTCGTGCTGGTGTACCTCGCGTCGCAGCTGTTGCCCTCGAGCGTCGCCTCCACCGTCATGGCGACGTCGGCGGGCGTGCTCCTGCTCCTGGCCTGGCCGCTGCTCGCCGAGCGGCCGCACTGGCTCTCCGTGCTGGGCGCCGTCGCCGGGTTCGCGGGGGTCTGCCTCATGCTCTTCGACGGCACGGCAGCGATCGACCCGCTCGGCGTCGTCGCCTCGCTCGCCGCGATGCTGATGTCCTCGGTCGGATTCGTGCTCACGAAGAAGTGGGCGGGCGGGCAGCCGATCCTCGCGGTGACCTCCTGGCAGCTGATCGCCGGCGGTCTCCTCGTGCTGCCTTTCGCCCTCATCGTGGAGGGAGGCGTTCCCGCGCTCGACCCGGCCGCCGTCGCGGCCTTCGCCTACGTGGCGGTGATCGCGACCGCGCTGGCCTTCGTGTGCTGGTTCACCGGGCTCCGACATCTACCCGCCGGAACCGTCGGCGTCGTGGGGCTACTCAACCCCGTCACCGGCGTGCTCCTCGGCACCCTCGTGGCCGGCGAGACCTTCGGTCTCCCCCAGGCTCTCGGCACCGCCCTCGTACTCGCCGGCGTCCTCCTCGCCCAGCGCACCCCGCGCCCCGCTCCCCCTCCCCTTCCCCCTCCCGCGAAATTCTTGCCCCTAAAGGCCCCAAAACGCGCAGAATAGGGCGTTTGGGGGCAAGAAGTTCGGTGCAGCGCTACGATTTCGGTGACTGAGGAGCTCATGACCGACACGACCATCCCCCGCCTGCCGTTCTGCGAGTTGCACGTGCACATCGAGGGCACCCTCGAGCCCGCCACCATCTTCGAGCTCGCCGCGGCGAAGGGCATCACCCTCCCCTACGCCAACGAAGCCGAACTGGCCGCGCGCTATGACTTCAGCGACCTGCAGTCATTCCTCGACCTCTACTACGCCAACATGCAGGTGCTGCAGACCGAAGACGACTTCGAGGCCCTCGGTGCGGCCTACCTGCGGCGCGCCAGTGCGGCAGGGGTGGTGCACGCCGAGATGTTCGTCGATCCGCAGGCGCACTCGGTTCGCGGCATCCCGGAGTCCGTCGTGCTGGCCGGGCTGCACCGCGCCATCGCGGCGGTGGGCGCCGAGACCGGCATCACCGCGTCGATCATCGTCTGCGTGCTGCGCGACCAGCCGGTCGACTCGGCTGAACGGATGCTCGACCGCGTACTCGAGAGCGGCTTCGCCATCGAGGGCATCGGCCTCGACTCGGCCGAGGTCGGCTACCCCCCGTCGCTGTTCCGCTCGGTGTTCGACCGGGCGCGCGAGGCCGGGCTGCACGCGGTGGCCCACGCCGGCGAGGAAGGTCCGGCGTCCTACGTCTGGGAGGCCCTCGACGTGCTCGGGGTGGAACGCGTCGACCACGGCAACCGAGCTCTCGACGATGCGGCGCTCGTCGCCCGCCTGGCCGCGGACCGCATCCCGCTCACCCTCTGCCCCCTCTCGAACGTGCGGTTGCGTGTCATCCCGTCGATCGCCGAGTTCCCCCTGCGCCGAATGCTCGACGCCGGCATCCTCGTCACCATCAACTCCGACGACCCCGCCTATTTCGGCGGCTACCTCGACGACAACCTGCGGGCGATCCGCGGCGCGTTCGGGTTGGGCGATGCCGAGCTGGAGCTGTTCGCCCGCAACTCCGTCGAGGCGTCCTTCCTTCCCGAGGCTCGCAAGCGGGAACTGCTGCAGCGGCGGTAGTTCGGGGGCGCGAGGCTCTATTACCGCCAGGTCTGGACACCCGGAAGGCACAGGCGTATCGTGTAACCGTCCACTTACGTAAGGATTTGCTTACATGCCTGCCACGGATGAACTCAGCCTCGTGTTCGGCGCGCTGGCCGATCCGACGCGGCGAGACATCCTGACGCGGTTGCGCACCGGTCCGATCACCGTCGGCGAACTGGCGGCGAACTACTCGATGAGCCGCCCGGCCATCTCGCAGCACCTCGCTGTGCTCGAGGGCGCCGGACTCATCGTGCGCACCGTCAACGCGCAATGGCGCGAATGCAGCATCCGCGAGGCCGGACTCGACGACGCGCGGGCCTGGGTGGAGCAGCACCGTGCCGAGTGGAACGAACGCCTCGATTTCCTGGGCGACCACCTGATGAACCACCAGTCACGACGAGAGGGAGCACGATGATCGACACGAACAAGGGATTCACGCTGGTGCGACAGTACGACGCGACGCCGGAGGCGATCTGGCGGGCCTGGACCGATCCCGACGAGGTGGCCGAGTGGTGGCATCCGGCCGGCATGCACACGCCGCGCGAGAGCGTGAGCGTCGACGCCCGGGTGGGCGGCCGCTACACCTACACGATGGTGCACGACGAGAGCGGCGAGGAGTACCCCACGGGCGGTGTCTACCGCGAGCTGGTGCAGAACGAGCGGCTCGTGTTCACCTGGGGCTCGCCCGACGACGATTCCGACGACCAGCCGGTCGTCACCGTCACCATCGAGTCGCTCGGCGAACTGACCCGGCTCACCTTCGACATCCGCGGTGTGGACGGGATGATCGGTGACGGCAGCTTCTATGACGGCTGGAACAGCGCGCTCGACGAACTGGCGCAGCACCTCGGGCAGACCGCGGTCGCGGGATGACGCGACCGCAGCTGCTCGGCGAGGGTGCGGATGAAATCGCAGTGGCGGGATGACGCGACCGCAGCTACTCGGCGAGGGGGCGGATCAGACCGCCGTGGCGGGATGACGCGCGACCGCGCCTAGTCGGCGAGGGTGCGGAGGTAGCCGGCGAAGCCGCCGGGCGTGCGTCCCTCGCGACGTCCCGAGGTCTGCACCACCGAGAAGGGCAGGTCGAGCACGACCGCCCCGCGTTCCTCGGCGGCCCGCACCAGCTCGACGTCCTCCCCCACGCGGAGCGACGAGAATCCGCCGACGGCTCGGTAGACGTCGGCCCGGATGCCGAGATTGGCGCCGTACACGTGCCGGCCGGCACCCTCGTGCTCGCGTCGCCACGCGGCGAGCAGGGCCGGGTCCATGTCAGCCGCCCGTGGCACGACGCGGCCGACCGCCAGCTCGGCGCCGTCGCGGGCGGCCTGCAGGTGGTCGAGCAGCCAGTGATCGGGCACCACGGTGTCGGCGTCGGTGGTGCAGATCCACAGGCCGGGACGCGCGTCGGTGGAGCCGGCATCGCGGCAGGCCCCGGGCTCGCCAGACCTGCTGATGACGTGGTCGACACCGGCCGCGCGCGCCCGGCCCACGTTGGCGGCATCCAGTTCGAGCACCTCGATCGCCGACCCGAAGGAGCGGGCGACGGCGAGCGAGCCGTCGGTGCAGGCATCCAGCAGCACGACGATGCGCACCCGTCCGGGCTCCGCCCACTCCGGTTCGCGCCGCACGAGTTCGGCGCGGGCGGCGAGCACCGCCGCCACCGCGCCCGGAAGGAGCACCTCTTCGTCACGTGCCGGCATCACCACGCCGATCGAGCGGATCATACGATCCGCTCCCGCCGCGCCACCGATTCGCCGGGTGCACGCACGAGCACATCGAGCACAAAATCCTCCTCGAGGTGGCGGGCGAGGCGCGTGAACTCGGGCCGATCGGCGAAGACCGCGTGTACGCCGTCGCCGTCGATCGCCCGTCCCGCCACCGGATGCCGCCAATGGCAGAGGATCACGGCGCCGAGCGGGGTGAGCGAGCCGAGGATGCGTTCGATCAGGCCGGTGAGATCCGGCGGGTCGAGGTAGTAGCCCACCTCGGACACCACGACGAGATCGAACGTTCCCGACGGCCATTCGGCGGGCACGTGCATCCGCTCGAAGGTCGCGACGGGCACATCGGCGTTACGCGCACGAGCACGCTCGGTGGCGACCTCGGAGACGTCGACGCCGACGAGGCGATCGGATGTGCGCCCGGCCAGGGCGCGGGAGAGCACGCCGGTCGACGATCCCACCTCCAGCACCTCGCCATAGCGACGATCCGGCAGCGAGGCGAGCAGCACGGCGCGTTTGCGCTCCTCGTACCACCGCGACTCGAACCCCCACGGATCCTCCGCGCCCCGGTGCAGTTCGTCGAAGTACTCCGCCGCGACCCCGTCATCGTGCAGCACGGTGGGCGCGACGGACCGCGCCGGCGCCGAGTCGCCGGATCTCGTCGGTATCGGCTCCCCGATAGCGGCAGATTCTGGCGATTCGGGGATGTCTTCGGCGGCTGGGCGGGACACGACGAAGGCCTCGAAGGGGCGGGCGAAGTGGGCGAGCATGCCGGGGTGCAGGAGCGCTTCCTCGCCAGGTGTGTCTCCCAGCGAGAGCACCTGGCTGACGTGGGCGGCCACGGCACGAGCTTTCGCGGCGCGGTGCGTTTCGTCGAGGGTGAGGGTGCGGAACTCCGACCACGGAACGTCCGGGTCGTCGGGCCGAGCCCAGTGCCACAGCCAGATCGGGTACTCGAGCAGCTCGAGTCCGCCGGCCTCCGCGGCATCGCGCGCCGCACGCGCGGCGGCCGCGTGGTCGGGATGCCGGTCGCCCGCCCACGGCGCCACGATCACGGTCGCGCCGCGCCGGTCGTCGCGCGCGTCTGTGGGCCGCTCGACAGAGTGCCGCCCGAGGCGGCCCGGACGGCCCGCCCCCGCGGTGCCAAGGCCGAATTCGACCGCGGCACTGGGCCCTGCGTTCGCAGCCGCGTCGGGGAGGCGCGACCGATCCGTCGCAGACTCGACTTCGTCCCCGGCGGCGGGATGTGCCGTTGCGGCCATCGCAGTCGGACCGACCGTGTCGGCGATGGCCTGTGCAAGGGCGAAGCGGTGCTCGGACAATCCGCCGTCGGGCAATCGGAGGAAGTGCACGGTGGCGCCCGCGTCGACCTCGGCCACGGCCGACCGCGTCTCGTCCTCACGCCGGCGGGCGAGCATCCGTCCGTCGACCGCGCCCGGGTGCGAGCCCTCCCCCGAGGTCGCGACGATGACCGTCACGCGCACTCCGGATGCCCCGGCCCGGGCGAGCAGACCGGCCGCGCCGAGCGTCTCGTCGTCGGGATGCGCGGCCACCACGATCAGGTGGCCGAGATCCTCGAAGAAGGACGATTCCCATTCGGGCGGCTGCGGCATCCGCTCGGCGAACGCGCGCTGCCACTCCGCTTCGGGAGTGCCGTCGTCGCGGTGCGAGAAGGTGGCGGCCGTCATCGGAGCGCCTCGACGAGCATCCGGCCGGTGCGGGCCTCGTCGCGGTCGCCGTGGTCTTGGAGAAGGTAGAGCGACAGGTCGGCCACGCGGGCCGCGTAGGCCGCGTCCAGTGCCAAGGGTGCCGGGCCCAGCGCGTGAGCCGCTTCGCGCAGCACGTCGTCGCAGACTCGGCGAACCACGGAACGACAGACCTGAGCGAGCAGCGCCCGCTCTCGCGCGTCCCGCGAAGCGTCGCCAGAACAAATGGCGATTCCGACAGCGCGGGGTGCGCCCGCGGCGGCTCCGCGCTCAGCGACATCCGAATCCGAGCGGTCGATCGTGCGGGCTGCCGACGCGAGTACCGCGTGCGCGGATGCCAGGGCGGTCGCGGCCCGGCCGGCGTGCAGGGCGGAGAGGTCGTCGTCGCGTTTGGACGCCGCGTCGATGACCCGCCGCGCGACACCGACCGCACTGCCGAACCAGCAGGCCGCCACCCCGATACCGCCCCACTCGAAGCCGGGCCGCGCGAGGTACCAGCCGGGGTCGCCCACGGGCACCGCGGCAACCTGGGAGAAGTCCGTCGGCCCGCTCGGCACATCCGGGAACCCGCGCGCCACCCACGCCTCCGCGTGCGCGGTGACGCCGGGCTGCCTCAAAGCCACGGCGAACAGCCGGCGCTCCGCTCCCACGTGCGCGGTGACCAGCGCGTGGCTCAGCACCCCGGCGAGCGAACACCACGGCTTCGTGCCGTCGAGCAGCCAGGTTTCCTCGCCGGCCTCCTCGATCGCCGTGGCCTCGAGCCGCACGCCCGGACCCTCCGCGGCGAACACGCCCCAGGTGCTGTCCGAACCGGCACCGACGGCTGCCAGGTCCACTGGAACCGGGCACTCGTCCAGGATCGCCAGGGCATCCAGGTGCGGTTCCACGACCCGGGCCACGGTCACATCGGCCGCCGCCAGCGTCGCCAGGGTCTCGAAGTACCGGACCGTCTCGCCGCTCCCGGGTCGCGGCACCGACTCCCCGAGGCGCCGCGCGAGGTCGAGTGCCGCACCGACGTCGCCGGCCGCCGCGAGAGCCTCCTCGTAGCGGTCGTCGAGTCGCGCATCGGCCGGCTCCCACCAGGAGCCGCCTTCGAGGGTCACACCGTCCGACATCCCGCTCCCGTTCATCCCTTTCATCATGGGCACGGTCGTCGCCCTCCCCCAACCCCTTGCGGCCGAGCATCGACCCTCTTGACACCGCGCGGCCGTGGTGGGATGTTCGCCGCGGAGCACCACGCGGACCGCCACGTGGAGCCCGACGACAGACGACGAGCGGGAGGCGGGATGACCGAGCAGGTGCGGATCGCCGTCATCGGCGCGGGCTTCGCGGGGCTCGGGATGGCCGCGCAGCTGCGACGGCACGGCATCGACGACTTCGTGGTGCTGGAGCGGGCCGCCGACGTCGGGGGCGTGTGGCGCGAGAACACCTACCCCGGGGCGCAGTGCGACATCCGCAGCGACCTCTACTCCTTCAGCTTCGCGCCGAACCCCGCCTGGACGAGGGCCTACTCGCCGCAGCCCGAGATCCTCGAGTACCTGCACGACGTGGTGCGCCGCTTCGATCTCGCGCCTCGGCTGCGGTGCGGCACCGAACTGCTCTCCGCCTCGTGGGACGAGGCAGGCCGCGTCTGGCGGCTCGAGACGGGCGGCGGCGCGATCGAAGCGAGCGTTCTGGTGAGCGGCGCCGGGCCACTCGTCGAGGCCGCCTGGCCCGACATCCCGGGCCTCGACTCCTTCGCCGGCCCGCGCTTCCACTCGGCCGCGTGGCGGCACGATGTGGAGCTGTCGGGAGCCGACGTCGCGGTGATCGGCACCGGCGCCTCGGCCATCCAATTCGTTCCCGAGCTGCAGAAGATCGCGGACCACGTCACGGTCTACCAGCGCTCGGCGCTCTGGGTGCTCCCCCGCCGCAACACGCGCACGTCCGCCCGGCGCCGGCGCTGGTTCGAGCGGTACCCCCCCTTGCAGCGGGCGGCCCGGCGGTTCATCTTCGGGCGCACCGACGCCCAATTCGCCGGGTTCCGCTTCGCCCCGATCGGGCGCGTGGTGGAACGGATGTCGCTGCGCAACCTGGCGCGACAGGTTCCGGATGCGGGCCTCCGCGACCGCCTCACGCCCCGTTTCCGCATCGGCTGCAAGCGCATCCTCCTGTCCAGCGCCTACTACCCAGCCGTCGCCCGACCGAACGTCGATCTGGTGACCTCGCCCATCGTCGCGGTCGAGGGCGACCAGGTGGTGACCGCCGACGGCGTGAGGCACCGTGCCGACGTGCTCGTCGCGGGCACCGGATTCAACGCGACCCGTCCGCCTGTCGCCGCGCGCATCCGCGGGCGTGACGGGGTGCTGCTGGCCGATCGCTGGTCGCCGCACATGGCGGCACTGCGCGGCACGACGGTGGCCGGGTTCCCGAACTTCTTCCTGCTCATCGGACCGAACACGGTGTTCGGGCACAACAGCATGGTCTACGTCATCGAGCAGCAGATCGGCTACGTACTGCAGGCCGTTCAAGCGCTCGATCGCGAGGGTACGCGCTCTCTCGAACCGCGAGCGGAGGCGCAGGCGCGCTACACCGCACGGCTTCGCCGACGACTGGGCAAGGCGGTCTGGAGCGTCGGCGGCTGCACCAGCTTCTACCTCGACGCCGGCGGGGTGAACACGACGGTCTGGCCCGGCACGGCCGTGGCCTTCGGTCGCGCCCTGCGGCATTTCGACCCCGCCGAGTACGTCTTCGCCCCCTGAACGGCGCGGACTCCGGCGGCTCAGTCGTGCAGGATGCGCTGGTAGAGCACGTGGTCCTGCCAGCGGCCCGCGATCTTGAGGTAGTGCGGTGCGTAGCCGATCCGCTCGAATCCGTTCCGGAGCAGCACCGCCTGCGAGGCGGCGTTCTCGGGCAGGGTCGACGCCTCGACGCGATGCAACGCCAACTCCTCGCGCGCCAACCGGATCGCCTCGGCGACTGCCGCGCTCATCACGCCCCGGCCGACGAACCGCGCGTCGATCCAGTAGCCCAGGCTCGCGCCCTGCAGCGCTCCGCGCACGATGCCCGTGAGAGTGACCCGCCCCACGATCTCCCCATCGCTCTCGAGCACCAGGGGCAGCATCAGGCCGGCGAGGCAGGCCTGCAGCGCCCCGTCGATCTCGGTGGCCTGGCCCGGCTCAGTGAAGAACGAGGCGGGGCGCACCGGGTCCCAGTGCGCGAGGTGCTCGCGGTTGTGCAGGTAGGCATCGGCCAGGCGTCCCGCGTCGTCGGCCCGGAGCATCCGCAGCACGACTCCGGCACCGACTCTCAACGGGGGCACGACGACTTCCACCACCGCTCCAGGCTAGACGACCCGTCCCCGGGACGGGTGCGGGTCGACGGATGCCCGCACGGAATTTAGGCTGGAAGGCGTGGACGATCGGATGCGGAGCGATTCGCGGGTGAACGCCGCCCGGTACCAGGTCGACCGGCTCTCGCGGGAGCTCGACGCCGACACGGAGACCGCTGCCGACACGGAGCCCGCTGCCGACACCGCCGCCGACGCGGGTGGAACCGCGGACGCGCAGCGCGACGACGAGACGCACGACGCCGGCGCCCCGACGATGGAGCAGCGCGCCCAGTTCGTCGAGATCCAGATCAGGCAGGCCATGCGCCGCGGCGACTTCGACGACCTCCCCGGCGCGGGCAAGCCGCTCACCCATCTCACCGAGACCTACGATCCGAACTGGTGGATCCGCCGCAAGATCGAACGCGAACGCCTCACCGGACTCGGGCCGCCCGCACTGACGCTCCGGACGGAGGACGCCGCCCTCGACGAACGGATCGACGAAGCCGGCTCCGAACGCGCGGTGCGCGAGCTGCTGACCGACTTCAACCGCCGGGTCGTCGAGGCCCGGCGGCAGCTGCAGGGCGGACCACCCGTGATCACCGCGACGCGCGACGTCGACGCCGAAGTGGAGCGGTGGCGCGAACGCCGGGAGGCCCGCCGCCGAGCCCGGGACGAGGAGCGCGCTCGGGAGGAAGCCGCCCGGGCGGCGATGACCTGGCGGGAGCGCCGTGCCGCGCGCCGCGCCGAGCGCACCGCCGCACGAGCCGCCACTGCCGGGCGACCCGGCACCACGAACTCCGATCGGTCCGTCACAGAACCTCCTCGCCCCCGGTCCTAGCTCGGGACGGCCGTGGATGACCGCGGCGGTGCACGAGACGGACAACAACGGAAAACGGAAGAGGAAGACCATGAAGATCGTCGTCATCGGAGGAACCGGGCTCATCGGGTCCAAGCTCGTCGCAAAGCTCACCGAGCACGGGCACGAGGCCGTTCCCGCCTCCCCCAACTCGGGCGTGAACACCCTCACCGGCGAGGGCGTGGCCGAGGTGCTCGCCGGCGCCGATGTCGTGGTCGACGTCTCGAACTCGCCCTCGTTCGAGGAGAAGGCGGTGCTCGACTTCTTCACCACCTCCACCATGAACCTCGTCGCCGCCGCCCGTGCCGCGGGCGTGAAGCACTATGTCGCCCTTTCGGTGGTGGGCACCGACCGTCTCTCCGAGAGCGCCTACTTCCGCGCCAAGATCGCGCAGGAGAAGTTGATCACCGAGTCGGGACTCCCATACTCGATCGTGCACGCCACGCAGTTCTTCGAGTTCGTGAAGAGCATCGCCGACGCGGCGACCGTCGACGGCGTCGTGCACCTCTCGCACGCGCTCATCCAGCCCATCGCCGGTGAAGACGTCGCCGCCGAGGTCGGTCGCGTCGCCGTGGGCGAGCCCGTCGAGGGCATCCACGAGGTCGCCGGTCCGGAGGTCTTCGGGCTCGACGACCTCATCCGCACCGGACTCGCCCTCCGTGGCGACACCCGCGAGGTCGTCGCCGATCCCGATGCCCGCTACTTCGGCGCCCTGCTGGGCGAGCGCACGCTGCTCCCCGGCGACGACGCCGCTCGATCCGAGCAGAAGTACGCCGACTGGTTCCCTCTCAACACCCCTCCGGTTTAGCACCCGGTCGGTTCGGGCGGCGCCTGTACGTCGCCCGGGCCGGATGTGGGACTCAGTACAGACCCTGTGCCGCCAGTTCCCAGCGGAGTGACGGCGCCAGCGTCGCCGCGAACTGCGGCGTGAGGTGCACCGTGTCGTACTTGGTGGGCAGCGTGCCGGCGAAGGCCGGGCAGACCCCGTTCACGCAGCTGAAGGGCAGCGAGCTGATCACGTGGTCACCGCTCGCCGCTGCGGCCGCCGAGGTCGCGGCCTGGAAGTCCTGCCAGGCCTGATCGATGCCGACGTTGCAGTTCTGCGGGCTGGTCGCCGGCGAGTAGCACTGCCCGAGGGAAGCACCGAGGGGCGGCGGTGCGAGGTACACCAGGCGTCCGGAGGCGCCGTACTTCGCGGCCTCGGCGACCGTCGACGCCACGATGTCCGCCGTCGACAACGGGCGCCCGTCGCTCGCCTTGCCGAGCGCGTACGCATTGGCCACCACGACGAGCTGCGGGGCGTCGGCCGTGATGCGGGACGCGACATCCTGTTTGCGCTGCTGGCAGGCATCCATCACGCCCGCGCCGTCGTTCTGGATCAGGACGTCGGTGAAGCGGCACCCGTAGAGACCCACGGTCGTGATCTTCCATCGCCCGTCGCTCGACTCGGCCAGCGCCTTGAACGCGGGGGCATAGGAGAGCGCCTCGGAGTCGCCCACCAGGTACAGATGGTTCGGGGCGTCACCACTCCCCCAGGTGCACGAGCCGAAGTCGGGCGTCGCACCGATGTCGAAGCAGGCGCGCGCGGGGTTGGAACCCGACCCGGTGGCGATCGCGTCGTCGAGGGAGGGCGAGAGGTCGCCGGGCCAGGACGTCGCGGCGGCCGCCGACGCCAGCTGCGCCTGGAGCTCGTCCTCGGGGTTCGTCGCCGGCTGCGCGCCGTCCCCCGACCCGGAGCCGTCCTCAGGCGCGGCGGCGACCGGCTCGCCCGGAGCGGGTGCCGCCGACGGCCCGCCGCGCAGCGTCACCTGGGCGCTCACGACCACCGCCACCACGATCACCACGAGCCCGAGCGACGACAGGATGAACTGCGCGCCGAACCGTTCCCGCCAACCCTGCCACGCCTCGCGGCGGGATTCCCGGTCGCCGGCGGAGCGCCCGGCCAGCCAGGGCGAGCGGTGCAGGGGCTGCTCGATCAGGAAGTACGACACCAACGACACGGCGAGGGTGAGGCCCAGGATGATCAACGTCACGGTCGTCGTCTGCTCCGGCATCAGCACGAGCAGGAACACCAGGATCGGGAAATGCCAGAGGTAGAGCGAATACGACAGGTTCCCGAAGAACACGCTCACCGGATTCACCAGCGGCAGCAGATGCCGCTGCCGGCCGCCGACGCCTGCCGCGATGACCAGCGCGGTCGCGAGCACCGGGAACGCGGCCCACGGACCGGGGAACGGGGTGTCGGCCGAGATCACGAAGAACGACGCCAGGATGCCCGCGAGCCCGATCCAGCCGCCCAGCACCCGCAGGGCTGACGGCAGTCGGGCGAGGGCGGGCGCCGCCGCGGCCAGCAGCGCACCGACACCGAGCTCCCACACCCGCGACAGTGTCGAGAAGTAGGCGGGAGCCGGGCTCGTCGCCGTCTCCCAGAGGGCGTACGTGAACGACGCCGCCACGATCACGGCGAGGGCCACGCCCACAGCGATCCGCACCCGCGTTCCGGAGGCGCGCACCGATCGGGCGGCCACCGCCAGCACGAGCAGCATCAGCCACGGCCACACCAGGTAGAACTGCTCCTCCACCGAGAGCGACCAGAAGTGCTGCAGCGGCGAGACCGCATCCGTGGCGTGGAAATAGTCGGTCCCCTCCGCCGCGAACCGCCAGTTCGACACGAAGAAGAGCGACGACACGGCGTCCCACCACGTGGAGACCGCCCGCGGCCGGTTGAACAGGAAATACGCGGCGACGGATGTCGCGACGAGCACGGTGACGGCGGCGGGCAGGATGCGGCGCATCCGTTTCGCGTAGAAGGTGCGCAGCGAGACACGCCCGTGCTCCTCGCGATCACGGAGGAGGAGTCCGGTGATCAGGAAGCCGGAGATGACGAAGAACACGTCGACTCCGGCGAAGCCGCCGGCGGGCCAGCCGATGACGTGGTTGAGGATGACAGCGACGACGGCGACGGCCCGGAGGCCCTGCACATCGGCTCGGAACACGGGTCGCGCAGGCGGCTCAGGAGAACTCATCGGCCACGATCCTACTGCTCGTAGACGACGGCGCGGTGCAGCGCGTGGGCGAGCTCAGCTGAAGGCGGCGAGCCCCGTCAATGCCCGGCCCAGCACGAGTTGGTGGATCTCGTCGGTTCCCTCGTAGGTGCGCACCGACTCGAGGTTCGCGAGGTGGCGCATCACGGGGAACTCGCTCGTGACCCCGTCCCCGCCGAGCAGCGCGCGGGCCTCGCGGGCTATTGTCAGCGCCTCGCGCACACTGTTGAGTTTGCCGACGCTGATCTGCGCGGGCGTCAGCGTGCCGTTCTCTTTCAGGCGCCCGAGATGCAGGGCGAGCAGCATTCCCTTCTCGTATTCGACGAGCATGTCGGCGAGCTTGGCCTGCACGAGCTGCCGCGCCCCGATCGGAGCCCCGAACACCTCACGCGTCCGGGCGCGGCCGAGCGCCGCTTCGAGACACGAACGCGCGGCGCCCATCGCTCCCCAGACGATGCCGTACCGCGCCTCGTTGAGGCAGGCGAACGGCCCCGAGAGACCGCGCGCACCGGGCAGCACCGCCGTGGCCGGGAGCCGCACACCGTCGAGGACGACGTCGCACTGGATCGACGCGCGCATCGAGAGCTTGCCGCCGATCGGCGTGGCCGTGAACCCCGGCGTCGAGGTCGGCACCACGAAGCCGCGCACCACCTCGTCGGCATCCTTCGCCCAGATCACGGCGACGTCGGCGATCGAGGCCAGGCCGATCCAGCGCTTCACCCCGTCGAGCACCCAGTCGTCGCCGTCGCGACGGGCGCGTGTGGTCATGGCCGCCGGATCGCTGCCGCCGGCGGGTTCGGTGAGCCCGAAGCATCCGATCGCCTCACCCCGCGCCATCCGAGGAAGCCACTCGCTCTTCTGCTCCTCGGAGCCGTGTTTGTGCAGGGCCGACATCGCGAGCGAGCCCTGCACGGACACGAAAGTGCGCCACCCGCTGTCGGCCGACTCGAGTTCGTGGCACACCAATCCGTAGGCCACCGCTCCGGCGCCCGCGCAGCCGTACCCCTCCAGGTGCATGCCGAGGAATCCCTCGGCCGCGAGTTCAGGCACCAGCGACCGGCGGAAGAAGGCGTTCTCGAAGTCGTCCTCGATCACGGGCAGGATCCGCTCCGAGGCGACGGTGCGGGCCCGCCGCTGCCAGTCGCGCTCCTCGTCGGTGAGCAGCGCGTCCAGATCGAAGACGGTGTCGACGAGGAGGGTCATGGGGTGTCCTTAGCTTTCGGCGTCGGCTCTTTCTACACCGGGCGCGCCACGAAACCGGTAACCTGGGCAGCGGTGCGCCGGGAAGTCTGGTCGGCGGGCGGTCGACGATCGCTCACTCTCGTCGTCGAGCCGCCCGGGCGGCAGCAAGGACCCCGCATGACTCTCATCCGTTCCGAGCGCGTCGCCGCCGTGCTGCTGCTCGCCGCCGCAGCCCTGGGCCTGCTCGCCGCGAACAGCCCGCTCGGTGCAGGACTGATGGCGCTGCAGGACGCCCACCTCGCCATCCCGGGCACCCCGCTCGACCTGTCGGTCGGCCACTGGATCAGCGACGGCCTGCTCGCCGTGTTCTTCTTCGTGGTGGCGGTGGAGCTGAAGAACGAGTTCACGGTGGGCCAGCTGAACTCGGTGTCGAAGGCCGTTCGGCCTGCCATCGCGGCCCTCGGCGGAGTGATCGTGCCGGCTCTCGTCTACCTCGCCTTCACCGCCGGCTCCGGATACGAGGGCGGCTGGCCGATCCCCACCGCCACCGACATCGCCTTCGCGTTGGGGGTGCTCGCCGTGTTCGGCAAGGGCATCCCGTCGCGGCTGCGCATCTTCATCCTGGCGCTCGCCATCCTCGACGACATCGTGGCCATCCTCATCATCGCGGTGTTCTTCACGGCCGACCCAAACCTCCTGATGCTCGTCTTCGCCGCCGTCGGCGTCGCCGTGTTCGGATTGCTGAGCCGCCTGCTCGGCACCCGGTTCCGGATGCTCGTGGCTGTCGCCCTGGTCATCGTCGCGTTGGTCACCTGGTCGCTGGTGTACCTCTCCGGCGTGCACGCGACCATCGCGGGCGTGGCGCTGGGTCTCGTGATGGTGCGGAAGCCCGCCCTGCACGTGCGGCACGCGCTCGAACCCGTCACCAACGGGGTCATCCTGCCGCTGTTCGCATTCTCAGCGGCCCTGGTGGCGATCCCCGCCGTCGCGCCCGACCAGCTGGCCGCACCGTTCTGGGGCATCCTGGTGGCGCTGCCCGTCGGCAAGCTGATCGGCATCTCGATCGGCGGATGGCTCTCCCGCTTCGTCGGCCCGCGCGAACGCCGCCCGCACCTGACCTTCCAGGGGCTCGTGACGGCGGGCGCGCTCGGCGGGGTGGGCTTCACGGTCTCGCTGCTGATGAACGAGCTGGCCTTCGCGGATTCTCCGGAGGTCGCCGACGAGGGCACTCTCGCGGTGCTGCTGGGTTCCGCCGTTTCGATCGTGGTCGCGGCCATCCTGGTCTCCCGGCTCGCCGCTTCGTACAAGCGGCTCCGGATGCTCCGCCTGGCCGCCGAGCAGCGGCTCCGCGGCGCCTGAGGCCTAGTCGGGAACCCGGCCCACGACGTACCGGAAGGCGTTGAGCAGGCGGTACCCACCCCCGGGGCGGACGAACGGACGCGCCGCCGCGAGCACGACCGGGGCCGATGCGCGCCGCTCCTCCGGCGGAGCGCCGAGCAGCACGCCCCGCACGAGGGCGTCGTCGTCCTCGGCCTCCCACGGCAGTTCGACGAGCCCGGCCGAGAGCACCTCCAGTCCCGCGTCGCGGAAGAGCTCCTCCAGCCCGCCTTCGAGGCGGAGATCGCCGTCGGGCTGGGGTTCCTCGCCGTCGGCCGCCGCGACCGCGATCTCCACCGTGTCGATGTCGTTGTGGGCCCGATCGGCCCAGTTCGCCACGGCGATCCGGCCTCCCGGCCCTGCCACGCGGATCATCTCCCCGAGGGCCTCCAGGGTGTCGTAGGCGAACTGCAGCGCGTTCACTGCGGTCACGACGTCGAACGACACGTCGGCCCAGGGCAGGTCGTCCACGCCTCCGAGCCGCACCTCGGCCTGCGGTGCCCGGCGCCTGGCCTCGCCCACCATCCCGCGTGCGGGGTCGATTCCCGCGGCCACCGCTCCGGCGCCGGCGAGCGTGGCGAGGAACTCACCGCTGCCACACCCCACGTCGAGCACACGGCTTCCGGGTCCGATCTTCGCCTCGGCGATCAGGACGCGTCGCACGGGTTCGGCGAAGCCGCCCCAGAGGCCGGCCCACTCGGTGGCCACCGCCGACCATCCGTGCTCGTCGTCGTCGACGACTGCCCGCGCGTGGCTGTCGCCGCCCTCATGCGTGTCGTCCGACATCCGCGCCTCCTCGCACACCGCTACGCCCGATTATGGCAGCAGCGGCACGGCGGTCAGAGGGCCGATTTCAAGGCGCGCCGGGCGTCCTCCGCCAGGGCGAGGGCGCGACGCGCCTGGTCGATCGAGCGTTGGTAGAGCACGCCGTAGGTGAACGATGCCTCGCCCGCCGCCTCCGCCCGCCGCGCCGTCAGCAGCATGTACTCCGCGAAGAGGGAGGCGTCGCGGTGCCAGCCGAGAGCGTCCTGCAGCTCCTCGGCGGCGTCACCCACCGCTTCGGCGTGGGCGCCGAGCACTCCGGCCGCTCCTGTGGTCGCGAACTCGGCCGCGTGACGCAGTCGTCGTGCCGCCTTGCGCGAATCGTGCAGGGCGCCGAGCGCCCCTGCGGCGGCCACGATGTCCGGGCCGAGCACACGTCGCGCCTCCCGCTCCTTCACCGACCGCGCGAGCGCGCGTTTGCCGGCCTTGCGCAGGGTGCGCCGGGCTTCCTTCTTCACTTGGTGCGGGGCATCCGGAGCCACCCGTGCATCTCCCGTGAACGAGTCGAGGGCGTCGAGCAAGCGGTAGTACACCGAGCCGCTCATCACGGTCACCAGTCGAGCGTGGGCTTCGTCGTGCTCGGCGCGGGTGTCGTCGACCAGCCGGCGGCGGGCATCCGGATCGTCGACGCCGCGATCGGTCTCCAGCTCATCGAGGGCGAACGCCGCCCATTCGGCGCGCACCTCGAGGTCGCGCACCTCGCCGAGCACGGCGCCGAAGCGCGAGAGGGTGTTGCGCACCTGGTCGACGGCGGCGGGATCGAAGAGGTCGCGATGCGTGGCGAGCACGTTGCGCAGGCGGCGCACCGTCGTGCGCAGCTGGTGCACGGCGTCCGGCCGGTCGGCGCGCACCGCGGGATCGAGGGCGACCACCTGCCCCACGAGTTCCGCGACGCCGTCGAGCACGCGCGAGGCGGCAGGCGAGCCCGATCCCTTGCCGCCGGACTTCGACGACGCGCTCGTCAGAGGCGAGCCGAGTCCGGTGCGCCCGACCGCCTGAGCCAGTTTGGAGACGCTGGGCGACACGGTCGCTCCCGCGGCGATGAGGCGGGCCTCGATCTCGTCGAGCAGCGCGGTGCGGCCTTCCGTGGTCGCGGGTGCAGCCGGGCCGAGTTCGACTTCCCACTCCCGCCACAGGCGCACGGTGCCCTCGCGCGCATCCGTCGCCGACACGGTGTCGTCGGCGATCTCCGCGACGAGGGCGCCGGAGGGGTCGAGGAGGTCGGTCACCCGCCGCGACGTCGACACCCGGGCGAGCGGGGTGAGCGGATGATCGCGCACGTGCACGCGCACCGGTGCCAGAACCTCGAGCGGAACGACGACGTCGTCGGTCTCGTGCTGCCCCACTCCGAGCGGCCACTGCAGTTCGGTGCGGCCCTCGGCGGCCGGGAGCTTGATGTGCCAACCCTCGTCGTGCCCGCCGCGGCGACGGCGCAAGGCGATTCGTTGGCGGGCCAGCGCCCCCTCGGCGGTGTCGAAGTACACCGCCTCGAGCTGGACGGCGTCGACGGCGACCGCCGAGTCGACCAGGGTGCCGGTCGCACCACCGACATCGGAGAGGTCCGGCAGCGGGAGCTCCTCGCCCACGGAGTACTTGCGCTCGATCTCGACCTGCTCGGTGTGGCCGGCAGGATCGTCGTGAGTCGGGGTTTCGTTCTGGCTCATGGCTCCGGTCTATCTCTTCCCGGCGAGTTCCGCTTCCCGCCGCCGCGATTCGGAGGACACTGACACTTGTGTCCGTCCCCCTCCTCATTCTGGTCACCCGACCCGTCATCGGTGCAACCGACGGACGAACGGATGCCGACGGCTCGGCTTCCGGGCTGAGCACCGACGCCGGTTTCCACTTCGCGAACGCCGCCGCGCCGCAGCTCAGCGTGCTCGACCTCGGGGTCACCCGGGGAGACGGCGTGTTCGATTCGCTCCTGGTGGCCGACGGCCGTATTCCGGCGCTGGAGTCCCATCTCGCTCGCTTCGCCGATTCGGCCCGGCTGCTCGATCTGCCGCAGCCCGACCGGGTGGTCTGGCGCGCCGCCGTCGCCGCGGCCGTGGCGACGCATCCGCCCGTTCCCGTTCTCGCCGTGAAGCTCGTGATGACGCGCGGTATCGAGGGCACCGGCATCCCCACCGCCTGGGTGCTCGCCCAGCCGGCGCGCGACTTCACCGAGGTGCGGCGCACCGGGGTCAGGGTCGTCACTCTCGATCGCGGCTACCGCCACGACGTCGCCGCCACCTCGCCGTGGCTGCTGCAAGGGGCGAAGTCGCTGTCCTACGCCGTCAATGCGGCCGCGATCCGGGAGGCGCAGCGACGCGGGGCCGACGACGTCATCTTCATCAGTTCCGACGGCTTCGTGCTCGAGGCGCCGACCGCCAGCGTGCTGCTGCGGGAGGGCAACCGGTTCTCCACGCCGAGTGCCGAACTCGGCATCCTGCCCGGAACGACGCAGCGTCGCGCCTTCGAATTTCTGCGCACCTACGGCTACGAGACGGATGCCGTGCGGCTGCGCGCGAGCGATCTGCGGCGGGCGGATGCGATCTGGCTGGTGTCGAGCATCCGGCAGGCGGTCTCGGTCACCGAGCTGGACGGGGAGGCTGTCGGGGTCGACGAGCGGCTGACGGACCAGCTGAACCAGCATCTCGGCCGGGCAGCCGACTGAGGCTCGTTCAGGCTAGGTCTTGCGCTGATTCGTTCAGGCGGCGTCTTCGGCGCTCCGCTGCACGGTGTCGCCCACCCAGCGCACGAGCGGGATGAGCAGCGCCGCGAGCTCCTCGCCGAGCGGGGAGAGGCTGTAGTCGACCCGCGGCGGAACCGTTCCCTTCGAATCGCGGACCACGAACCCGTCGCCCTCGAGAGCGCGCAGAGTCTGCGCGAGCATCTTCTCGCTGATGCCCTCGACATAGCGGTGCAGCTCGCCCCAGCGCATCGACTTCTGTGCGAGCGCCACCACGACCAGCACGCCCCACTTGCTCGTGACGTGGTCGAGCACGAGGCGGCTCGGGCAGTTCGAGGCGAACGGGGTGACGAGGCCGGTGCGGTCGCCGTCGGGCCAGTCGGCGTTGATGGCGTCCCAGATGCTTTCCTTCACGCCACTAGCTTACCGAAAAGTGGGTACCTTCCGTCGGGAAGTATTGCGGATGCGCGCCGGTTCCACTCCTCGACCGGTTCGCGAGTGCGGGCCGCGGAAAGGACGGAATCCCATGACCATCGTCGTCACCGGCGCCACCGGACAGCTCGGCCGCCTCACCGTCGACCACCTGCTCGCGCGCGGAGTCCCAGCCGCCGATATCGTCGCCGCCGGCCGCACAGCGTCGAAGCTGGAGGCTTTGGCCGAGGAAGTGCCCGGCATCCGCACGGCTGTCATCGACTTCACCGACCCGGCGACGCTCGACGCGGCGTTCGCCGGCGCCTCCTCGCTCGTGCTGGTCTCCGCGAGCGAGCCCGGCAACCGGGTCGCCCTGCACGTGAATGCCATCGAGGCTGCGCAGCGCGCCGGGATCGAGCGGATCGTCTACACCAGCGCCCCGCACGCCACCACCTCCGCACTCGTGCTCGCGCCCGAGCACAAGGCGACCGAGGAGGCGCTGGCCACGTCGGGACTGGCGACGACCATTCTGCGCAACAACTGGTACCACGAGAACTATGCGTCGGCGCTCGCCCAGGCTCGCGAAAGCGGCGTCTTCCTCACCAGCACCGGATCGGGACGCGTCGCCAGCGCCTCCCGCTCCGACTACGCCGAGGCGATCGCGGCCGTGCTCACCACGCCGGGCCACGAGGGCGCGGTGTACGAGCTGTCGGGCGACGTCGCCTGGACCGGCGAGGAGTTCGCGGAGGCGGCAGCCGAGGCTCTGGGCCGTCCGGTCGAGTACCGCTCGGTCAGCCCCGAGGAGCACCTCGCGATCCTCACCGGTGCGGGTCTGGATGCCGGAACCGCGGGCTTCGTGGTGGCGCTCGACGGCAACATCCGTGACGGGCTGCTTTCTGAGACTTCGGGGGATCTGTCTCGGTTGATCGGGCACCCCACCACTCCGCTGGTCGACGGATTGCGGGCTCTCGCCGCTTCTGAGGGCTGAGCTGATCGCGCGGGCGCGCGGTAGTCGGTAGCCGGCTGCCGCGCGCTCCGCGCTTGCCGACGATGGGATGCGCCCGGCCGGTAAGGCGGATGCAGGTGCCAGATTCAAAGGCGAGATCGTACGTTCTCAGCCAGCCCGCCCCCATCCACGATCGCAACAGGCGCACCCGACATGACCCGAACGCATCCATCTCGGAACGCACCCACGGCCATCTGAAGGCAAGCGCGAAGCGCGCGGCAGCCCGTCAGGCTCGACCGCCCAATGTCGGTGGGTCATGATTGACTTATCCTCATGAAGGTTCAGTTCGGTGATCACGTCGAGACAGTGGATGCGCTCGACGCACACCTCGACATGGTCATCGACCGGGTGAGCGAGATCCGTCTCGCCGTCGCCCGACTCGACGCCGACATGGCCGTCTGCCTCGCCGAGGCCGCGAAGATCGCCGACGCCCGGGCCGCCGAACGGCGACCGGCCACGGCCTCGCTGTCCGACGCGCGGGCGAGGGAGCGTCAGCTCGTGGCGACCGAGATCGCGACCGCGACGATCCAGTCCGAACGCACCGTGGCGCGCATGATCAACGACGCCGAAAGCCTCGTGCATGACTTCCCCGCCACCCTGGCGGCCCTGCGCGATGGCACGGTGACCGCGATGCACACCCGACACCTGGTCGCCCACGCCTCCGCTGTCCCCACCGAGGCCCGCGCCGAGTTCGAGACCCGCCTGCTCGAGGTGGCCGCGACCGAGACCGCGTACCGCTTCGACGACAAGGCCCGCCGGATGCGCGAGCTGGCGCATCCGGAATCCATCACCGTGCGCGCACAGGCGGCCCGCGACGACCGCAGCGTCTTCTTCGCTCCCGAGTGCGACGGGATGGCCACTCTCACGCACTACCTCCCGGCCACCGAGGCGGTGGCGATCGACGATCTGCTCGACAAGGTCGCCCGGAGCGAGCGTTCTGCCGACGACCCGCGCACCCACGCTCAACGTCGCGCCGACGCCCTGACCACGCTCGTGCTCTCGCCTGACAATCCGGCACGGCCCGCGTCCATCAGCGCCGCGGTCATGGTCACCGTACCCGCGGCGACGATCGCCGGCGGCGACGAGCCGGGTGAGCTCCACGGCTACGGGTCGATCGATCCCGACACCGCCCGCGAGATCGCCGCGACCGCTCCCACCTTCCTCCGAGTGCTCACCCATCCGGTCTCGGGTGAGCCCACCGTGATCACGCGGCACTGGGGTCGTGCCGTCGCCGACAATCTGCGCGGTCACGATCGGTACAGCGCCTCCCCCGAACTGCGACTGGCGCTGGCGGCGATCGACGAGACCTGCCGCTTCCCGCACTGCAGTCGGCGCGCCAACCGCTGCGAACTCGACCACACCCGGGATTGGGCGAACGACGGCGGCACCACTCCCGAGAATCTGGCCTACCTCTGCTCGCGACATCATCACCTGAAACACGAAACCGGTTGGACCGTCGAATCAGACCCTGACCGGCCCCGACACCTGAAGTGGACCAGCCCACACGGCCGGTCCTATTCCACCGCACCCGCTCGAGCGCCGGCGGAATGATCCGGCCGGCTCGCCGGCCAGGCATACGGAGGCCGCCCTGTGAAGGGGCTGCGGAGTCGACCCGATCGTGGCAGCGTCGACAGCGGCAGATCCGCACCAGCGGAATCGCTGACGACGGGAGACGATGATGGCACGCTTCGGATACACGCTCATGACGGAGCAGAGCGGCGTGAAGGACCTCGTTCGTTATGCCGTCGCGGCCGAGGAGGTGGGTTTCGACTTCGAGGTGTCGAGTGACCACTATTCGCCCTGGCTCACCGAACAGGGCCACGCCCCCTACGCCTGGACCCTCCTCGGCGCCGTCGCTCAGGCCACCCACCGCGTCGAACTGGCGACCTACGTCACCTGCCCGACCATGCGCTACCACCCCGCGGTCATCGCCCAGAAATCCGCCACCCTGCAGATCCTCTCCGATGACCGTTTCATCCTGGGTCTCGGTTCAGGCGAGAACCTCAACGAGCACGTGGTCGGCGAGGGCTGGCCCGCGGTCGACGCGCGGCAGGACATGCTCGAGGAGGCCGTGCACATCATCCGTACGCTGCACACAGGCGAGTTGGTGACCTGGGAGGGCGACTACTTCCGCGTCGACTCGGCCCGCATCTGGGATGTTCCCGAAGGCGGAGTGCCGATCGGCCTCGCCGTCTCCGGTGACAAGTCGATCGAACGCTTCGCTCCGCTCGGCGACCACCTCATCGCGGTGGAACCGGATGCGTCCCTGGTCGAAGGGTGGGCAGCCGCGAACGGCGGCCAGGCACCCCGGTCGATCGGGCAGATTCCCATCTGTTGGGACCCGTCGGAGGAGGCGGCGATCGCCCGAGCGCACGAACAGTTCCGCTGGTTCGGCGGCGGATGGTCGGTGAACGCCGATTTGCCGACTCCGGCCGGATTCGCCGGGGCCAGCCAATTCGTGCGACCCGAGGACGTGTCGTCGTCGATCGCGTGCGGCCCCGATCTCGACAAGATCGCCGAGAGCGTGCGCCCGTACCTGGAGGCGGGGTTCACCGACATCGCCGTCGTGCAGGTGGGCGACGAGGGTCAGGATCGGTTCCTCGCCGAAGCCGCGGAGCCGCTGTTGGAGAAGCTCCGCGCGCTCTGAGCCGATAGGCACCCACGAGCGCGGATGAGCGCCCACCAGCGCGTACGAGCCCCTACGACATGCGCAGCACAGCCGGGCCGAGCCGCAAGACCCCACCCGTCACGGCTTCGCACCGCACCCCGCCGCGCCCTCGCAGGGCCTTGTGGGCGCCTTCGGCAAGCATGACGTTCATCCACGCGCACGGGTTGGCCGCCCGATGACCCTGGAAGTGAACCGGCCCGTCGCCGGAGTCGAGGCTGAAGGCGACGCCGGTCAGCGCATCCACGTCGACACCGCGCAGCAGGATGTTGCGGCGTGCGGCCGCAGCGTCGAGTGGACGCTTGACACCCAGTTCCCGCTGCACCGCGTCGAGCGACTCCGCCGCCATCACGGTCACCGCCGCACGACGGTGCGCCGCCCGCCCGAAGTACCGGTCGCCCACGATGCCGAGCCCGGCCCGCACCTCGACCGCTGAGCGCGACTCGATCTCGCCGGCGGGAACGGCCAGCGGGCCGTCGGCCGGCCGGCCTTCGTAGCGGTGCAGCGACGAGACCAGCAGGTGAACGATCTCGACCGGCTGCTCCACCGGCACCAGCAGAGGCGTGGACGCGGGCGCGTCCTGCGCCGTCGGCCGGCTCACCGCTGGTGATCCGTCTCGGCGTGCCGGATCGCCCCGTCTGCCTCCGCACCCGCCAGGTCGAGGTCGGCGGCCAGGAACTCGGCCGACGACGGGAGTCGAACCGACACACCCGAGTAGCTCTCCACGGCCAACGAGCCCGTCGCCCCCTCGAGACCCAACACGTGTCCACCGACCGTTCCGTTCCCGTCCACGAAGTGGAAATGCGCTCCCGCCACCGTGATGCCCTGGAAAACGCGCGGCGCGATGAACCCCAGGAGCGTGCCCGTGACATCAGTCACCACGTTCTCCCGCTGGTCGTGCACCGCTTCGGCGAGCGGCAGGTACGGCTTCGACTGCCGCTTCGCCTCCCGCAGGCTGATCGACGCGAAATGGGCGTCGAACCGCACCGCGTGGAAGATGTTCTCACTCGCCACCCTCGAGTGGATCGCAGCCAGAAGGGCCTCCAGCGACGGCACCGACTCCACGAGCTCCGAACTCTCCGGCTCGAAGTCGACTACCTCAGCGAAAGCGAGCGAATCGGATGCGCCGAGCACGGTCATCCGGCCGTCACCGTGGAAGAGCCGGAACTCCCCGTCGAGCACCACGAGCTCGCCGTCCATGTGGTCGCCGCAGCCGAGTCCGAGGGTGCCGCTGCGGGCGATCCGCCCCACGGTGAAGACACCGTCGAAGAGACCGGCGACCAGCGCGTCGACGATCGAGAACTGGACGACCGACTTCTCGGCCCGACGATTTCGGCGCATAACCCGACATTCTCCCGCACTTATTCAGCAGAACACAGCAGAGTAGGAGCATGTCCTCTCGACTCGAGCGCAACATCGACCGACTGCTGAGCATCCATCGCCCGGTCGTGCTCGCCCACCTCCGCAGCATCCGGCGGCTGCATCCGGATGCCTCACCGCAGGAACTCCTCGTCATCCTGGAACGCCGCTACGTCGCCGCGGTGACCAGCGGCGGTGCCGCCGTCGGCGCGAGTTCGATGCTCCCCTTCGTCGGCACCGGCATCTCGCTGGGTCTGAGCGCCGTGGAGACCGCCGGTTTCCTCGAGACGACCGCGCTCTTCGCACAATCGGTCACCGAGGTGCACGGCATCGCCGTCGACGACCCGGACCGCGCCCGCGCACTCGTGATGACGCTGCTGATGGGCAAGGCGGGCAGTGACCTGCTGAAGCAGATCGCCGGCCAGGCCACGGGCGGGGTGAGCCGCAACGCTTACTGGGGACAGGTGGTGACGAGCAGCCTGCCGCAGTTCGTCGTGGGCCCGCTGGCCGACCAGGTGCGCAACGTCTTCGTGAAGAGGTTCGCCGTGGGCCAGGGCGCCAATGCGATCGGGCGCGCCATCCCGTTCGGCATCGGCGCGGCGATCGGCGGGGTCGGCAACCTCGTGCTGGGGCGCACGGTGATCCAGAGCGCCCGCACGGCCTTCGGCGCCCCGCCGTTCACCTACCCGATGGAGCTCGCGATCACCGTGAAGGCGCCCAAAGCCGTCACCGACAAGGCGCAGAAGACGAAGCGGAACGGAGAGAAGAAGGGCCTCACGAAGCTGGTGCCGTCGCGCAAGCGCAAGGAGATCACCGAAGCGCCCGGGCCGCGCGACGGCACGGTCAGTGAGCTTCCTGACATCCGCATCTGAATGCGACCGATTCACAGCAGAGTGGTAGCCTGGGAGTTCAGTCGAGGCTTGTCAGCTTTCGGGTCGGTCGGTCACGGTGAGGGGGATGTCATGAGATATCGCATCGTCGCCGCCGTGCTGGGCACCCTCGCGCTCCTCGGTTTCGGCGCCACCGCGGCGCTGGCCCACTCCGACGGGCAGTTCGCCACCAGCGCTCACGCCGATCCCTCCGCCGCCGAACCGGTCCTCGCGGCCACCGGCTACGACTTCACGCCGATGCTCGTCACGGCCGGCGTCTTCCTGCTCATCTCGGGCATCGCCGTCATCGTGGCGAAGTACCTGCTCGCTCGCTCCCGGCACAGCTGAGCCTGACCGGTCCGCCTATAGGCGTTCCCCGTCGTGCTCGGCGCACACGTCGTGCCCGTCGACCGGTGCTGAGCCTGACCAGTCCGCCTACAGGCGTTCCTCATCGTGCTCGGCATACACGTCGTGCTCGTCGACCGGTTCGTCGCGCGCGTGCAGCGCCGCGTTCCGGTCCCATTCCGCGAGCAGTCCCTCGACGGCCCCGTGGAACCTCCGGGTGGCCGCCCCGGGCGAGGTGTCGCCGAAGTAGTGGGTGACCCAGCGGCCGAGCCGCACCCTCGCGGCGGAGTCGTGCGACAGGCGGTCGATGCGCGCGCGGACCTCGGGCGCGTCTTCCGCGAGCAACCACTCGGCGTCCGACAGGTATCCGCCGGTGTCGATCTCCGCATCGGGCGACACCGGACGGGTGATCAGCAGGGGCTTGCCGGTGGCCAGACGGTCGTAGACCATGGCCGATACGTCGACGACCGCGACGTCGGCGACAGCGAGCTGCCAGCCGAGCTCGGCGCCGGTGTCGTGCACGTGCTGGGCCGTGGGATCCTCACGGTTCGCCGCCGCGATCGCCGCCACGATCTCACGGTTCGCCGCGGCGTACGCCGGGTCGAGGACACCGCTGCGCGGATGGGGCCGGTAGATCAGCCGGTGGTCGGGCGACGAGAGGATGTCGCGCACGAGCCCGACACCGTGTGACGCGATCGATCCGTAGGCAGCCGCCGGACGATCGCCTTCCCAGGTAGGGGCGTAGAGCACGACGGTGCGGCCGTCGCGCTCGAACGGCACGATACCGCTGTAGTGGTCGGCCTGAGGCCGCCCGATCGGGATGGCACGCTTGTCGAAGTCGTAATCCCAGAGCACACGGTTCAGCCGGGCGATGGCCGCGTCGCCGGCTACGAAGCTGTAATCGTAGGCCTTGAACTGGTTGGTGGTCATGTACATCTTGTCGCTCTCGCCATGATTGATGAACACGTGCCACCGGCGGCCGTAGCGCATCATCTGGAAGTTGCGCGCGTTCTGGTTGACGTAGAACACGATCTTGAGATCCTGTTCAGCGATGAAGGCCTCGAGTTCGCTGACCTTGCGCACGTAGGCGACGGGCAGCGGGCATTCGTCGAGCAGCGCGCTCGCGCCGCTCGGGTTGCGACCGAGGATGACCACGGGGTGCGTCTTCGAGAGCTCGAGCAGCGGCTTGTACCACTGCCGGATCTGGTAGAGGTTGACGTCGCCGTCGGCGAAGTAGACACCGATCTCGAAGCGGCGTCGGCTCAGCGGCGCCCGTGCGGCGAGCTGTCCGGCCAGCTTCGAGCGCACTCGCCGCGCGCGCAGCAGATCACGCGCCACGGTCCAGCCCAGCTTCGCATCGTTCAGCACACCCACGCGTTTCAGGCTAGCGAGACGATCCGGCCGAGCCGTGCGGATGAGCCCTCCCGGGCTTCTTCTTTAGGCAATCGTGACCTTCGCCGCGTGCGACTCGATGGAGTCCTGACTGATCGGCGGCTGAGGGTCCATCCGCTCGTCACATCGGGCCGCAACTCCATCGAGATGGACGGGCGGGCTCAGACGACAGGCGGCCGACCGGCCCGCGTCATGCGCCAGACCGTGCGCCACGAGATCGGCCGCCGCTCGCCGGCATCCGTCCGCCAGCCTTCGGCCCACCCGCGGAACCACGCGCGGAGGGCGGCGGGGCGCCGGGCCCACCGGAGGATCTGGATGCCCGTCCAGCTGCCCACGTAGAGCGGCACCAGCACGGCCGGCAGGTTGCGTTTGGCCAACCACACCCGATTGCGCGCGTTGAGTCGGTAGTAGTACGCGTGCCGGGTGGGTTCGATGGCGGGGTGATTCGCCACGAGGTCGCCGTCGTACCAGGTGCGGAGTCCCTGGTCCCACACCCGCCAGGCCAGCTCGATGCCCTCATGGGCGTAGAAGAAGGGAGCGGCCCAGCCGCCCGTGGCGTCGAACACGGCGCGCGGGAGCAGCGTCGCGCCCTCCCACACCGAGAACACGTTGCCCGAGTCGGTCGCCGACCCCTTGCGGATGCGCGGCACCCAGCGGCGCGGATTCGTGGCGCCGGACGGGTCGACCACGCGCGGTTGCAGCAGCCCGATCCCGGGGTCGCTCCGGATGCGCGCGACGGCCCCGGCGAGGAACGACGGGTCGGGCAGGCTGGCGTCGTCGTCGAGGAAGAAGACGAACTCCCCCGTGACCTGCTCGACGCCCGCGTTGCGGCCGGCCGGGATGCCGATGTTCTCCGGGAGCGCCAGTGTGCGCACGGCATCCGGCAATCCCACCGGACTCCAACCGTTTCCGACGCAGACGATGTCGAGCTCCACACCCGTCTGCGCGAGCAGCGACTCGGCGCCGCGGCGCAGATCGTCGGGGCGCTTGCCCTGGGTCAGCAGCACCACACCGATGGTCGGCATCCGCTCGCTCAGGAGCGCACCCGCTTCGACGCCATGATGGCCACGAAATGCCCGATCAGCGCCAGAATCGACAGCGGGACCAGAGCGATCAGCAGAATGCGGTCGGCGAGCACGCCACCGATGAAGAGCCCCACGACGGCGAACGCGAAGATCAGCATCGTCAACTCGACGGAGTGGTACAGACGGTGGAACGGCACGAACCGGGCGGCGCGCCGCAGCCGCGCCACGAGGGCCTGCGAGGGCTCGGACTCGCCGTGCTTGTCGGCCAGCTTGTCGAGCCCGGCGTTCGCGCGAGCGACGTGCACCATGTCGTTGAGCGCCTTGTTGAGCACGATGACGAGGGCGAGCAGGAGGCCGAGGGTGGTCCAGAGGAAGTCCTCGGGCGCCTCGAACGGGTAGCCGGCGGCACGGATGCCGAGCGCGATCGGGATGAGCGACTCGGTGGTGTAGTGCCCCACCTTGTCGAGGAAGACGCCCGCGGGAGAGGAGGTGCCGCGCCAGCGCGCGACCTCGCCGTCGCAGCAGTCGACGAGCATCTGCAGCTGGCCGAGCACGAGGGCCAGCGCCGCTCCCCCGATGCCCGGGATGAGCAGGGCCGCGGCCGTGGCCCAGCCGGTGAGGATCATCAGACCCGTCACGCCGTTGGCCGAGATCGAGGTCTTCAGTAGCACCCACGTGACGTAGGGCGACAGCCGCCGGAGGTAGAGCGATGCCGTCCAGTGCTCGGCGTTGCGACGCCCGCGCACCTCCGGGGGCTGCGCGACGGCCTTGAGCTCGGCGATCGAGGAGGGCCGGGCCGGGCGCGGAGAACCGGGCCGGCCGTGCGGGAATTGCGACACTGTCACCTTCCCGTGTGCGCCGTGATGTTCTTCGTCAGCGTCAGGAATCCGAGTATGAACCCGAGCCCCCAGCTGAAATGGATGCACGGCAAGACTATGAGAAACCACGCTCCCGTGCGACCGCCGCCCCGGCGGGCCGCGTCGATCGCCGCCACCGCCACGAAGAGCAGGTACACGATCGGCACGAGGAAGCCGAACGTCAGGCCGAGCCCGACGGCGGACAGCGTCGAGTCGCCCTGGGCCGATCCGGAGCCGAGAAGGATCAGACCGACGACCCCGGCGACGAACCCGAGGAGCACGAGCGTGACGGTGACCGGCGGCACGAAGTACTTGAGCGCGTTCGCGGTGAAGAAGCGGCGGGCGAGTTCGCCGCGCCAGAGCCCGGTGGAGAAGAACTGCCGGGCCAGTCGCTCGAGCGACGGGCGCGGCCGGTAGATCACCACGAGCGCCGGCGTGAACCAGACCACGCCGCCGGAGGCCCGTAGGCGGCGGTTGAGCTCCCAGTCCTGCCCACGCCGGATGTCCTCGTTGAAGAGGCCGACCTTCGTCAGCCATTCGCGCCGGAAGACGCCCAGGTAGACGGTCTCGGCGGGACCTTCCTGACCGCCGACGTGGTGTGCACCCCCGCCGAGACCGGCCTTCGACCCGTACGCGACCGCGACCGCGCTCTCGAACGGGGTGGTGCCCTCGGCCTTCATGATGCCGCCCACGTTCGCCGCCCCCGTGCGGAGCATGGTCTCCACGGCGATCCGCGTGTAGTCGCGCGGGAGCAGCGAATGGGCATCCACCCGCACCACGATCGGATACTGCGACGCCTCGATCGCGACGTTCAGACCGCTCGGGGTCGAGCCGGTGGGGTTGTCGATGACCCGGATGCGCGGATCGACCCGCGAGAGCCGCTCCAGCAGCTCGGTGGTGCCGTCGATGGAGGGGCCGAGCGCGACGATGACGTCGAAGGGGCCCGTGTAGTCCTGGTCGAGCAGGCTGGCGATGGCGGCCTCTACATGCGTCACCTCGTTGAGCACCGGCATCACGTAGGAGACGCCCGGCCGGTCGGCCGTGGGCTCCGGTGTGGGCTGGGTCATCGCATCCGCTCTCGTCTGTTCCGGCTGACACGGAAAAAGGCCGGTGGGCCGCCGCCGCGATACAGCGACGACGAGCCTACCAGCCTGATTCCGGGCCCCTGGGGGCCTTGACGGAGTGGATGCCTACCCAGCGAGCTGCCCGAGCGTCACGTCGACCGTCTTCGAGTCACCACCGCGGGTGTAGGTGATCTGGGCGGTGCCGCCTGCCGGCTGCGTGCGCACCTGGGCGGTGAGGTCGATCGAGTCGGTGATCGGCAGCCCGTTGAACGCCGTCACGACGTCACCGGCCTGCAGGCCCGCCTTCTCGGCGGCGCCACCCGAGGTGACCGACTGGATGACCGCGCCGGCCGTGGTGCTGTTCGCCTCCGCGGAGGCGTCGCCCACCGTGGCCCCGAGCAGACCATGGGTGGCCGATCCGTTCTTGATGATCTCGTCGGTCACGCGCTGCACGAGGTTCGCCGGGATGGAGAAGCCCACGCCGATGTTGCCCGACTGGCTCGAGCTGTCGCTCGACCCGGCGCTGGCGATGGCGACGTTGACGCCGATGAGCTTGCCCTCGGAGTCGAGGAGCGCTCCACCCGAGTTGCCCGGGTTGATCGCCGCGTCGGTCTGGATGACCGAGAGCGAGATGCTCGACTGCTGGGTGGGTGCCTGCTGTTGCTGCTCCTGGCCGCCCTGACCGGGGAGGTCGAAGTTCCAGAAGTCGTAGGGACCCTGGTCGCCGTTGCCGTTGCCCTGGTCGGGCGTCGGGTTGGTCTCGGTGTCGTCGGGCGCGGCCGAGGAGGCCACCGTGATGCTGCGGTTCAGTGCGCTCACGATGCCGTTGGTGACCGTGCCGGAGAGGCCGAGCGGCGCGCCGATCGCGATGGCCACGTCGCCCACGTTGAGCTTCGACGAGTCGCCGAACTCGATCGGGGTGAGGCCGGAGGCGTCGGTCAGCTTGATCACGGCGAGGTCGGCCACCGGATCGGTGCCCACGACGGTCGCGTCGTAGAGCTTGCCGTCGTTCGTCTGCACCTTGATCTGGGGGCTCGCGGTGGCACCGTCGAGGGTCACGACGTGCGTGTTCGTGACGATGTAGCCGTCGTCGGTGAGCACGACGCCCGAACCGGTGCCGGCCGCCTGGTCGCTCTGCACCGAGATGGTGACCACGGAGGGCGAGGCCTTCGCGGCGACCGCGGTGATGAGGTTCGCATCATCCGGGTTGTTGACCGTGATGCTGGTGGGGCTCGACGCGGTGTTGCTCGTCGATCCGCCGTTCTGGCTCACGGCCCAGGCGGTGACGCCCGCTCCGGAGGCGCCGCCGATGAGGGCGCCGATGGCGAGGGCCGCGATGAGGGCGACCCCGCCGCGGCGCTTCTTCACCGGGGCGGCCGGGGCCTGGGTGTAGGCGCCCGACGCGGCGTACATCGCCGAGTTGAAGTTCGGGTCGGGAACCGCGCCGTAGGGCGGGGTGCCGGCCGTGGGGGTGCCGAAGGAGCCGTTGCCGTAGTTGGCGGTGGGCGCGGTGTGCCCGCTCTGGGCGCCGTGTGCGGCCTGGCCGTAGTGGGGCGCGGCAGCCGGGGTGGGCGTCTGGCCGTACGGGCTCGGCGGGGCCGGAACGGCGGCGGCGGGGACCTGCGGCGCGGGGTAGCCCGCCAGGTGCGGGTTCACCGAGGTCGGCTGCGGCAGCGTGGGCTGCGCGCCGGTGGGCTGCGCCGGCGTCGACGGGGTCGGCACGATCGGGGGGACCACGGCGGTGGTGTCGTCGCGGTGGGAGAATTCGGGGGTGGCGGGGGCCTGTGCGACCGGCTGCTGCGCCTCGGGCTGCTGCGCCTCGGGCTGCTGGGCCGCGGGCTGCGGTGCCTCGGGGGTCGACTCCGAGGACTGGGCGTCGTTCGCGGCGCCCGCGTTGTCGGCCGGAATGCCGCCGGGGTTCTCGGTGCTCTCTGACATGTGTTGCTCCTTCCAAGCACTCGCAAGCATCCTCACCGAAGCTGGGGGAACTCTATGGACCGGCTGTATGCCGTCTGCCGTCTCGTTATGACTGAGCTAGGAGACTCGTGCCGGCCGCGATGCGGGTGCTGCGTCCTCCACGTTAACGCTCGTGAGGGCGCGGACTTCCCGATCCCCGGCACACACTAGGTTTGAATGATGACGATCAGCGGATCCTGGCAGCGCACCGCGCGTGGAGCCGGACTTCTCGCTCCCGACGGACGCATCGCCTCCACCATCTTCGCCGAGATGAGCGGGCTCGCGCAGTCGACCGGCGCGATCAACCTCGGTCAGGGTTTCCCCGACGAAGACGGCCCCGGGGAGGTGCTCGACGCCGCTCGCCGCGCCATCGCCGACGGCGTGAACCAGTATCCGCCGGGAACCGGCATCCCGGCGCTCCGCTCGGCCATCGCCCGGCACCAGAAGCGGTTCTACGGCCTCACCGTCGACCCCGACCGCGAGGTGCTCGTGACCGCGGGCGCCACCGAGGCGCTCGCCGCCAGCATCCTCGCCCTGGTCGACGACGGTGACGAGGTGGTGACCCTCGAGCCCTTCTACGACGCCTACGGCGGTTTGATCTCGCTCGCCCGCGGCGTGCACAAGACGGTTCCGCTGCGCCGGCCCGACTTCCAGCCCGACCACGACGAGTTGCGACGGGTGGTGACCGACCGCACCCGGATCATCCTGATCAACAACCCGCACAACCCCACGGGCGCGGTCCTGCCGCGCGAGACGCTGGAGCTGATCGTGGAGCTCGCGCACGAGCACGACGCGATCATCGTGACCGACGAGGTCTACGAGCACCTCACCTTCGAGCAGCCGCACATCCCGGTCGCGACGTTGCCGGGCGCGCGGGAGCGAACGGTCACGATCTCCTCGGCCGGCAAGACCTTCAGCACCACGGGCTGGAAGATCGGCTGGCTGGTGTCGACGCCCGATCTGGTCACCTCGATCCTCGCCGTCAAGCAGTTCCTCACCTACGTCAACGGCGCGCCGTTCCAGCCCGCGATCGCCGTGGGGCTCGACCTCCCCGACTCCTTCTTCGAGGGCATCGCCCGCACCCTGCAGGCCAAGCGCGACCTGCTCTCGCAGGGGCTCGTGAAGGCGGGCTTCGAAGTCTCCCGACCCGGCGGCACGTACTTCGTGGTGGCGGATGCCGCTCCCCTCGGCTACGCGGATGCCGCGACCCTGTGCCGCGAGCTGCCGACGCTCGCCGGCGTGGTGGGGGTGCCGATCAGCGCCTTCGTGCACGAGGAGCACGCGCACGACTATGCCTCGCTCGTGCGCTTCGCCTTCTGCAAGAAGACCGACGTGCTCGAGCGCGCCGCAGCGCAGCTGGCACGGTTGGGCCGCTGAGCTCCCGTCGTACTGCAAGAAGAGCGACGTACTCGAGCGCGCCGCAGCGCAGCTGGCGTGCCTGGGCCGCTGAACCCCCGTCCTAGTCCAGCACGCGGGTACCGAAGCGGCGGAGGGCGAGTGCGGGATTGACGCGGCGCACCTCGTCGATGCGGCGGGGGTCGATCCAGGCCACGGCCACGTCTTCGCGCTCGCCGAGCGAGGCGATCGTGACGCCCATCGGATCGACCACGAGACTCGCGCCCACCCCGATCGGCGGCGTCTGGTCGGCGGCCGCGACGTAGATCGTGTTCTCCAGCGCCCGAGCCGTGACGAGGGTTCGCCAGTGGTGCTCCTTCAGGGGGCCGCGCACCCACTCGGCAGGCACCACCACGAGGTCGGCGCCGGCATCCACCAGCCAACGCGACACCTCGGGGAAGCGGATGTCGTAACAGGTCTGCATGCCGATCGTCACGCCCTCGATCGAGAACGTCTCCGGCGTGCCGATCGGGCCGGCCTCGACCCAGTCGCTCTCCCGTCCGCCGAACGCGTCGTAGAGGTGCACCTTGCTGTACTGCGCGATCAGGCCGTCGACCGGCGAGATCGCGACGAGGACGTTGGCGAAATGGGCCGCCTCCGTCGATTCGGCCACCAAGCCGGCGATTAAGTGCACGTCGAGTTCGGCGGCGAGAGCGCCGAGCGCGGTGACGAACGGGCCATCGAGCGGCTCGGCGTTGGCGACCGTCTCCGCGCCGATCGGGTCGACGAAGAACGACGAGTACTCGGGGAACACGACGAGCGAGGCGCCGCGCTGCACCGCGGTGCGGGCCAGACGGGCGATGGTGTCGAGGTTCGCGGCCTTGTCCGGACCCGGAGCGAACTGGGCGACCGCGACTCCGAAGCCGAGAGCGGCGCCGAGGGGCGTCTCGGTGACACTCATGAGAGCCGCGCCATGGCTTTGATCGCGCGCCGTTCGTCCATCGCCGCATAGCCCTCCGGCAGATCCTCGAAGGGGACCTCCAGGTCGAAGACCAGGCCGGGACGGATGCTCCCCGCCAGAACATCGGCGAGGAGCTCGGGCAGGTAGGCGCGCACCGGCGCCAGTCCGCCCCCGAGGCCCACGTTGTTGTCGAAGGCGATGTTGATCGGGAACACCACCTCGTGCGGCACCCCGACGAAACCCACGCGCGAGCCGGGTCGTGCGATGGCGAACGCCGTGTTCATGGCCTCGCCGGTTCCGACGCACTCGAGAGTGGCATCCGCTCCGATGCCCCCGGTGAGTTCGAGCACGGCACCCACGGCTTCCTGGCCGCGCGCCTCCACCAGGTCGGTGGCGCCGAACTCCGTGGCCACGGCCTGCCGGGCGGGGTTGCGGCTGAGAGCGATGATGCGCTCGGCCCCGAGCCGACGGGCGGCGAGCACGCCGCTCAGGCCGACCGCTCCGTCGCCCACCACCGCGACCGTCATGCCGGGCTGGACGCCGGCGCCGACGGCGGCGTGATGCCCCGTGCCGCAGACGTCGGAGAGAGCGAGCAGGTGCGGGATGAGCGCGGCGTCGGGCCGGCCGCCGGGCACCACCACGAGGGTGCCGTCGGCGAGCGGAACCCGCACGAATTCGCCCTGACCGCCGTCGTTGCCGTGCGCGCCCCAGAATCCGCCGTGCAGGCACGAGGAGGGTACTCCGTGCAGGCAGTGCGGGCAGGTGCCGTCGCTGTACATGAAGGGGGCGACGACGAAGTCGCCCACGGCGACGGTGCCGACATCCGTGCCGACGGCCTCGACCACGCCGACGAACTCGTGACCGATCCGGCTGCCCGGGCGGCGGTCGCTGACGCCGCGGTAGTACCAGAGGTCGGAGCCGCAGACGCAGGTGGCGACCACCCGCACGATCGCGTCGGTGGACGCCTGGATCTCGGGGTCCGGGACCTCCTCGACCGACACGTCGAAGGCGGCGTTGAAGACGAGTGCACGCATGTCTCGATGCTACCCGCGGTGACTCCGCCCCGTCAGCGCGCGAGGGCGAGGCGGGAGTACCCCGGGATGAGGGTGCCGCGCTGGGCGCTCCGCCCGACGATCCGGAGCGGCGCTTCGGCGGCGGCGTCGAGCACGGCTCCCAGGGTGGTGCCGATCTGCGCCATCGCCAGGGGCGCGCCGAGGCAGAAGTGCACGCCGGCGCCGAACCAGAGCTGCTTGAGCGACGCAGCCGGGTTGCCGATGGGGTCGAAGCGACCCGCGGCCCGATCGGCCAGGAAGGTCGCGAGGATGAGCCGGTCGCCGGGACGCACGGCGACGCCGCCCACCGACGCCGCCGCGGCCACGCTGCGCAGCATGATCGGCGACGGCGTGGTGACCCGCAGGCCCTCGGCGACGGCCGCGTCGACGAGCGTGCGGTCGCGGGCGAGCAGGTCGAGCCATCCGGTGTCGGCGAGGATGGCGACCATTCGCGGCAGGTAGGACACCAGCGTCTCGGTGCCGGTGAGCACGAAGGCGCCGACTGCGCCCATGGCCTCGTCTTCGGAGAGGCCGAGCTCGCGCATCCGGCCCGGGACGGTCGTGCCTGTCGGGGTGTCGCTGCCGGCGCCGGTGGTGCCGGGATCGGGGGCATCCCGGTAGGCGCGGCGGGCGTGCTGCGTCAGCTCGCCGAGCACCTCCCGCGCGGCGGCCACTTGCGTCGGAGTGAAACGAGGGCGCGACAGCCGCACGTAGCCGGTGACGGCGGAGACCCGCGCGAAGAGCTCCTCACCGATGCCGTCGCGTTCGAGTCCCACGAGCCGGCTGATCACCCGCCCGGCGTAGTCGCGCACCTCGGCGACGAGATCGACGGTCTCCCCCGCGACGAGCCGTGCGCTGAGTGTGGCGGCCGCATCGCCGATCGTCGCACGGGTCAGCTCTCCCACGAACGCGGGCGCGAACAGCGGTCCGAGGCGTCGGCGGAGCGCGAGGTGGTCGAGTCCCTCCATGTTGAGGAGCACCGACGGGCCGAGCACGGGCGTCCACAACTCGGCCGGAGAGCCCGGGCCGGTCTTGGTGAAGCTCGCGGTGTCGAGGAGCACGCCGCGGAGGAGCTCCGCATCCGTCACCACGACCCCGAGCCCGGGCACGCGCACGACGGGTCGCCGGATGCGCGACAGCAGCGGGTAGACGACCGGATGCGCGGTGCGCTGCACCCGCTCCTCCCACGCCCGCTCGGCACCGTGCCGCACCCCGGGCGGGGCCTCGGGCACACCGACGTCGGGTGTCACAGCCGCACCACCATCGCGCCGAGCGAGATCCCGCCCGCCAGCCCGACGAGCGCCACCAGGCTGCCGTCTCCCACGAGGCCGCGTTCCCGCGCGAGCTGGAGTTGGAGCGGAAGGGTGACCGAGGCGAGATTGCCGTGCTCGGCGATGGTCACCACGGTGCGCGCCGGATCGATGCCGAGCACGCCGACGATGGTGTCGTGATAGGAGAGCGCCACCTGATGCACGGCGATGAAGTCGAGTTCGGTCACCCGGTGCCCGAGCGCGGTGATCGTCTGGTCGACGAGCCCGACCCCGACCTCGGCGAAGGCGCTTTGCAGCGCTGCGCCGTCCATGTCGAAGTAGCTGCCGCCCTCGGCGTGCGGGTTCACCGAGCCGCCGGCGGGGAGCGTGCCCACGGCCCAGTGTTCGGAGTGCGCCACGAAGCGGCTGCCGAGGATGCCGGGGGCGCGATCGTCGCTGCGCGCACCGTCGCTGCGTTCACCGTCGCTGCGTTGACCGTCGCTGCGTTCGAGCAGCACCGCGGCGCCGCCGTCGCTCATGGTGTACCCGGCGAAGGAACGGAGGAACTGCCGCTGGTCGTCGAGCCGCCACCGCACGGCGTGCGAGGGCTCCTCTCCGCTCACGATGAGCACGCGACGGTACTGGCCCGAGGTGATGAGCGCATCCGCCACCTGCATCGCGTTGAGCACGCTGTTGCAGGCGTTCTTGATGTCCATCACAGGGCAGCCGAGCCCGAGCTTGGCCGAGACGATGTGGCTGGTCGCCGGTTCGATGAGGTCCTGGCTCGCCGACGCGAAGAGCAGGAGGTCGACCGGGCCCGGCGACTCCTCCAGGGCCTGACGCGCGGCGGCGACGGCGAGGTCGGAGGTCTGCCAGCCGTCGGGGCGCAGGTGCACGCGCTCGACACCGGTGAGGCGGCGCACGAGCCCGGTGGGCAGCGAGAGGCCGGGATTGAGCCGCCGCAGCTGCTCCTCGGTCTCGGCGGTGCTGCGGGTGGCCGGCGGCAGGTACGTCGAGACGGCGGCGATGCGCGACCGGATGCCGTCGGTGCCGCTCACGAGAGCGCTCCCGGTTCTGCGCCGACCGGCGACAGGTACGTGGAGACCGCGGCGATGCCCGACCGGATGCCGTCGGTGCCGCTCACGAGATCGCCCCCCGGTTCCGCGTCGACCGGCGGCAGGAGCTCGTGCACGACGCGGTCCAGGCCCTCGCTCACCGAGACGGCGGGCGGTCCGAAGAGCTCGCGGCAGCGACGGGCGGCGAAGGTCTTCGAATAGGCGTACACGATCACCGAGTATCTCGTGATCGGCGGCTCGCCGCGCCTCCGGGCGATCCGCCACGCCCATTCCACCGCCCTTCCAGCCGACCGGGCGACGCCGCGCGAGACGTCACGGCTCGGGAGGGGCACGCCGAGCCGGTCGAGCAGCCCGAACACGGTCTCCTGCAGGGGCACGGGCTCGCCGTTCGTGACGACCACCGTCTGCCCGACGACGGCGGTCGAGGTCACGGCCACGACGAGCTGCTCGACCAGCGTGTCGATGTAGACCAGATCGGACATCGCGGGCCCGTCACGCCCGTCGCGGAACCGCGGCAACGACCCGCGCCGAGCCGCCGCGAGCAGCCGTGGCAGCAGCGTGGTGTCGCCCGGCCCGAACACCGCGCGCGGCCGCAGCACCGTCCACTCCCCCGGGTACCCGCGCACCACCAGCTCGGCGGCGTACTTCGAGGCGGCGTACGCGTTGACGAAGCGCGGCCCGGCCACGGCGTCGTCGGACACGTCGAGCTGGTCGCCCGAGGTGTAGAGCACGGATGCGCTCGACACGAACACGATCCGGGGCCGCGTCGCCTGCCGGGTCGCGAACTCGACCACCGCGCGGGTGGTCTGCACGTTCTCCAGCTCGAATTCGGCGCGCGTGCCCCACGGCGAGCTGCGCGCGGCGGCGTGCACGATGACATCGGGCCGGAACCCGAGAGCGTCGAGCCTCGCGGCCGCGCCTGGGACGTGGGAATCGGGTACGAGCCGGTCCTCCGGCCCTCCCGACGTGGCCGGTTCGGCGAGGTCGAGCACGCGATAGTCGGGACGATCGATCGCCTTCCGACCGAGCCCGAGCGCCTCGAATCCGGGGTCGCCGGCCAGCCGTCGCAGCAGGGCACCTCCGACGAATCCCGACGCTCCGGTGACGAGCACGCGCAGAGGACCGGCGCCGGCCGTCACGGGGCCTCCTCGCGGACGATGCGGCGCACCTTCGCGGTCGGATCCGGCACGACCCAGGGTTCCTCGACGACGGTGCCCGCGCATCCGTAGCTCGTGAGCAGCTCTCCGAGAGCAGCGGCGACCCGCGACGGTGCATCCGGAGCAGGCTCGAACAGCGAGACCCGCAGATCGAGGCCGGTCTGCCGGATGCGCCAATCGGCATACGCGTCGGAGCCCACCGTCATCACGCGACGCACCGCATCCGGGAACACCTCCACCACGGTCAGCCCGTCGACACCGGGCAGCCGCAGCACGGCGTCGGCGCGGCCGTCCACCGCCGCGAGCACGGCCGTCACCCGTCCGCAGCCGCAGCGCTCGGGAACCGACGGGTCAACCCGCAGCACGTCGTCGAGACGATAGCGGGCGATGATCTGGGTGCGCCGGTCGAAATCGGTGACCACCGGCGCGAACCGGGTGTGGTCGGCGTCGAGCCACTCGCGCTCGACGTGCACCGACTCCTCGTTGAGATGCAGCGCCCCGTGCTCGCAGCTGATGCCGAGCAGCCCCTCGGTGGCCTGGTAGACCTGCCTCGTCGGAACGCCCCACGCCGCCTTCACCCGCTCGACCGTCTCCGGTTCGAGCACCTCCGCCACCGAGATGACCAGCGAGGGGCGGATGCGGAGCGATCCGCTCCGCGCTCGCCGAGCGAGCGCATCCAGAACGGACGCCGGGGCCACGACGACGTCGGGCCCCTCGCCCCGGGCGACGGCGTCGTCGAGTGCGGCGAGATGCTGCTCGAGCGACTCGGTCAGGTCGTGGAACGCGAAACGGATGCGCGAACTCGCCACCGACTCGTAGAGATTGCCGCCCGCGCGCAGGAAGAACGCGATCCGTAGCGGCGGGCGCCACGGGCGCAGCAGCTGATCGAGCTGGCGGCGGTCGAGGACACGGGCGAGGATCGTGCCGGCCCAGAGCATCCGCTCCCGCGGACTCACGAGGAACGCGCCGCGGCGACCCGAGGTTCCGCTCGAGAGTCCCACGGTGAGGTCACCGTCGACGAGCGGGGCGAAGTCCCGGCTGCGTTCGGCCTCGAGCGCCACCCCGAGCGCGTCGGCCAGTCGCACGCCGCGCGTGTTCAGCTCGTCGAAGTGCTCGAGCAGAGTCGACTTGTCGACGATCGGCAGCTGATCGAGCCGCGCCGACGCCGCGCGACGACCCGTGCGGCCCGGTCGTTCCCGCGCGGGCGACCCGGCCGGCAGCGCGTTCTGAGCGCCGTCCGTCCGGTAGAACGGAGCCGCAGGGATCCGCCGCAGGAACGAGCGGATGCGACGCCGCTGCCACGCGTCGAATCGCGCCCGGGAGCGGAATCGGAACCCCCACCGCGCACGAGCGAATCGGCCGAGCATCACGGCGACGAGCGCGCGGTCCGTCATCGACCGTGTCACTCCGTCAGGATAACCGCACGGCCGCGACCGGCGCGGGCGGGCGGTGCAGACCGGTTGCGCCCGGGACTCATAGAATGGCGCCATGGCGGGCATCATCGGACACATCCTGCCGCTCGCCCTCGGCGTGGCCCTCAGCTCGGTTCCTATCGTCGTGATGGTGCTCATCCTGCTGTCGCCGCGCGGACGCTGGTCGAGCCTGACCTATCTGATCGGCGCCGTCATCGGCCTCGCCGGCCTCACCACGCTCTTCACCGCCGTCGCGACACTCCTGCCGCCGGCGCCCTCCTCGACCAAGAGCCCCCTGATCGGCACCATCGAGATCGCTCTCGGTGTGGGGCTCCTCATCATTGCGGGCACACGCTGGCGGCGCGCCCGTCGTCGCCATCACGAGGAGACGCTCGCGCAGCCGGGCGCGACGGCCGCGGCGTGCGCGAACACAGCCACCGACGACGGAACGAGCGCAGTCGGCGGCGGACCCACGACATCGCGCACCGGTGCCGCCAAGTGGATGGCGAAGGTCACCACCCTGGGCCCGATCCCCTCGCTCGGCGTCGGTTTCGTGCTCATGCTGCGCCCGAAGAACCTCCTGCTCACGATCGCGGCCGGGGTGGCGATCGGCGCCGGCGGCGCCACCGTCAGCGAGGTGGTGGTCGGCATCGCCCTGTTCGTGGTGCTCGGCATCTCGACCCTCGCCGCTCCGATCATCTTCGCCGTCGTCGACCCGTCGCGGATGCGCCGCCCACTCGAAGAGACGCGCATCTGGATCGAGGGCAACAGCGCCACCGTCACCACCATCGTCGTGCTCGTGCTCGGCACCGTGATCGTCGGCAGCGGTCTGGCCCACTACTGAACCAGGCACTCCCCGAAGTCGCGGATGAACCGCCTGGGCAAGTACTGAACCGGACCCTCACCCGAAGTCGCGGATGAAGCGCTCGAACTCGCTGCGCCCCGTCGTGCCGGATGCGGTCACGTCGGAGATCCGCAGGATCGTCAAGCCGGAGTAGGCGGTCGAGCCCGAGAAGGTGTCGCGGATGTGCGACCACCCGGGCGCCGACGCCGATCCGACACTGCCGAGGTTGCCGGCCAGTGCGTTCTCGCCCTTGAGGGTGATGTGCGCCTTCGCCGCGGCCGCACCCACCCAGGACACGAGGGATGCGGCATCCGAGTAGGCATGGGCCGTTCCGTCCCACTCGCGGCCGTCGGGCATCTCCAGGGCCGTGAAGTGCAGGAGCACGTGGTGCGTGGGCACGCCGGTGCCGTCGCCGTTCACGTCGAGATCGTGCACGAGGTTCGCGATGCCGTCGTAGCCGTGCGAGGTCGAGGCGTTGTTGTAGGCCTGGTCGGTGTGGAGGAGTCCGGCCGCGATCTCGGGCGCCCGCTGCATCGGACTCGTCGACATGGTCTGCCAGTGCACCCCGGGAACCTTGAGACCCAGCGGAACCGAGGCGAGACCGCCGTCGAAGGCCTCGATGGCTTGCGTCATCACCTCCCGGCCGTGGCGCAGCAGGCTCTCGTTGTACCAGCGGGTGAAGTCGCGCCCATAGGTGATCGAGTGATAGGCGCCGGAGTCGATGAACCGCTCATGGTCGGTGGGCGGCGAGATCATCGAGTACGTCAGACCCGGGATGCCCCAGGCCGTCGCGACACCGGCGACGGAGCCGTAGCGGGCGACGGCCCAGTCGGCGAACGCCGTGACGGCGGCCGGAGTGTAGCTCTGGAAGGTGCCGCGGTTCGGGTAGCCCGCCGGGTTGCCCGCGACCTTCGAGTCGTGCGAGGCGTAGGACGGGTAGCGCAGTTCGCCGGCCGGCCCCGTGCCGATCGTCACCTCCTGGATGCGGTCGGTGAAATCGGTGCCCGAGCTGCTGTAGTGCGCTTCGAACGCGTTCATGAAGTCGCGCATGTCGAGCAGCGTGCGTTCGTTGCCGACGCCCCAGGGCGACGGGGCTTCGCGGTCGTCGTTCCCGTACTCGCTGCGGAAGAAGTTCTCCACCGGAACGCTCGAGCACCAGCCGGCGACGCCGCAGATCTCGAAGGGCTCCCAGACGAACGACGGGATCGGGATCGAGCACACGTCTCCGACGTTGCCCCCGCACTGATGGAACGACATCACCGGCACGAGATCGAGACCCGCACCGGCGACCGCTCCGAAGACCTTGTCGTAGTAGGCCCAGTCGAAGGTTCCTCGCGAGGCCTCGACCGCACCCCACCACACGTCGACCGCCACCGCATCGACGCCTTGCGCGTCGGCCACCGCCAATGACGCGATGAAGGCCCGCCACTGGGGCCCAGACGTCTGCCAGTCGTCGATCCAGAGCGGCGCCATCACGTTGACGGTCGAGGCTGCTCCCGAACTCGCCGAGGCGGTCGGAGCGGCGACGGGCGCCACCGCGAGGGCCAGCGACGAGAGGGCGGAGAGGACGGCGGCCGCGATTGCGACCCGGGTGCGGGGATGGGTACGGAGTGCCATCCCCCCACGCTAGGTACGCGCGACCGCCGTCCGGCGTGAGTAGTTTCTCCCTAATTCACGACCGACGATTCACGCCGGTCTCCGCGTCAGTCGCGACGCGTTCCGGCACGCTCCGAACGCATCCGCAGCACCGCGAGCACGGCACCCGCACCCAGCAGCAAGACGCCCACCGGCACGGCGCCGAGAGCACCCTCGGCACCGGTCGCAGCCAGCTGCGAGCCGGGAGCCGGATCGGCCACGGGGGCGGGTGCCGGCGCCGGATCCTCCGGCACGACGACCGGCGGGAACTGGTTGATGGCGGTGGTGTCGTTCGCGAGCGACGCCGTCACCGAGGCGATGGCGCCGGCCATGATGCCGAGCGCGTCGGCGTTCACGTTCGCGATGTCGTCGGCCGCCGAGTGGTAGTTCGGGTCGGGCGTGATGCCCGGTCCGCCGGTGCCGCCGAAGAGCGCCGCCTGATCGACCGTCTTCTCGTCGTCCGCCCCGGTGAAGAGACCGGACGCCGGCACCCCGTTGGCGATGAACGCGTCGTAGTCGCTGCGGGCGTCGAACGCCGTGTCGATCCAGGGCTGCCCGTTCGCGTCGAAGTAGTCCGTGAACGCCTTCTCGGTGGCGATCGAACCCTCGGGCACCTCGACGGGCGCCTCGTAGGTCGACTGGTCGGCGTCGTAGACGCTGATCACGTAGTTGGGCGAGGCCACCATGTCGAAGTTGAGGTAGGTGGCGATCTCGTCGAGCTCAGCCGGGTTGTTGGCCGCGAGGTCGTCGACGTAGTAGGTCGACCCGACCAAGCCGACCTCTTCGGCACCCCACCAGGCGAAACGCACCTGGTTGTTGAGATCTCCGGAGGCGGCCAACTGCACCGCGGTCTCCAGGATGGCGGCCGAGCCCGATCCGTTGTCGTTGATGCCCGGCCCCTCCGGCACCGAGTCGAGGTGCGCACCGAGCATCACCGTGTTGTCCGTTCGGCCCGTGGACGTCTCGGCGATGATGTTGAAGGTGTCGACCGTGGTCGTGGTCTCCTGGAGCGTGAGACTCACCGTCGGGTTGCTCGGCAGGGCGGCCACCAGGGCGGTGCCTTCTTCCTGCGTCAGCCCGACCGAGGGGATGTACTCGGGAACCTGTTCGCCCAGCGTGCCGTTGAGCGGCCCCGGTTCGTTGTTGTAGATGAGCACCGCGACCGCGCCGGCACCGGCGGCGGCGAGGGACTTCTCGGCGAAGGAGCAGACACCGCGACTCACCACGGCGACCTTGTCCGTGGCATCCACTCCGCCCCACTCCTCGGCCGTGCAGCCGGTGGCGGTGGCCGGGGCGATCATCGCGGCGTCCACGATGCCGGTGGGCGAGGTCTCGGTCGTTCCCTCCATCGGGATGCGATCGCCCTCGGTACCGGTGGTGGAGCCGAGCAACGTGATCGAGAAGGCGTCGATCGTCTGCGTCGTGGCCTGGAACGGCTGACGCACCGGCGTGTAACCGGCGGCGGTGAGCACGCTCTCGATGTACTGCCCGCTGGCTTCGTAGCCCGGCGTGCCGATGGCGCGGTTGCCGCCGTTGGCGTCGGCGATGTCCTGCAACGCCTGCAGGTGCGCGGTGATGCCCGCGACCGTGACCCGCGACTCCAGATCGTCCGGATCGACGGCGAAGGCCGCGCTCGACCCGAAACCGGCGACTCCCGCGACCACCACCCCCGTTCCGATGCCGAATCCTGCGAGTCTCCGATGAAGCATCTTCACGTGGTTCTCCCCTTGATCGCGTGAACGTTTGTCGAAGACTACCCCCGTTCAGGGGGCGGAAGGCAAGCCCCCATCGGAAAACCGCAAAAACCGCCGACTTCGACCCGCCCCGGGCCAGGAGGTGCGCCGGACAGCAGAATGAGAGCATGAGCTCGCCCGCGCCCACGTCCCGGCCCCTGCGCGCCGTGCGCACGGCGCTGGTGGTGCTGCTCGCCGGGGCGACGCTGCTGTTCGGAGGATGCGTGTCGGAGTTGGCTGCCGGAGAGGCGTTCGATCCCTCGGCCCGCCCGATCCCCGACGGCGGGGCGGGCACACCGACCCCTCTGGCGACCGGCCCCGGTGGCCGGATCACCCACACCGGCAGCTCGGAGAACGATCCATTCGGCGTCGAGGGCTACCTCCTCGTCGACGGCGATTCCGCCCGCCACGTCGCCGCCAACGCGGGCCTGGTGACCATGGTCGGCGTCGACGGCGTGATGGTGGCCGACGGCGGCGCGAGCCTCATCCCCGAGCCCGAGGGCTCCGCCGAGGTGGTGGCCGAAGCGCACGCCCGTGGGCTGCACGCCGAATTGCTCATCGCCAACTACGACCTCGAGACGAAGGACTTCTCCGCCGAGATCGGCGCGGCCCTGCTCAGCAGCCCCGAGAATCGCACCGCCGTGATCGGCCAACTGGTCGACGCGGTGGAGGCGGGCGGCTACGACAGCGTCCAACTCGACCTCGAGTACCTCAGCCTCGCCGACGCCGCCGGACTCACCGCGTTCGCCCGCGAGCTCGACACGGCCCTCGACGAGATCCCGGGCCACGGCCCCGATTCCCTGCCCGACAGCGGCACGCTCACCGCGACCGGCGAGATCCCGATCTCCATCGCTGTGATGGCGAAGGCCAGCCCGGCCGACTACCTCGCCGCCGGCTACGACTTCCACGGCCTGCTCGCCACGGTCCAGCGAGTGGTGCTGATGGGCTACGACCAGCACGGCCCGTCCTGGAGCGAACCCGGGCCCGTCGGAGGTCTGCCGTGGGTGCGGTCGTCGCTCGACGCCTTGCGCGCATCCGGTGTTCCCGACGCCAAGATCGACCTCGGCATCGGGGCTTACGGTTACTCCTGGCCGGGTGACGGCTCCCCCGGCACCACCTTGCGCGTCACGGATGCCCGCGCCATCGCCGGCGACCGCGCCGTCTTCGACGACGAGCAGGGCGAGTGGACCGCGACCCTCGACGACGGGACCGTGCTCTGGTGGTCGGACGAGGCCGCCCGCAACATCCGCATGCAGCTCGCGAAAGACGAGGGGCTGCACGGCGTCGCCATCTGGCAGCTGGCCTCCGCGGAGTAGAATCGGCGGAGGGCGAGACGAACGCGGTGGGGCGCTCGGAGACGAGGCGCACGATGGACGACGATCCGACGAAGGTCACCAATCAGCCCGCACTCACGACGTCGACCGGACGGATCTGGCTCATCCTCGGCGGGGTGATGGCCGCCATCGCCGTGGTGCTGCTCTGGTCGCTGCAGCAGGTGAACTCGACCGGGGTGGCGATCGTCGGCATCGTGGTGATCCTGCTGCTCTACGTGGCGATGGTGGAGGTGCGGCTCCTGGTGCGCGGCGGCCGGCTGCGTCTCATCCTGATGGCCGTCTGCTTCGGCGCCATCGCCGCGGTCGCGCTGGTGTGCGTGCTGGTGATCGGGATGTCGCAGATCCCGACCTGATCCCGGACCGATCACGGACTGCTCCCGACGATCGACGCGGCCACGGCACCCACCCGATCCGTGGCACACTGTCGCCCATGCTCCCTTACCTGGCGGTTCTGCTGGCGGCGGTCTGCTTCGGCACGACCGGCACGGCGCAGGCCTTCGGACCCAGTGACGCCTCCTCGGTGTCGATCGGTGCCGCCCGCATCCTCATCGGCGGCGCCGTGCTCGCCGCGGTCGCCTTGGTGCTCCGGATGCGCGCGGGCGCGCGTTCCGGCATCCCCGCGCCCACGATCCCCGGCTCGGGCGCGCGGCGGGTGCCGTCGTGGCTGCTGCTCCTGATCGGCGCCCTCGGGGTGCTGGCGTACCAGCCCGCGTTCTTCCTTGGCACGAGCCAGAACGGCGTGGCCGTCGGCACCGTCGTGGCGCTCGGCTCGGCGCCGATCATCACGGGCCTGCTCGACTGGGCTCTGCACCGCCGCTTCCCGGGTGCGGTGTGGCTCGTGGCGACCCTGGTGGCCACCGCCGGCGTCGTGCTCATCAGCGGCCTCGTGGGCGCTGGAGGCACGGGCGCGGCAGGCGACTCCGCTGCCATCAGCGTGCCCGGCCTCCTCGCCTCACTCGGGGCCGGGGCCTCCTACGCCGTCTACACCCTGGCGAGCAAGGCGCTGCTGGAGCGCGGCTGGACACCGGAATCGACCATGGGATCCGTGTTCGGACTCGCCGCCGTCGTCAGCATCCCCGTGCTGCTCAGCACCGACATCCGCTGGCTCGCCACCGGTCAGGGGCTCGCGATGGCGCTCTGGCTCGGTCTCGTCACGACGGCCGTGGCCTACCTCCTCTTCGGCTGGGGACTCGGCCGACTGCGCGCCTCGACGGTCTCCACCCTCACCCTCGCCGAGCCGCTGACCGCGACCCTCCTGGGCACCCTGGTGCTCGGCGAGGTGCTCTCCGGCGTCGCCGTGGTGGGACTGATCGTGCTGGCCGCTGGTCTTGTCATCCTCGCGGTGCCCTGGCGCGGGCGAAGGAGTCCCGCACCCGCCGCCGGCGCCTCCTCCTGAGCGTCAGCGCCGCTTCGTGACGATGAGGTGCGCCACCAGGGCCGTCCAGCCGGTCTGGTGCGAGGCGCCCAGTCCCTGGCCGGTGTCGCCGTGGTAGTACTCGTAGAAGGCGATGTTGTCGCGCCACCGCGGATCGGCCGAGAGCAACGGGTAGCGGGCATCCGCCGGCCGTGGCGCATCGGGGCCGCCGACGAAGAGCGAGATCAGCCGTCCCGAGAGGTCGTCGGCCACCTCTCCGAGCGTGTGCTGCACCCCCGACCCTGCAGGGTACTCCACCCGGTGCGTCTCACCGAGGTTCGCGTTGTAGCCGCGCAGCGACTCGATGATGAGCACGTTGAGAGGGAACCACACCGGCCCCCGCCAATTGGAGTTGCCGCCGAAGAGACCGGATGTCGACTCCCCCGGTTCGTAGTCCACCACCGCCTCGACGCCGTCGACCTCCACCCGGAACGGATGCTCGCGATGCCAGGCCGAGATGCTCCGCACGCCGTACGGTGACAGCATCCGTTCGGTCGACAGCACACCGGCGAGGATCTGCGTGAGCCGTTCGGGATCGACCAGGGCCATCAGGCTGGACACCCGCTCGCCGCCCTGCCCGTCCGGGTCGACCCGGATGTGCACGTGCTTCCGGTAGCCGGGGTTCCGGTTGAGGAACGCCTGGCCGCGCTGCACGAACTCCTGCAGGCGGCCCATCTGCCCGCGATCGAACACGAGTGCGGCGGTCACCGGCACGAGGCCCACGAGCGAACGCACCTTCATCGGCACCTCGCGCCCGTCGGCCAGGTGCAGCAGGTCGTAGTAGAAGGCGTCGTCCTCGTCCCAGAGCCCGGCGTCGTTGGCCGAGGCGGCGATCACGAGGAAGTGCTCGAAGAACTTCGTGGCCACGTCTTCGTAGGCGCGGTCGTGCATGGTGAGCAGCAGCGCCATGTCGAGCAGGTGCAGCGCATAGGTCGCCATCCAGGCCGTCGAGTCGGCCTGCTCGAGCACGCCCACCTCGGGCGGCAGCGTCGAGCGGTCCAGCGGCGCGATGTTGTCGAGGCCCATGAAGCCGCCCTCGAAGAGGTTGTTGTCGCCGTGGTCCTTGTTGTTGGTCCACCAGGTGAAGTTCATCAGCAGCTTGTGGAAGATGCGGCCGAGGAACTGGTAATCGTTCCCGCCGTCGATCTCGAACACCCGCAGGGCCGCCCAGGCCTCGATCGGCGGGTTCACGTCGCCGAAGTCCCACTCGTAGGCCGGCAGCTGGCCGTTCGGATGCATGTACCACTCGCGGAGGATGAGGATCAGCTGAGCCTTGGCGTACTCCGGATCGATGTGCGCCATGGTCACGCAGTGGAAGGCCAGATCCCAGGCCGCGAACCACGGATACTCCCAGGGGTCGGGCATGAGGATGACGTCGTGGCTCGAGAGGTGGCGCCAGTCGCCGTTCCGCACCGCCTGCCGGCCGGGCGGAGGCGGTGGCGCGGTCGGGTCGCCCTCGAGCCAGCGCCGCACGTCGAAGTGGAAGAACTGCTTCGACCAGAGCAGCCCGGCGAAGGCCTGCCGCGCCACCTGCTTCTCTTCCGCACTGCTGGCCGCCGGGATCACCCCCGCGTAGAACTCGTCGGCCTCCGCCTCGCGCGCCGTGAGCACCTCGTCGAAGTCGGCGAACGCGGTCGCGGCCGGGAGCGCATCCTCAGCACGGGTCAGGCGCAGCCGGATCTCGCGCGTGCCGCCGGCGGGAACGGTCAGGGTCTCGTGGAACGCGGCCTTCGTGCCGCGCTGCGCCGGGTTCACCGTCGCCGCACCCGAGACGACGTGGTCGTTGATGCCGTCCTTCGGGTAGGGCGTCGTGTTCGGCTCGCCGAAGAGCCGCTCGCGGTTGGTCTCGTTCTCGCAGAACAGCGCCTCGACTCCCGGAGCGGTGGTGCGGTCGATCCGCAGCACCAGGTCGTCACCGTCGGGGCGGGCGGCGAGCAGCGTGTCGATTCCGTCGCCACCGCCGCTGCGGTCTCCGGATGCGCGGATCACCGGTTTCGCGGGCGGCTCGAGGTCCCAGTCCCAGACGTTCCGGAACCACAGGCTCGGCAGCACGTGGATGCTCGCGGTCTCCGGTCCCGCGTTCTCCACGGTGACCCGCATCAGCAGATCGTGCGGCCCGGCCTTCGCGTAGTCGACCGTCACCACCCAGTAGCGGCCGTCGTCGAAGACGCCGGTGTCGACGAGCTCGAACTCGGTCTCGTCCTTCGACCGATCAGCGTTCGCCGCGACGAGCTCCTCGTAGGGGAAGGCGGACTGTGGGTAGTGGTACCGCCACCGCTGCCAGGAGTGGGAGGGCGTGGCGTCGAGATACCACCAGTACTCCTTGACGTCTTCGCCGTGGTTCCCCTCGGGGCCCGAGAGGCCGAACATCCGCTCCTTGAGGATCGGGTCGACGCCGTTCCACAGGGCGAGGCCGAGACACCAGCTCTGCTGGTCGTCGCTGAAGCCGGCCATGCCGTCCTCGTTCCAGCGGTAGGTGCGGGACCGGGCGTGGTCGTGCGGGAAGAAGCGCCAGGCGTCGCCGTCGGCGCTGTAGTCCTCGCGCACGGTTCCCCACGCACGCTCGGCGAGGTACGGGCCCCAGTCGCGCCATCCGGCGGAGGTCGCTTCGTCGATGCGGCGGCGCTCGGAATCGCTCATGCTGCGATCCTAGAGGCGCCGCGCGGCTGCTCCGATCAGCGCGACGCCGCGGCTTTCCCGAGGGCGTCCTCGAAGGCCACCCAGGGCAGCATGGCGCACTTGATGCGGGTGATGTAGCGGGAGACCCCACCCAGGGCCACGGCGTCGCCGAGCAGGTCCTCGTCGCCCTCGATGGCGCCCTTGGACTGCATCAGCTCGCGGAACGCGCCGATCCGCGCACCCACCTCGTCGTCACTGAGGTCGTGCACGAGGTCGCTGAGGAGCGAGGCCGAGGCCGTCGAGATCGAGCAGCCCTGACCTTCCCAGCTGATCGAGGCGACCGATCCGTCGTCGGAACGGTGCACTTGAAGGGTCACCTCGTCGCCACAGGTGGGATTGATCTGGTGCGACGATCCGTCGTCGTCCGCGTGCAGCCCGAAGCCGTGCTTCTGCTTCGAGTGGTCGAGGATGACCGCCTGGTACATGCTCTGCAGCTCGCTCGAGACCATCACGCCACCCCGAAGAATCCGCGCGAGTCGGCCACGGCCGCGATCGCGGCGTCGACCTCGTCGGCCGTGTTGTAGAGGTAGGTGCTCGCCCGCGTGGTGGAGGTCACTCCGAACCGGCGATGCACCGGTTGCGCGCAGTGGTGCCCGACGCGCACCGCGATGCCGCGGTCGTCGAGGAACTGGCCGACGTCGTGCGAGTGGATGCCGTCGACCACGAAGCTCGCCAGGCCCACCCGTTCGACGCCGTCGGCCCGTGCCGGGCCGAGCACCCGCACGCCCGGGATCGCCGTCAGGCCGTCGTAGAGGCGGTGGCCGAGCTCGGCCTCCCAGCCCGCGATTCGGTCCATGCCGATCTCGCCGAGGTAGTCGACCGCGGCCGCCAGCGCGATCACCTGGGACACCCGCTGCGTGCCCGCCTCGAAGCGCATCGGCGCGGGCAGGAATTCGCTCTCGGTGAGCCCGACCGTGGTGATCATCGAACCGCCGGTGAGGAACGGCGGCAGGGCGTTCAGCAGCTCGGAGCGTCCGTAGAGCACGCCGACGCCGGTGGGCGCGAGCATCTTGTGCCCCGAGAACACGGCGAAGTCCACGTCGAGGGCGGCGAGGTCGAGCGGCAGGTGCGGCGCCGACTGGCAGGCGTCGAGCACGACGAAGGCGCCCACTCCGTGGGCGAGGGCGACGAGTTCGGCCACCGGGTTGACGGCCCCGAGCACGTTCGAGACGTGGGCGAAGGCCACCACCCGGGTGCGCTCTCCGATGATCTCGGCGGCCTGATCGAGCCGGATACGGCCCTCGTCGTCCAGTCCGATGTGCCGCAGCGTCGCACCGGTGCGGAACGCCAGTTCCTGCCAGGGCACGAGGTTCGCGTGGTGCTCGAGTTCGGTCACCACGATCTCGTCGCCCGCGCCCAGCCGGAAGCGTTCGGCAGCGGCGCCTCCACGCCCGAGCGAGGCATTCGACATCCCGTAGGCCACCAGGTTGATGCCCTCGGTGGCGTTCGACGTCCAGACGATCTCGTCGTCGGCCACGCCCACGAAGCGGGCCACGGCGGAGCGGGCGTCTTCGAAAAGCTCGGTGGCCTCGCCGGCGAGGGTGTGCGCGCCGCGATGCACGGCGGCGTTGTTGAGCTCGTAGTAGGAGCGCTCCACGTCGATCACCCGTTGCGGCTTCTGCGACGTGGCCCCGGAATCGAGGTACACGAGCGGATGCCCGTTCACCGTTCGCGACAGGATCGGGAAGTCGGCGCGGATCCGTTCCACGTCGCGCGCTTCCAGGGTCGCCGTGGTGGTCGGGTGGTTCACATCGATCGTCACAAGAGCCTCGGTACCTGGGGAGTCGTCGGTCGGGCCGGCCGTCCGAGCGGCCGCATCCACACCTCTATTGCACCATCTATAAGTGCCGCGTGGGCTCGATCATTCCGAAATCGCCCTAGAGCAGGCCCGCACGGTCCGGCACCTGCAGGTGGAGTTCGCGCAGCCAGCCGGCCGGATCGGGCCAGGCGCGTCCCGTGGGCAGAGCCCCGAGCATCCGCTGTACCGCCGCGGTGCTGGCCTCGACGGGCAGCACCCGGCTGGGAGCGATGGCGGCGAGCACGCCGAGCCACCACTGACTCTCGGCCTCGTCGATCTTCTCGGGGTCGAGCACCAGGTAGTAGTCGGGCAGCACCGATTCGCCGGCCGCGAAGGCGGTCAGCGCCGACTCGACCTCGACGCGCAGCACGCCGAGCGTCGACGGGTCGTCGAAGAATCCCCGCCAGGCCGCGGCCACCGCGGCCAATGGATCGAGGTCGTGCACCAGGAAGGGCCGACTGGCAGCCCCGAGCACCTCGCGCAGGGTCGGAGCACCCTCCTCGGTCAGCCGGAGCGCCTGCACGTTCGGCAGGCGCCCCAGCTCCCGCAGGATCGTGTCCGTGACCCCGCCGACCACAACGACGACGGTGCTTCCCGGTGAACGCATGCCTCCAGCCTAGGCTTCGGCGGCGGCGGCCTCCTCGAGCAGAATGGGCGCGGCGGTGGTGACGGCGTGGATGCCGAGGGTCGACGCGATCTCCATCACCTCGAGGATCTCCTGCGCGGTCGCCCCGTAGCCGATCGCGTTCTCGATGTGCAGCTTGAGCCCCTTCACATAGAGGTGCGTGGCCGCCGTGTCGAAGGCGATGTAGATGAGCTCCTTCACCTTTGGCTCCAATGTTCCGGTGCGCCAGGGCACCGAGGAGAAGTCGGTGTAGGCCGCGAAGAGCTCGGGATCGAGCTCGAGCATCTCGTCCCAGAACGCGTGCCAGTATCCGCGCGTGCGGGTGAAGTCGGCCTTGACCTCCTCCTGGTAGTCGGTGAGCTCGGCCGGCCCGGTGCGCAGCCCCTTTTCCTCCAGCACCTGCACGAGGATCGGCACCCCGATGTTCATCGCGTGGATGCCGAGGGTGGCGGTGCACTCCAGCACCTCCATGATCTCCTGCTTCGTCGCCCCGGCCGCCAACGCCGCCTTGATGTGCTGACGGATGCCGGGCTCGTAGAGATGCGTCGCGGCCGCGTCGACCGCGATGTACATGAACTCCTTCGTCTTGGTGTCGAGGTGGTTCTTGCGCCACGGCACCGCCGAGAACTCGAGGTACGACTTGAGGAACCCCGGGTCGAGCGTCAGGATCGCCTCCCACGAATCGCCCCAGGTGCCACGCACCTCGATGAACTCCTTCTTCAACTGCTCTTGCTCAGCACTGAGTGCCATGGTCTTCTCCTTCGAATGATCTGTGACAGACAGGGGAAGACCGTATGACCCGCCGGAGGCTACTCCGCTTCCGATTCGCGCAGACTGTGCAGGGCGGTGACGGAGGCCTTCCGCACGTGCTCCGCACACAGTCGGGACGCCTTCTCGGCGTCGCGGTCGGCGATGGCGGCGACCACGGCGCGGAGTTCCCGCACCACCTCGAGCGAACGGCCGGCCTCCGACAGGGAGGTCGCCCGCAGCACCTGCACGCGCGCCTGGATGCCCTCGAGCAGCTGCTGCAACGCCGCACTCCGCGCTCCCGCGATCAGGACGGTGTAGAACTTGTCCTTCGCGGCGAGGATCTCGCGGATGTCGTGCGAGTTGTCGGAGACCACGGCGAGGTCGTCGATGGTGGCACGGAGCCGCTCGATCTCCTCATCCGTCGCCCGCTCCACGAACCGTTGCGTCACGAGCGACTCGAGCGACGCCCGCACCTCGTAGAGGTCCACGGCGTCGGCGAGCGAGGGCGCACTGACCATGGCGCCGCGCTGTGGCACCACCGTCACGAGACCCTCGGAGGTCAGCTCGCGCAGGGCCTCGCGGATGGTGGTGCGCGAGACGCCGAGCTGCTCGATGAGCTCCCGTTCCACCAGGCGCTGCCCCGGCTTCAGCTGGAAGTCGAGGATCGCCTGCCGGAGGGCGGAGATCACCTGCTCGCGCAGGGGCGCCGACACCCGGCCCATGGGCTCGGCCGTCCAGGACGCAGCGAGGGAATTCGTCGGAGCCATGTCACCTACCGGTCTGCAATTGAACTACGGTCATACGATCTCAGATTCTACTGCTCGATGGCGCCTCCCTCGGCCGTTCGCACCCATTCGGCGATCCGCGTGTGGTCGGCGGCGGGGTCGAGATCGTCGGCCGCCCGCGCCCACAGGCCCACGGCATCCGCACCGAGCACGCTCGGTTTTCCGACCTGTTCGCCGAGCTGCACCGCGATGCGCATGTCTTTGAGCATCAGGCGCAGGCCGAACCCCGAGTCGAAGCTGCCGGGGAGGATGAAGTTCGGGTACTTGTTCTCGGTCGAGCCGCTTCGGCCGCTCGAGGAATTGAAGACTTCGAGCATCGTGGCCGGGTCGAGTCCGAAGCGCTCCCCCACCTCCATCGCCTCGGCAGTGATCCACAGATGGGTGGCCGAGAGCAGGTTGTTGAGCGCCTTGATGGCGTGCCCGGCGCCGATCCCGCCGGCCCGCACGACCCGACCCATCGGCGCGAGCACGGCAGCGGCTTCGTCGACGTCGGCGGGCTCGCCGCCCACCATGATGGTGAGACTGCCCTTGACCGCCCCGGAGACCCCGCCCGACACCGGCGCGTCGACGAGACGGATGCCGTCCTCGGCCAACTGGGCGGCCAGCGCCCGCGTGCGCAGCGGCTCGGAGGAGCTCATGTCGATCACCAGCGAGTCCGGCGCGAGCGACGCGGCGATGTCGCCGACCACCGCGGCCACGATGGTCGAATCCGGCAGCATGAGGATGACGATCCCGCTCCGCGCGGCCACCTCGCGGGCCGTCTCGACGGCGGTGGCACCGGCCGCGGCCGCCCGGGCACGTGCATCCGGAGACAGGTCCGAGGCCACGACCGTGTGACCCGCCGCCACCAGGTTGGTGACCATCGGCACGCCCATGTTGCCCAGGCCGATGAACCCGACCGTCACCGTGCCCGGCGCCTGCGTGCCGTCACTCGGCATTGTGGTGCTCCTTCACGACGCGGTCGGCGATCCGGAACGACTCGAGCGCCGCCGGCACCCCGACATAGATCGCGGTCTGCAGCAGCACCTCTTGGATCTCCCCGTCGGTCGCTCCGTTGTTCAGCGCCCCGCGCACGTGCACGGCGAGTTCGTGCGACCGGTTCAGGGCGGTCAGCATCGCGATGTTGATGAGGCTCCGGGTCTTGCGCGGCAACCCGTCGCTGGTCCAGACGATGCCCCAGCAGTACTCGGTGACGAGCTCCTGGATCGGTCGTGAGAACTCGCTCGTGGCACCCAGCGACGCGTCGACGTGGGCGGCCCCGAGCACCTCGCGGCGCACGTTCAATCCCTCCTCGAACGTGTCCTGATGGCTGTCGTTCTTGTCGATCATTGTTCGCTCCCCTCGGAGTCGCGGGACGGTTCGTATTCGTGGTCGGCCACCGGATGCTCCCAGCTCGTCGTGCCGAGGGAGATGGCGGTGTGCGAGAGGAAGGAGTCGGGCGAGGCACCGTGCCAGTGCCGCTCCCCCGGCGGAACCCAGACGGTGTCACCCACCCGCAGCACCTCGATCGGGCCGCCTTCGCTCTGCACCAGTCCGCGGCCGGCGAGCACCTGCAGGATCTGCCCGTTCTCGTGGCTGTGCCAGTGCGTGCGCGCACCCGGGGTGAACACGACCGTGTTGATCGTGACCCCGTCGGTCTGCGCCATCGTGACGTAGGGGAAGGCGGTTCCGGTGAACTGCGACCCCGGCTTCCCGGCGGTGCCGGCCTGCTCCTCGGGCGTGATGTGGATCATGCGTCCGTCCCTTCGTGCAGCCGGATGCCGCCGGAGACGTCTCCGATGGCATCCACCACGGTGTTGCTGATCTCGTCGGCGTAGCCGAGCGCGCGGGCGAGCCCGAAGCTGGCGACGGGCCCCGAGGAGTTGAGGCTGGCGACGCCGAGCTGTCCGAGCAGCTCGACGTAGAGCGTCACGTCCTTCAGCATCAGCGAATTCGTGAGCCCGCCCTTGAGGTAGTCGCCGTGGATGATCTTCGGGAAGCGGTTGACGGTGGCGAAATTCGTGCCCGAGCTCTTGTTGAACACGTCGAGCACGGTCTCGAGGTCGAGGCCCGCCTTCTTCGCCGCCACCATCACCTCCGCCGTGGCCGACAGGGCGATGGCGTTGAGGAAGTTGTTGAGGAGCTTCGTCGTGTGGCCGGCCCCGGATTCGCCGACGTGGAAGACGTTTGTGGCGAACAGGTCGAGCACGGGCCGCACCCGTTCGAGCGCATCGGCCTCGCCGCCGACCATGAGGGTCAGCTGTCCCTTCTCGGCCGCCGCCGCTCCCCCGGAGATCCCGGCGTCGAGGTAGACGACTCCGCGCTCGGCGAACCGGGCGTGCAGCTCGCGCGTCGAGGCCGGCGCCGAGGTGCTGAGATCCACCACCACCTGGCCGTCGCTCACGTGGGCGAGCACTCCGTCGTCGCCGAGCGTCACCGCCTCGACCACCCGGCTGTCCGGCAGGGAGAGCAGGATCACATCGCTTTCCGCCACGAGCTCGGCGACGGATGCCGCAGCCTGCGCCCCGGCCGCACCGATGTTCTCGGTCTTCGCGTCGAAGCCGAGCACCGTCCGCCCCTTGTCGACGATGCAGCGGGTCATCCGCCCGCCCATGTTGCCGAGTCCGATGAACCCGACCCTGTCCTCTGTCACTGCTCGTCCTTCGTCTCGGTTCCATAGAAGACGCGGTCGTGCGCCGCCGCGTCCCACGCTCCGGCGCCGCCCGAGGGCCGCACCGTGTTCACCACCGTCGCGCCGCCATCCGCCGACACGATCTGTCCGGTCACGTAGGCGGCGTCGTCGCTCAGCAGGAAGGCGGCGACGGCCGCGATCTCGTCGGCTGTTCCCGCGCGCCGCAATGGCGTCGTCGACGCGCGCGACTCCATGTCGTTCTTGCCGCCCGTCGTGGTGGCCGCCGCGGCGAAGAGCTCGGTGGGCACGATGCCGGGAGCGACCGCGTTGACCCGGATGCCCAGCGGGCCCCCGTAGACGGCCGCCCCGTGCACCAATCCGTTCACACCGTGCTTGGAGGTCTGGTAGGCGAGCAGGTCGGCGCTTCCGGTGAGACCCGCGATGGAGGCGGTCACCACGACCGCCCCCGTCGACTGCTGCGCGGCGTAGCGGCGGAAGGCCGCCCGGAGTCCGAGGAACTGCCCCCGCACGTTCACCGCCATCACGCGGTCGAACTCCTCCACCGTGAGGTCGGGGATGGGCGTGAAGGTGCCGAACACGCCGGCGTTGAGGTGGTGGAGGTCGATGCGCCCGAAGCGTTCGACGGCCGCCGCGACGTAGGCGTCGACATCCGTCTCGCTCGAGACATCCGCCCGCACGCCGATCGACTCGGTGGGCAGCGCCCGGGCGACCGCCGCAGCGGCCTCGCCGTCGATGTCGACCACCACCACGTTCGCGCCCTCGGCGGCGAGCCGAGTGGCGGAGGCGCGGCCCAGTCCGTTGGCGGCGCCGGTGACCACGGCCACGCGGCCGTCGAAGCGCCCGCTCACCGGTTCACCATCGCCGGTTCGCCGATGGTCACGACCAGGTCGGAGTCGCTCCGCCCGATCGCGCGGAACCGCTCGAGGGTGGCGGGGTCGTGCCCGGCCACCAGGTGATCCACCTCGCCGGCCTCGAGCATCGCCCGGATGCGGTCGAATCCCTCGTACATCGCGACCAACTCGGCCACCGAACTGAACGGCATGTCCTTCTCGTACTCCTCGTAGTAGTGGATGGCGTCACTCGCGAGCAGCACGACGCCGGCGGCCGTCGGCACCCGCACGACGCTCTGCCCCGGGGTGTGACCGCCGATCTCGATCATCTCGATGCCGGGCGCGATCTCGATCCGCTCGTCGAACGCGGTCACCCGGCCGGCATCGACCGCCGCGAAGAGCTCGGCCAGCTCGACGTCCTCGACCGAGTGGTGGAACTGCACGCGCTGGGCGTGGCGGCTCGACCAGAACTCCAGCTCCTTGCGTGCGATCACGATCGGCGACTCGCCGAAGTGCGCGAGGTTGCCGATGTGGTCGTAGTGCGCGTGGGTGATGAGCACGAGCGGCGCATTTTCGGGATGCACACCGAGGGAGGCGAAGAGCTCCGGCGGGTTCATCAGCAGGGTGCGCCCCCGGTTCTCGCCCCCCGCGATCGAGTACCCGGTGTCGACCACGATCTCCACGCCCTCGCCGCGCACCAGCCAGACGAAGTAGTCCATCCGGATGTCGTCGTCGGGCTCGTGGTAGAGCGCGTGGTTGAGGTACACCTCGCTGCGGCGCCCCACCCGGGTGCCGTAGCGCGCGATCGACACCTCGTATTGAGCGGTCGCCGGGTCGTTCGCCATCGTCACGCCAGCACGGTCGCGACGGCCGCTGCGGCATCGGGCGCCGCGGGGAACTTGGTGCGCACCCGGGCGTCGTGCCCGGGGATGATCGTGGCCCCGGTCTCCCGCGCCAGACGGTTGATGAAGCTGAGCCCCTTCTTCATCTCGTCGAGATCGGTGAAGGCGAAGAAGGGCCATTCGTGCTCGATCTGCTCATAGAAGTGGGCGGCGTCGACGGTGAGGATGAGCGACCCGTCCGCCGTCTGCACCCGGGTGAGCAGCTCGCCCGGGCAGTGCCCGCCGATCGGGTACACGGTGACACCGGGGAAGACCTCGGTCTCCTCGCTCACGAGCGTCAGCCGGCCCTCCGCTTCCGCGCGCTCGATCACCGCGAGATCCTCTGCGGTGGTGAACTCGCCCTCCAGGGCGTCGGCGGCCTTCTTGGCGAACCAGTAGTCGTATTCGGCCTGCCCCGACACCACCCGGGCGTTCGTGAAGAGGCCGAGGTAGCCGATGTGGTCGTAGTGGAAGTGGCTGGTGATCACCAGGTCGACATCGGCCGGGTCGATTCCCACCAGCGCCAGCCCCTCGGGGGTCGGCGTGACGCTGATCTCGCCCAGCCAGTCGCGCTTCGGGATGTCGTAACCGGTGTCGACCAGGATGATCGATTCGCCCTGGCGCAGTATCCAGAAGTTGTAGTCCATGTCGAGGTCGCCGTCGGGCACCCCGTACTGCTCGAAATCGTGGAAGACGTCACTCATCCGGACGACCCGTTCGCCGTACTTCACTTGCCAGACGGACAAAGTCGGCGCGTTCGCGGGCGGTGTGGACATGGTCGAAACTCCTTCGTTTTGCACCATTCGGTAGTTGCTTGTCTGACTATAGGATTGTCATACGAAACACGTCAAGCTCTTGACACTGCGCGGCGTTCGTCTCATACAATGCCAATTATTGTCATACAGTCACACACATCACCATGACAATGTCTCTCCATTCACAGTCAACGAACGACGAAAGTGCGAACGCAATGAAGCGATTGGCAATGACGGCCCTGGTGGCCGCGGCGGCTGTGCTGCTCACAGCCTGTTCGAGCGGGGCACCGGCGGAGAACACCTCCTCGGGTTCAGCGGGAGGCGAGACCCTCGGGGTCGTCGCCTACATCGGTACCAACGCGATCAACCTCCAGGCCATCCGCGGAGCGACGGAAGTCGCCGAGAAGGCCGGGTGGACGGTCAACGTCACGGACACCCAGGGTAACGCCGACCAGGCGAACGCCGCGATCACGAGCTACGCCACGCAGGGGGTCGGCGGCATCCTGGTGCTCGTCTACCCGGCCACCGCACTCGGTGCCGGCCTCGCCTCGGCGAAGGCCGCCGACGTGCCCGTGGCGATCTGGGGCGGCGGGCTCGCCGACGGCGTCATCGCCACCACCAGCAACGAGGCGGTCGGTGCCGCATCGGCCCAAGCCCTGGTGGAGTCGATGGGCGACGAAGGCGACCTGCTCGCCCTGACCTTCCACCCCGGCAAGCTCTGTCTCGACCATCAGACCGAGTTCGACAACGCGGTGAAGAAGGTACCGGGCCTGAACATCACGTACAACGAGGTGGTCGTGCCGGGTCAGCAGACCTCTGCGGCGAACTTCACCACGGCCTGGCTCGCCAACCACCCGGCCGGCCAGGGCAATTACGGCATCTGGACCTGCTGGGACGAGCCGATGGAGGGCATCATCTCCGCACTCGACCAGGCCGGCCGAACCGACGTGAAGACCTTCAGCACCAACGGCAGCGCGCCGGGCATCCTCGACGTGCAGGCCGGCAAGGTCACCTCGGTGGTCTGGCAGCCCTCCGAAGACGAGGGCGCCGCTCTCATGCAGGCCATCCTCGACTGGCACGCCGACTCCACCGACTGGGAGCCGCAGACCATCAAGATCGACGGCGTCGTCGTCGACTCCTCCAACGTCGAGGAGTTCATCTCCGAGCACCCCGACGCCATCAAGTAGCTCTTGCAACTCCCTCCCCCGCATTACCCACACAGAGAGGTGTGAACGATGAAGAAGAAGTTCGCCCTGATCGCACTCGCGACGACGGCCGTGCTGTCGCTCGCGGCGTGCAGTACGTCATCCGGAACAGCATCGACCGACGGGGCCGACGGCGGTGACGGTGCCCAGAAGACGCTGGGCATCGTCGCCCTCGTCGCCACCGACGCCCTGAACGCCGCCGTCATCGAGGGCGCGACGGATGCCGCGGAGGCGGCCGGCTGGAAGGTCACCGTCACCGACACCCAGGGTTCGCCCGACAAGGCGAACGCGGCCATGACCGCGTTCTCCACCACGCAGAAGGTGGATGCGATCCTCGTCTCCGCGTTCGCCTCGACCTCGATCGGCGCCGGCCTCCAGTCGGCGATCGCCGCGGGCGTGCCGGTCGTCAGCTGGGGCGGTGAACTGGTCGACGGCATCGTGGCCACCACGAGCGCGCTCAAGGTGGGCGAGGACTCGGTCGACGCCATGCTCGACGACTTCGGCACAAAGGGCGACGTGCTCGCCCTGACCTATCACACCGGCGTGCTGTGCCTGTATCGGGGCATGGCGTTCGACGAGGCGATGGGCAAGCAATCGGGTGTCACCGTCGTGAGCAACGAGGTGGCGATCCCCGGTCAGGTCGAAGACGGCACCGCCTTCACCGCCGCGTGGCTCGCCAGCCACCCGGCCGACGGCACTCCGCTCGCGGTCTGGGGCGCGTGGGACGAACCGGGCATGGGTGCCATCGCGGCCCTCAAGCAGGCCGGTCGCGACGACGTGAAGGTCTACTCGATCAACGGCAGCCCCGCCGCCCTGCAGGCCGTGAAAGACGGCACGATGACGCAGATCATCTGGCAGGACGGCTACACCGAGGGCCAGGAGCTGTTCCAGGCCGTACTCGACTCCGAGGCGGCCGGCGACTCCTGGGAGTCGAAGACCATCGACGTGCCGGGCGTGCTCGTCGACTCCTCCACCATCGACCAGTTCCTGACCGACCACCCGGATGCGCTGAGCTGACATGACGACGACCGACGACGCCTGGTTGCAGATCCATGGCCTCAGCAAGCAGTTCGGCGGGGCTCACGCCCTGCGTGACGTCGACGTCGACATCCACGCCGGCGAGGTGCACGGACTTGTCGGCGCGAACGGCGCCGGCAAGTCCACCCTCATCCGCTGCCTCGCCGGAGTGACCACGCCCGATACGGGAACGATCACGCTCGCGGGCGAGGAGATCTCGATCTCCTCGCCCCGCGACGCGGAGAAGGCGGGGCTCGCCTTCATCCACCAGGAACTCAACCTGGTGCCGCACTTCACCGCCATCGAGAACATCCTGCTCGGGGCGCCGAAGGAGAAGCGCCTGGGCATGATCGACTGGAAGCGGTCGCGCCGGCTCGCCCGCGAGGCGGCCGACCGCATCGGCGTGGGCTTTTCGCTCGACCGCCGGGTCGACGAGCTGAGCGTGGCCGAGCAGTGGCTCGTGATGATCTCGAAGGCGCTCGTGCGCAACTCCTCGATGATCGCCATGGACGAGCCGACGGCCTCGCTCTCCGACCAGGAGAGCAACGACCTCTTCCGGGTGACACGCGACCTCGCGGCGTCGGGGGTGGCCATCCTCTACGTCTCCCACCGTCTCGACGAGGTGCTCGAACTCTCCGACCGCATCACGGTCTTCCGCGACGGCCGGGTCACCGACCGCGCCGTGCGCGGCCAGCTCGACAAGGCCGGCCTGATCCGCGCGATCGTGGGGCAGGACGTCGAGAAGCCGTCGCGAGAGCGCCACTCCGGCGTCGACCGCACGGCCACGGCGCTCTTCAGCGCCCGGAACGTGGCCGGGGCACCGCGGGTGCGCGACGTGTCGTTCGAGCTCTACCGGGGCGAGGTCCTCGGCATCGGCGGGCTCGTCGGAGCCGGCCGGTCCGAGCTCGCGAAGCTGGCCTTCGGCGCCGGCAAGCTCGACGCCGGCGAGTTCCAGCTCGGGGGCACCACCCTCAAGCCGGGCTCGATCCCGCGCGCCGTCGCGAGCGGGGTCGGTCTGGTTCCCGAGGAGCGGCGATCCGAGGGTTTGATGCTCGACAAGTCCGTGGCCTACAACATGAACATCGCGGTGCTGAAGCAGTTGCGCAGCGTGCCGAGCCTCCCGTTCGTCTCGGGCGGCAAGTCGCGCGCCCGCGCTCAGCGCCTGATCGAGCAGCTGAGCATCAAGACCCCGTCGCCGGCGCAGACCATCGGCAGTCTCTCCGGCGGCAACCAGCAGAAGGCGTTGATCGCCCGGTGGCTCACCCCCGACGTGAAGGTGCTGTTCTTCGACGAACCCTCCCGCGGCGTCGACATCGGCGCCCGGCACGAGATCCACGAGGCCATCCGCTCCCTCGCGGCCGATGGCATCGGCACCATCGTCATCTCCTCCGACGTGGAGGAGCTCGCGGTGCTCTGCGACCGCATCGTGGTGATGTGCGAGGGCGTCGTGAGCGGGGAACTCGTCGGCGACGAGATCTCCGAGAAACGCATCATCGAGCTGAGCTACGCCCACCTGCATTCCCCCGATCCTGACCCTCTCGAAGGAGAAGTCGCATGAGCACCACCGTCGCCCCCACCGGCCCGGCACGATCCGTCCCACCCGCCGAACCGAAGCAGCGGAAGAGCTCCAAGCGCGTCGCGCTCGTGATCCTCTCGCGCTACGGCACGCTCATCGGGCTCGGGCTCATGATCATCGGGTTCACGATCAAGGCGCCCACCACCTTCCTGACGCTGCCGAACTTCCTCAACATCCTCAACCAGTCCTCCCTCACCGCGATCATCGCGGCGGGGCTGACGATGACGCTGGTGGTCGGCGAGTTCGACCTGTCGATCGGCTACGTGGCGAGTTTCGCGGGGCTGCTCGTGGTGGGCTTCATCGCCCGTGACGGGATGCCGGTGCTCGTCGGCGTGCCGCTGGTACTCCTGATCGGCGCGGTCATCGGTGCCACGAACGGGGTGCTGGTCACGAAAGTGCGGATCAACGCGGTGATCGCGACGCTCGGCGTCGGAACGGTGCTCGTGGGCCTCGGCTTCGCCTACAGCGCGTTCCCGATCGCCGCGGGCGTGCCGCAGGAGTTCATCCAGATCGCCCTCTCCCGTCTGATCCTGGGAGTCCCGAACCCGATCTTCATCATGCTGATCGTGCTCGCCATCCTGTGGGTCATCCTCAACAAGACCGATCTCGGGCAGAAGATGCAGGCCGTGGGCGGCAACATCGAGGCGGCACGGCTCTCGGGCATCCGGGTCGACCGGGTGAAGATCTTCGCCTTCGCCACCGCCGGGGTGTGCGCCGCCATCACCGGCACGCTGCTCTCCTCCACCCTGGGCAGCGGCACCCTGGCCGCCGCCGACGGCTACCTGCTCGACGCCTTCGCCGCGGTCTTCCTCGGATCGGCGACGCTCCGCGACGGCGAGTTCCACATCGTCGGAACCCTCGTCGGTGTGCTCATCATCGCGGTCGGCTTCAACGGTCTCAGCATCTTCGGGGCGCCCACGTGGTTCCAGCCGATCTTCAAGGGCGCGATCCTCATCCTCGCGGTCGGCCTCTCCACGCTCGCCCGTCGCTACGCCAAAGAATAACGAAAGGAACCACACCATGGATCGACTCGCCGACAAGGTCGCGATCATCACCGGAGCCGCTCGCGGCCAGGGCCGCGCGATGGCCGAGCTGTTCGTCAAGGAGGGTGCGACGGTCGTGGCGGCCGACGTGCTAGAACCCGCCGACCCCCAGGGATCGGGCGCCGGCATCGACTTCGTGACGATGGATGTCACGAAGGAGGCCGAGTGGGACCGCGTCGTCTCCGAGACCGTGCAGAAGTACGGCAAGCTCGACATCCTCGTCAACAACGCCGCGATCATCACCTACGAGCCCATCCTCGATACCACCCCTGAGATCTGGGACCGGATCATGGACGTCGATCTCAAGGCGCTCTACCTCGGCATGCGCGCGGCGCTCCCCCACCTGATCGCCACCGGCAACGGCGCCATCGTGAACGTCTCGTCGATCTGGGGGCTCGCGGCCGTGCCGAGCGCGCACGCCTATCACGCGGCCAAGGGCGCCATCCTCAACATGACGAAGAACGTGGCCGCGGCGCACGGGCCCGACGGCGTGCGGGCGAACTCGCTGCACCCGGGATACATCCTGTCGCCGATGAACGAGGACCAGGCCGACGACATCAACGCCGCCCTCATCGCCGGGACGCTCCTCAAGCGCCCGGGTGTGCCGGCGGAGACCGCTGCGGCCGTACTCTTCCTGGCCAGCGACGAGGCGAGCTACATCACGGGCACCTCGCTCGTGGTCGACGGCGGGTACCTGGCGCCGTAGGGCGGCGTCACGCGCGCGATGCCGGAGGGCGGTGTCGCGCACGCGGGGCTGCGGGACCTCTCCCCCACAGCCCCGCTGAACCGTGTGCGTTAGGCAGCGTCGGCCGGGAACTCGACCGGGAAGGCCTCGCCGAAGTCGGCCGAGCGGCTCACCAGCCGCCACTCCACGTCTTCGGCCAGCAGGCGACGATCCTGCGCGATCGACATCTCGGCCGCGTTGACGCCGAGCGGCAGGTGATAGGGCACGTTCCGGCGCTTGGCCACCTGCACCAGGATCGCGGCCGCGCGGTCGGGATCGCCGGCCGGCCCGTCGGTGCTCTGGCGCATCCGGGCGTTCATGGCGCCGACGGTCTGCTCATAGCCGTCTCCGGGCTCGTGCACCGTCATCGAGGAGCCCGCCCAGTCGGTGGCGAACCCGCTCGGCTCGACCACGAGAACCCGGATGCCGAACGGCGCCGTCTCGACCTGGAGCACGCGACTGAAGCCGTCGATGGCGAACTTCGCGGCCTGGTACGACGCGATGCCGGGCGACCCGCCCACCCGTCCGCCGACCGAGGAGAACTGCATGATCAGTCCGCCACCCTGCGCGCGGAGCACGGGGATGGCCGCCTTCGAGACGTTGTAGACGCCCCAGAAGTTGGTCTCGAACTGGGTGCGGAAGTCGTCATCGGCGGTGTGTTCGATCGGCGAGACGTTGGCGTACCCGGCGTTGTTGACGATGACGTCGAGGCGGCCGAAGCGCTCGACGCCCTGAGCGACGGCGGCGCGGGCCTGCTCGGTGTCGGTGACGTCGAGGGCCACGGGAAGGATGCGGTCGCCGTACTTCTCCGCGAGGTCGGCGAGCTGCTCGGGGCGACGCGCCGTGGCGACGACCCGGTCGCCGGCCTCGAGGGCGGCGGAGACGAGGGAGCGGCCGAAGCCGCGGGAGGAACCGGTGATGAACCATATCTGTTCTGACATGGCAGTTAGTAAAACACTGTTTTGGTATTAATGCAACCGCGTTGCGCTATGATGGAGTCATGACCACGCCGACCACCGATTTCCAGCGCGCACGGAGCGCCGACGCGAAGCAGCGACGTGAGGTGGCGATCCTGGATGCTGCCCGTCGGCTGGGCGCGGCGCGCGGCATCCGCACCGTCACGCTGACCGACATCGCAGAGGCCGTCGGCATGCACAAGTCGGCCCTGCTGCGGTACTTCGAGACGCGCGAGCAGATCTTCCTGCGGTTGACGGCGCAGGATTGGCGGGAGTGGGGCCCTGCGCTGCGGGCGTCGCTCGATGGCTCCGAGGACGCATCGCCCGCCGCGATCGGGACGATCGTGGCGGCGTCGCTGGCCGCGCGCCCGATGTTCTGCGACCTTCTCGCCCAGGCGCCGCTCAATCTCGAGCGCAACGTCTCGCTCGAGTCCGTGCGGGAGTTCAAGCTCGTCACGCTCGAGGAGGTCGCGGCGCTCACGGAGGTTCTGCAGCGCCTCCGGCCCGGCCTCACCCCCGAGCAGACGATCGATCTGATCGCGGCCGCCACCTCGCTCTCCGGCGCCTACTGGCAGATGGCGACGCCCGGGCCCGAGGTGGAAAAGCTCTATCGCAGCGATCCGCGCCTCGCGCACGCAGTGGTCGACGTGGAGCCGCGCGTGGCTCGAACCCTGGCGGCGATGCTGGAGGGGTTCGAACGGCTATGAGTTCGAACTCTGGCGGCGATGCTGGAGGGTTTCGAACGGCTATGAGTCCCGCGCCCGGATCTCCCGGTCGATCAGCGGCATGAGCCATTCGAAACGGATCGCGAGGTCTTCGTTGACGTCCAAACGCACCCAGATCTCCTCCACCGTGTCCCGGAGCCCGTGGAGGTCTCCGGTCGAGATGGCGCTGAGGTCGAGACTCGCGTAGCTGGCTTCCGTCGCCAATGACACGAACTCGGGCTTGATCATCGGTACTCCGTCGTTCCGTCGATCCCCGTGGATGCACCCACCCTACGTCCGGAGGCGGCTCGACTTCTACGCCCGGAGCCGACCGGGCGTCCGCTGTCAATCCCGTGCCGTCACCCCGCGAGGAGCGTAGACAGAGAGCATGACTACGACAATCGACCGTGCCACGAAAGCCCCCACCGACGCCGGAGCGAAGACCACCCGTCGACAGAACGCCGAGCGCGGCTTCAAGGCCTCCAAGGAGCTCACCGACAATCTGCAGAAGGTGCTCGTCGACCTGATCGAGCTGCACCTGCAGGGCAAGCAGGCGCACTGGAACGTGGTGGGAAAGAACTTCCGCGACCTGCACCTGCAGCTCGACGAGATCATCGACGCCGCTCGCGAGTTCAGCGACGTCATCGCCGAACGCCTGCGCGCCCTGCACGCCGTACCGGACGGCCGCAGCGACACCGTGGCCGCCACCACGACCCTGCCCGAGTACCCGAACGGCGAGATCGACACGGCCGTCACGGTCGACCTCATCACGGTGCGTCTCGAAGCCGTCGTGGGAACGATGCGCGAGGTGCACGACGAGGTCGACGAGGCCGACCCCACGAGCGCCGACCTCCTGCACGCCGTCATCGAGAAGCTGGAGCAGTACGCCTGGATGGTGAGCGCCGAGAACCGCGCGCCTGCCAAGCGCAGCTAACCGGGGCGGTTCCCGCTGTCCGCTCCGCCGGCGCTGCCCGTTCCGCCCGCGGAGCGGGCTCGGATGAGGTCGGCCACGGTCACCCGATGCGGCCGGTCGGGCAGCTGGTCGGCGGTCAGCCCGTCGACCAGCACCGCGGGGTTGAGGTTGAGGGCGTCGGCGATGCGCAGGATCGTCACGAAGGTGGGGTTGCTCTCACCGCGCTCGACTCGGCCGATGTTCGTGAAATGCACGCCGGACAATTCGGCGAGATCCCACTGGCTGATCGCGAATCGGAGCCGTTCGTCGCGGATGCGTTCACCCAGTACGCGCGCCGCTTCGGATCGGACAGAGCTCACACCACATGTCTAACCACCTGAAGCACAAGCAGCCAGAGCGCACACACCAACCGCTTTCGCGCTCATAGCGTAAATGCTTCCACCCTGCTCCTCCCGCGGCGATCGAGCAGGTTTGGAGAAGGGTCAGGTCGCGGAGATCAGTATGTTGGACGCGTGGCCGCACACGCGGACCAGCGAAAGGACTGTTGACATGTCGTACGCCGTGGACTTCACCACCGTCTCCCCGATCGGCCTGGAATCATCTCCGGTGGTCGACGCGCTCGCCGGACTGCGCGCGAACGAAGCGCGGTACTTCAAGAACAAATACGACCACGTCTTCACGGTCGAGCCCGCGAGCGAAGCCACCGAGACCGTCGACTGGGTGCACGGCATCCTGAAGGACGAACGTGACATCGTCATCGCCTCTCCCCCGCTCGAGGCGACCGAGTTCGAGGTCGACGGCGTGCGCTGGGCCTACGTCTTCTACCAGAGCGGACTCTCGATCAACGTGCTGTACTCCCTCGACGACGCCGGGAAGCGCGCGGTGGGGTTCAAACTCTCCGACGGCATGGAGATACCCGAGGAACTCGTCTCCCGGTTCAAGTTCGCCCGCCAGAAGTCGAAGCTCGCCGGCACCATCCGCGGGTCGTACTTCACCATCAAAGGTGAGCACTGAACTACTCGGAGGACCAACAGAAAAGGCCCCGCCTGATGGCGGAGCCTTTTCTCTTTTGTTGCGGGGACAGGATTTGAACCTGCGACCTCTGGGTTATGAGCCCAGCGAGCTACCGAACTGCTCCACCCCGCGGCACAAGAAATAACACTACCACGGGTTCGGACACCTCGCGTTCACATCGACGGGAAGGTCTCCCGGATGCGCTCGACATCTGCCGTGGAAATACCGGCCTGATCGGCGAATCCTGCCCATTGGGCGACCGCGTCCGAAACCTCCGAGATCACGTCGAAGCGGTGCGGCACCTGGAACCGGTCGGCCACCACGAGCAGGTCGTCCCGCGTGATCTCGCCGAAACTGCCGTTCACCGACATGAGGTGCTGGTAGGTCCACTGCCCGCTCGGATTGAAGGCGTACGTCACGTCGTAGGCGGGCGCCAGGCGCCATCCCCCACCGCTCGCCGGCGGGTCGAGCAGGAACGAGAAGTTCTTGGTGTGGTCGTCGCAGTTGCGGGCGAGCACGTTGAACACCATCCGCCGGAAAGCCTCGGTGCGCGCGTCATCCCCCAGGCCCAGGTTCGCGATGGCCTGGAAGTACTGCGCGTAGTCATGGGTGGCGCGCTGCTTGTAGTCGAGCTCGGCCATCGCGCAGAGCGTCTGCAGGTGGATCTTCTCATGGGCCTCGTCGCCCGCCATCCGGTCGAAACGCTTGGTCATGAAGTGTGCCCGACCGTTCTCCTCGAGCAGCCGCGACGGGGACATCTCGATTCCGGCGGCCGTGGCCATCAGGTAATAGGCGTACTCGATTCGCCCGTAGCCGGCCGAGCTCCCGAGCTCGGTGTCGCGGCCCACCCCGTCGAGCTTGATCATCCACTGCTCGAACCCCTGCTCGGCCGGCAGTTGACCCGAGCGCACCTCGCCGGTACCCGGATTCCAGGCGATGATCGCCTTCGCGCGGGCCCCGCCCGCCGAGGTACCCACCTGGATCAGGTTCGCGAGGGCGGCCGCCGACTCCCGGTCGCCTTCGATGCGTCCGGAGAGCGCGCCGCGGGCGCCGACGACGAGCTCGGAGAGCTCGAGGGCGGTCGGCTTCCGCCGCTGCGGGCCCCGCGTGGGGCGGAACTCGAGCGCGCCCATCCCCCGGCGCCCGAGGTAGGCCAGTCGGTCCAGTGCCGTGATCGACCGGCGATCGACACCCTGCGACGCGAGATAGGCGGTGACGAGCGCGTTGCCGAAGTCGTCGGGGAGCGCGTCGGCGACGAAGGGAGGCAGGCGATGGAAGGTGGGTTCCGGAAGGCCGGGGTAGACCTGCACCCGCTCGGACAACGGGGTGCTCAGCGGAGCGAGCTCGATGCCGCCCTCGATCCACCCCGGGTCGTACTCGAAGGCGAAGTATCCCGAGTTCGGATCGAGCGCGATCGCTCCGACGAGACGATCCCACGCGCGGACCTCGATCACGGAGACGGGCGTGTAGGCCATCAGCGGGCCCCTCCGTCGATGTCTCCGCCGAAGGTGGGGCGGTCGGCGCGACGGGGCCGCGAGGCCCTCTGCGGGGTGGTGTCTCGCCGCTCCTGGGCGAGCATCCGGAGCGGACTGACCGCCACCGCCGGCTGGAGGGCGTCGAACCAGTCGCTCCGGCCGAGGGCGCGCACCACGCGCACCAGGGTGGCGACACTCGACCCGCGCCCGTTCTCGAGGTTCTTCACGGTGCGCAGGCTCACACCGGCTCGCTCCGCCACCGCGGCCTGATCGAGGTTCCTCGAGAGGCGCAGCGAGCGGATGCGCGCGCCCAAGCGCTCCTCGGCCTCTTCCGTCGTGATCGAATCCGTCAGACGCGCTCTCGAATCTCCCGTTTCCATAGGTGCATTATCCTGCACTTTAGACGGAAAATCCACTATTAGGTGCAATAAATTGCCCTTTATGCGCCTGCTTCTTTACGGTCCTACAAGAGATCAGTTGTTCGAAGCGGCGATCGCCTGAGCGATCGCGTCCTTCAGCCGCTTGTCGGCTTCGCCATAGGCGGCCCAGTCGCCGGCGGCCATTGCCGCATCGCGGTCGGTGAGAGCCTGCTGCGCGGCGGCGAGGGCTGCCATCACGGCGGGGTCTCCCGTGGGCGTGGTGGTGCTTCCCCCATTGTCGGGCGGCGTGGTGGTGCCCCCTGTGTCGGAGGTTCCGCCGCCGGTGTCGTCGGTCGGGGTGACGTCGCCGTCGCCCGCCTGGGCTCCCGAGTCGCCGCCGAAGAGCGAGTCGAGGGCTCCGTCGAGCGTGCTCTCGAACGCGATCTTGTTGCCGAAGGAGACCAGCACCTTCTGCAGCAGCGGGAAGCTCGTCTCACCGCGCGACTGCACGTAGACCGGTTGCACGTAGAGCAGGCCGCCACCCACCGGCAGCGTCAGCAGGTTTCCGCTGATCACCTGGCTCTCACCCTGTCGCAGCAGGTTGAGGGCAGAGCTCACCCCCGGGTCGGAGGAGAAGCTGTTCTGAACCTGGCCCGGACCGGGAATCGTGTCGTCCTTGGGCAGCGTGAGCAGCCTCAACTTGCCGTAGTCGTCAGACTTCTCCCCCGTCGTGTCGCCCGCGTTCGCGTCGACTGCCAGGTAGCCCGTGAGCACGCTCCGAGACGACTCGCCCTGCTGCGAGAGCGGGATGAACGTCGAGTAGAGCGAGTACGACGGGTTGTCTTGCGTCGGCATCTGCAACGTCAGGTAGTACGGCGGCTGCAACGTCGGGTTGGTCGACGGGGAGGTCGGATCGTTCGGCGTGGTCCACGCGTCTTCCTGTGAGTAGAAGGCACCGGCATCCGTCACGTGGTACTGACCGAGGATCGAACGCTGCACCTTGAACAGATCGGCCGGATAGCGCACGTGGCTCATCAGGTCGCCCGACATGTCGCTGATCGGCTTCACCGTGGCCGGGAAGATCTTCTCCCAGGTCTGCAGCACGGGGTCCTTGTCGTCCCACGCATAGAGCGTGACCTTGCCGTCGTAGGCGTCGACCGTGGCCTTGACCGAGTTGCGGATGTAGTTGATGTCGTCGACCGGATACGCCGGAGACGGGGTGTAGGTGTCGGCGATGGTCTCGCTGAGCGACTGCACCTTCGAGTAGGGGTAGTTCGCCGAGGTGGTGTACCCGTCGACGATCCACACGATCCGGCCGTCGACCACCGAGGGATACGGGTCGGAGTCGATGGTGAGGTACGGCGCGACCTTCGAGACGCGCTGCGCCGGGTCGCGGTCGTAGAGGATCTGCGAGTCGTCGTTCACCGCGTCGGAGAGGAAGATCTGCTCCGACTGGAACTTCAGCGCGTAGACGAGCCGCTTGAAGATGTTGTCGAGCTTCGGCCCGCCATCGCCTTCGAAGGTCGTGTAGGTCTGTGACGCGCCGTCTTCACCCGACGGGTAGTCGAGCTCGATCTTCGAGGTGCCCTCCGGGCCGCCGACGATCGAGTAGGGCGGCGAGTTCTCGCCGAAGTACACCCGGGGCTCGAAGTCGCCGAGCGACCCGACCGAGGGGATGCCCGACTCGATGAACACGGGCTGGCCGTCGGCCGAGCGCTGGTTGCCGTAGGCGGCGACCACGCCGTAGCCGTGGGTGTACACCACGGTCTGGTTGTACCAGGTGGCCGAGGAGCCCAACTGATCGATGTTGATGTCGCGCACCGTGACCACGGCGTCCTGCACCTGGCCGTCGATGTTGTAGCGGTCGACGTCGAGGTGGTCGGGGAACTGGTAGTACTGCCGGAACTGCTGCAGCTGCTGGAACGACTTGGTCACGAGCGCCGGGTCGAGGATGCGGATGTTCGCCGTGGTCGCGGCGTCGTTGCGCAGCGCTCCCTGCTCCGCGTTGGTGGTCGCGTCGTAGGGCGTCTCCTCGACATCGGAGACGTCGTAGGCATCCCTCGTCATGTCGATGTTGCGCTGGATGTACTCCTGCTCGAGCGTTCGCTCGCTCGGATCGACCTGGAAACGCTGCACCACCCACGGGGCGAGGGAGCCCAGGATGAGCGCGCTCACGATGAGGAGCGCCGTTCCGATGATCGGCAGGCGCCAGCGCCCGATGACCGCCGCGACGATGAAGAGGATGGCGACGATCGCGGCGATTCCGGCGAGGATCTGCAGGCCCGGGATCGTGGCATTCACGTCGGAGTAGGACGCACCGGTGATGATGCCCGAACTGTTCGCCAGGGTGGCGAACTGGTCGAGCCAGATGCTCACGGCCTGCAGCAGCAGGTAGATGGCGGCGGTGACGGCCATCTGGATGCGCGCGATCTTCGAGATCCGTACCTCACGCTGGCTGAACCGGATGGCGCCGTAGAGGTAGCTGGTGGCGATGCCTGCGAGGCCCGCCACGATGACGACGGCCGAGGCGAAGCCCACGACCCCGCGCCAGAACGGCAGGTCGTAGATGTAGAAGGAGATGTCGAGGCCGAACTGCGGATCGGTCTGCCCGAACGCCGTGCGGTTGAGGTACTGGAGGGTCAGCTGCCAGCGCGAGGCGGTGGCGACACCGGCGAAGAGACCGAGCACGGCCGGCACTCCGAAGGAGGCGAGGCGGCGGAGCGGCTCGATGACCTGCTGATAGCGGTCGAGTTGTGAGTTGAGCTTCGCGTAGACCGGCCGCCAGCGGAACGCGATCTCGATCGACGCCCACACCGGAACGGCCATGGCGAGGAAGCCGACCACGAACATCACGGCCCCCGCCACCCACTGCGTGGTGAGCACGCCGAGGAAGCCGAGCTGGTCGTACCAGAGGATCTCGGTGTAGAGGGTCGAGAAGACGAAGAAAAGGATGGCGAGCACGACCACGATCGCGATGGCGATCGCGAGAGTGACTCTCGAACGTCGTGCGGGCTTCTCTGCTGTTTGGGAAGTCACGTGTGCCTCTGTGCTCGTTCAGCGCTGACTCGCTGTGCGGTGTCCATCAATCCTAGACAACTGAATCGTAGGTGCGGGTCGCTGGGAACCCGCTGGCCGCTATCCGTGGGAAACCTGCGTCGATCTCGGAATGGGGAGGAGAGGTCCGAACTGCCGTCAGGAAGCGGGTGAAGAGGCCGTCACCGTGTCGCAACTCGGCAGGGCGGCCGTGTCGCCGCCGTCGGCGATCGTCTGCAGCGCGGTCATCGAATCCGACAGGGTCGACACCGCGAAGACGGTCAGGCCGTCGGGCACATTGCCCACGACCTCGTCGCAGTTGGTCGCCGGGGCGAGGAACCAGGTGGCGCCGGCGTCGCGGGCACCGTACAGCTTCTGGCGGATGCCTCCGATCGGCCCCACGTCGCCGGCCGCGTCGATCGTGCCGGTGCCGGCCACGTTCTGACCGCCGTTCAGCTCGCCGGGCGTGAGCATGTCGATGATCCCGAGCGCGAACATCATGCCGGCGCTCGGGCCGCCCACGTCGTTCAGCTGGATCTGCACGTCGAAGGGGAAGTCGTAGTCGTAGGTCGCACTGATGCCGAGCGCCGGCGCATCCGTCTGCTCCGACAGCGTCGGGGTGATGGAGACCGTCTCCTCGGTGCCGTCTTCATGCCGCACCACGATCGACGCCGGGGCATCCGTGCCGTTGGCGGCGAGCGCCGCCCGCAGCGCGTCGACATCCGTTGCCGTCTCGCCGTTGACCGAGAGGATGACGTCGCCGGCCACGAGGGCGTCGGCGGCGGCGCCGGAGGGGTCGACCGCCCCCACGGCCACGTTCGTGGTGTAGGCGATGCCGAGCTCGGTGAGGGCCGCGGCGATCGCCTCCTTCTGACTGTCGACCATGAGCGCGGCGTTCTGCTGATCGCGCTGTTCGGTGGTGATCTCGGGCGGGTAGATGGCGTCGATCGGTACGACGGCACGACTGGAGTCGAACCAGGAGCTGAGGAGCTCGGCCCAGGAGGGGCGCGACTCGCGGGTGCCGCGCACCGACACGGTGAGCATGTCGAGGGTTCCCGCGGTGGGATAGGTCTGGGCGCCGTCGATCGAGATGAGGGGGACGTCCTTGCCACCCTGCTCCTGTGTGCCGAGCGTGTTGTAGACGGGCCCGGGCTGCTCGATGACGTAGGGCGCCGGCAGGAAGCTCATCACGAGCCCCAGCACGAGGGCGGCGACCAGGATGGTCCAGCCCCGGCGGGCGCGGCGCGAGGCGCGAGGGCGCTCCTCGTTCTCGAACAGACTCACGGAATCCTCTCGCTGCGGATGGCTCCGCGTGCCGGTCGCGCCGGTGTTCGCCACGGGCGCACGGCTCGGCGCTCAAGCTTATGGGAAAACCCAGCCTGGGCGGCGGGCCACGAGTTAGCGTAGAAACACTAACTGACAGCCCGCATGGAGGTTCTTCTGAGCCGGCCGAGCGACTGCCGCTGAGGAAGGACACATCGTGAGCGACGAGCCCCGCGACGAACCCGAGGACGAGTTCCGCGACATGCTGCGCGCGTTCCTCTCCGGGAACTCCGACATCGATCCGTCGAAACTGGCGAGCGCCGCCGGTCTGCCCTCCGACCCGGCAGCGGTGTCGCAGTTGATGGCGCAGCTGCAGAACGCCATGCAGTCGAGCGCCGACGGGGTGAACTGGGATGCCGCGCGCACGCAGGCGCAGGAGATCGCGGGCAAGGCGAGTCTCGGCATCACCGATCAGACGCGCGCCCAGCTCGATCAGGCGCTGCACGTGGCGTCGCTGTGGCTCGACGAGGTGACCGCCCTCTCCGACTCCGCCGTCGCTCCACGCCTGATGACCCGCACCGAGTGGGCCACGGCCACGGTGCCGGTGTGGACGCAGTTGGCGGAGCCCGTCGCGGTCAGCATCTCGGATGCCCTCACCGAGGTGCTGCGCGACCAGGCGCCCGAGGAGATGGCGGGGATGCTGGCCGGTGCCAGCCAGCTCATGCGCAACCTCGGTGGCACCCTGTTCGCGATGCAGCTCGGGCAGATCGTCGGTCAGCTCTCGCAGGAGGTCGTCTCCGGCGGCGACGTGGGCATCCCGCTCCTCGAAGAGGGGCAGGTGGCGCTCGTGCCGCAGAACGTGGCCGACTTCGGCGAGGGTCTCGACATCCCGATCGAAGAGGTGCAGCTGTACCTGGCCGTCCGTGAGCTGGCGCATGCGCGCCTCTTCCGGCACGCGCGCTGGTTGCGGCTGCACGTGATCTCCTCGATCACCGAGTTCGCGAAGGGCATCGCCATCGACACCAGCCGGCTCGAGGAGCTGGCCGAGAGCTTCGACCCGTCGAACCCGGAGGAGCTGCGCGACGCCATGGCGAGCGGTGCGCTGATCCCCCCGAAGACCGAGCAGCAGCAGCACGCGCTCGCGCGGCTCGAGACCACGCTCGCCCTCATCGAGGGCTGGGTCGACATCGTCACGGCGAACGCGTCGAGCCGCCTCCCCCGCTGGAACGCGATCGCCGAGACGGTGCGGCGCCGTCGGGCGACCGGCGGTCCGGCGGAGTCGGCGTTCGGGGCCCTGATCGGACTCGAGCTGCGACCGCGTCGCCTCCGTGACGCGGCGGCGATGTGGCAGGCGGTGACGGATGCGGTGGGTCAGGAGAAGCGGGACGCCCTGTGGTCGCACCCCGACCTGGTGCCCACCTCCTCCGACCTCGACGACCCGGCGGCCCTGGTGGCGCGACTCCTCGCCGGCGCGCCGGAACCCGACGAGATGGACCAGGCCCTGGAGGATCTTCTCCGCGAAGAAGCGTCACAAGATGGGGATGACCAGCCTCCGACGCCGTGATCTGTGGATAACCCGGATCGGGGTTGACTCGTCGGGCAGGATTCCGGCATGGTTCTCCGACTCGACCCCGATCAGCCGATGGTCTGGCGCACGCCGACCCTGCTCCAGTTCGGCATCGAGCATCCGGTCGCGGTGGTCCCTTCGTTCTCCCGGGCGTTCGGTGGGCTGGCGGCTCCGCGCGAGCTGATGATCGACGTGCTGGCGCGCGGAGTCGCCCGGCCCCTGCTGGCGATCCTGGCCGAGGAGAACGGGCTCCCGCCGGCGGCCCTCGACGAGCTGCTGGGTGACCTGTCCGAGGTCCTGGTGGAGGGCGAGGCGCCGACGGCATCACTGGCGGGGCGATGGATCGCGGTCGACGGATCGGATGGCGCGGCGGAGCAGATCGCGCTGGTGCTCCGCCGGATGGGAGCTCGGCTCTGGGGCACGGCCGGGGCCGAACCGGCGGCCCGTGGCCGGCCTGCGACGCCGGAGCTCGCGGTGGTCGTCTCGCACTACGTCACCGACCCGCGGCGCGCGGCCGTCTGGTTGCGCGACGACGTTCCGCATCTCCTGGTGGAGTTCGGCGAGCGCTCCGTGAGGGTGGGGCCGGTCGTCGCGCCGGCCGAGGTCGGCGCCGTCTCCGGCGGTCCGGCCGACGGTGCTCCTCCAGGCGAGGACGGCGAGAGCGGGCCCTGCGCGCGGTGTATCGAGCACACCCGGAGCGACGCCGACGGAGCGTGGCCGGCCATCGCCCTGCAGGCGCTCCGCCGCACCGCGCCGTCGGCGGATGCGCTGGGAGCGGCGACGGCTGCGCCGCTGGTGGCCCGGGTGCTCGTCGAGTACGTGACCGGTGATGCGTCCTGGCGAACGCGGGCCGTGCGCGTGCTCCGTCCGGGCCTCCCCGGTCATGCGGTGTCGGTGGAGAGGGTCAGACCGCATCCGCGCTGCGGATGCCGCTCTCTTCCAGGAATCGAGAGGGCTGCCGGTCTCCGCTGCGCCGTGATCCGGCCGCCGCCCAGGAGAGCGAGAGCCGGCGACGTGCACGGGTGATGCCCACGTACAACAGGCGACGTTCCTCGTCGATGCCCTCGAATCCGGTGGCGTAGCTGATCGGCACCAGCCCTTCGGCGACGCCGACGATGAACACCACCGGCCATTCGAGGCCTTTGGCCGAGTGCAAGGTAGCGAGAGTGACGGCGCGCACGGTCGGTTCGTGCTGCGACGACTGTCGCTCCATCAACTCGTCGGTGAACTGCCGGAACGTGGTGCCCGGAGCCATCCCTTCGGCCAGGCCCATCAAGGCGTTCAGCGCTTCCCAGCGGTCGCGCACCGCGCCCACCCCCTCGGGCGGGTCCTGCGACCAGCCGCGCGAGCGCAGCACGTCGCTCACCGATTTGAACAGCGGCTCGTCGGTGATGGAGACGGAGGCGGCGCGGAGTTCCATCACCGCCCGCTTCACGTCGGGCTGGTCGAAGAAGCGGGTGGCTCCGCGCAGCTGGTAGCTGACGCCGGCCGCCGTGAGCGCCTGTTCGAGCACGGCCGACTGCGCGTTCACCCGGTAGAGCAGAGCGATCTCGTTCGGTTCCGTCCCGGAGGCGATCAGGTCGGCGATCGCGGCGGCGACCCCGTCGGCTTCGGCCTGGTCGTCGCGGTAGGCGGTGACCGTGGGCTCGGGAGCCGCATCCGCTGGGGGCACGGCGGCCTCTGCGCTCCCGGCGCTCTCGGCGGTCGCCGCGTGCAGGGTCAGGGCACCGGGCCGGCCTCGCATCAGGCGGTTCGCCACCGCGATGATCGGCGGGGTCGAGCGGTAGTTCTGCTCGAGCGTCACCACCGTCGCGTTCTCGTGGCGGCGCTCGAAATCGAGGAGGTAGTCGGCGCTCGCGCCGGCGAAGGAGTAGATGGTCTGACTGGCGTCACCGACCACGCAGAGATCGCGACGGTCGCCCAGCCACTGCTGGAGGAGATGATGCTGCAGAGGAGAGACGTCCTGGTACTCGTCCACCACGAAGAAACGGTACTGCTCGCGCACCTGGATGGCCACGGAAGGCTCGAGCTCGATCATGCCGGCCGTGACGAGCAGCACGTCCTCGAAGTCGAGCTGGCGGCGCTCGTCCTTCAGCTGCTCGTAGCGCTCGTGCAGCGCGAGCATCTGCTCGACCGAGATGTTCGTGGGCATCGTGCGCACGGTGCGGGCCTTCAACTCGTACTCCTCGAGGCCGAGGTTCGCGACCTTCCGCCACTCGATCTCCGCCGCGACGTCGCGAAGGGTCGCGGTGTCGACGCGCAGTCGGAGCAGTTCGGCCGCGTGCGCGATGGCCTTCGCCTTGTTGTCGATGATCTTCGGCGCCTCGCCGCCGATCACCTGGGGCCAGAAGTAGTTCAACTGGGCGAGCGCGGCGGAGTGGAAGGTGCGGGCCGCGACTCCCCCGGCCCCGAGCGGGCGCAGGCGGGTACGCAGCTCGGCCGCCGCGCGCGCGGTGAAGGTGAGCGCCATCACCCGGTTCGGAGAGTAGACGCCCGTGGCGACGCCGTAGGCGATGCGGTGCGTGATCGCCCGCGTCTTACCGGTGCCCGCACCGGCGAGGATGCAGACCGGCCCGAGCAACGACCGGGCCGCCACGCGCTGCTGCGGGTCGAGGGCGTCCAGCAGGTCGTCGGCAGAGGATTCGGCAGAGGACTCGGTCACGCGTTCTCGGGCTCCGGAAGAGGTCCGCCGTACCAGCGCTCGATGATGGCGCGGGCGATGGATGCCGCGCCCGGCAGCAGCACGTCGCTGGCCGGGTCGGCCAGCTGCTCCCGGGTGAACCAGCGCAGGTCGAGGATCTCGTCGCCGTCCGGGCGGAGCGCCGCCGGGTGCTCCTCCGACACCCGCGCCATGAACCCCACCATGAGCGAGGCCGGGAAGGGCCAGGGCTGTGATCCCACATATTCGGGGTCGTCGATGACCACGCCGGATTCCTCGGCGATCTCGCGGATCGCGGCCGCCTCGAGTGACTCCCCGGGTTCCACGAACCCGGCCAGCAAGGAATAGCGGTTGTTCTCCCACAGGGCGTTCGAGCCGAGCAGGATGCGGTCGTCGTGGTCGACGATGCCCACGATCACGGCCGGATCGGTGCGCGGGAAGAGTTCGATGTCCTCGCGCGGGCAGCGCCGCACCCAGCCGCCGCTCTCCACCACGGTCGCCTCGCCGCACCGCGGGCAATGGGTGTGGGTGGTGTGCCAGTTGAACATGGCGAGGGCCTCGGTGAACATGCCGGCACCCACGTCGTCGAGATCGGCGGCCACCATGCGCAGGTTCAGCCAGCTCGACCCCGCGGACTCGAGGGCGCTCGCATCCGCATCCGTCACCGAGATGGCGAAGAGGGGCGCGTCGGCCGGGAGGTCGTCGGAGTCGTCGAGCCCAAAACCCAGGTAGAGGCGCACCCCGCCGGATTCGAGGTGCCGCAGCACCGAGGCCGGCAGCTCGGCGGGCGATCGGAGATCCAGTCTCGGATGCACCGAGACGGTCGGCTTCGGACCGAACCCGTCGTAGTCGGCCGGGTTCGCGCCCGCGATGGCGAGCGCCTGGCCCCGGTGCAGCACGAGCACGCGCGATTCGGTTCCGCGCCAGCGTTCCTCGAGCAGCTCGGGGTTCGCGCGCGACACGTGATCACGATCGATCCGGTGGCGGGAGAGCGGCAGCAGGGACTGGAAAGCGCGTGACATGGGTTGACCAATCGTGCGTGGCGAAAGCCGTGACCGGCGGGAGCCGCCCTACCCTAGAGAGCATGGCGAGATCCCACCTCACTCTAGCCGCGCTCGCGACCTCTGCCGTCGCGGGAGCGGACATCATCGCGACCCGTGCGATCTCGAGCGCGACCCACGGCCGATTCGATTCGGCGGTCGTGACGCTGCGGTCGGGCGAGGAGTACATCGTCCGCGTTCCGGTCAATTCCGACGCCGAGTCCGAGCAGTCGCGTGACCTCGTGGCGCTCAACGCCCTCACCCCGGGCGTGCGTTCCCGGCTGCCGTTCCACATCCCCGCGTTCGTCGGTCAGGCGCCCATCGGCGAGACCCGCGCGCTGGTCTACGACTACATCCAGGGTGTGCCGGCGTCGCTCCACGACATCGGCGGAGAGCGAAGCGCCTCCGACTCGATCGGCCGCGCCATCGCCGCCGTGCACTCCCTTCCCACCTCGGTGGTGTCGGATGCCGGACTCACCACGAACACCCCCGCCCAGATCGCCGCCACCTCGCGCAAGTTGGCCGACCGCGCCGCGGCGTCGGGCAAGGTGCCGAAAGAGCTGCTCACCCGCTGGTCGCTGGCCCTGGAGGACAGCGCGCTGTGGCAGTTCCAGCCCGCGGTGGTGAACGGCGCCCTGGCGCCCGAGTCGTTCCTGCTGGCCGACGACCAGGTCACCGGCATCATCGGCTGGCAGAACCTGCGGGTCGGCGACCCCGCCCTCGACCTGTTCTGGCTCAACTCCGCCTCGAGCGCCGAGAGCGCGGATCGCGTGTACGACGCGTACGAGAACGCCGTCTCCAAGCCGGCCGACCGCCAGCTCCGCAAGCGCGCCCGGCTCTACGCCGAGCTCGAGATCGCACGCTGGCTGCTGCACGGCGTCGACACCCGCGACGCCTCCATCGTGGCCGACGCGGAGTCGATGCTCGGCAGCCTCAGCGCCACCGTGCAGAGCGATCTGCTCAACCCGCTCTCCACCGACACGGGCCAGATCATGGCGGTGGAAGACGTCGAGGCGATGCTCGACCGCACTCCCCTGCCCGGCCGTTCCTCGGCCACCGAGCACGCGAACCGCATCGCCGAAGACTAGTTCCGCGACAGCGCGCCGGCTCGCGCCGGTTCGCGCCGGCGTCAGAGCATCGAGTCGCGGATGAGCGCAACCAGCTCGGCCTCGCTGAAGAGGCGTTCCGGCCGCACCACCTCGTCGTCGGCCACGAAGTAGAACGCGGCGTCGACCCGGTCGACGTCGATGCCCTTCCACCGGGCGTACGCGAGACGGTAGAGGGCGAGCTGCAGCTGCTTCAGCTCCAGATCGGCCTCGTCGACCGGCGCCTTGCCGGTCTTCCAGTCGACCACCTGGAACGAGTCGCCCTCCGCGAAGATGGCGTCGATCTTGCACACCACGACGCGATCGGCGAGCACGAGGTGGATCTCCACCTCGACCTCCACCGGCTGCCGGTCGGCGAATTCGGATGCCTCGAACGTCGCCACCAGCTCGGCGAACCGCCGCTCGTCGGCCTGCTCGGGCAGATCGCCCGGCGCTCCCGCACCCGCACCCGCAGCACCCCCGGCACCCGCAGCATCCGCCCTGACGTCGTCGTCGACGGCATCCAGCTCGTCGTCGAAGAGGTCGAGGTTCTCCCCCGCCACCAAATCGAGATCGATCAGCGAACTTCCGCCCCGTTGCCGGAACCGCTCCTCCACCCAGCTGTGGAAGCGCGTGCCGAGCCGCGTCGCCCGGAACGGACGCTCCGGCATCGGCCGCTGGAGCGCCCGCACCACCGCTTGCGGATCGGCCACGTAGTCCTTGAACCGGGAGGCCGGAATGCGCACCGGTACGTCGAGCATCCGCTCCCCTCGGAGAGCGGCGCGCTCGGCGAGCAGCAGCTCGATGTCGTGATCGTAGGGAGTCGGCGCGTTGGGGTCGGCGGCCAGAACAGCGGATGCCGCGGCGGCCACCCGCGGGCGCCTCGCCCCGAGCGGGTCGCGCGGCCACGCTGTCCAGCTCTCCGACTCGGCGAGCGGGTTCTCCTCGAAGGCCGTGGTCTCCGGGAGCGCGCCCGAAGGAACCAGGCCGATCTCGTCGAGTTCGCGCAGGTACTGGCCCGGGCCGCGAACCCTCTTGACCCCCGTGGTCCAGAACGAGCCCGACAGCAGCAGATCCGATCGAGCACGGGTGACGGCGACGTAAATCAGCCGGCGCTGCTCGGCGGCGTAGTGATCGGCGTTGGCCGCTTTGAACGCGTCCAGGGCCGGCTTGAACTCGTTCTGCCCCTGGAGACCACGCCAGGCGAGTGCCGGCAGCTCGGCCGAGTCGCCACGGAAGTCGAACGGCAGCTCGCCGAATCCCAGCCAGCCGAGGTTCGACATCGGGGCTCCCGGCAGCTCACTCTCGACCATCCGCGGGATCGCCACGACATCCCACTCCAGACCCTTCGAGCCGTGGATGGTGAGGATCTGCACCGTGCCGGGCTCCGGCTCCTCGGTGCGCGGCTCGAGGCGATCGCGCTTCTCGGCCTCCTCGAGCCAGGCCAGGAACTCGCCGAGCCCGGCCGCCGGATCGAGGGCGAGGAACGAGTCGAGCTGCTCGGAGAACGCGTCGAGACTCGCGCGCCCCGATGCTGCGTGGGGACTCGCGAGCACCTCGATGTCGAGCATCAGCTCCTGCTGCACCAGGTCGACGTAGTCGACGAGGCCGAGCCCGGCCCGCGTCCGTAGGTAGGCGAACTGGGCGGCCGCCTGACGCAGACGCGCGAGACCGGGCTCGCTGAAGCCGCCCACCGCACCGTGCTCGGGCGACGCCGTGGCGAGGAAGTCGAGCGCGTCGATGATCGAGCGGTCTTCGTCGGCCACGACCGAACCGCGCAACTGCCCCGACACCGTGGGGTCGAGCTTCTGGAAGCGGTGGTCGCGTTGAGCGATCCACGACGCCAAGCTGCGCAGGGCGATCAGGTCTTTGGTGCCGATGCGCCACCGCGCCCCCCGCCAGGACCCGCACGAGGTCAGCACCCGCGGTCGGGTGGTACAGCACTCGAAGGGTCGACACGAGGTCGGCGACGGCGGGCTGGCCGAGCAGGCCGCCGATGCCGAGCACGTGATACGGGATGCCCCGCTCGTCGAGCGCCGCGGTGAACGGCTCCACCTTCTTGACCGAGCGGCACAGCAGAGCGGCCGACCGCCGCCGACCCTGCTCATCCCGCACCGCCAGTTGCTGCTCGAGCCAGGTCGCCACCTCTCGGGCCTCATCGCGCACCGTTTCGGTGAACGAGACGTCGAGGGTGCCCCGGGTCACGCCGGGACGCGGCCCGAGCTGCTCCACCGGCACGCCGGCGGTCGCCGACAGCGGTTCGACGAGTGCGTTCGCCGCGTCGAGCACGAGTCGCGGGTTGCGCCAGCTGGTCGACAGGGCGAACGGATGCGCGCCGCCGTCGAAGTCCGCGCCGAATCGTGCCAGGTTCGCCGCGCTCGCTCCGCGCCATCCGTAGATCGACTGGTGCGGATCGCCCACCGCCATCACCGGATGCGCCCGGAACAGGGCCGACAGCAACCGCGTCTGCACGACGCTGGTGTCCTGGTATTCGTCGAGCAGCACCACCCGGTAGCGGTCACGGTAGTCGGCCACCACACGCGGAGTGCTCTCCACGATCGCGAGGGCGAGAGCGATCTGGTCGGAGTATTCCACGTATCCGCGCCGCACCTTCTCGGCGGCGTAGGCATCCGCGAGCTCGAGCAGCAGGGGCAGGGTGGCGACGTTCTCGACCGCCTTGGCGAGTTCGGTCGGCACTCCGCGCAAACGAGCCGACCCGAGTGGCAGCTCGGTCAGCCCGGTGAAGCGCTCCGCGTAGCGACTGACCTCCGACGATTCCACGACGTTCTCGGCCAGGGCGCGGCTGAGCGCGAGAACGGCCGAGGTGACGACGTCGACGGACTTCTCGACCTCCAACAGCCGCTGATCGGCGCTCGACACCACGACCTTGCGCGCGAGCTGCCAGGCCGAGGCCTCGCTCAACACGGCGGCCTCTCCCTCCCGGCCGATCACAACGGCGTTCTCGCGGAAGATGCTGTTCGCGAAGGCGTTGTAGGTGGCGATCGACGGCGCGTCGAAGGGATCGAAGGCGAGCTCGGTGAGGTGCGCATCGGCGAGCTGCTTGAGGCGGTGCCGGATGCGCTCGGCGAGTTCGCCCGCGGCCTTGCGCGTGAAGGTGAGACCGAGCACCTCGGGCACACCGACCAGCCCGTTCGCGATCAGCCACACCACGCGGTTCGCCATCGTCTCCGTCTTGCCGCTGCCGGCGCCGGCCACCACGATGCGAGGATCGAGCGGCGCCTCAATCACGGCGCGCTGCTGCTCGGTGGGGCGGGGAAGACCGAGTCGTTCGGCGATCTCGACCGCGGAGAGGCGGACGCCCTCGACCGGGCCGAGCGGCGCATCCGGATTCTCGCCTGCCCCGCGGACGCCGGCGCTGTCGCGGTCTCGGTCGCCAGGCAGATAGCGGGGCGGGACGATGAAAGCCTCGGGGTCGTCGAGCGCCTCGAGGTCGAAGAGGGCGTCGGTCACTCGGAGACCGCCTTGATCAGCTGGATGCGGTAGTCGTAGGAATTCTGGTGGTCGCGCTCCTCGGGCTCGGCCACTCCCCGGAAGGTGGCGCCGGCCATCCCTTCGGCCACGTCTTCGATGCGCCGAGCGATGTCGGCGAGCGCCTCGTCATCGAGCGGCTCCTGCGCTCGGAGCGTGAAACGCAGTCCCCGCTCCCCCTTCGCGACGTAGAGCAGAGCGGCGCCGCCCGCATCCGCCGCCGAGGCTGCGGTGGCGGCGGAGTCCGGCTCCGCGCTCGGTTCCGACCCGTCGGAGTCAGCGAGCGCCGGACCCCCGCCGAACCCCTCGACGGCTCCTGATCGCACGGCGAGCTGGTAGCTGGCGAGTTGAGCATGCCGAGGCAGATCGGCCTTCGACGCGGGGTACTTGCCCGTCTTCAGATCGATCACGAGCATCCGGCCGTCGGACCGGCGCTCCACCCGGTCGATCGAGCCGTTCACCTGTGCACGACCCTGCCGGAAGGCGAAGGCCGCTTCGGCGCCCAGAAGCTCGTGATCGGCGGCCGCGAAGTGCCGCAGGTACTCCGACAGCCCGTCGAGCTTGGTGTGGAGTGCCCTTTTCTCGCGCTCCTCGATCCAAGGCGCTTCGAAGCGGAGTTCGCGCCAGCGTTCCTCGGCCGCGCGCCACAGCTCCTCGGTGCTCAGCTCCGCCTCCGGATCGGCCGCGACCTGTTCCATAACCGCGTGCACGATGGTGCCGATACCGGCCGCCAGCCCTTTCGATCCGCCGGCCACGTGGTCGATGAACCACACCAGAGGAGACTCCTCGAACGCCTCGATGCGCGACGGCGAGACCCGCACCACCGCCTCCTCGTCGTCGGGATCGACGATCGGTTCCTCGGTCGAGGCGGGCAGCAGTCCGTACCAGTCGGACGGATGCGCGCCGGGCACCTGCTCCCCGGCCAGCCGCGCGAGGGCGGAAGCCGCCCGCGGATCGCCCTCTTCGACGAGTCGCCGGCGCAGGTGACCGGTGAGACCGCGCAGGGAGAGCGGATGCCGCGCCGGACGCACCGGGTCGGCGTCGGGCGCCAGGCCGAAGAACGGGGAGGGTTGCTCGTCGTCGTTCGAGACGCAGCTCAGCACGGTGAGCTCGCGGGAGCGGGAGACGGCGAGCGCGAACATCCGCAGCTCGTCGGAGAGCACCTCGGCCCGGGTGTCTTCGACGGCCGCGACCGCGCCGCTCCCGGCCTCGAGCGGGTCGCCGACGCCGACGCCGCCCGCCTCGACCAGGGCGCTGAGGCGTTGTGCGTGCAGCAGCGACCCCCGCTGCCGGAGGTTCGGCCACACCGACTCCTGCAGCCCGGCCACGACCACGACTGCGACGTCGATGCCCACCGCACCCGTGGGCGTGGTGACCAGCACCGAACCGCTGCGCGAACGCGGAGACAGCGTGTCTTCGGGCACCTCGGCCGTGAGGAATTCATCGATGAAGAGTTCGGCCGGGCGCTCGGGTTCGCGCTCGACCGACCGCTTCGCCGCGGTGAAGAGGGCGACCGCTCCGTCGAGGTTGCGGTTCGCCTCGTCGGCCACGATGCCCGACCCGCCGGCGAGGTCGCCCCATCGTTTGGCGAGGCCGGTGCGCTGCCAGAGCTCCCAGAGCAGTTCTTCGATCGTGGCCCCGCGCCGGTGGCTCTCCGCCAGCTTCGCGAGAGTGGTTCCGAGGGCCGCCACCCGGCGCGCAGGCGCCGAGTCGATGGTGACCAGCACACCGGGGACCAACACGGCCTCCCGCAGGAGTTCGTCGGAATGCCGACTCCCGCCACTGGCCAGTTCGTCGTGCCGCAGCGCGAGCCGCAGTCGGCGCAGACCCACGGCATCCACCCCGCAGAGCGGCCCGAGGATGACGGAGGTCACGGTCTCGGGAGTGAGCTCCGCCGCCCCGATCGCGATGGCGAGGCCCTCGACCAGGTGGCGCGCCGCGTAGTCGTCGCGCAGCGCCTGCACGGCGGACAGGGTTCGCGTGGGCACTTCGGCCAGGGCGAGCCCGCGGGCGAGGGCGGGCACCAATGCCCCGGAGCGCACGACGACGGCCATGCGCGACCAGTCGGTGTCGTGCAGGAGGAAGCGCTCGCGCAGGAGGTGTGCGATCGTCGCGATCTCGCCCGCGCGCGAATCCGCCTGCACGGTGAGTACCCTTCCGCCGCCTGCAGCCGCCGCGCCCGCGGCGCCGACCGCTCCTCCCGCAGCGGTCGCAGCCGATCCTTCGGCGTCCGCATCCCGCGTGTCGCGCTGTGAGCCTGCTGCGGCCGTGCCGATCCGCTCGGTCACTCTTCGCGTGAACGCCCGCAGCGCCCCGGTCTGCCGGTAGGAGGTGCGCAGCACCACCGGTGGCGCGGTCGGCACCCCGAGCGCGCGCGACAACTGGCCGAGCGCCCGGACATCCGACCCACGGAAACCGGCGGTCGCGGCATCCGGATCGCCGAACGCCACCACGGCCGCCCCCTGTCGGGCCAGCTCCCGCACGAGGTTCACCGCGCCGACCGCGAGGTCGTGGAAGTCGTCGACCACCACGAGGCGCAGGCCGGAGAGCGCGCCCGAACTCCGCACGATGCGCCGCCCTTCGGCGAGCAGCTCGGCGGAGTCGAGCCGAGCCGCTTCAAACCCCTCGACCGTGGCGTGGTAGTCGCGCAGGAATGCCGCAGCAGCCACCCATTCGGGCACGTCGTGACGCAGGCCGAGTTCCCGCAGCGCCGCCGGCGACACGCCGTTCTCGGTCGCCCGCATCATGAGCTCACGGAGCTCGGTGCGGAAGGCGCGCAACCGCCGCACCTCCGGGGGCAGCTCCTCGGGCCACACGACCGTCGCCCGCCCCTCGGAGGCGTCTTCGAGCGAGCCTTCGAGTAGTTCGGCGAGGATTCTGTCCTGTTCCGCACCGGTCAGCAGAGCGACCGGGCGACCGGATGCGGCGGAACTCCGGCGCACCAGTTCGAACGCCGCCGACGTGGGGGTGCGCGCCAGCGGCCCGTTGCTCGGCACTCCGAGGCGCAGCGCCACCCGATCACGCAGCCGCGTAGCGCTCTGCCGTGTGGGCGCCAGCACGAGCACGCTCTCGGGAGCGAAACCGCAGCGCTCCACCCGGTCGGCCACCAGCTCCAGCAGTGTCACCGTCTTCCCGCTGCCGGGCGCGCCGATCACGGCGAAGGAGGCATCGGCCGGCCGCTCCAGAACGGACCGCTGCGCGGGGTCGAGTTCGATGGCGGCACCTTCTTTCACGGCCCCCACGCTAGCGGCCCCCTCCGACATCCGCCGTCCGCCCGACGGCTGTTCGCTCTGGGCTGCTGCCCGACCCCGGCGGATCGGCAGGATGCGCCGGAGCGGTGCCGTAATCTGGGCAGGTGGTCGTCAATCCGATCACGTGACGTGAAAGGCACACCAGATGGACATCCGAATCGGTATCGCTAACTCGCCCCGTGAGCTCAACTTCGAGTCGAGCCAGACTCCGGCTGAGATCGAGCAGACCATCGCGGCCGCTCTCGCCGGCGGAGGCACGCACGTCTCGCTCAGCGACAACAAGGGCAAGGTCTACCTCGTTCCCGTCGCTTCCCTCTCCTACGTCGAGATCGGCAGCGAAGAGTCGCGCCGCGTCGGCTTCGTCGGCTAACGTCCCGAGTATGGAACTGCTGTTCATCACCCTCGGCGGAGTGATCCTCGGCCTCGGCGCCCGTTACTTCCTGCCGAACCGCGACCGCCACGGCGTCGTGCTGATCCCCGCGATCGGCGCCGCCGTGTCGGCGGTCGTCTGGGTGGGCCTCACCTGGCTCGGCTGGGCATGGGACGGCGGGTGGATCTGGGTGGTGACGCTGGTCGTCACCGCGGCCGTCGTGGTCATCGCCGACCTGATCATCGGGCGCACGCGCAAGCAGCACGACCAGCGGCGGCTCGAGGCCCTGCTGTCGCGCAACATCCCCGTCCCGGGCTGACCCGGCGCGCCTCAGCGGACCGGGCCGTCAGGCCGTCAGGCCGTCAGGCCGTCAGGCCGTCAGGCCGAGCTTGTCCATCCGCCGCGTGTGGGCGGCGATCATCTCGGTGAACACGGGCTCGATCCGCTGCTCGTCCGACTCCGGGTTGCCGGTGAGGTGGATGGCGGAACGCGCCACGAGCAGCGTGTCGCCCACCACGCGGCGACCCCACATGGCCAATCGCGAACCGAGCACCGGATCGGCCGTGATCGCCTCCGACAGCACGTCCACGATCGCGCGCCGCCCGGTCTCGGCGTCGAGGATCGCGATGCAGCGCGGGCCGATGTCGCCCGGAAGGCCCGCCGCCAGCAGCGAGAAGAAGTCGTCGAGGATGCCCGCGGTCAGGTAGACGCTCGCGAGCTGTTCGTACCAGTCCGATCCCTTCACCAGGGCGCGGTACCGATCGATGCCCGGCGTGAACGGCGCCATCACGTCGGCCGGCGTGTCGACCCGACGGCGGATCTCGGCCACCAGCCGCTCGTGCTTGTCGAGCGCCTGGCTCGCAGCGGGGGCGAGCACCTGCTTGGCCGCCACCGTGGGAGCCGCGGCGATCGCATCCGAGACCTCTTCGAACACGGCCAGTTGCACGTAGGCGGCCTGGCCCAGATAGGGCAGCACCTCGGGCGTCAGCTCCGGCAGATTCACCTTGGGATAGGTCGACGTGTCGACCCTCGGCTTCAACCGCGGGATGTCGATGCGCACCTTCGGGCGGCGGAGGAATCCGAACACGACGCCAATCCTATCGGGGCTCACCGGCCCGCTTTTCGCGCGCCGCGAGCCGTTTCGCCGCCCTCAGGTCCCCGGTCGACTAAACTCATGCCGGGCCCTGACGAAACTCGGGGCAATCGCCGCCGCCCGACGCCATCGTCGGTTGTCGCCGCGCACGTCTCGCGCAGCACCGTTCTCACCACCGGCGGCCTCGCATCCACGACAGGTATCCATAGTGACTTTCACCGAACTCAACATCGATCAGGACATGGTCGATGCTCTCGCCTCCAAAGGCATCCTCGAGCCGTTCCCCATCCAGGAGCAGACCATCCCCCTCGCCCTCGACGGGCAGGACATCATCGGCCAGGCCAAGACCGGCACCGGCAAGACCTTCGGCTTCGGTCTGCCCCTCATCCAGCGTCTCGGCCTCGACCCGGCGCCGGGCGTCAAGGCGCTCGTAGTCGTCCCCACCCGTGAGCTCTGCGTGCAGGTCGCCGAAGACCTCGACTTCGCGGCGAAGAACCGCAACACCAAGATCGTGTCGATCTACGGCGGCAAGGCCTACGAGGGCCAGATCGAGCAGATCAAGGCCGGCGCCCAGATCGTCGTCGGAACCCCGGGTCGCCTCCTCGACCTCGCCGGCCAGCGCCTGCTGAACCTCGGCGCGGTCAGCGAGATGGTGCTCGACGAGGCCGACAAGATGCTCGACCTCGGATTCCTCGCCGACATCGAGAAGCTCTTCGCGCAGACGCCCCCCACCCGCCACACCATGCTCTTCTCGGCCACGATGCCCGGCCCGATCGTGGCGCTCGCCCGCCGTTTCATGAACCGGCCCATCCACATCCGCGCGACCGACCCCGACGAGGGGCTGACGCAGGCCAACATCAAGCACCTCGTCTACCGCGCGCACAACATGGACAAGGACGAGGTGATCGCCCGCATCCTGCAGGCCGAGGGCCGCGGCAAGACCGTCGTGTTCACGCGCACCAAGCGCGCCGCCGCGAAACTCGTCGAGGAGCTCAACGACCGCGGCTTCAACGCCGCTGCCGTGCACGGCGACCTCAACCAGGAGCAGCGCGAGCGCGCCATGGCCGGGTTCAAGGCCGGCAAGAAGGACATCCTGATCGCCACGGATGTCGCGGCCCGCGGCATCGACGTCGACGACATCACCCACGTGATCAACCACACCATCCCCGACGACGACAAGACGTACCTGCACCGCGCCGGACGCACGGGCCGCGCCGGCAAGACCGGCATCGCGGTGACCTTCGTCGACTGGGACGACCTGCACAAGTGGGCGCTGATCAACCGCGCGCTCGAGTTCGGGCAGCCGGAGCCGGTGGAGACGTACTCCTCGTCTCCGCACCTGTTCACCGACCTCGACATCCCCGAGGGCACCCGCGGGCGCCTCAAGCCGACCTCGCGCACCGCGGAGTCGGGGTCGGGCTCGGGCTCGGGCTCGGGTGACCGTGACCGGGGCGGGCGAGGCGGTTCCCGTGGCGGCTCGTCCGGCGGCAGCGCCGCCGACAGCCGTCCTCCGCGCAACCGCAGCCGCAGCCGCTCGGGCGGTGCGGCGGGCTCCGACAGCGCCCCGCGCAGCTTCAACGAGACCTTCCCGACGGCGACCGGCGACCCGGGCTCGGCCGCGGCCACGGAATCCACGTCGACCGGCGCCGGCTCCGAGCACCACGACGGCAACAGCGCCCCGCGCCGCCGCTCCCGCACCCGCCGCCGCGCCCCCCGCGCTGCGGAGTAGCATCGCGAATCGCCTTCGCAGCGAGTAAGTGTGCAAATAAGGAGGACCGAGGCCATATAGGGCCCCGGTCCTCCTTATTTGCACACTTTCCGGCAGAACCGCTCAGGCGTAGATCGGTGTGGTGCCCGTCGCGCGGGCGATGAGGGCATCGACGACTTCGGGGGCCGTGGTGTTCTCGCCGAGACGGTTGGGCTTGCCCTCGCCGTGGTAGTCACTCGAGCCCGTGAGCGCGAGGCCGTACTTGGTAGCCAGCGCACGCAAGCGCACCCTCCCCTCGGGGGTGTTCTCCCGGTGGTCGATCTCCAGGCCGAAGAGGCCCGCGTCGGCGTAGCTGCGCATCCGCCCCTCCAGGGCGACGTCGGTGCGGCTGCGGGTCGCCGGATGCGCCATGACCGGCACCCCGCCGGCCGCGACCACGAGTTCGATCGCGGCCAAGGGATCGGGGGCGTAGTGCGGCTGGTAGTAGCCGGCGCGCCAGTGCAGGATGCCTTCGAAGGCCTCACTGCGGGTGCTCACCAGCCCACGCGCCACGAGGGCGTCGGCGATGTGCGGGCGCCCGACCGTGGAGCCGGGCTCGGTCTGGGCGACCACGTCGTCCCACTCGAGGTCGTAGTCGCGGCCGATCCGCGCCACCATCTCCTCGGCCCGGTGCAGACGCGCCTCGCGGATGCGCGCCGTCTCGGCCACGAGTTTCGCGTTGTTCGGGTCGAAGAGATACGCGAGCATGTGCACGCTCGACCACTCGACGCGGGTGCTGAGCTCCATGCCCGGGATGAGCGTGATGCCGTTGCCGACGGCCGCGGTGGACGCCTCGGCCCAGCCGGCGGTGGAATCGTGGTCGGTCAGGGCGACGGTGCCGAGTCCGGCTTCGGCGGCCGCGCGCACGAGTTGCGCGGGCGACTCCGTGCCGTCGGAGACCCTGCTGTGCGTGTGCAGATCGATCGGCCCCCGGAACAGCCGATCGGAAGACATTCCACAATCGTAGCCAGTCGCCGAGTCGTCCACAGACACGCGCCGACCGGCGATACTCCCGGGATCGAGTGGAACAATGGAGGCATGGCAGAGACGACCGACCACAGCACCACCGCCGAGCACACCACCGCCGGCCACCAGGCCACCGAGGCGCCGAAGCCCCGCGCCACGAGCAACCGGTCGACCACGCCGGCGTCCGAGGCGTTCCGCGATTACATCGGCAGCAACTGGGCCGAGCGCGCCGACGTGCTGCCGCCCGCCCGAGCGCAGGCGTCCTTCGCTGCCGACCGCCGGCGCAAGCTCTCCGAGGCCTTCCCCGCCCAACGGCTGATCGTGCCGTCCGGAGCCGCGAAGCAGCGGTCGAACGACACCGACTACCCCTACCGGGCGCACTCCGCCTTCTCCTACCTCACCGGCTGGGGCTCCGATTCCGAACCGGGCTCGTTCCTCGTCGGCGAGCCGACGGCCGATGGGCACGCGTTCACGCTCTACTTCCGCGAGCGGGCCGGCCGCGACTCCGACGAGTTCTACGCCAACCCCGAGATCGGGGAGTTCTGGATCGGTCCGCGCCCCTCGCTCGCCCAAGTGGCGAGGGACCTGGGGCTGGCCACGCGCGGCATCGCGGAGTTCGAGACCGTCGAATTCGACGGGTCGACGCTGGTCGTCCGCGAGGCCGCCGGAGACCTTCCGGCGGGCGCGGGCGAGGAGGGTGACGCCGGGTTCCACCAGTTCCTCTCCGAGATGCGGCTCGTCAAAGACGCGTACGAGATCGAGCAGATGCGCCTCGCCGTGGAGGCCACGGCCCGGGGCTTCGACGACGTGATCGCCGACTTCCCACGCAGCTCGCAGCACGAGCGCGGCGAGCGCCTGGTCGAGGGCGTGTTCAACACCCGCGCGCGCCACGACGGCAACACCGTCGGCTACGACACGATCGCGGCTTCCGGTCCCCACGCGTGCATCCTGCACTGGACGCGGAACGACGGCCCGGTGGCACCCGGCGACCTCATCCTGATGGATGCGGGAATCGAGCTCGACAGCTACTACACGGCCGACATCACGCGCACCATCCCGGTCTCGGGGCGGTACACCGAGGTGCAGCGCAAGATCTACGAAGCCGTGCGCGAGGCGGCGGATGCCGCTTTCGCCATCGTGCGGCCGGGCATCAGGTTCCGCGAGATCCACCAGACGGCGATGGCCGTGATCGCGGAACGCACCGCGGAGTGGGGCCTCCTGCCGGTCACTGCCGAGCAGGCGCTCGAAGCCGACAACCAGCAGCACCGCCGCTACATGGTGCACGGCACCAGCCACCACCTCGGCATCGACGTGCACGACTGCGCGAAGGCTCGGCGCGAGATGTATCTCGACGGGATTCTCGAGCCGGGAATGGTGTTCACGATCGAGCCCGGCCTCTACTTCCAGCCCGACGACCTGACCGTCCCGGAGGAGATGCGCGGCATCGGTGTGCGCATCGAAGACGACATCCTCGTCACCGCCGACGGCGCCGAGAACCTCTCGATCGCCATCCCCCGCACGGCCGACGACGTGGAGGCCTGGTTCGCGCGCCTGAACCCGGCCAGCTGAAGCGAGGCCTACGGGGCGGCGGGCGCGTCGAGCAGGTTGCGGGCGCGGTTCGCGAACTCCGGGCCGACGAGCACCGAATACGACGTCGCCATCACCTGCATCACCGAGGTGAAGTCGCGGCGACGACGGCCGACACTGTAGACGGCGATGTTGAAGAACAGGCCGAAGCCCGCACCGATCAGGGCGGCGGCGCCGATGAACAGCGGGGTCGTGCCCGTCGGAGACAGCAGCACGAGCAACAAGCCGAAGAACAATCCGACCCAGAGCCCCGACAGGGCACCCGCGAGAGCCGAGCGGCCGTAACTCAACTTGCCGGTCACCCGCTCGACGCTCTTCAGATCGCTGCCGACGATCGAGACCTCCCGGAGCGGGAATTCGGCGTGCGCGAGGCGGTCGACCGCCGCCTGCGCCTCCTGGTAGCTGTCGAAGGTCGCCACGATCTCGCCGCGCGGCAGCACGGGCTCGCGCGGCATCCCACGGCGGCTGAAGGGCGGTCGATCGGTCACGCATCCATTCTTCCACGGGCATATCCACGCCGGGTGCGAAGGGCGACGGCGGCCGGATGCGCGACCATGCGTCCGGCGCGCGCCCGCACGCCCCGGGAGCACACGGTTCGAAGGTCTAAGTTAGACATGTGAGTGCCACCAGAGTCTTCGTCGCCCGTTTGGCGGGGTGCACCGTTTTCGACCCCGCGGGCGACCGGCTCGGCAAGGTGCGCGACGTTCTCGTGGTCTACCGCAAGAGCGACCCGCCGCGCGTGGTGGGCCTCATCGTGGAGATCCCGGGCCGCCGGCGGGTGTTCGTCTCGATCGGGCGCGTCACCAGCATCTCGAGCGGCCAGATCATCACCACCGGCCTCATCAACGTGCGCCGCTTCGAGCAGCGCGGCGGTGAAGTGCGGGTGATCGCCGAACTGCTCGGCCGCACCGTCGTGTTCGCCGACGGCAGCGGACAGGCCACGATCGAAGACGTCGCGATCGAGGAGTTCGGTCCGGGCGAGTGGGCGGTGGCCCAGCTCTTCGTGCGACGGCCGAAGACCAGCTCCTCCCCCTTCGCCAAGGGCGCGACCGTGTTCGCCAATTGGAACGACGTGCGGGAGAAGACCGCGGTCGGCCAGGCGCAGTCGGCCGAGCAGCTCATCGCCACCTACAGCGACCTGAAGCCCGCCGACCTCGCGAACACCCTGCTCGATCTTCCTCAGGCGCGCATGCTCGAGGTGGCCGAGGAGTTGCCCGACGACCGTCTCGCCGACGTGCTCGAGGAGATGCCGGAGAGCGAGCAGGTGGAGATCCTCTCCCAACTCGACGACGACCGGGCCGCCGACGTGCTCGACCAGATGCAGCCGGATGACGCGGCCGACCTCATCGCACAGCTCTCCGAGGAGCGCGGCGAGCACCTTCTCGAGCTCATGCAGCCAGAAGAGGCCGACGACGTGCGCATGCTGCTCGCCTACGCCCCCGACACCGCCGGCGGTCTCATGACCACCGAGCCCATCATCGTCTCCGCCGACGCCACCGTGGCCGAAGGGCTCGCGCTCATCCGGCGGCACGAGCTGGCTCCCGCCCTCGGCGCCGCCATCTGCGTCACCCTGCCGCCCTACGAGCCGCCGACCGGCCGCTTCCTCGGCATGGTGCACTTCCAGCGGATGCTCCGGTACCCGCCGCACGAGCGCCTCGGCACGATCCTCGACCAGGGCCTCGAACCCGTCACCGCCGACACCAGCGCGGCCGTGGTGTCGCGCATCCTCGCGAGCTACAACCTCGTCTCCGTTCCGGTTGTCGACGACAACCACCGACTGGTCGGGGTGGTGACCATTGACGATGTCCTCGACTACCTCTTGCCTGACGACTGGCGAAGTAACGACAGCGATGACGACGCACCCGAACAGGTGCCGAATCGCACGCCGACGCGAGCGCAGAGCGGAGCGCCGCGACTGATGAACCGCGGAAGGAGGACCACCAATGGCACGTCGTAACACCAAGCAGGACAACAGCCTGGATGCCCCGAAGGGGCGCCGCAGCAGTGTGCTCCCCCGCCGCCCGGTCGCCGCTCCCAGTCGCGACCGCTTCGGCCGCCTCACCGAGGCCATCGCACGCGCGATGGGCACGCCGTGGTTCCTCTTCGGCCTGAGTCTTTTCGTCGTCGTCTGGATGCTGTTCAACACGCTCGGCCCGGAGGCGTGGCGTTTCGACTCCGCAGCCATCGGGTTCACGGCGCTGACCCTCATCCTGTCGCTCCAGGCCTCCTATGCCGCGCCGCTCATCCTGCTCGCCCAGAACCGGCAGGACGACCGCGACCGCGTGCAGTTCGAGCAGGACCGTCAGCGCTCGGAGCGCAACCTCGCCGACACCGAATACCTCGCCCGCGAGGTGGTGGCCCTCCGCCTCGCGCTGCAGGACATGGCGAGCAAGGAGTTCATCCGGGCCGAACTGCGGTCGCTGCTCGAAGAACTCGATCGCGACCGGCCGGCCACCGGAACCCCCGGCGCCTCGGGCAAGTCGGGCGAGTGACCGTGGCCGTAGCAGCCGACGCTCTCGCCGAGGCCGTGCGCGGGGCTCTCGGGCGAGTGATCGATCCCGAGATCCGCAAGCCCATCACCGAGCTCGACATGGTGGGCGCGATCGAGGTGAGCGACGCCGGTCACGCCAGCATCGGCTTGAAGCTGACGATCGTCGGATGCCCCGCTGCCGACACGATCGAACGCGACGTGCGGAATGCTGCCGCGACGGTGCCCGGCGTGGAAGCCGTGCTGGTGGACGTCTCGGTCATGTCGAAGGAGGAGCGCGCAGCCCTCACCCTGAAGCTCCGCGGTCCCGGGCAGCGCGTCATGCCGTTCGGGCCCGGCTCGCTCACCCGGGTCTATGCCGTCACGAGCGGGAAAGGCGGGGTCGGCAAGTCGACTCTCACCGCGAATCTCGCCGTGGCACTGGCCGACCGCGGCCTCTCGGTGGGTCTCATCGACGCCGACGTCTACGGCTTCTCGATCCCGGGCATCCTCGGTCTCGTCGACGACGCCGGCGTGGCCGCACGCCCGACGCGGGTCGACGACATGATCCTGCCCCCCGTGGCCTTCGGGGTGAAGGTGATCTCGATCGGCATGTTCATCGATCCCGATCAGGCCTCCTCCACCGGCGGCGCGGTCGCGTGGCGCGGCCCGATGCTGCACCGCACCATCAACCAGTTCCTCACCGACGTCTACTTCGGCGACCTCGACGTGCTGCTGCTCGACCTCCCGCCGGGCACGGGCGACATCGCGATCTCGATCGGTCAGCTGCTGCCGAACGCGGAGGTGATCGTGCTCACCACCCCGCAGGCCGCCGCGGCCGATGTCGCCGAGCGCTCCGGCCTCGTGGCCATGCAGACCGGCCAGCACGTCTACGGCGTCATCGAGAACATGGCGGGATTCGCCGCCCCCGACGGCACCGTACTCGACATCTTCGGCGCGGGCGGAGGAACGGATGTCGCCTCTCGCCTGAGCGCGCGCCAGGGCTCGGAGGTGCCGCTGCTCGCCTCGGTGCCGATCAGCCTGGGACTGCGCACCGGCGGCGACGTCGGAGCGCCGGTCGTCCTCGCCGATCCGGCAGATCCCGCGAGCGTCGCCATCCGTGCCGTCGCCGACCGGATGGCGCGGCGCGGCCGCGACCTCGCCGGCCGCAAGCTGGGACTCTCTCCGGTATGACCGCGAGGCGGCACGGCGCAGGCATCGCAGTGGCTGTCGGCCTGGCGGTCGCCTTCGTGATCACCGGATGCACCGGGTCGGGTGGAGGTGACGCCACCCCTTCCGCACGTCCCACGGCCTCGACGCCCGCCCCGCCGACCGTCGTCGACGGCCTGGGGCTCGCCATCCTGCAGAACCGGCCCGACTACGCCAAGCGCATTCTGCAGCTCTCCGTCACCAATGAGGGAGCCGAACCGGTGACGGTGGTGGGTGCCCGGTTCGAGTCGGCGCAGTTCGTCGAACCCGCATCGTGGTCCAAGTCCGCCTCGACCGACGTACCGGCCGGATTGACGCGGTCTCTGCCCGTGCAGCTCCCGGCCGCCGTGTGCCCGTCGCCGAAAGGGACGGAGCCGACGCTCACGATCACGCTCGCCGACGCATCCGGTGCCACGCACGACGTCACCGGACAGCCCAGCGATCCCTTCGGCGTGCTCGCCCGGATCGCCGCGGAGGACTGCCTCGACGACGCGGTGGCCGGCGTCGCCGCCTTGAGTCTCGACGACTCCCTGGCGGTGACCGGGACGGGTGAGGACTCGGTGGCGCATCTCACGCTCCGTGCCGATCCGACGGGCGGAACCGGTGAACTGCACCTCGACGAGGTTCGGTTCACGATCCTGCTCCAGCCTGCAGAAGGCACGACCTGGCCGCTCGACGCGACGCTCGCGGGCGGGGATGCGCCGCAGGAGTTCACCCTCGACGTGGTGCCGGCGCGCTGCGACCCGCACGCGATCGCCGAGGACAAGCGCGGCACCTTCCTCCCGGTGGTGCTCGACGTGGCCGGCGGTCCGTCCGGCACCGTCTCGGTGCCCTCGAGCGATTCGTTGCGGCTGGCGATCTACGACTTCATCGCGGTGCGCTGCGGTTTCGCCGCCGCGCCCACGCCCGAGGGCTGAACCCCGCGCCGCTCGAACCGGGAACCGCTCAGGTGGCTTCGGTGTCGTAGACGGTGGCGGCCTCCGCGCGCGACCCGGCGGCATCCACGGCGACGGCCGTCTCGGTGCCCTCCGATGCCTCTGTAGCGTCAGTGACACCCGACCCGGTGTCACCGGCGGCTCCACCCGCAGCTCCCCCAGCACCCGCACCGACGATCGGCACCGGTCCGCCCGCGGACTTCGCCTTGTGCTGCAGATAGGCAGGCTCCGGACGCGTCGCTCCCGGTGCCCGGGTCACCGGACGCACAGCCGGCGTGGCGGGCTCGTCGTCGAGCAGGGCCTCGCGGATGATGCGGCGCGGGTCGTACTGCCGCGGATCAAGCTTCTTCCAGTCGACCTCGTCGAAGTCGGGCCCCATCTCGTCCTTCATCCGCTCCTTGGCTCCATTGGCCATGTCGCGCACGGTGCGGACGAGCTGCGCGAGCTTGGCCGCGTAGCCCGGAAGGCGTTCGGGGCCCAGCACGAAGACCGCGATCACACCGATCAGCAGCAGCTTCTCAAAGGTCAACCCGAACACTCTGAAATCATACAACCGTCGCCGAGGGTCACCTGTGGGGCGTGGCTCCCGGAGAGCGGGCGACGGTTGCCTAAGCTGGCATCGGAGGCCCACCGTGTCAAGCAAAGAATCCAGTTGGAAGTACGCCGACGACATCGTCGTCGAGAGCCCGCAGATCATCGCGGCGCGGTCGCACGCGTCCGAGGTGGGAGTCGAATCCGTCTCCCCCGCCATCGGCAGTCAGCTCGCCGTGATCGCCGCGGCAACCGCCGCCAAGTCGATCGTCGAGATCGGCACCGGGCTCGGCGTCTCCGCCCTCTGGATGCTCAAGGGGGCTCCGGAAGCCACCATCACTTCCATCGACACTGAGCTCGAACACCAGCAGGTCGCCCGGGCGGCGCTGCTGGAGGCCAAGGTGCCGGCCAACCGCATCCGCCTCATCACCGGCCGCGCCGGCGACGTGCTGCCTCGTCTGAACGAGAACTCCTACGACCTGGTGCTGGTCGACGCCGATGCCGCATCGGTGATCGAGTACGTCGAGCACGCCCTGAGGCTCGTGCGCCGCGGCGGAACCGTATTGGTGCCGCACGCGCTCTGGAAAGACAAGGTGGCCGATCCGGTGCAGCGCGGCGACACGGTGGGAGACTTCCGCACCCTCGTCACCGAGCTCTCGGCCTCCGAGGCCGTGCTCGTGGCGCTCTCCCCCGCCGGCGACGGACTGCTGCAGGTCACCAAGATCGTCAGCTGACGGCATCCGGCTCGCCCGGGTTAAGCCGACGACCCCGGCGCCGGGCGCCGAGGTCGTCGTGAGCAACTCGCCTAAGCGGGGTTGACCACCCCGGCGAGTGCGTCGTGAAGCTCTTTCGCCTCCGCGTCGTTGACGGAGACGACGAGGCGCCCCCCGCCCTCCAGCGGCACTCGCACGATGATGAGGCGTCCTTCTTTCACTGCCTCCATCGGTCCGTCTCCGGTCCTGGGTTTCATGGCGGCCATTCGGCTCCCCTTTCGTGGTGTCGGTATCCATTATCGTCGATGCGCCACGAGTGATGAAACTCATCGGGTGTCGAACTCATGTTTTGACCCGATGTTCGGCACGGGTTCACGATCGGATCACGGCGGCGTCCAGTCCCGCCCGTCCACGCCCCAGGCGATCGTCATCCATCCCACCTGCCCCGCGATGCACACCAGCACGAGGCCGATCCGGTAGATCTTCGAGCGCGGCAGCGCCAGCGCGCCGAGCGCCGGGAACAGCGGCATCAGCAACCGGAAGGTGCTCGACTGCGGGAAGAATACGGCGAGGAGGTAGATCGCGTAGCTCGCGAGCCAGAGCCGCAGGTCGACGCCGAGCCGCTTCACCGGTCGCAGGAACAGGAACACCCCGAATCCGACGATGAGCAGGGCGACCACCAGGATGCCCCACGGTTCCCCCAGCCACCAGTTGCCGCCCTGGAACCACGCGGTGAACGGCACCAGCTCGCCGTAGCCGATGTACGACGAGCGCCAGGCGAGCTCGGTGTCGGTGTACGCGCTCATCGAGCCGGTGCCGATCCAGGCGACCAACGGCCAGACCAGACCCATGAATCCGCTGAAGGCGGCCAGCGCCACGGTCACGACCCGCTCCCGCACCGGGAAGGGGTCGGTGCGCCGCACCAGGAAGCGATGCACCAGGTGAAGCCCCACGAACAGCGCGAACGCCAGCCCGGAGGGCCTCGTGAGCGCCATCAGGGCGACGATCGGGAACACCCAGCCGTAGCGCCGCCGCACCACGAGGTAGAGCGCGGAGACGAGCAGCAGCAGCGACATCGACTCGGCGTAGGCGAACTGGAACAGCGGCGAGAGCGGGGCGACGCAGAACAGCACCACGCTGAACAGCGCGGCGTTCGAGTCGTTCAGCACGTGCCGCATCAGGCGGTAGAACACGAGCGCCGCGCCGAGGGCGCAGGCCACCGCCACCACGACGGCGATCAACTCCCACCGCGCCCCGGTGATGAAGCGCAGGCCACCGACCAGGAAAGGATAGCCGGGCATGAACGCCCAGGCGCTCTCCCCCACGTGCCCGTCGGCGGTCAGCGGCAGCTGGGCGGGATAGCCGTAGAACGAGATGATCTTGTACCAGTTGCCGTCCCAGATCGCGGCGTAGCTGAGGTACGGCGGATTCGGGCCGGTCCACGGATTCGCACCTTGTGCGCGGGCGAACAGCAGCACGATGATCGTGGTCACCACGCGGGAGAGGGCGAAGACGACGATCACCCGCAGCCACCACGGCGTCATCCGATAGCGCAGCAGCAGCCGCGACGGGCGCGACGAACGCGCCGGGCGCGACGGCTGCGCGTCGGACGCGCGGGCGAGCTGCTGCGACACAGGCGGGCTCAGTCGGCGGCGGATTCGACGGGGTCGCGGTCGGCCGAGCCATCGGCAGGCGCGTCCGCGGTCAGCCAGGCGCGGAGCCCGGCCTCGCAGTCGACGATCTGCTGGAGGCTCACCCGCTCGTCGTCGGCGTGCGCCTTCAGCGGGTCGCCGGGGCCGTAGTTGACGGCCGGGACGCCCATGGCCGAGAAGCGGGCCACGTCGGTCCATCCGTATTTCGGCTTCGCCACCCCGCCGACGGCGGCGAGGAACCGTTGCGCGAGCGGCGCGTCGAGCCCGGGGCGCGCGCCCTCGGCGAGGTCGACGATCCGGATGTCGAACCCGGGGAACAGTTCGTGGATGTGCGCGATCGCCTCGTCACCGGAACGGCTGGGCGCGAAGCGGTAGTTCACGTGCACCATCACCTCGTCGGGGATCACGTTGCCGGCCACGCCGCCCGTGATGCCCACCGCATTCAGGCCTTCCCGGTAGACCAGGCCGTCGACCTCGACCTCGCGGGCCTGGTAGGCGGCGAGGGTGTCGAGGATGGTCGACGCCTTGTGGATGGCGTTGTCGCCCACCCAGCTGCGGGCCGAGTGCGCGCGCAGTCCGTACGCGCGGATCTCCGCTCGCAGGTTGCCGTTGCAGCCGCCCTCGATCTGGCTGTTGCTCGGTTCTCCCAGGATGGCGAAGTCGGCGGCGAAGAGATCGGGCCGGTTCGCGGCGAGCCGGGTGAGACCGTTCAATTCGTTCGACACCTCTTCGTGGTCGTACCACATCCAGGTGATGTCGACCGTGGGCGCCACCAGTTCGGCCGCGAGCTTCAGCTGCACGGCGGTGCCGGCCTTCATGTCGGCGGTTCCGCGGCCCCAGAGGTAGTCGACGCCGTCGATCGTCTCGTAGCGCGTAGGCAGGTTGGCGTTCAGCGGAACGGTGTCGATGTGTCCCGCGATGGCCACCCGCTGCGCGCGCCCCAGGTTCGTGCGCGCCACGATGGTGTCGCCGTCGCGGAAGATCTCGAGGTGGGAAGCATCCGCCAGCGCGGCCACGATGGCGTCGGCCAGCAGCGTCTCGTCACCCGACACCGACTCGACGTCGCAGATCTGCTGCGTCAGCACCACCGACGATTCGGTGAGATCGAGAACCGGATGCGCGGGATCGAAAGCAGGCATTCCACAAGTTTAGGGTTCCAGGCCCAATACGCTTGAGTCATGCCTGATGAAGTACTGACCGCGCCCACCCACGCCTGGGGTCATGGGCTCATCACCCTGGCCGGCGACGGCTCCGCGCTCGACACCTGGTTCCCGGCGCCCGAGCTCGGCCCGGCACCCGCGGGATCGCAGCACCCCGACGAGCTCGTGGCCTTCGCGAACCCGGATGCGCGCCGCAACGTGACCCTCGAGGTCGCGACGGTGGAGATCGAGCTGGCGGCGCCGCCGCAGTCCACCCCGGACGCCTACCTGCGCCTGCACCTGCTCTCGTACCTCCTCGTCGCCCCGAACTCGGTCAACCTCGACGGGATCTTCGCCCACCTGCCGATCGTGGTGTGGACGAACGCCGGCCCGGTGCATCCCGACGACTTCGACCGCCTGCGTCCGTCGCTGCAGCGCGCGGGCATCCAGGCCTACGGCATCGACAAGTTCCCGCGGATGCTCGACTACGTCACACCGGCGAAGGTGCGCATCGCGGATGCCTCGCGGGTGCGCCTGGGCGCCCACCTCGCCCCGGGCACCACGGTCATGCACGAGGGCTTCGTGAACTTCAACGCCGGCACCCTCGGCGCCTCGATGGTGGAGGGGCGCATCTCGCAGGGCGTCGTCGTGGACGACGGTTCGGACATCGGCGGCGGCGCCTCGATCATGGGCACCCTCTCCGGCGGAGGCACGCAGCGTGTCTCGATCGGGCGGCGCGCACTGCTCGGTGCCAACGCGGGCATCGGCATCTCCATCGGCGACGACTCCGTGGTGGAGGCGGGCCTCTACGTCACGGCGGGCACCAAGGTCGTGCTGATCGACGGATCGGGTTCCGACGAGGAGAACCGCATCGTGAAGGCGGTCGCCCTGTCCGGCGTGCCGAACCTGCTCTTCCGGCGCAACTCCCTCTCGGGCGCCGTCGAGGCCGTCTCCCGCTCCGGAGCGGGCGTCACCCTCAACCCCACCCTCCACGCCTGAGGCAGGAGAACGGCGACGGGTTCTAGCGGAGGCCCGGCAGGTCGCGGGCGGGGGCGCCCATGTAGAGCTGCTGGGGGCGACCGATCTTCGTCTGCGGGTCGGTGGCCATCTCGCGCCAGTGGGCGATCCAGCCGGGAAGGCGGCCGATCGCGAACAGCACCGTGAACATCCGGGTCGGGAAGCCCATGGCCTTGTAGATGACGCCGGTGTAGAAGTCGACGTTCGGGTACAGCCGCCGCGAGATGAAGTACTCGTCGGACAGGGCGACCTGCTCGAGCTCCTTCGCGATATCGAGCAGCGGATCCTGCACCCCGAGTGCCTCGAGCACCTCGTCGGCGCTCTCCTTGACGAGCTTGGCGCGCGGGTCGTAATTCTTGTAGACGCGGTGCCCGAAGCCCATGAGACGGATGCCCGCCTCCTTGTTCTTCACGCGCTCGACGAACTTCGCCACGCCCTCGCCGGAATCGCGGATCTGCGCGAGCATCGTCAGCACGGCCTCGTTCGCTCCGCCGTGCAGCGGCCCGAAGAGCGCGTTGATCCCGGCCGAGATCGACGCGAACATGTTCGCCTCGGTCGAGCCGACGAGCCGCACGGTCGACGTCGACGCGTTCTGCTCGTGGTCTTCGTGCAGGATGAGCAGTCGCTCCAGCGCCTTCGACAGCACCGGGTTGATCTCGTACGGCTCGGCCAGGTTGCCGAAGTTCAGCCGCAGGAAATTGTCGACGAAGGAGAGCGAGTTGTCGGGGTACAGGAAGGCCTGACCGAGGCTCTTCTTGTGCGCGTAGGCCGCCATCACGGGCAGCTTCGCCAGCAGCCGGATGGTCGAGATCTCGACGTCCTCCGGCGAGTGCGGGTTGAGCGAGTCCTGGTAGTAGGTCGACAGCGCCGAGACGCCCGACGAGAGCACCGACATCGGGTGCGCGTTGTGCGGCAGCGCGTCGAAGAACCGCTTCAGGTCTTCGTGCAGCAGCGTGTGGTGCCGGATCTTGTCGTCGAACTCGGTGAGCTCCGACGGCGTCGGCAGCTCGCCGTAGATGAGCAGCCAGGCGACCTCGAGGTAGGTCAGGTTCTGCGCGACCTGCTCGATCGGATAGCCCCGGTAACGCAGGATGCCGGCATCCCCGTCGATGTAGGTGATCTCCGACCGGGTGGCCGCGGTGTTCACGAACCCGTAGTCGAGGGTGGTGAAGCCCGTCTTCTTGGTGAGCGTGGAGAGGTCGATCGACGACGCTCCGTCGACGCTCTGCAGCAGCGGGAACTCGGCGCTGCCTCCCGGGTAGCTCAGCGTGGCGGTCTGACCCTCGACGCTCGGCGTGCCCTCGGCGACCGGCGCCTCGACGACGTCGTCGATACCGGCGATCGTGCCCTCTGCTTTTTGACCGACGTCCGTCACGGCGCCTCCTTGAGTGATCCTGCCTGCGTGTCAGTGGCGGGACGCAGTGAGGCTTTTGTGAACCCGTGACCGCGTTGACCCGCATACAGCCTAATGTGACCAGAACCCTACTGTTGCATCCGATCACGCTTGCACCGGGTTGTTGGAGGAATGCTCCTAACGCAGTCCCGACGCATCCAGGCGGGCGGCCGCGGCGGCGATCCGCTCGTCGGTCGCGGTCAACGAGAACCGGACGTGCTGGGGGAAATGATCACCGTAGAAGTGACCCGGACCGGCCAGGATGCCGCGCGAGGCGAGCGCCGCGATGGTGTCCCATCCGTCGCGCAGTTCGGTCGCCCAGAGGTACAGACCGGCCTCGCTCGCGTCGATCCGGAGCCCGGCCCGCTCGAGCGCGGGACGCAGCACGGAACGGCGGGCCCGGTACAGCGCCTTCTGCTCCGCCACGTGCGCGTCGTCGCCGAGCGCGGCGATCATCGCGGCCTGCACGGGTGCGGGCGGCATCATCCCGGCCTGCTTCCGCACGGTCAGCAGCCGGGCGATCACCGCGGGGTCGCCCGCGGCGAAGGCGGCACGATAGCCCGCGAGGTTCGACTGCTTGCTGAGCGAGTAGGCGGCGATGACGCCCGTGAGATCTCCCCCGGTGACCCGGGCGTCGAGGATGCTCGGCACGGGCTCGGAGGTCCACCGCCCGTCCCAGCCGAGCTCGGCGTAGCACTCGTCGCCGGCGACGACCGCTCCGAGCTCGCGCGCCCGCGACACGGCGGCGCGCAGGGCGTCGACGTCCAGAACGCTTCCGTCGGGGTTGCCGGGACTGTTCGTCCACACCAGCCGCGTGTTCGACGGCCACTCGTCGGGATCATCGGAGGCGAACGCCGTCGCCCCCGCGATCGTCGCCCCCATCGCGTAGGTCGGGTACGCGGCGCGCGGGTGCACGACCACGTCGCCCTCGCCGAGCCCGAGCATGAAGGGCAGCCAGGCCACGAACTCCTTCGAGCCAATGGTGGGCAGCACGTTCGCCTCGGTCAGCCCGGTGACACCCCGACGGCGCGCGTACCAGTCGACCACGGCCTCGCGGAGCAGCGGTGTCCCGGCGGTCTGCGGGTAGGCGTGCGCATCCGTGGCGGCCGCGAGCGCGTCACGGATCACTGGCGGCGTCGGGTCGACCGGCGAACCGATCGAGAGGTCGACGATCCCGTCGGGATGCGCCTTCGCCGTCGCCGCGAACGACGCCATCTGATCCCACGGATAGTCGGGCAGTTCACCGAGGGCCATGACTCAGGCCCCGGAACTCAGTGCTCGCCCTGAGGCGGGAGCGCGGCGATGACCGGGTGGTCGTGCTTGATCACGCCGACCTTCGCGGCGCCGCCGGGCGACCCGATCTCGTCGAAGAACTCGACGTTGGCCTTGTAGTAGTCGGCCCATTCCTCGGGCAGATCGTCTTCGTAGTAGATGGCCTCGACGGGGCACACCGGCTCGCAGGCGCCGCAGTCGACGCACTCGTCGGGATGGATGTAGAGCGAGCGTTCGCCTTCGTAGATGCAGTCGACAGGACATTCGTCGATACACGCGCGGTCTTTGACGTCCACGCACGGGAGGGCGATGACATAGGTCACAGTGCTTCAGATCCCTTCGATGACCGGAATACGAGTCTACTTCGTCGCCGGGCGCGCGCCGCCCAGTCGGGGCCAGGCGAGCACCACCACGGCGATCAGCGTCGACCCGATGAGCCAGACGGTGCCCAGGACGTTCTCCGAGCCCGCGACGCTACCGGGGATGAGGATGGAGCCGCCGGGGCTCGGGAGCGCCAGCAGCGCGACCATCCCGACCAGACCGACCCCGGCGAGGATCGAGGCGAGTCGTGAGGCGAAGCTCATCCGCAGCCCCACCAGGAGCAGAGCCACCGCCGGAAGCGCGATGATCAGGCCGATCGGCAGGTCGAACAGGCCGAAGACACTGAAGCTGATCTGGTGCACCACGGTGCCGAGCACTCCGAACAGCGCCCCGAGCAGGAGCGCCACGACGTACCCGAGCACGCGGGTGAGGATCGACGCGCCGACCGGGGCACCGGAGTCGGCGGCGAGGTCGGCAGACGAAGTGGGACCACCCGCACCCGTGGTGCGGATGCCGTACGCCGGTTCGCTCGGGTCGGCGCCGTAGCGGCGCGGCTCGTTGTCCACCGATCCAGCCTACGACGTGCGGTGCGCCGCTAGCGCCGTCGGCGCGTTCCGAAGACCCCTTCGATGACACCTCTCAGGATCGTCTGGGTGGTCTTCGACCCGAGCACGTCGGTGAGGATGTCCGGTTGCGGCTTCGTGCTGCGGCTCCGCGGAGTCGAACGGGGAGCGGGCGCGTTGCGCGCCTCCGCTTTCGCCTGCGCCTTGGCCTCGCGGGCGACTTGCGCCTCGAAAGCGGCCTGCTGCTTGGCGTACTCCTCCGCCGCCTCGTCGGCCGCTGCCGCGGCCGCGGCCGCGTTCATCTTCTCGGCGAGCAGTTCCCGCGCCGATTCGCGGTCGATCGGCGTGCCGTAGAGCGGCAGCAGCGGCGAGACCGCCACGGCCGCGTCGATCTGCGCGTCCGGGGTCGGCGCCATCGATCCCTGCGGCGCGCGCACCCGGGTCCAGGCGACCGGGCTCGGCGCCCCCTTCTCGTTCATCACCGTCACGACCGCTTCCCCCGTGCCGAGGCTCTGCAACACCTGGTCGAGGTCGTAGGCCGAGGTCGGATACGTCGAGACGGTCGCCCGGAGCGCCTTGGCGTCGTCGGGCGTGAACGCGCGCAACGCGTGCTGCACGCGCGAACCGAGTTGGGCGAGCACGTCGCCGGGCACGTCCTTCGGGGTCTGGGTGACGAAGAAGATCCCCACTCCCTTAGAACGGATGAGCCGCACGGTCTGCACGATCGACTGCTCGAAATCCTTGGAGGCGTCGCGGAACAGGAGGTGTGCCTCGTCGAAGAAGAAGACCAGTTTCGGCTTGTCGAGGTCGCCGACCTCGGGCAGGTCGTTGTAGAGATCGGCGAGCAGCCACATCAGGAAGGTGGAGAACAGGGCCGGTCGGTCGGCGACACGAGGCAGTTCCAGCAGGCTGATGATGCCGGTGCCGTCCTCGGCGGTGCGCAGGAACACCGAGGTGTCGATCTCGGGCTCGCCGAAGAACGCCTCCGCTCCCTGGGCGGCGAAGGCGATGAGCTCCCGCAGGATGACGCCGACCGTCGCGTTCGACAGGCCACCCATCGACTTCAGCTCCGCTTTCCCTTCGTCGCTGGTGAGGTAGGTGAGCACGGCACGCAGGTCGCTGAGGTCGAGGAGTGGCAGTCCGGCCTGCTCCGCGTAGTGGAACACCAGGCCGAGACTCGACTCCTGGGTGTCGTTGAGGCCGAGCACCTTGCTGAGCAGCAACGGGCCGAATCCGGAGAGAGTGGCCCGGATCGGCACGCCCTTCCCGATGCCGCCGAGGCTGAAGTACTCGGTGCGGCTGGCCTTCGGCGTCCACTCCTGCCCGATCGCGGCGGTGCGCGCGAGCAGCTTCTCCGTGCCCTCGCCCGGTGTGGCGACGCCGGAGAGATCGCCCTTCATATCGGCGGCGAAAACCGGGACGCCGGCGGCCGCGAGCTGTTCGGCGAGCGTCTGCAGGGTGCGCGTCTTGCCGGTGCCGGTGGCCCCCGCCACCAGTCCGTGCCGGTTGGTCATGGCGAGCGGGATGCGCACCTGCACCTCCGGAAGCGCCTCGCCGTTGACGAGCGCTCCGATGTCGAGCGCCGGGCCCTCGAAGGCGTAACCGGCGCGGATGACCTCCACGTCGGCGTCGCCCAGCGGACCGACGGGTGCTGCGGGCGCCGGCGCCGATGGTGCAGGCGTGGGTGCCGCCGGTGCGGGCACGGCTGCGGCCGTCTCCGCCGCGGCCGCCGCCTCCTCGGCCCGCTTCACCGCGGCCTCCGCCGCCGCCTGGGCCTGCCGGGCCGCCTCGACCGCCGCCGCGGCATCCGCTCGAGCCTTACGAACCTCGTCATCCGTCATGACCACAGCCTAGAGAAGGATGCCGCGCGGAGACGCTCCGGGTTGGACAATCACCGTCACGATCATTACGCTCGACCCTTGGTAAGGCTAGGCTTACCCAAGTAAGGCTCCCCTCTCCCGGAAATGGTTCTCGTGCTCGCCAACTACCTGATCGGTCTGCGTGAGGGCCTCGAGGCCGCGCTCGTCGTGGGCATCCTCGTGGCCTACGTACGCAAGATCGGCCGGCGCGATGTGCTGTTCCGGCTGTGGATCGGCGTCGGTCTCGCCGTGCTCGTCGCCCTGACCGTCGGCGCGATCCTCACCTTCGGCGCGTACGGCCTCTCCTTCGAAGCGCAGGAGGCATTGGGCGGCTCGCTGTCGATCATCGCCACCGGCTTCGTGACCTGGATGGTCTTCTGGATGCTCCGCACGAGCCAGAACCTCAAGGGAACGTTGCAGAGCGACATCGACAAGGCGCTCATCGGCGCCGGCTGGGGCCTCGTGCTCGTCGCGTTCCTCGCGGTCGGCCGGGAGGGCATCGAGACCGCCCTGTTCATCTGGGCCGCCGTGCAGGCCACGGGAGAGACGACGCTCCCCCTCCTCGGTGCAGCTCTCGGCATCCTCAGCGCCGTCGTGCTCGGGTACCTCATCTACCGCGGTCTCGTGCGCATCAATCTGGCCCGGTTCTTCGCCTGGTCGGGTGGGTTCCTCATCCTGGTGGCCGCCGGCGTGCTCTCCTACGGCGTGCACGACCTGCAGGAGGCCGGCATCCTGCCGGGCCTGAACAACCTTGCCTTCGACGTCAGCGCCGTCATCCCGCCCGACAGCTGGTACGGCACGCTCCTGAAGGGCACCGTCAACTTCTCCCCCGCCACGACCTGGCTCGAGCTCACGGTCTGGCTGCTCTACTTCGTTCCCACCATGACCCTGTTCATCCGCGCGGTGCGCCGGGGCCAGAAGACCAAGAAGCGGGTCGCGGCACCCGCACCCGCCGTCGCCCACACCGCCCACAGCTAGGAGCCCGACGTCCATGAAGACCCTGAAGACCAGACCCGCGCTGGCCACCGCCGGTGCGGCGATCGCCCTGCTCGCCCTCGCCGGCTGCGTTCCGAACAACGCCCCGTCGTCGGATGCGGCCGGTGCCATCACCGTCGACAGCTCGGCCGATGACTGCGCCGTCAGCGCCTCGACCGCCACCAGCGGCACCCTCACCTTCTCGGTCAGCAACTCCGGCGACCAGGTCACCGAGTTCTACCTGCTCGCGGACGACGGGCTGCGCATCGTCGGCGAGGTCGAGAACGTCGGCCCCGGCATCTCGCGCGACCTCGTGGTGCAGGCCCAGCCCGGCGACTACTTCACCGTCTGCAAGCCCGGCATGGTGGGCGACGGCATCGGCCGCGCCTCCTTCACCGTCTCGGGCGACAAGGTGCAGCTGGCCGGAGACGTGCAGGACCAGGTCGACCAGGCCGCGGTCAACTACGTCGCCTACGTCAAAGACCAGGTGGGCCAGCTCGTCACCGGCACCCAGACCTTCCTCGAGGCCTACCTCGCGGGCGACGACCAGAAGGCGCGCGACCTCTACGCCACGACCCGCGCGAACTACGAGCGCATCGAGCCCGTCGCCGAGTCCTTCGGCGACCTCGACCCGAAGATCGACTTCCGTGAGGCGGATGTCGCGGAGGGCGACGAGTGGACCGGCTGGCACCGCATCGAGAAGGACCTCTTCCCGCCGGCGGCCGCCGACAACGGCGGGGTCACGTATGTGCCGCTCACCGCGGCCGAGCGCCAGGACTACGCCGACAAGCTCACCACCGACACCCAGGCCCTCTACGACGCGGTGAACGACCCCGACTACACGGTCACCATCGACGCGATCTCCAACGGTGCCATCGGCCTCATGGAAGAGGTGGCCAGCGGGAAGATCACCGGCGAGGAGGAGATCTGGTCGCACACCGACCTCTGGGACTTCCAGGCCAACCTCGAGGGCGCGAAGGTCGCCTACGAGGGCGTGCGTGACATCGTGGAGACCAAGGACCCCGAGCTCGTGAAGAGCCTCGACGAGCAGTTCGACGCGCTGCAGACCCAGCTGGCCGAGTACGGCAGCCTGAGCGACGGATTCACGTACTACAACGACCTCACGCCCGACCAGGTCAAGCAGCTGGCCGACGGCGTCAACGCCCTCGGCGAGCCGCTCAGCCGGCTCACGGCGACGCTGGTCGGCTGAGACCTAGAGTAGGCAGCATGTCCGATCCCACGACGCCCGCTCCCTCGGCGTCCGGCATCTCCCGCCGGGGGCTGTTCGGACTCGCCGGGGCGGGTGTCGTAGGTCTCGGCGTCGGCGCCGCCGTCGACCGCTTCGTGCTGCCGAGCTCGGCGTCGGCCCAGGAGAACTCGGCGGTCTACCCCTTCTTCGGCGAGCACCAGTCGGGCATCGTCACCCCGGCGCAGGATCGCCTGCACTTCGCCAGCTACGACGTGGCCGACATCAGCCGCGACGAGCTGGTGGAACTGCTGCAGGACTGGAGCGCCGCCGCCGCCCTGATGACCCAGGGCGAGGAAGCGGGCCAGTTCGGCGCCGTCAGCGGCAACTACGACGCACCGCCGGATGACACGGGTGAGGCCCTGGGACTCCCGGCATCCGGTCTCACCATCACCATCGGCTTCGGCCCCACGCTCTTCCAGACCACCGACGGCGCCGACCGATTCGGCATCGCCGGCCGGCGACCCGCGGCGCTCGTCGATCTGCCGCATTTCCCGGCCGACATGCTGCAGGATGCCCTCTCCGGCGGCGACCTGTGCATCCAGGCCTGCAGCGACGACCCCCAGGTCGCGGTTCACGCCATCCGCAACCTCTCGCGGATCGCCTTCGGGCGCGCGAACATCCGCTGGTCGCAGCTCGGATTCGGCCGCACCAGCTCCACCACCAAGGCGCAGCAGACACCGCGCAACCTCTTCGGTTTCAAGGACGGCACGGCCAACATCAAGGCCGAGGACACCGGCGTGGTGACTGATCAGGTCTGGGCTGCGGGCGCCGACGGAGCGGACTGGATGGCGGGCGGGTCGTACCTGGTGTCGCGCAAGATCCGCATGACCATCGAGACCTGGGACCGCACGTCGCTCCGCGAGCAGGAGGCCGTGATCGGCCGCACGAAAGGCGAGGGTGCACCGTACTCGGGCGGTACCGAGTTCTCCGAACCCGACTTCGCCGCCACGGGCCAGGGCGGGAAGCCGCTCATCGCCGCGGATGCCCACGTGCGGCTCTCGCACCCCGACCAGAACTCCGGCGCGCAACTGCTGCGCCGCGGCTACAACTTCGTCGACGGCAACGACGACCTCGGCCGCCTGAACGCGGGGCTCTTCTTCATCGCGTACCAGCGCGATCCGCGCACGCAGTTCATCCCCATCCAGATGAACCTGGCCAAGAACGACGCCATGAACGAGTACATCCGGCACGTCGGCTCCGCGATCTTCGCGGTGCCCCCGGGGCGCGCCAGGGCGGCTACGTCGGCGAGACCCTCTTCGGCGCGTAGCCCACTCCGACCCACCCGACGTTCATCCGCCCGTTTTGCCGCAACGAGCGGCCGTCATTCTGCAAAAACCGGCGGATGAACGCCGGCGGGCGGGCGGCAGGTCGTACGGTCGAGGGTGTGACCCGCACCAAGCAGCTCCCGCCGCGACCCGCGAGCATCTACTCGCCGCACTACCGGCTGGTCACGATCGGGGCGATCGCGCTCGTGTTCGTGGCGGCGTTCGAGAACCTCGCCGTCACCACGGTGATGCCCGTGATCAGCCGCGAACTCGATGGCGCCGACCTGTACGCGGTGGCCTTCGCGGGCCCGCTCGCCGTCTCGGTGCTCGGGATGGTGGTGGCCGGCATGTGGGCCGACCGCGCCGGCCCGAGGGTGCCGCTCTACGCATCCGTCGGACTGTTCGTGGTGGGGCTGCTGCTCGCGGGCACCGCCACCACGATGGGCGCCGTGGTGGCCGGGCGACTCGTGCACGGACTGGGCGGCGGCGCGATGACCGTGGCGCTCTACGTCGTCGTGGCCCGCGTCTACCCGGCCACTCTGCAGCCCCAGATCTTCGGCATGTTCGCGGCCGCCTGGGTCATCCCGGCCCTCGTCGGACCGTTCATCGCGGGGGTGCTGGGCCAGACGGTCGGGTGGCGCTGGGTGTTCCTCGGCGTCGCCGTGCTGACCCTGCTCGCGATCGCGATGGTGGTGCCCGCGATGCGGTCGATCCAGCCGGTGACGACGGATGGCGCGGCCCGGCCTTCCTGGAGCGTGCCTCGCATCCTCTGGGCCCTGCTGCTCGCCGCCGCCATCCTCGCGCTCAGCCTGTCGACCGAACTCGACGGCGCCGCCGTGTTCGCCCTCGGAGCGGGAGCCCTGATCCTCGCCGTCGTCGCGATCCGTCCGCTCCTGCCCGCTCGCACGCTGCTGGCGGGCCGCGGACTGCCGAGCGTGGTGTTGCTCCGGATGCTCCTGGCCGGCGGCTACTTCGCCGCGGAGGTCTATCTGCCGTATTTCCTCACGGGTGAGTTCGGACTGAGCCCCGCTCTGGCCGGACTCGCACTGACGGTCGCCGGCGTGGCGTGGGGCGCATCCTCGGTGCTGCAAGGTCGTTTCAGCACGCGGCTCACTCCGCGGACGAGCCTGCGCGTCGGGTCGGCGGCCGTCTGCGCCGCCATCGCCCTCGTCGTCGTGACCGCTCTCTTCGGGTTGCCGGCCCCGGTGGCGATCGCCGGCTGGGCGATCTCCGGAGCGGGCATGGGTCTGTGCTACCCGCGGCTCTCCGTCCTCGTGCTGCAGTACTCCGTGCCCGGCAACCAGGGGTTCAACAGTGCCGCCCTCAACATCGCCGACGCCGCGGGTCCGGCGATGGCGCTGTCGCTCAGCGGCATCCTGTTCCAGACGCTGAACGGCGGCGGAGGGCTCGCCTTCGCCGCCGTGTTCGCGCTGGCTCTGCTCATCGCGCTCGGTGCGCTCGCCCTCAGCGGGCGCACCGGCCGGACGGCTTAGGAGTTGTTGGCGCGCTTGAGGTTCGCGGTCTTGCGGGCACGCGCGTTCTGGTCGAGCTCGACCTTGCGGATGCGCACCGTCTCCGGCGTCACCTCGACGCACTCGTCCTCGCGGGCGAACTCGAGCGACTCCTCGAGCGAGAGCTGACGCGACGGGGTCATCGACTCGAAGTTGTCAGCCGTCGACTGACGCATGTTGGTCAGCTTCTTCTCTTTGGTGATGTTCACGTCCATGTCGTCGGCGCGCGAGTTCTCGCCGATCACCATGCCCTCGTAGACCTCTTCGGTGGGGTTCACGAAGAAGGTCATGCGCTCCTGCAGAGCGATGATGGCGAACGGCGTGACGACACCGGCGCGGTCCGCCACGATCGACCCGTTGTTGCGGGTGACGATCGCTCCGGCCCACTCGTCGTACCCGTGCGAGATGGCGTTCGCGATGCCGGTACCGCGGGTGATGGTGAGGAACTCGGTGCGGAAGCCGATCAGGCCGCGCGAGGGGACGATGAACTCCATGCGCACCCAGCCGGTGCCGTGGTTCGACATGCCCTCCATACGACCCTTGCGGGCGGCGAGCAGCTGCGTGATGGCGCCGAGGTACTCTTCCGGGGCGTCGATCGTGAGGTGCTCGTAGGGCTCGTGGGTCTTCCCGTTGACCTGCTTCGTGACCACCTGGGGCTTGCCCACGGTCAGCTCGTAGCCCTCGCGGCGCATGTTCTCGACCAGGATGGCCAGCGCGAGCTCGCCACGACCCTGGACCTCCCAGGCCGCCGGGTTTCCGATGTCGACCACGCGGAGCGAGACGTTACCGACCAGCTCGCGGTCGAGGCGGTCCTTCACCATGCGCGCGGTGAGCTTGTGGCCCTTGACCTTGCCGACCAGCGGCGAGGTGTTGGTGCCGATGGTCATCGAGATGGCCGGGTCGTCGACGGTGATCGCGGGCAGCGGGCGCACGTCTTCGGGGTCGGCGATGGTCTCGCCGATCGTGATGTCCTCGATGCCGGCGATGGCCACGATGTCGCCGGGGCCGGCCGACTCGGTCGGGAAGCGGGTGAGCGCCACCGTCTTCAGCAGCTCGCTGATGCGCTGGTTGGTGACGGTGCCGTCGTGCTTGACCCAGGCGACCTGCTGCCCCTTCTTGATCGTGCCGTTGAACACCCGGAGGAGGGCGAGGCGGCCGAGGAAGGGCGAGGAGTCAAGGTTGGTGACGTGGGCCTGAAGCGGCGCCTCGTCGTCGTAGGTCGGCGCCGGGATGTGCTCCAGGATGGCGCCGAACAGCGGCTCGAGGTCGTCGTTGTCGGGCAGGGTGCCGTTCTCGGGCTTGTTGAGGCTCGCGGCGCCGTTACGGCCCGAGGCGTACACCACGGGCACGTCGAGGATGGCGTCGAGGTCGAGATCGGGCACGTCGTCGGCCATGTCGGAGGCGAGGCCGAGCAACAGGTCCTGCGACTCCCCCACGACCTCGTCGATGCGCGCATCCGGCCGGTCGGTCTTGTTCACCAGGAGGATCACCGGCAGCTTCGCCTCAAGCGCCTTGCGGAGCACGAAGCGGGTCTGCGGCAGCGGGCCCTCGGAGGCGTCGACCAGCAGCACGACGCCGTCGACCATCGACAGACCGCGCTCGACCTCGCCACCGAAGTCGGCGTGGCCCGGGGTGTCGATCACGTTGATCGTGATCGGCGTGCCGTTCGCGTGCTTGCCGTTGTAGGAGATCGCCGTGTTCTTGGCGAGGATCGTGATGCCCTTCTCACGCTCGAGGTCGTTCGAGTCCATCATCCGGTCGTCGGCGTCGAAGTGCGCGTCGAAGGAGTTGGTCTGCGTGAGCATGGCGTCGACCAGTGTGGTCTTGCCGTGGTCGACGTGGGCGACGATCGCGACATTGCGCAGGTCATCACGGGTGGCATGTGCCATGGGAAAAGTCCTCAGGAATTCGGGGGAAAAAGGGGGCGACGAGGCCCGATCCGCTAAACGCCCAGGGTGATTCCAGCGCCCGGAATGGCGTTCAGCAACTCCTTAGTATATTGCTCCTGCGGGTTGTCGAAGACATCGTCGGTCGAAGCCGCCTCCACGATGCGCCCCTTCTGCATCACGCAGACGTTGTCGGCGATGACGCGAACCACCGCCAGGTCGTGCGTGATGAAGAGGTAGGTGAGCTCCAGTTCGGCCTGCAGATCGGCCAGCAGCTTGAGGATCTGGGCCTGCACGAGCACGTCGAGGGCCGACACGGCCTCGTCGAGGATCACGACATCCGGTTTCAGAGCGAGCGCACGCGCGATGGCGACGCGCTGCCGCTGACCACCGGAGAGCTCGTTCGGGTACCGCGTGATGAGCGACTGCGGCAGCGCCACCTGGTCGAGCAGCTCGAGCACGCGCTCCTTGCGCGAGGTGCGGTCGCCCACCTTGTGCGTGTTGAGCGGCTCGCCGATGGTGTTGCCGATGTTGCGCAGCGGGTCCAGCGAACCGTACGGGTCCTGGAACACCGGCTGCATGCGCCGGCGCAGGTCGAGCAGCTGCTTGCCCTTGAGAGGCGCGACATCCTGCCCGTCGATCATGATCGAGCCGCTGGTGGGGTCTTCGAGGCGCAGGATCATGCGCGCCACGGTCGACTTGCCCGAACCGGACTCGCCCACGAGCGCCGTGGTCGTGCCCTTCTCGACGGAGAAGTTCACCTTGTCGGAGGCGATGACCTCGCCCGCCGCGCCCTTGCCCTGCCCGCGGATCTTGTAGACCTTCGTGAGGTCATTCACCACGATGGCGTCGGGACGCTTGACGGTGGGCAGGTGCTCGAGGCGCTCCTCGGCGGCCGCGATCAGATCGAGACCCTCGGTCACCGTGGTGGGCGCGTACTCGAGGTCGCTCAGGTGGTGGGTGGCCGACTCGTGTGTGGCCGACTGGATGCGGCGCGAGGCGAGGCTCGGGGCCGCGGCCACCAGGCGCTGCGTGTAGGGGTGGATCGGGTTCTGCAGGATGTCCTTCGACGGGCCCGCCTCGACGATCTTGCCCTTGTACATCACCACGAGCTGCTCGGCCCGCTCGGCCGCGAGGCCGAGGTCGTGCGTGATGAACAGCACGGCGGTGCCGATGTCGCGGGTGAGCGTCTCGAGGTGGTCGAGGATGCGGCGCTGCACCGTCACGTCGAGCGCCGAGGTGGGCTCGTCGGCGATGAGCAGCTTCGGGCGCGATGACAGGCCGATGCCGATGAGCACGCGCTGACGCATGCCGCCGGAGAACTGGTGCGGGAACTGCTTCAGCCGCTTGTCGGCATCCGCCAACCCGGCCTCGCGGAGCACCTGAATGGCGTGCGCACGCACCTCCTTGCGGCCGGTGGCGATGCCGTTCGCGCGGATCGTCTCCTCGACCTGGAAGCCGATGCTCCACACCGGGTTGAGGTTCGACATCGGGTCCTGGGGTACGAAGCCGATCAGCTTTCCACGGATCTCCTCCATCTCCTTCTCGGAGTACTTCGTGAGCTCCTTGCCGTCGAACTCGATCGACCCACCCGTGATGCGGCCGGGGCCGGGGAGCAGGTTGATGATCGCGTGCGCGGTGGTGGACTTGCCCGAGCCCGACTCGCCCACGATGGCGAGCGTCTGGCCCGGCATGAGAGTGAGGTCGACGCCGCGCACGGCGGGCACGACGCCCTCCGTGGTCTGGAAGCCCACCTGCAGGTCGCGGATCTTGAGCAGCGGAGTCTGCTCGTCGGACGATGTGGTGATGCGGTCGCTCATCGCTGAGCCCTCGCCTTCGGGTCGAGAGCGTCTCGGATGACCTCGCCGAGCATGATGAAGCTGAGCACGGTGATCGAGAGCGCGAGGGACGGATAGATGAGTGTCTGCGGCGCGGTGCGGAGGTCGGTCTGCGCCTGGCTGATGTCGTTACCCCACGACATGGTCGAGTTGGGCAAGCCGACGCCGAGGAACGACAGGGTGGCCTCGGCCACGATCGCGGCTCCCAGCGAAATCGTCGTGACGACGATGACCGGGGCGATCGAGTTGGGCAGCACGTGCCGGATCAGGATGCGGAACCGCGAGACGCCGAGCGCCTGCGCGGCCATCACGAAGTCGGAGTTCTTCACCCGCAGGATCTCGGCTCTCAGCACACGCGCGGTCGCGGGCCAGGCGAAGATGCCGATGGCCAGCGAGATCACGAACACGTTCCGGTAGGCCGAGAACACCGACATGATGACCACGGCGGCCAGGATGTAGGGGATCGAGAAGAAGATGTCGCCCGCGCGGGACAGGATGGAGTCGAGCCATCCGCCGTAGTACCCGGCGAACATGCCGAACAGGATGCCGAGCACGGTCGTCAGGATGACCACGATGATGCCGACCGAGAGCGACGTCGAGGTTCCGTGGATGATGCGCGAGAAGACGTCGCAGCCCTGCTTGGTGAAGCCGAGGATGTGCTCCCCCGTCGGGGCGCCGTTGCTGTTCGACAGCTGGCAGTTGTCGTTCGGCGGAACCGAGGTGAACAGGTTCGGGAAGAAGGCGACGATCAGCACGAGCAGGATGATCGCGGCCGAGATCCAGAACATCGGCCGGCGGCGCATGTCGCGCCAGGCGTCGATCCAGAGGTTGCTCGGACGGTCGCCGACCTTGACCGCGTCGATCGCGACGAGAGGGGTCTCCTCCAGGGGCGCGACGAAGTGATTCGAAGACGGAGTGTTATTTGACATAGCGGATCCTCGGGTCGAGAAGGCCGTACAGGAGGTCGACGACGAGGTTGACCACCAAGTAGATGAGCACCATGACCGTCACGAACGAGACCACGGTCGGGCCCTCGCCTCGGATGATGGCCTGGTAGAGCGTTCGCCCGACGCCGGGGACGTTGAAGATACCCTCCGTGACGGTCGCACCGACGAGCAGGACGCCGAAGTCGGTGGCCGCATAGGTGACGACGGGGATGAGCGAGTTGCGCAGGATGTGCACCGGGATGATGCGGCGCCGGGTCAGACCCTTGCCGTAGGCGGTGCGCACGAAGTCGAGGCTCTGGGTCTCGATCACCGACGCGCGCGTCAGTCGAACGATCTGCGCGAAGGTGATGCTCGCGAGCACGAACGCCGGGAGTATCAAGTCCTGGATCGGGGCTCCGGTCGAGACCGTCGTTCTCGCCCAGCCCAATTGGATGCCGAAGATGTACTGGCCGACGAAGGCGATCACGAAGATGGGCAGCGAGATGAAGATGAGGCTGACCACGAGCGCCGATGCATCGAAGAGCTTCCCCTTCCGCAGACCCGAGACGAGACCGATGAGAACGCCGCCGACGAACTCGATGAACAGCGCCATGATGGCGAGGCGGATGGTGACCGGGAAGGTGCGGGCGAGGATCGCGGAGACCGGTTCACCCGAGAACGAGGTGCCGAAGTCGCCGCGGAGGATCCCGCCGAGGTAGAGGAAGTACTGCACGATGAACGGCTGGTCGAGGTGGTATTCCTGACGCAGGCGCTCGAGCAGAGCAGGGTTCGGGGTCTTGTCGCCGAAGAGGGCGAGCAGTGGGTCTCCGGGCATCGCGAAGACCATGAAGTAGATGAGGAAGGTCGTACCCAGCAGGACGGGGATCGCCTGCAGAATACGCCTGAAGATATATCCGGCCAAAGGTCAGACCGTACCAATCGGGCTAATGGGCATCATGTGCCACCTGGACTAGAGACATGATACGGGGGCGACAGCCGATGGCCGTCGCCCCCGATCGAGCGATTACTAGCTCTTGGTGACTGCGTAGTAGAGCGGAACCGAGTTCCAGCCGAACTCGACGTTGCTGACGGCCTCGCTGGAGCCGCCCGTGACGTTCGAGTACCACAGCGGGATCGCCGGGAGGTCCTTCAGCAGGATCTCCTGGGCCTTCTGGAAGTCGTCGTTCGCCTCAGCGGTGTCGGTGGTCGACGAACCGGCCTGGAGCAGAGCGTCGAAGTCGGGGGTTCGAGTAGTCGCCGTCGTTCGAGGATGCGTTGGTCGCGTACAGCGGGCCCAGGAAGTTGAACAGACCCGGGTAGTCGGCCTGCCATCCGGTACGGAACGCCGTCTGGATGGTGCGGTCGGTGATCGCAGTGCGCTGCTCGGCGAAGGTCGGGTACGGAGCACCCGAGGCGTCGATTCCGAGCGTGTTCTTGATGCTGTTCGACACCGCGTCGACCCAGCCCTGGTGACCGCCATCGGAGTTGTACGCGATCTGGAAGGTACCCGACCACGGCGAGATGGCGTCGGCCTGAGCCCACAGCTTCTTGGCCTCGTCGGCGTTGTACTTCAGCACGTCGGCGCCCTCGAGGGAGTCGCTCCACCCGTCGATCACCGGGGAGGTGAAGTCGGAGGCGGGGGTGCGGGTGCCCTGGAAGATGACGTCGGTGATCTCGTCTCGGTTGATCGCCATCGACAGAGCGGCGCGGCGGAGCTTGCCCTCTTCGTCGTTGCCGAAGTGCGCGAGGCGCTCCGGGATGGTGAACGACTGGAACACAGCGGAGGGCTGGTTCACGGCGCGGTCGCCGAGGTCGGACTCGTAGGTGCCGAACGCGCTGTCCGGAACGGCGTCGAGGACGTCGAGGTTGCCACCGAGGAGGTCGGCGTACGCCGCGTCCTGGCTGGCGTAGAACACGAAGGTCACGCCACCGTTGGCGGGCTTGCGGCCACCGGTGTACTCGTCGTTGACGACGAGGTCGATCTTCTCGTTGTGCTGCCAGGCGTCATCGGAGGCCAGCTTGTAGGGGCCGTTGCCGATGGGGGCCTGACCGTAGGCGTCCATGTCGTCGTAGGCTGACTTGGGCAGCGGGTAGAAGGCCGAGTAGCCGAGGCGCAGGGGGAAGTCGGCGCGGGGCTCCTTGAGGGTGACCGTGAAGGTGGTGGGGTCGACGACCTTGAGGCCCGTGAGGGGGCTGTCCTCGTCGTAGCTGAAGCCTTCGATGTCCTCGAAGAAGTAGCTGTTCAGCTGCTCGTTGGAGAGGAGGGCGCCGTACTGCCAGGCGTCGACGAAGCTCTGCGCATCGACCGGGTCACCGTTGGTGAACGTCAGGTCGGGCTTGATCTTGATCGTGAAGGTCTGGGAGTCGTCGGTGTCGATCGACTCGGCGACGTCGAGCTGCGGAGCGCCCGTCGCGTCGTAGTACTCGAGCCCGGCGAAGAGGGAGTCGATGATGCGCCCACCACCGGTCTCGTTGGTGTTCGTGGGGATCAGCGGGTTCTGCGGTTCAGAACCGTTCGCCGTGATGACCGCGGAAGAGCTTCCCGTGGGAGTGTCCGAGCTGCCGCTGGCGCAGCCGGACAGTGCGAGTGCACTCGCGGCAGCCAGCGCGATGGCGCCGATGCCTAACCGTCTGATTTTCAATTTTCCTCCTGTGCAAAATGCGGGCAAGGCGAAACCCCCTTATGGAGGGCGCAGCCTAAGGAAGTACCCTAAGTGGGGGTACCGGCAACGGCAAAATGATGGCCAAAAAAGTTACATACACGAAACTATCTCCGCTGGTTTATTGTGGATTTCCCACAGATTTCGTGGAAAACAAGCGCCGTGCGCAAGAAAGTGGAGCGATGACCCGAGCCATCGAATGGGCGCGTTTCCGCCGTCGCCGGTTGTGGACGGAGATCGGGATCGTTCTCGGCGTCTCGCTCGGCGCATCCGCCGTCTATTCGGTCGTCAACCTGATCGGCAGACTCACCGACACGACGGCTCTCGCCGATCAGACCGCGACCATCAACGGAGCCCTGAGCGACCGCGCCTGGCTCGACCTCACCTACCAGCTGCTGGCCATCTTCTTCGACCTGGTGCCCGTGGCGCTGGCGTTCTACCTGCTCGCGATCTCGGGCGGCAATCCCTTCCGTCGCGTCGGCTTCGACCTGAAGAAGCCGGCCAGCGACCTCGGCCGGGGTCTGCTGCTCGTGCTGGTGATCGGCGTGCCGGGCATCGCCCTCTACTTCGTCGGCCGCGCTCTCGGCTTCACCGTGAACGTGGTGCCCGCTCCCCTCGACACCTATTGGTGGACGACGCCCATCCTCATCCTCTCCGCTCTCCGCGCGGCACTGCAGGAGGAGCTGATCGTGGTGGGGTACCTGTTCACCCGGTTGCGCCAGCTCGGCTGGGGAAAATGGCAGATCATCCTGTCGGCGGCCGTGCTCCGTGGCAGCTACCACCTCTACCAGGGCATCGGACCGTTCTTCGGCAACGTCGTGATGGGCATCGTGTTCGGCTGGTGCTACTGGCGCTGGGGTCGTGTGATGCCGCTCGTGATCGCGCACTGGATCATCGACATCGCCTCGTTCGTCGGCTACGCGTGGGCCTTGGCGAGCTTCCCGGCGCTGTTCGGCTAGGCCTTCCGGCCTTTGCGGTTGGCGAGGACGAACGCGACGATGCCGAGCGCCACGAGCAGTCCGCCGCCGATGAAGCCGCCGATCATCAGGGGGTTGGGGGTCTCCCCCGAGCCGCTCTGGGCATCCGGGGTCTCCGCCACCGCGGTGAAGATCGGATCGCTCGTCGGCGGGGCCGTGGGTGACGCCGCGACGTTGACCGTGATCACGGCCTGAGCCGTCCCCGGGTCGTTGCCGGCGAAGGTGGTCGAGAGCTGGCAGAGGATGTTCGACGTGCCGATCGGGAACGCTTGACCGGACTCCACCGGCGTGCCCACGATCGAGCATCCGTCCAGCGTCAGCCCGGTCGGCAGGTTGGCAGCGAAGTCCACGGGCGCCTGGCCGGAGGCGTCCGCCGTCACGTCGATGACGCCGGGCAGGATGCTCGAATTCGTGAAGTCGGCGCCCACGACGCGCGTCGCCGTGAAGTCCGCCCCGTCGAGCACGGCGCCGTCGAACTTGGCGCCCTGGATGTCGCCTCCCGCGAAATTCGCGCCGCTCAACACCGCGCCGCGGAAGTCGCCCTCACCGAAGCGGGTGCCGCTCAGGTCGACTCCGGCGCACTGCGCCCCACCGGGTCCGTTGTCGCTCAACCGGTAGACGACGCAATCTCCCTCGGCGAAGACGGGGTCGGCGGCGAAGGCGGGAGCCGCGCCGACGCCCACGAGGGCGGCACCCGCGAGGAGGCCGGCCAGAAGACGGACGGAACGGAAACGCGGAGCGGCGGGCATGGCGAGAACCCTAGCAAAGGGCGATGACGCGAACCCTGACCGCCGCTCCGGCCCTACTCGAAGGCTTCGGGGGGCGGACAGGCGCACACGAGGTTGCGGTCGCCGTAGGCCTGGTCGATGCGCCGGACCGGTGGCCAGTACTTGCCGGGCACCAGCGAGTGCACCGGGTACACGGCGGTCTCGCGCCCATACGGATGCGTCCACTCGCCCTCGATCACGGATTGCGCCGTGTGCGGGGCGTTCCGCAGCGGGTTGTCGTCGGCCGGCCACTCCCCTGCCGCGACGGCGTCGATCTCCTGCTTGATGAGGATCATCGCGTCGACGAAGCGGTCGATCTCGGCCAGGTCCTCGCTCTCGGTCGGCTCGACCATGAGGGTTCCGGGAACCGGGAAGCTCATGGTGGGCGCGTGGAACCCGTAGTCGACGAGGCGCTTCGCGACGTCGTCGACCGACACCCCGGAGGCCGCAGTGATCGCGCGCAGGTCAAGGATGCACTCGTGCGCCACCAGACCGTTCTCGCCGGTGTAGAGCACCGGAAAGTGGGGTGCGAGCCGGGCCGCGATGTAGTTGGCGGCCAGCACGGCCGAGGCCGTGGCATCCGCGAGCCCTTCGAGTCCCATCATGCGCACGTACGCCCAGCTGATCGGCAGGATGCTCGGGCTTCCGTAGGGTGCGGCGGAGACCGGTCCACCGGAGTGCTCCACCCGGCTGCCGTCTATCAGCAGGTGCTCGGCGTCCTGCGCGAACATATGCCCCGGAAGGAATGGAGCCAAGTGGGCCTTGGCGGCGACCGGCCCGACGCCCGGGCCTCCACCGCCATGCGGGATGCAGAAGGTCTTGTGCAGGTTGAGGTGCGAGACGTCGCCCCCGAAGTCGCCGAAGCGGGCAAAGCCGAGCAGGGCGTTCAGGTTGGCGCCGTCGACGTACACCTGGCCGCCGGCTTCGTGCACGAGCCGGCAGATCTCGGTGACCTCGCGCTCGTAGACACCGTGTGTCGAGGGGTAGGTGATCATGAGCGCGGCGAGGTCGGCCGCATGCTGCTCGATCTTGGCGCGCAGGTCGTCGAGATCGACGTTGCCGAGTTCGTCGCAGGCCACGACCACGACCTTCATGCCGGCGAGGACGGCGGATGCCGCGTTGGTGCCGTGCGCGCTCGACGGGATGAGGCACACCCTGCGATCGAGGTCGCCGCGCGAGCGGTGGTAGCCGCGGATGGCCAGCAGGCCCGCGAGCTCGCCCTGGCTGCCCGCGTTCGGCTGCAGCGACACCGAGTCGTAGCCGGTGACGTCGGCGAGCCAGCGCTCGAGCTGTCCGATCAATTCGAGGTAGCCCTCGACGTCGCTCTTCGGCGCGAAGGGGTGGATGCCGGCGAACTCGCGCCAGGTGACCGCCTCCATCTCGCTGGCGGCGTTGAGCTTCATCGTGCAGGAGCCGAGCGGGATCATGCCACGGTCGAGCGCGTAGTCGTAGTCGGCGAGACGCTTGAGGTAGCGCATCATGCTCGTCTCCGAGCGGTGCGTGTTGAACACCGGATGCGTGAGGAAGTCGCTCGTGCGCACCAGGTGTTCGGGGATGCTGGACGCGATCTCGGCGACCGGTGGCGTGGCGACGGCGTCGAACACGAGCGCGAGCTGGAGCAGTTCGGCGTCGCGGGTGGTCTCGTCGAGCGCGATGCCGATCGTGTCGTCGTCGTCGACCCGCAGCAGGATGCCCTGGCCGTGCGCGTGCTCGGCGAGCCCGCGCGCCCGCCCGGGAACCCGCACCTGGAGGGTGTCGAAGTAGTCGCCGTGCACGATCTCGTAGCCGGCGGCGGTGAGCTGCGCAGCCAGCGACCGGGCGGCCCGGTTGACCTCGCTCGCGATCGCACGGAGCCCCTCGGGACCATGGTAGACCGCGTACATGCCCGCCATGACCGCCAGCAGCACCTGGGCGGTGCAGATGTTCGAGGTCGCCTTCTCGCGGCGGATGTGCTGCTCGCGCGCCTGCAGGCTGAGCCGGTAGGCCGGGTGACCCGCGGCATCCACACTGACGCCCACGAGCCGCCCGGGCAGCTGGCGTTCGAGACCGGCGCGCACCGACATGTACCCCGCGTGCGGGCCGCCGAAGCCCATCGGCACGCCGAAGCGCTGGGTGGTGCCGATGGCGACGTCGGCGCCGAGCTCACCGGGCGAGGTGATGAGGGCGAGAGCGAGCAGGTCGGCACCCACGACAGCGATCCCGCCGGCCTGGTGCACGATCTCGATCACGTCGGCCGGGTTCCACACCCGCCCGGATGCACCGGGGTACTGGATGAACACGCCGAACGCATCGGCGGCCGGGTGCGAGGGGTGGTCGACCGCGTCGAGCACCATCTCCACGATCTCGATGCCCACGGCCTCGGCGCGCGACCGGAGCAGCGACTTGGTCTGCGGGAACGCGTCGGCGTCGACGATGAAGCGGTGCGAGGCCGACTTGCTCGCGCGGCGGGCCAGGAGCATCCCTTCCACCGCCGCCGTCGACTCGTCGAGCATGGAGGCGTTCGCCGTGGCGAGGCCGGTGAGATCGGCCACCATGGTCTGGAAGTTGATCAGCGCCTCGAGCCGACCCTGGGAGATCTCGGGCTGGTAGGGCGTGTACGCGGTGTACCAGCTCGGGTTCTCGAGCACGTTGCGCTTGATCACGGCGGGCGTGATCGTGTCGTAGTAGCCGAGTCCGAGGTACGAGGTCGAGACCCGGTTGCGACCGGCCAGCGCCCGGAGTTCGTCGACGGCCTCTCGTTCGGTGGCCGCCGGGGGCACGAGCGAGTCGGCCAGCGACCGATCGAACTGGATCGCGCGAGGTACCGCGGCGGCCATCAGCTCGGCGACGCTGCCGTACCCCACCGCTTCGAGCATGCGCGACTGGGCCCGGGCATCCGTTCCGATGTGCCGGGAGGAGAAGGGAAGCTGGGTCATCGTGTGGTCATTCCCCGATCAGGGCGTTGTACTCGGCGAGTGAGAGCAGTTCGGGCAGTTCGGTGAACTCGACCTTGAGCAGCCACCCGGCACCCAGCGGGTCGCTGTTCACGAGCTCGGGCGCGTCTTCGACGGCGGCGTTCTTCTCCACCACCGTGCCGTCAACGGGAGCGAACAGCTCGCCCACCGACTTGGTCGACTCGATCTCGCCCACCACGCTGCCACCGGCGATCTCGGTGCCGGCCGCGGGCAGGTCGAGGTAGACGATGTCGCCGAGCTGGGCAGCCGCGTACGCGGTGATGCCGATGGTGGCGACGCTGCCCTCGACGAGCACCCACTCGTGTTCGGAGGTGTAACGGAGTTCGCTCTGGTCAGTCATGTCAGTCCTTCTTCCGGCGGTAGAACGGGAGGGTCGTGGTGCGGAACGCGAGGCGGGTGCCCCGGATGTCGACACTGAGCTCGGTGCCCGGCTCGGCATATCGCGGTGCGACGTACGCCATGGCGATCGGATGGCCGAGCGTCGGTGAGAGCGCCCCGCTCGTCACCACGCCGATCGGCTCCGTCGCCGCGTCGTCGGCGTAGACGAGGTAGTCGGCACGGGCGGCACGGCGTCCGTCGGCGACGAGGCCGACCAGCACCGGCGCATCCGCTGCCGGGCCGTGCTCGAGGGCGTCGCGGCCGACGAACGCGGCCTTCGCCATCGCGGGCACGCGGCCGAGGCCGGCTTGCACCGGGAACGTCTCGCGCGAGAGCTCATGGCCGTAGAGCGGCATCCCGGCCTCGAGCCGCAGCGTGTCGCGGCTGGCCAGGCCGGCCGGCACGATGCCGTGGTCGGCGCCGACCGCGGCGACAGCGGTCCAGACCGCCTCGGCGAGCTCGGGCCGCACGTAGAGCTCGAATCCGTCTTCCCCGGTGTAACCGGTGCGGGCCACGAGCACCCGCTCGCCCTGGAAGGTGCCCTCGATCGCCCGGTAGTAGCGCAGGTCGTCGAGACCGGGCGCGTCGAAGCCGGCCGTCGCCTCGAGGATCGACCGCGAAGCGGGCCCCTGCACCGCGATCAGCGCCGTCTCGTCGCTGGCGTCGCGCAGCACGGCGTCGAAACCGTCGATCCGCTCGCTCAGCGCGGCGGCCACCGGGTCGTGGTTCGAGGCGTTGGCCACGACGAGGAACTCGGTGTCACCGGTTCGGTAGACCACGAGGTCGTCGATGATCCCGCCCTCCGGAGCCAGGAGCAGCGAGTACTTCGCCTGGCCGACCTCGATCGCCGAGAGCAGTCCCGCGAGGGCATGATCGAGGAACGCCGCGGCCTCAGGGCCGGTGACCTCGAACTCGGCCATGTGCGAGAGATCGAAGAGCCCGGCCGCGGTGCGCACGGCGTGGTGCTCGGCGAGATCGCTCGAATAGCGCACCGGCATCTGCCAGCCGGCGAAGTCGGTGAAGGTGGCGCCGGCGGCGAGGTGCACCGCGTGCAGCGGGGAGGAGCGGGGAGGGGAATCCGTCGATTCGGTCATGAGTTCTCCGGTTTCATCGCAGGCGGGGCCGGCGAGTGGCGGGAGCGGAACGCGCGGTGTCGAACCGTGCAGATCTGCTCTGAGAACTCCCCCTCTGTCATCGTGCCTGAGAGTTTCACGCCGCGAGCGACGCTTTCACCGTGGGCGAGCCGCTGTCGATGCTGCGACTACTTTCCAGAGCGGCCAGTTCGATGCGGTACGAGGACCTGAGAGATTATCGGGGAGGATTGCTCCTTCGGTGCCTCTCCGGAATGCGGAGCGGCTCTCCCGCGTCGAGCTAGTGGCCAGCGGTATTCAGTTGGAAGGTGCTACGCGAACGAGCTTAGCGCCCCTCACTGGGCGCCGTATCCTCCGCCACGGCTCCGGCGCAGCACGAGCACGACGATCGCCGCGATGACTCCGAGACCCACGACGCCGAGGAGCACCGCGACCGGCCAGGGAACGACGGAGGCGGATGCCGGGCTCGGCGCATCCGTCGTCTCCGAGACGTCGGCGGAGTCGACGGTGGGCACGGGCGTCGACGCGGTCGCGATCGGGGCCGGGGCGCCCGCCTCAGGGGTGGGCGTCGGGGTGCCGTCGGGCTCCCCCGCCCAGGCCTCGCCGCAGACGGGCGGATTCGTCAGGCCGTCGTGGGCCCCGTCGAGGGTGGTGGGTTCGTAGTCGAACTCGTACTGGCCCGAGGTGGAATGGCCGTCGGAGGACACCACCTGCCACGACACGACGTATCCGCTGGCAACGCCGAGAGCGATCGGGGTGCCGACGGTCGACCCCTCGATCGTCACACAGCCGGATTCGTAGTGCAGGCCGTCGCTGTCGACGACCTGGATCGCGAAGCCGCCCGTGTCGTCACCCAGGGTCAACAACTCATCGGAGAAGGTGAGCGTGACCGAACCCGGATCGGTCGTGAGCGAGTCGCCCGCGGCCGGCGACGACGACTCGAGAGCGTCATGCGCCGAGGCCGCACCCCCCGATCCGATGGTCAGGAGCACGACGACGCCGACGGCCGCGAGGCCGCCGGCGAGGGCGTTGAAGCGGGTTCGGATGCGCGGAGTTCTCACCCGACAACGATATCCGTCAGCTGCGACGCACCCGGTACTGGTTCACCAGGGGGCAGTCGAAGGGGTCGGGGGCGTGCATGCCGACGCGGTTCATGTAGGCGATCACCGCGGCGTGCGCCTCCAGCAGGGAGGTCTGCGTGTAGGGGATCTTGTGGGTGGCGCAGTACTCCTGCACGATCGGGCGCGCCTTCATCAGGTTCGGGCGGGCCATGTTCGGGAACAGGTGGTGCTCGACCTGCAGGTTGAGACCGCCCATGAACACGGTCATGCCCCACCCACCGGCGATGTTGCGCGAGGAGAGCACCTGCTTGCTGAGGAAGTCGATGCGCGAGCCTGCCGGGAAGATCGTCATGCCCACGTGGTTCGGAGCGAACGAGGCGCCCATGTAGAGACCGAACACGGCCAGCTGCACGCCGAGGAAGGCGAACGCCATGCCGAGCGGCAGGAAGTAGAAGACGACCGCGACGTAGGCGATCAGACGGATGCCGATGAACCAGAGCTCGAAGCGGCGGCCCTCGACCGGCTTGCGGCTGAACAGGGTCTTGATCGACAGGTAGTGCAGGTTCAGGCCTTCGAGCAGCAACAGCGGGTAGAGCAAATAGCCCTGGCGGCGGGTCAGCCACGCCATGAGGCCACGACGGGAGGCGGCATCCTCTTCGATGAAGGAGACCGTGTCGATCTCGATGTCGGGGTCTTTGCCGATGACGTTCGGGTTGCCGTGGTGGCGGGTGTGCTTCGACATCCACCAGCTGTAGCTCATGCCCACGAAGGCGGTGGCGAGCGTGCGGCCGGCGCGGTCGTTCGCGGGGCCGGATTCGAACACCTGGCGGTGGCTCGCCTCGTGCGCGAGGAACGCGAACTGCGTGAAGATGATGCCGAGCGCGCCGGCGATCAGCAGCTGGTACCACGACTCGCCGAGCAGCACGAAGCCGGCGGCGGCGCCACCGAGGGCGAGCACGAGCACCGAGAACATGCCGATGTAGAAGGTGCGGCGCTTGCGCAGCAGCCCCATGTCGCGCACGGTGCTGAGCACTTCGGAGTACGCGGCGGTCGGATGCGCGGCACCGGCCTTGCGAGGAACCGTGGCACGGGCGGCCGGATTATTGATGACGGTCAACGGGACCTGCTCACTGGTGTCGGGTTCGACTTCCCAGTCGTTTCATTCGAGCATTCGCCCACGTTCAGATAGCCACAGGCTACGGGGTCAACCTGCGTATTGCCCCGGCGGACACGAAAAAGGAGCCCGTGTCCGCCTTTCGGCGAGCACAGGCTCCTTGCGTTCAGACGCCCTCAGGCGCTGACCGAACTACGCGCTGAGCGGCGTGATGTTCTCCGCCTGCAGGCCCTTGCGGCCCTGGGTGACGTCGAACGAGACGCGCTGGTTCTCTTCGAGGTTCTTGTAGCCCGAGCCGGAGATGCCGGAGTGGTGAGCGAAGACATCCTCGCCACCGTCATCGGGGGAGATGAAGCCGAAGCCCTTTTCGGAGTTGAACCATTTCACGGTGCCTGTAGGCATTGTTTTTCTCTTTTCGAGGTAAGCGGCCCCGCCTGTCGGGACCTACCGTCGCGGTGTACTTTGTTCCGCTCCTCAGAAAAACAAGTCTGCGACTCGATCGAAATCGAGCAGTAGACCCTATTCAAGATTCATGGGTAACACAACAACTTGGGCCAGCTTAGCCGTGGTCGCAGCTTTTCGCTACGAATGCGCGAGGAATCTGGACGGATCGAATCAGCCGTATCCTTTAGAATTCGACGTGGCCGGGTCGATCCGGTGCATCGCGCAGCTTGCCGCGCACTCGTGAAAGGTCGCAGATCATCAGCCCGCTCAGCATCCCGAGTCCCGATCATTCGTTCGCGGTGTTCCCGGTGTGGATCTTCCAGATCCACATCTACGCGCTGTTCATCCTCGCGGGCATCATCGTCGCGATGATCATCGTGAACCGGCGCCTCACCGCCCGTGGTGGCGAGCCGGGCATCGTGATCGACATCGTGCTCTGGGCGGTGCCGCTCGGCATCATCGGGGCACGGTTCTATCACGTGTTCACGCATCTGGGCGATTACTTCTACCCCGGCGCAGATCTGGTCAAGGTCTTCTACATCTGGGACGGCGGAAACGCCCTCTACGGTTCGCTGATCGGCGGCGCGGTGGGTGCGCTGATCGGCTGCCGCATCACTGGCATCCGCCTCTGGTCGTTCGCCGACGCGCTCGCCCCGGCCCTGCTCGTGGCCCAGGCGATCGGCCGCCTCGGCAACTACTTCAACCAGGAGCTCTACGGGCTCCCCACGAACCTGCCCTGGGGTCTCGAGATCGACCCGTCCATCAGCCCGGCGTTCCCGACGGGACTGCCCGCCGACACGCTGTTCCACCCGCTCTTCCTCTACGAGATCATCTGGAACCTGGTCGGCGTCGCCCTGCTCCTCCTGATCGAACGACGCTTCCGACTCCGCTGGGGCCGTCTGTTCGCGCTCTACCTCGTCTGGTACGGGCTCGGCCGCAGCTGGTTGGAGGCCATCCGCATCGATCCCTCGAGCGATGGATTCCTCGGCATCCCGGCCAACATCTGGGCGTCGTTCGCCGCCATCGCGCTCGGACTGGTGTTGTTCTTCGTGCAGGGCCGCCGGCACCCGGGGCTCGAGATCTCGGTCTACCGCGCCGGTCGCGGCCCCAAGAGCGCCAAGACGCCCGAGGAACTGGCCGAGGAGGAAGCGGCCGAGGCCGAACAGCGCTGGACCGACGAGGAACTCGCCGGAACCGCCGTGGAGAAGTCACCGGAGCCCAGCTCGAAGTAGGCCCTACCGCCGCCTCACGGGGAGTGCCAGCATGGGGTCACCCAACGGCGAGCGGAGGCGGTGCCCATGTCGATCATCAGGACCATTCCGGATTCCGAGGCGACCGGATTGGTGGCCGAGCAGTACGAGCGTGAGCGGAGTGCGCTCGGCTACGTTCCGTCGCACGCGCGCGTGATGAGTGTGAATCCGGAGGCCGTGGCGGCCTGGGAGAGCCTGGTGCGTGCGATCGTCGCCTCGCTGGGACTGCGACGCTACGAGCTGATCACGCTCGCTGCCGCGCGCGGGACGCGATCGCAGCACTGCCGTCTCGCGCACGGCAACCGCACTCTGGCGCTCGGGCTGTTCGACGAAGACGACGTGGTACGGATCGCGTCCGAGGCCTCGGCCTCCGATCTCGCCGAGGCCGGTCTCTCCGACGCGGAGATCGCCATGATGGCCTTCGCGGAGAAGGTGAGCACGGATGCCGCGTCGATGACGGATGCGGACTCGCTCGAGTTGCGCGCCCACGGCTTCTCCGACCGCGAGATCGTGGACATCGCCCTGGCCGCCGCCGTTCGCAACTACTACGGAAAAGCGCTGCAGGCCCTGGCGGTGGAGGTCGACGTTCCACCCACGCTCAGCGAGCCGGTGCGGGAGGCGCTGGTTCGCGGGTTGTGAGGTTCTCGGGCGGCCCGGGAGCGGGGATCGCCGGCATCGGCGCCGGCCCGACCGATGCCTGCTGCTCGGCACGGTCGTGCAGGGCGGCTTGCTCGCGGGCGGCGATCTCACGTTCGATCCGCGCTTCCGCCGTCGACCGCCGGCCGTGCACCACTGCGTCATATCGGGTGAGTCCCGCGCGGTAGAGCGCATCCGCCTGCGCCGCCTCGCCCGCACCGGCCAGCAGCCGCGCGCCGAACACGAAGAGCCGAGCGGCGCCGACGGGGTCACCGGCCGCATCGTAGAGTGCAGCGGCATCGCGGGCGGAGACTGCCGCTTCGCTCTCACAGTCGAGGTCGTCGAGGGCTCGCGCACGTGATTCCGCGATGTTGGCCTCGAGGAGCGGGTCGAACCGATGCAGTGCGACCGCCTCGGCCACCACATCGTCGAGGGTGCGGAGCGCCGCCGGGTCGCCGAACGCCGCCTGGGCCCGGCCGAGCAGGTGCAGGGCGTCGACGAGCAGGGTCGCCGCGGGCACGTCGCGTGCCACCGTGGGCGCGCCCTCCCCCTGCATCGCCGCGCGCGCCCGCCGCGCGGCCTCCTGCAGCACCGCCACCGACGCCGGGTCGTCGTTGTCGAAGAGCAGCCGTCCGAGGGCGATGCCCGCTCGGGCGGAGGCGTGATCGTCGGACGCCCTGCCGAACTCCTCGAGGGCGAGACTCCAGACGCAGTAGGCGGCAGGGTCGTCGTCGTCCTGCCGACAGGCGTGGGCGAGCCAGTAGAACACCTCGCCCCGGAGCGACGGGTCGGCGTCGAGCGAAGCCCGTTCGACCACGTCATCGAGCAGACGCCGGGCCTCGCCGCCGCGGTCGGCGCGCACGAGGGCGCAGGCGAGCCGGAACGCCATCGCGTCGACATCCGGGTGCGCGAAGCGCTCCGCGGTGCGATGGGCGGTCCGTAGCGCCTCGAGCGATCCTTCCACCGAACCGATGCGACCCAGCAGGTGGCCCAGCACCCCGCAGGAGTCGAGGATCCCCTCGCAATGGTCGAGTTCGCCGAACAGGTGCAACGCGCGATCGGCGTCGTCCACGGCGCGGTCGATCGCGGCCGCCGCCTGCTGCGGGTCGAGCGTGAACACCACGGTCGACCGGCGAAGGAGAGCGGATGCCCGCAGCGCGCGGTCGATCGGATCGCGGAGGAGCAGGTCGATGACCGCGAGCGCATCCTCGGCGCGGCCCACCGCGAAGTACGCGTCGGCGAGAACGAGCAGGCCGGCGCTCCGGCGCACGTCGGCGATGCCGTCGAGGGCGCTCGACAGAACGGAGGCGGCCTCGGCGTGGTGACTCTCCTGCATGAGGTGAGTGGCCAGGGCGAGCGAGATCCGCATCCGGGCCACCGGGGCGAGCGCGAGCTCGTCGGCGCGACGGAGCGCCCTCTCGAGCTCCTCCAGTCGCCCGGCGAGCGGGGCGCCGAAGAGCAGCAGGCCGAGCTGCAGGTCGACCTCCGCGTCGTCGTCGAGATCGTCGACGACAAGACAGTCGATGCGCCGGGCGAGCTGTTCCTCGGCCGCCGCGAGCTCGCCGCGCTCGACATGCATCCTGATGCGGAGTGCGAACAACTCGGCGCGGGTCACGGGGTCGGCGCGCGGCAGTGCGTCATCGATGGCCGTTTCGGCCGCCTCTCGATCGCCGACCGCGGCGCATTCGCGGGCACGGGCGAGAAGGGCGCGCGGCTCAGCGAGACGGCGCTCGGCCGCTTCGGCGTCGGACGCGCTCCGGACGCCGGACTCCCCATTCGCCGAGCGCGGCGCGTCGAGCAGGGCGCGGCGATGGCGTCCTTCGCGCAGCCACGCGGAAGGCTCCCACACCGTCACCGGTCGGATGGCTCGAGCCGCCACCAGTCGCCGGGCGAACCGGCCGTTCCCGTCGCGCGCGTCGAAGGCGTCGGCGAGACCGGATGCCACGGTCCAGCAGGCGCGGGCGAGTGTCGTCGCCGTCCAGCCACCCACCCGGGAGCCGAGGTGGGCCGCCAGCGCCGGAGCGTCGTCCGGCGCGACCGGGGCGTCACCATGCCCGGAGCGGGTGAGGGTGTCCATCGCTCCCCCGGCGGCGCACAGGAAGGCGAACTGCGCCGACCCGGCGAGTGGATCGGCCGCGAGCCAGCGCGCGTGCCGCTCCACCAGTCGGAGGGCGCGCTGGGGAGCACCGGCCAACACCGCGAAGGCGACGTGATCGGCGACCGCCTCGAGATGCTTCGGGCTGTGTCGGATGCGCTCGTAGCCGTCGAGGTGCACATCGCGTGCCTCGTCGAGGCGGCCGCTGAGGAGGTAGGGCACGAGCGCGCGCGACAGCCCCCGTTCAGGCTCGTCGGCGCAGCCCGTGCCGCTCTCCCGGAGGCGATCGGCCGCAGCGGTTGCGCGATCGAGCTGACCTCGTTCGGCGTGCCACGCGATCTCGGCGCTCAGCAGGCAGGCGTCGCAGAGCAGCGGTTCGGTGCGCCCGTTCCGGCCGGCAGCGGCCCCCGGGCCGGTAGTCACCCGCTCAAGGCTTTCGCGGGCCACTGCGTCGTCGCCGCACGCGGCCGCCACCTCGAAGCGGGCGAAGTCGAAGGCCCGGAGGTCGGCGCCGTGGAACGAGAACACCTCGAGCATCTCGTCGAGGCATCCGGTGATCGTCTCGCGGTCGTAGCGGGGACTGGCGACAAGAAGCCGCGGGATCGATGCCAGGTCCCAGAGCAGATCGAGGTCGTCGATGGTCGCAGGGAACCGCAGCGGGTCACTCAGGTGCATCTCCAGGCAGCGATCGAAGGCGCGAAGGCGCACCGCGGTGTTCCCGGATGCCGCCGCCCACGCGCTCAGGCGCATCCGCGATTCGTAGGCGAGCAGTTCGTCGCCGATCGCGTCGCTCAGGTCGACGGCACTCTGCAGCAGGGCGTGCTCGAGCCGACCGGTGGGCGTGCGATCGCTCTGCTGGAGCAGCCGGCGCACATGGTCCTCCGGCCGCATCTAGTACGGCAGCCTTCCGAGGGCCTGTCCGGGGGTCCACTGCGTGGCCGCCGTGACCGGGTCGACCGGGCCGATGGTCTGCCGGCGGATCGGATGTGTCTCCGGCGCCGTGAGGCCGCCGACCGGTTCGGCGGCCTCCCTGCCGGAAGCTCTGCTCGTCTCGGCCGCTTCGGTCGCGGCATCCCGACCCCCGATCAGAGCGTCGAAGGCGCTCTCGACCGGGCGAGCCTCGCCTTCACCCGGGAGCGGACCGTCGGGCACTCGGGTCGCCGCCCGGCCGATCGCCCGGACGAGGCGCTCGACCGGACCGTCGCCGAGGACAAGACGCCACACGACACAGGCGACGGCGACCAGGACGATCATCGCGGCGACCATCGCGGCGGGGCGCACCGCGTCGGGGACCGCGGTCAGGAGGTTCGCGGCCGGCGCCGACCGCGACAGGGCGGCCAGCACGGAATCGACGCCCTGTTCCGCCGTCGACGGCACCACCACCCAGAGCACACCTGTGGCGCCGAGCGAGACGATCCACAGGGTCAGAGCCATCGAACCGGGGGCGGTGAACAGCACGAGCAGCCACCGCATGGGCCGCCCGACGAGCAGCGCCAAGGCCAGGAGGGCCAGCGCGACACCGCCCGTGCCGAGCAGAGCCAATGGCGTCGTCGAACCCGGCGCGGCCGACAGGGCTGCGGGCAGCGAGTCGCCGAGCCGCGCGGCGACGGCGGCACCGGCGGCGAACGCCAGCACCGCGCATCCGCTCGCCCCCGCGAAGACGATCCAGCGCTGCCCTGCGCGCGCGGGATCGAGGCGACCGACCGCCATTCCGGCCAGCAGGACGCCCACGAGGGGAACCGGAGGGTACGGACCCGCGAGCGCCCACGCGAGCGGTGGGGCGATGAGCGTTCCCGAGTTCTCGACGACCGGCACGAGAACGGTGTCGAGAACCGGGACGACGATGGTCCACAGGATCGCCGCGAGGAACAACGCCCCGGCGCGCCAGCCGAGCACCGCGATCGAGACCAGGGTGAGCGCGCCGATGGTCGCCACGAGGCCCGCGAACGGGGCGTGCGTGAAAGCGGCCACGCCGCCCAGGCCGAGCAGCACGATCGCCCGCACGGTGAGGCGCATCCGGCACCGGAGACGGTCGACGCCCGCCGCCGGTGTCGCACCGCCGGTCGACAGGGCCGTCGCGACACCGGCGATCAGCACGAAGGCCAGCGCCACCACGGTGGACCCGAACGGTGCGGCGCGAGCGACGACCTCGCCGGGCTCGAAGGCTGCGACCGCCCCGAGGCGCCTCGCGATCGCGTCTCCGAAGGCGGTCGACCCGAACCAGACCACGGCCGTGAGGCCCAAGAGGGCCGCTCCGCGCGCGACATCCAACCCGACGGTGCGCGTGGGCTGCCCGAACAGTCGATCTGCCGCGCGCCGCCCCGCATTGTCGCGGGCTCCCCGCACCCGGGCGACGCCCGCCGACCAGCCGGAGTCGGCTGCGGTCGTCGTGGGGCGGATCATGTCTTCCTCAGGGTGTCGGTGTCGCTCGACGAGTGAGCCTACCCGAGAAATCCGCTTTCAGTGAATTAATCTCATCTTGTCGCCAGAGGTGTCGCACCGGTCGCCGCCTGCACCTCCGGCGGCAACTCATGGAAGCGGCGGCGGTCCCTGATGGTGACGAAGCCGACGCACACCACCCAGACCAGCCAGGGGAAGGTGGCCAGCAGGGCGTTCGCCGCTCCCCCGGCGGCGAAGAACGAGTCGGGGCTCGTGCCGCCGAACATCGTCGGCACGGCCAGCAGATTGAGGCCGGCGACCGCGTAGGCGATCCACCCGGTCCAGGCGGGAGCGCACCGGACGCCAGCGTGACGTAGCCCGAGGCGGCGGCGAGCAGAGCGGTGAGCGTGCATCCGATCGATCCGAACATCAGCGTGTGACCGACGGTGAGGGCACGCAGCGAGGAGGCATCGGGGGTGATCCCCATGGTGTCGAGGGCGGTGCCCCCCTCCATCGCGTCGCCGACGAGGGTCACGCCGATGAACAGCAGTCCCGAGCCGAAGGCGAGGTCAGCGACCCACTGGAGGTCGGGCCGCGTGTGGGTGATGATCTGCCGGAATCCGCCGAGGAAGACGATCAGAGCGGCCATCAGGAAGGTGTCGATGAGGATCGTGAAGAGCGTCTGATTCGCGGTGCGCGTCATGAACTCCTCGAGCGCCGCCGAGTCGTCGAGCGCCGGGCGGGCGCCCACGAGGAACACCTGCACCAGGAACTCCGCCAGCGTGAGCGCCGCCACGGCGACGGCGGCCATGCCCGTCCACAGGCGCACGTCGGGATTCAGCCGGCCGTTCTTCACCACGGTGATCATGTGCATCCGAGGTCCCCGTTCCTCTCGTCGGCGCGTTCTGGCTTCGACAGTAGCAAGGGGGCGCCCCGCCGCCGGGGCATGGTTCAGGCGCGGCGGGTCTCCCCGGGGTAGCCGTGGAAGAGGCCGGTCGGGTCGAGTTCGGCGCGCAGCTGCTCGACGCGGTCCCGATCGGCGTAGGTGAACGAACGAGCCACGCGGGAAGGCGAGTGGCGGATGTCGGACTCGCTCAGGAAGTGGCCGGTCGTGGTGGGAAGCAGCGCATCCGCCACTTCGTCGAGCCACGCACGGTTCGCGGCGTCATCGGCGGGGTCGTCCCAGACGACGTAGACGATGAGGAGGGTGCGGTCGTGCAGGCCGTAGGCAGCCTCGCCACGGGGCAGCAGTTCGGCGCCGTGGCCGTTGGCCGGCATCCCGGCCAGTACGTAGCTCTTTCCGGAGGGGGCGCGTTCCATCAGCGCGGCCAGCGGAGCGATGGCGTCGCGCAGGTCGAGGTCGGTCCAGAAGGTGTCGGCCAGATAGCGGGCGCCTTCGGGGTAGGTCGCGTCGACGGCGACGTGCAGGTCGTCGAAGGCCACGGGCACGGCGTCGAGCCGGCCGAGCACCGTCAGTTCCGGCGGGACGGATGCCCCGAGCGGCTCGAGCGCGGCCGTCGCCTGGGCGTCGTCGGCGGCGAACGCGGTCGCCGCCACACCCACGACGAGCGGGTGCGGGTCGTCGGCGTGGCCGCCGGGTCGCTCCGCGCCTGCCGTCACGAGGGAGACTTCGACGTTCGACGGGAGGCGAGCTGAGGCATCCGTGGTCCACGCCGCGACCGCGTCGAGTTCGGCCAGCGGGAACTGCCAGGTGGAGACGCGGATGGCGGGCATTGGCTGAAGCGCCAGGTCGAACTCGGTGACGATGCCCGGGAATCCGGGGCCCGCGCCCCGGGCCAGCCAGAACCACTCGGAGTTCTCGGAGGCGGTGGCGTCGATCACGGACCCCTCCGGAGTCACGACGCGCACCCGCGTGACCGAGAAGCACGCCGGCAGCCAGTGCCCCCAGTTGACCCCGAGCCCGCCGCCGAGCAAGAAGCCGCCGATACCCGGGTTTCCGCAGTGACCGACGGGGAACGCGAGTCCCGCCGCCGTGAGCAGCCGTGACAGCTGTGCGCCGCGCACCGCCGGGCCGACGGTCGCGGTGCGGGCGGGCACGTCGAGGGTCACACGATCGAACGCCGACAGGTCGACGAGGATGCCGTCGCCGCGCACCGAGGACGCGACCCAGCTGTGCCCACCGGAGCGGACCGCGAGGCGCTGGCCGCTCTCCGACGCATACCGCACGATCTCGACGAGGTCGGCTTCGGTCTCCGGGAAGACGATCGCGTCGGGCTCGCCGAGCACGCCATCCCCTTTCGCCGTCGCGCTGCCGAGCGCCGCGTCGAGCGCGTTGAACACACCGTCGGCGACGGCCGCGGAGAAGCCGGGGTCGCCGCGCTCCAGGCCGGCGGGTCTCTCGGGGTCGTGTGCAGACATCCGCGGTTCCTCTCGAGCCGTCACTCACTCAGAGGTCTCTGAATGGCCCGATACTAGTCCGCCCGCTCCCCCACCCTCTGCCCCCAGAACGGGCTGCGAAGCGCCTGCGGTCAGACCGCATCCTCTCCTCCACATCTCCGTTCCTCGACGGCCTCCTGCTCAATCCCCGTCGACACCGCCCACGATACGGGTGCGTCATCCGACAATCCCTTATGGGAATCCACTACTTCGCCTATCCGCTCCACCCGGTCTTCGTCGATACGGCTGTCAGCGATCCACGCACGCACCTCGACAGCGATGAGTTCCATCAGTTCTTCATGCACGGCGAGCCCGGACTGGCGACGCTCGATCTCGACAAGTGCTGGCGTGAAATGCAGGGCCTCTTCGGGAGCCGGCCCGATCGTCCGAGTCGCCCGGCGCACCAGCTGGTCGAAGGGGAAGTCACCCCTGCCTGCTGCGGTTGGTACGGCTTCTACCGCGCTGTCACGCCCGCCGCGATGTATGCCATCGCCGACGACTTCGCTGCCGTCAACGACGAGGACATCCGCGAGGCTCTGGGTCCGGAAGCGTGTGCGGACAACTCTTACGTGCAGCAGATGCTCGACCGCGCGCGGAACTTCACCCGGGAGGTCACCCGTCGAGGAATGGGTGCGGTTTATCACATCGGATGATGCGTTGGCCGCCCTCTGCACGAATCGAACTCAGCGCGCGCATGGCGCACTGGACGTCGACCGCGAGCCTAGCTGGCTGTACTCCCCGCACTACTTGCCGGTGCGACGGAGGAGTGAACCGATCACGACGAAGAAGGTGCCGAGGCCGGCCACGAGGGCACTGACGCCGTAGGCGAGCACCGCGGTCATGAGCGACGTGCGGAGCGAGGCGGCCGTCGAGAGGGCGAGGCTCTGCTTGCGCAGCTCGGCCGCCTCGTCACTGCTTCCGTCGACGCCGCGAAGTGCCGTGCTGATGTCGGCGAAGGTGCGGCCGCCCGCCCCATGCTCGGCGTTGCTCCGGATGACGAGGGCCTCGACGTACGCCGTCGCCGGCCCCTGCACGCGCTTGCCCTTGAGGACCGGAGCGTTTCCCGGCACCTCGATCTTCTCGTCGCGCAACTGCTTCGAGACCGCGATCCACGCGCCGGCCCCGACCGCCACGAACAGCGAACCGGCGGCGACGGCGAGGCCGCCGACCTGGCGGAGGGCAGAGGCATTGGGCGATGACGTCATCGGTCGTCCTTCTCTCGGGGTGGTGTCGAGACGGCTAGTTGTTGAAGCGGAACTCGACCACGTCTCCGTCTTGCATGACGTAGTCCTTGCCCTCGATGCGAGCCTTGCCCTTGGCGCGGGCCTCGGCGATCGAACCGGTGGCGACGAGGTCGTCGAAGGAGATGATCTCGGCCTTGATGAAGCCCTTCTGGAAGTCGGTGTGGATGACGCCGGCCGCCTGGGGCGCGGTCCACCCCTTGCCGATCGTCCACGCTCGCGACTCCTTCGGACCGGCCGTGAGGTAGGTCTGGAGGCCGAGGGTGTCGAAGCCGATACGCGCGAGCTGGTCGAGTCCGCTCTCCTCCTGCCCCGTGGAGGCGAGCAGTTCGGCCGCGTCTTCGGGGTCGAGGTCGATCAGTTCGGATTCGAGCTTCGCGTCGAGGAAGATCGCCTGCGCGGGCGCGACCAGCGCCGCCAGGGCGTCCTTGCGGGCCTGATCGTTCAGGATGGCCTCGTCGACGTTGAACACGTAGATGAAGGGCTTGGCCGTCAGGAGACCCAGTTCGCGGATCGGCTCGAGGTCGATCGACGACGACGACAGCGGCTTTCCCGTGTCGAGGTACTCGCGGGCGGCCTGCGCGGTCGAGAGCACGATCGGCTCGAGCTTCTTGCCGCGCACCTCCTTCTCGTACCGGGCTTCCGCCTTCTCCAGGGTCTGCAGGTCGGCGAGGATCAGCTCGGTGTTGATGGTCTCCATGTCGGATGCCGCGTCGACCTTGCCGTCGACGTGCACGACATCCGAGTCCTCGAACCCGCGGATGACCTGTGCGATCGCATCCGCCTCACGGATGTTGGCGAGGAACTTGTTGCCGAGCCCCTCCCCCTCGCTCGCACCGCGCACGATGCCCGCGATGTCGACGAACGACACGGGGGCGGGCAGGATGCGCTCGCTCGAGAAGATCTCGGCGAGCTTGTTCAGGCGCACGTCGGGCAGGTTCACCACGCCCACGTTCGGCTCGATGGTGGCGAACGGGTAGTTCGCCGCCAGGACCTGGTTCTTGGTGAGGGCGTTGAACAGGGTGGACTTGCCCACGTTGGGGAGTCCGACGATCGCGATAGTTAAAGCCACGGTCGTCAATCCTACCGGGGCATCCCCTGCGGCTAGTTCTGGGGGAAGCCGAGGTTGATGCCGCCGTGCGAGGGGTCGAGCCAACGGGAGGTGATGGCCTTCTCCTGGGTGAAGAAGCGGAACCCGGCCAGACCGTACGCCTTCGAGTCGCCGAAGATCGAGTCCTTCACCCCGCCGAAGGAGTGGTAAGCCACGGGCACAGGTATGGGCACGTTGATGCCGATCATGCCCACCTCGACCTCGTTCTGGAACCGGCGCGCCGCCCCACCATCGTTCGTGAAAATCGCCGTCCCGTTGCCGTAAGCACCGTTGTTGATGAGATCCACCCCGTCTTCGTAGGAATGCACCCGCACCACCGACAGCACCGGACCGAAGATCTCATCCAAATACACCTTCGACGTGGTCGGGACCTTGTCGATCAGGGTCGGACCCAACCAGAACCCGTCCGCCTCCCCATCGACCTCGACACCCCGGCCATCGACCACGACATCCGCGCCATCCGCGGTCGCGACATCGATGTAGGACGCGACCTTGTCCCGGTGCACCTCCGTGACCAGCGGGCCCATGTCACAACCGCGACGGCCGTCACCGATCTTCAGACCCGCCATCCGCTCCTTGATCTTCGCCACCAACTCGTCAGCGATGGGCTCGACCGCGACCAGCACGCTGATGGCCATGCACCGCTCCCCCGCCGAACCGAAGCCCGCGTTGATCGCCGCGTCGGCGGCGAGATCGAGATCGGCGTCCGGGAGCACCAGCATGTGATTCTTCGCCCCACCCAACGCCTGCACCCGCTTCCCGTTCCTCGCCGCGGTCTCGTAGATGTAGTGCGCGATCGGCGTCGACCCCACGAACGAGATCGACTTGACGTCGCGATGATTCAGCAGGCCGTCCACGGCCTCCTTGTCGCCGTGCAGCACATTGAACACCCCATCCGGCAGGCCCGCCTCTTGGAACAAGGTGGCCAGCCAGTTGGCGGCGGACGGGTCCTTCTCGCTGGGCTTCAGCACCACCGTGTTGCCCGCCGCGATGGCGATCGGGAAGAACCACATCGGCACCATGGCCGGGAAGTTGAACGGACTGATGATCCCCACCACACCCAACGGCTGCTTCGTCGAATACACATCCACCCCCGTGGACACGTTCTCCGAATACTCACCCTTGAGCAAGTGCGGGAACCCGGTCGCGAGCTCCACCACCTCGAGGCCACGAGTGATCTCCCCCGCCGCATCCGACAACACCTTCCCATGCTCGGAGGTGAGGATCTCAGCAAGCTCACCCTTCCGCGCATTCAACAACTCCCGGAACGCGAAGATGATCTGCTGCCGCCGGGCGATCGACGTGTCTCGCCAAGCCGGGAACGCGGCCTTCGCTGCGGCGACCGCGGCATCGATCTCCGCGCCGTTGGCGAGCGCGACGTTCTTGGTGCGGACCCCGAGGGCGGGGTCGTAGACCGGCGCCGTACGGCCGCTCGTGCTCACGAACGCCTCGCCGCCGATCCAGTGGTTCACCACGGGCAGGGCGTCGGACTCGGTCGGGACGTCGATGACAGGAAGTGCTTCAGACATGGTTCCTACTTCTCTCCTACGAGCTGTTGCAGGCAAGCCTAGATGGTGGCTCTGACGCTTACCACCGTGGCGTGGACGCCGGTGTCGGTGGCCGGTGCCAGACTGTCCGCATGGACGCACTCGCCCCCCTCGTCATCGGTCTCCTGGTCGGAATCGCACTCGGCACCGCCGCCGCGTGGTTGGTGCTGCGTGCCCGTGCCGCCGTGCCCGCGGTCGATGCGGAAGCGCAGGCCCGTCTCGAAGCCCAACTGGTGCAGGCAGACGAGCGGATGCGCGAACTCGCCGAGGAGCGCGCCGCACTGCAGAGCAGAGTGGCCGCCGCGGATGCCACCACCACGGCTCTGCGGGAGCAGGGGGTGCTGGCGCGCGAGCAGTTCGACGCACAGCTCGGCTTCTTCCGCGAGCAGGCGCAGGAGCGTCTGGCCCAGCAGGAGACGCAGTACAAGGATCAGATCGCCACGCAGGAGCACCGGCTCGCCGACTTCCAGGAGCGCCTGCGGGCCATCCAGGAGGCCGAGGCGGCCCGGGTCGAAGAAGACGGCAAGGTGCTCGTGGCGCTCAGCCCCGTGCAGGAGAGCCTGAAAGCGGTGCAGGCGAAGGTCGTCGAGCTCGAGACCCAGCGGCAGCAGCAGTACGGTGAGCTCTCGCAGCAGCTGAAGTCGGCCACCGAGTCCGAAGAGCGTCTGCGGTCGACCGCGGAGTCGCTGGCCTCGGCCCTGCGCTCCAACAGCACCCGCGGCGTGTGGGGCGAGACCCAGCTGCGCAGCGTGGTCGAGGCCGCGGGGCTCATCGAGCGGGTCGACTTCGACGTGCAGACGAGCATCCTGAGCGACTCGGGGGCGGGTCGGCCCGACATGGTGGTGCACCTCCCCGGCGGCAAGAACATCGCGGTCGACGCTAAGGTGCCGTTCGACGCGTACCTCGAGGCGAGTGCGATCTCCTCATCGGCGACGGGCCTCGAGGGTGAGCACCGCACGCGGCTCATGAAGAAGCACGTCAAGGCCCTCCGCGACCACATCTCGGCCCTCGGCACGAAGGGCTACTGGAACGGTCTGGATGCCTCCCCCGAGCTCGTCATCGCGTTCATCCCGAGCGAGTCGCTGGTGTCGAGCGCGCTCGAGGCCGATCCGTCGATCATGGAGTTCGCATTCGGCAAGAAGGTCGCGCTGGCGTCGCCGGTCACGCTGTGGTCGGTGCTCAAGACGGTGGCGTTCAGCTGGCAGCAAGACGTGCTCACCCAGGAGGCGCGTCAGCTCTTCGACCTCAGCCAGCAGCTCTACACGCGACTCGGCAAGACCGCTCAGCACATCGACAAGCTGGGTCGCACCATCGACCGCACGGTGAAGGACTACAACGCCTTCATCGGCTCCTTCGAGCGTCAGGTATTCCCCACGGCGCGCAAGCTCGGCGCCCTCAGCAGCGAGAACCTGTTCCCCGAACTGGCCACCATCGAGGAGGCGCCCCGCGAGATCACCGGCCGAGAACTCCTCGCCGAACTCGAGTCCTCCGCCCCCACGATCGTGCTCCCGGCCGACGCACCTGCCGCGGAGGCTCCCGACATGGCTGCGCACCCGGCCGCAGGCCACGAAGCCGACGAGGGCGGCACGGATGCCCGCACCCGCGCCTCCGCCCGCACCGCCGGTGCGGCCGATGACACTGCCGGGACGCTCAGCGGCACCTCCGGCACCTCCGGTGCCTCCGACGGCGAAGCCGAGGAATCCGACGAAGAGCGAGTCGCCGAGGTCGAACGCACAGTGGCCGAACTCGACGCCCTCGGCGGCGGCGCCGCCCTCCGCGACGCCCTCTTCCTCGAGGGCGAGCACGACCGCGTCATCGAACTCGAATTCGACCTCGACGACAAATCCGGCACCACCGACCGCTAGCCAAAGCCGCCAGTCACCGACGACCCCACGCCCACCGACTGCCCCCCCCTGGACGGCCACCGTCGGGCCCCCGACAGCAATCCACGATCCCCGTCACCGTCGACACCGGCCCACCGCCCGCGATCCAGCACCCCAGCCGCCGACGTCGCCGAGCCACAGACCGCAATCCACCACCCCCGTCATCAACGCCCCAGACCCACAGACCGCAAACACCCACGCCAAGCACCGCCGACCCAGGCCCACAGACCGCAAACACCCACCCCAAGCACCGACGACCAAGGCCCGCAAACCGCTGTCACCCACCCCGGTCATTAACGACCCAGGCCCATAGACCGAAAAAACCCACCCCAAGCACCGACGCCCCAGGCCAGCAGACCGCTGTCACCCACCCCAGCTATCAACGTCTCGGGACACAGACCGCAAACACCCACCGGCGTCGGCAACTAAGGTCCGACCGCCAGCCTGATCCAGAGCGAGGCGACCTCTATGAGTCCTCCTCCCACCCCGCGCGGCGACGCGACGTGGAACACGAGCCGGCGGGGCGGCGGGTTTTGCCTCCCGCCGCCTTTGAGCTCCGCTCAACCCTTAGGCGGGAGGTGAAACCCGCCGCCCCGCCGGCGTCAGCGAGACTAAGCCAGCGCGAAGACGCGAACTACAGCCACTTCGACACCAAATGATCGGCCTCGATACGACGAATGGTCCCCGAGTGCGAGCGCAACACGATCGATTCCGTGCGGATGATCGGACCGAGACGCTTGACCCCCGCCACCAGACCGCCGTCCGTCACCCCCGTCGCCACGAAGAAGGTGTTGTCGCCCGCGACCAGGTCGTCGGCCTCGAAGAGCTTGTCGATGTCGAGGCCGGCGTCGATGCCCTTCTGTCGCTCGTCGTCGTCCTTCGGCGCGAGCCGGGTCTGGATGAAGCCGCCGAGTGCCTTGATGGCGCACGCGGTCGCCACGCCCTCCGGGCTGCCGCCGATCCCGACGCACATGTCGATGCGGGTTCCGTAGCGGGCCGCGTTGATTCCACCGGCGACGTCACCGTCGAGCATGAGGCGGGTGCCGGCGCCGGCGGCCCGGATGTCCTCGATCAGCTGCTGGTGCCGCGGACGGTCGAGCACGGCGACGCGGATGTCGCCGACATCCTTCCCCTTCGCCTTCGCCAGCGCGCGGATGTTGTCGCCGATGGGCCGGTCGATGTCGATGACGCCGATGCCGTCGGCATCCGTCACGATCTTGTTCATGTAGAACACGGAGGAGGCGTCGAGCATGGTGCCTCGGTCGGAGGCGGCCAGCATCGAGATGGCGTTCTGGCGGCCGGCGGCGGTCAGCGAGGTGCCGTCGATCGGGTCGACCGCGATGTCGCAGGCGGGGCCGCGGCCGGTGCCGACGTGCTCGCCGTTGAAGAGCATCGGCGCCTTGTCCTTCTCACCCTCGCCGATGACGATCACACCGTCGAAGTCGACGGTTCCGAGGAACTTGCGCATGGCGTCGACCGCCGCGCCGTCGGCCGCGTTCTTGTCGCCCTTGCCGATGAACGGCTGCGCGCGGATCGCTGCGGCCTCGGTGGCCCGCACCAGTTCCAGCGCGAGGTTGCGATCGGGGTGTTCGTAGAGGTGCACACTGTCGGCGGTCATGACGAGTCCTTTCGGGGATGTCCGGCTGGCCGAAGCACGACGACTTCGTCGCGCCGGAGGAGCGGGTCACGCCCCGGATGCCGGATTCCAGCCTATCGGCCCCGTTCCGCCTACGCGGGCCTCGCTAGACTCGGAGGGACACGGCACCGGCCGGCGCGCAGCTGAACGCGCCCACCAAAGGAGATGACATGCCCATTGCAACCCCCGACCAGTACGCAGAGATGCTCGACAAGGCGAAGTCCAAGGGATTCGCCTACCCCGCGGTCAACGTCTCCTCGTCGCAGACGCTGAACGCGGTTCTGCAGGGACTGGCCGAGGCGGAGTCGGATGGCATCATCCAGGTCACCACGGGCGGCGCCGACTACTTCGCCGGCCAGACCGTCAAGGCTCGCGCCACCGGCGCCCTCGCCTTCGCCGCTTTCGCCCACCAGGTGGCCAAGAACTACCCCATCACCGTCGCCCTGCACACCGACCACTGCCCGCAACCGGCCCTGGCCGACTTCGTGCTGCCCCTCATCGCCGCCTCCGAGGAGGAGGTGAAGGCGGGCCGCAACCCCATCTTCCAGTCCCACATGTGGGACGGCTCGGCCATCCCGCTCGACGAGAACCTGACGATCGCCGAAGACATGCTGAAGCGCACGAAGGCGATCAACGCCATCCTCGAGGTCGAGATCGGCGTCGTCGGCGGAGAAGAAGACGGCGTCAGCCACGACATCAACGAGCACCTCTACACGACGCTCGACGACGCGATCAAGACCGTCGATGCCCTCGGCCTCGGCGAGCAGGGACGCTACATGGCTGCTCTCACCTTCGGCAACGTGCACGGCGTCTACAAGCCCGGCAACGTCAAGCTCAAGCCGGAGCTGCTCAAGGAGATCCAGGACGGCCTGCAGGCCAAGTTCGGCACCGGCCCGAAGCCGCTCGACCTCGTGTTCCACGGCGGCTCGGGTTCGTCCGACGCCGAGATCGCCGAGGCCGTGGCCAACGGCGTCATCAAGATGAACATCGACACCGACACCCAGTACGCCTTCACCCGCTCCATTGCCGGCACGATGTTCACCAACTACGACGGTGTTCTGAAGGTCGACGGTGAGGTCGGCAACAAGAAGGTCTACGACCCGCGCGCCTGGGGCAAGATCGCGGAGACGGCCATGGCCGCCCGCGTCGTCGAAGCCACCCAGCAGCTCGGCTCCGCCGGGCACTCGGGAAAGTAAGCGTCCAGGAGCAGATCGCGTGACCGACGAGCGACCGAAGCCGAAGTACGGAGAGCTGGCCCCGGAGGGCTGGGTCTGGAAGCCGCCGCAGCCGGCGGTTCCGGACGCGGACGAGTCCGCCTCCGCGACTCCGGCGACGGCGCCGTCGGCCCCGGCCTCGGCCTCCGCGGGTCGCCCTCCGGGAGCACCGGCATCCGGTGCTCCCGAGGCGCAACGCCCCATCGCCACCGGAGACCTGATCGTCACCTCGGTGCTGCTCGTGATCGGTCTCATCACCACGATCAACAGCATCTCGAGTCTTCTCGAACTGCCCTCGATCATCCAGCAGGTGCTCGACATCCAGAAGCTCGACGTCACCTATACCGCCACCACGGCGGCGAGCCTGCTCGGCACCATCGGCGCCGTCGTGCTCGCGCTGATCTATGCGGCAGCCGTCTGGCTCTCGGTGAAGGCGCTGCGCGCACGGCGGCGCGCCTACTTCATCCCGATCGCGTGCGCCATCCTGAGCTTCATGGCGCTGTTCTTCGTGTTGATGCTGGCGTTCTTCGCCGACGGCGCGCTGATCAACGCGATCGTCGAGACCCAGGGCGGCTAGCAGCCCCGGGCTTCACGGCGTCAGCCGCGGTGGCGACCGCCCAGGGCGCGGGTGTCCTTCTTGCCCGCTGTGTCGCGGCGCAGTTCCTTCGGGAGCGAGAACACCAGGTCTTCTTCGGCGGTCTGCACGGTCTCGATGTCGCCGTAACCGGCGCCGGCGAGGTCGTCGAGCAGTTCCTGCACGAGCACCTCCGGAACGGATGCACCGGAGGTCACGCCCACGGTCTCCACGCCGTCGAGCCACTCCTGCTTCACCTCGTGGGCGTAGTCGACGCGGTACGCGGCCTTCGCGCCGTACTCCAGGGCGACCTCGACGAGGCGCACGGAGTTCGACGAGTTGGCGGAGCCGACCACGATCACGAGATCGGCACCCTGGGCCACCTTCTTGATGGCCACCTGGCGGTTCTGCGTGGCGTAGCAGATGTCGTCACTCGGCGGGTCTTGCAGGTTCGGGAACTTCTCGCGCAGGCGGCGCACCGTCTCCATCGTCTCGTCGACCGAGAGCGTGGTCTGCGAGAGCCACACCACCTTGTCGGGGTCTTTCACCTCGATGTCGGCGACCGCCTCCGGGCTGCCGACCAGCGTGATGTGCTCGGGAGCCTCGCCGGCCGTTCCTTCGACCTCTTCGTGGCCTTCGTGCCCGATCAGCAGGATCTCGAAGTCGTCGCGGGCGAAGCGCACGGCCTCGCGGTGCACCTTGGTGACGAGCGGGCAGGTGGCGTCGATGGCCTGCAAGCCTCGATCGGCCGCGCCCTGCACGACGGCGGGAGACACCCCGTGCGCCGAGAAGACGACATGCGCGCCCTCGGGAACCTCGTCGATCTCGTCGACGAAGATGGCGCCGCGCTTCTCGAGTGTGGTGACGACGTGCACGTTGTGCACGATCTGCTTGCGCACGTAGACCGGAGCACCGTAGTGCTCGAGCGCTTTCTCGACCGCCACGACGGCTCGATCCACTCCTGCACAATAGCCGCGAGGCGCTGCGAGCAGCACACGCTTGGCACCGGGCACGGGGTTATCCTTTAGCCTGTTCCGTGTGCCGGGAATCCTCGGCATCGGGAGGCTGATGGTCGCATTGCTCACTCCCCGAGTCTACTTCGATCGATCTGTGCAACGGCCTGAAGGAGAGAACACCCCGTGACCGACGCCCCCACCTTCGTCTCCGGGCCGCCGACGGCGGACAACCCGTGGCCGGTGGGCGAGCTGGCGCAGAAGATCCGGGGCTACATCGAGCGTCTCGGCACGGCCTGGGTCGAGGGCGAGATCACGCAATGGGGCGTGTCCGGCGGCAACGTCTACGGCAAGCTCAAAGACCTCGAGGGCGACGCCACGATCAGCTTCACCGTCTGGTCGTCGGTGAAGGCGCGCATCCCCGCCGACCTCAAGCAGGGCGATCACGTGATCGCGCTGATCAAGCCCAACTACTGGGTGCGCGGCGGCACGCTCACCATGCAGGTCTTCGAGATGCGCCACGTCGGGATCGGCGACCTGCTGGAGCGACTGGAGCGGCTCCGCGTCCAGCTCGCCTCCGAGGGGCTCTTCGACGAGTCGCGCAAGAAGCCGCTCCCCTTCCTCCCGGGAGGCGTCGGCCTCGTCACGGGCAAAGACAGCGACGCCGAGAAAGACGTGCTGCGGAACGCCCAGTTGCGTTGGCCATCCGTGCGGTTCCGGGTGGTGCACGCTACCGTGCAGGGCGACCGCACCGCGCGCGAGGTGGTGGCCGCCATCCAGTTGCTCGACGCCGACCCCGAGATCGACGTGATCATCGTGGCCCGCGGCGGCGGCGACTTCCAGAACCTGCTGGGCTTCAGCGACGAGTCGGTGGTGCGTGCCGCGGCCGCCGCGACGACCCCCATCGTCAGCGCCATCGGGCACGAGGCCGACCGGCCCTTGCTCGACTCGGTCGCCGACCTGCGCGCGTCGACACCGACGGATGCCGCGAAGCGCGTGGTGCCCGACGTCTCGGAGGAGCTCGCGCGGGTCGACCAGGCGCGCACGCGCATCCGGAGCCGGATCTCGGCGTTCGTGTCGCGCGAGGTGGAGCGAGTGGAGCAGATCCGCAGCCGCCCGGCGCTCTCGACACCCTCGTGGATCATCGACTCCCGATCGGAGGAGCTCACCCGCTTCGTGGCGCGCGGCGACGAACTGGTGACCCGCGTCATCGAGCGGGAGGGCAACACCGTGCGCGAACTCGCCGGCCACCTGCGGGCTCTGTCGCCGCAGCGAACCCTCGACCGCGGGTATTCCATCGTGCAGGGCACCGACGGGCACATCGTCCGCGCCGCCACCGAGGCTCCCGCAGGCTCCGTCCTCACCATCACGGTCGCCGACGGCTCTCTCGACGCCGTCTCCAACGGCCCCCACAGCGATCGATAGGATTGAAGCATGGCATCCTCGCCCGCATCCGACGTCCAGGCGTTGAGCTACGAAGAGGCCCGCGATGAGCTCATCCGGGTGGTCTCCGAGCTCGAGCAGGGCTCGGCCACGCTCGAGCAGTCGCTCTCGCTCTGGGAGCGCGGCGAAGCACTGGCCTCCCGGTGCGAGGAATGGCTGCTCGGGGCGAAGGCGCGGCTCGACGCCGCCCGCGGCTCGGTGAGCGAGTAGGTCTCCGTATGGCGAAGAGCACCAGTGGCACCAGCGGTGGGCGACCGATCGTCGCCGAACTCGGCCGCCCCGAGACGCCGGAGGAGACGGCTGCCCGCAAGGCGGAGCAGTCCCGGCTCTACCGCGACCGCAAGACCCTGCACAATCTGCTCTACGCGCTGCTGGTGTGCGTGGGGCTGGTGGCCGTGATCGTCTTCCTCGTTCCGCGCAGCGAAGGGTCGCTGCTGCAGGCCGTCGACTACCAGAAGGTCGCCGCCGACGCCCAGCCGTCCATGCCGATCGCGCTGGCCGTGCCCGAGCTGCCGGAGGGCTGGACGTCGAATGCCGCCGAGATCCGCACCTCCACCGGCGACGACATCGTGTCGTGGTACATCGGCCTGCTGACACCGGGCAAGGACTACATCGGCATCACGCAGGCGCTCGACGCGAATCCCAGCTGGCTGAACGACCAGGTGGCGGAGGGTCGCGCCTCCGACGTCGTCTCGATCGATGGCGTCGAGTGGGATGTCTACGACAACCGCAGCACGAGCGCCGAGGTCGGCAACGTCGAGTACGCACTGACCACGGAGTCCGGGCGCGCCACTTACGTCGTGTTCGGCACCGCCGATCCCGCCGACATCGAGACGGTGGCGGCCGCGCTCAGCGACAACGTGCTCGAGCAGGCGAACGGCACCGGCACCGGCACCGGCACCGGCGTCACGGGCGGCACGGGCGGCACGGACGACACAGACGGCACGGCCCCGGCCGGCGACGGAGAGAAGTGATGACGAGTATCCCCTTGTCCGGGTCCGACCCGGAACCGACCGCCGAGCCGACGACGCCCGCCCGCGTGTGGGCCACCATGATGCGCGGAAACGAGCGATTCATCGCGGGCACACCGAAGCATCCGCGTCAGGACGTCGAGACCCGCGCCGAGCTCGCACACCTGCAGACGCCTCGGGCGGCCCTGCTCGGCTGCTCGGACTCGCGGCTCGCGGCGGAGATCATCTTCGACCTGGGGCTCGGCGACCTGTTCGTTGTGCGCAACGCCGGGCAGGTCGTCTCCGACTCGGCCGTCGGAAGTCTGGAGTACGCGGTCGAGGTGCTCGGGGTGGCTCTCGTGGTGGTGCTCGCGCACGACTCCTGCGGTGCGGTGCGCGCGGCGATCGACTCGCAGCTCCCCGACGCCGCACCGCTGCCCGGCCACATCAAGACCCTGGTCGACCGGATCGTGCCGGCCATCGATCACGTCACGACCGACCGCTCGCCGGAGGGCACGCTGGTCACCGTTCCGGATGCGGCCGAGGTCGGCCGAGCCCACCTGCGGGACACCGTGCGTCAGCTCCTGGAGTCCTCCGAGATCATCACCGCGGCGGTGGCGGACGGTAGATTGGCAGTGGTCGGTGCGAACTACCGACTGGCTGAAGGCCGCGCCGTCGCCGACATCGCCATCGGCGAGATCTGACCTCGACCAATCCCGCCTGAACTCCGAACCCCGAACAACGCCGCTGCCCCGCGCTGCCGGCTGAAACGAAAGGACGACCACACAGTGGTGGACAACGCCCAGGACATCGAGTACCGCATCGAGCACGACACCATGGGTGAGGTCAAGGTGCCGGCGTCGGCGCTCTACGGTGCACAGACCCAGCGCGCGGTCGAGAACTTCCCCGTCTCGGGAGACGTGCTCGAGCCGGCGCAGATCGCGGCACTCGCCCGCATCAAGAAGGCCGCGGCCATCGCGAACTCGCAGCTCGGGGTGCTCGACGCGGGCATCGCCGACGCCATCGCCGCCGCCGCCGACCGCGTGGTCGCGGGCGAGTTCGACCAGGACTTCCCGATCGACGTGTACCAGACCGGCAGTGGCACCTCGTCGAACATGAACATGAACGAGGTGCTCTCCTCGCTCGCGTCGAGCTCGCTCGGTTCACTCGTGCACCCGAACGACCACGTGAACGCCTCCCAGTCGTCGAACGACGTCTTCCCCACCTCGGTGCACGTGGCCGTGACGAGCGCCCTGATCCACGACCTGATCCCGTCGCTCGAGCACCTCGCCGAGGCACTCGAATCGAAGGCGGTCCTCTGGGCCAACGCGGTGAAGTCCGGCCGCACGCATCTCATGGATGCGACGCCGGTCACCCTCGGCCAGGAGTTCGGCGGCTACGCCATGCAGATCCGGCTCGGCATCGAGCGCGTGCAGTCGGCTCTCCCCCGCGTCGCCGAGGTCCCGCTCGGCGGCACCGCGGTCGGCACCGGCATCAACACCCCCCGCCGGCTTCCCCCAGCTCGTGATCAAGCTGCTCGCCGAGGAGACCGGCCTCCCCATCACCGAAGCCCGCGACCACTTCGAGGCGCAGGGCGCCCGCGACTCCCTGGTCGAGGCATCCGGAGCGCTCCGCGTTCTCGCCGTGTCGCTGACGAAGATCTGCAACGACCTGCGCTGGATGGGTTCGGGCCCGAACACCGGCATCGGCGAGCTGCACATCCCCGACCTCCAGCCCGGCTCGTCGATCATGCCGGGCAAGGTGAACCCGGTCATCCCGGAGGCCGTACTGCAGGTCTGCTCGCGTGTCATCGGCAACGATGCCTCGATCGCCTGGTCGGGCGCATCCGGAGCCTTCGAACTGAACGTGGCCATCCCCGTGATGGGCACCGCGCTGCTCGAGTCGATCCGCCTGCTCTCGAACTCCTCGGTACTGCTGGCCGACAAGACGGTCGCCGGTCTCGAGGCCAACCTCGATCGGGCCCGTGCCCTGGCCGAGTCGTCGCCCTCGATCGTGACGCCGCTCAACCGCATCATCGGCTACGAGGCGGCCGCGAAGATCGCCAAGCACTCGGTGGCCAAGGGGATCACGGTGCGCGAGGCCGTCATCGACCTCGGTTTCGTGGAGCGCGGCGAGGTCACCCTCGAGCAGCTCGACTCCGCCCTCGACGTCCTCTCCATGACCCGTCCCCCGGCCGCCAAGTAACCCCGCCCCGCGACACAGCAGCGCCACCAGCTCACTCGGCTCGCCGAGTGCGATTCGGATGGAGTTTTCGCCCTCATCGGGCTGAGACTCCATCCGATTCGCGTTTTCGACCAAGCCTCCATCCACTTCGCACGACGGGTCTGGCGGGCACACGCTCAGGGCGCGACGATGGTCGTGAGCACGCCGCACCAGAAGCCCCCGAGCAGCGGTGGTCCGAGTGGGATGCGGGCGCTCGCGAGGGGCAGCTTTTCCGCCATCACGCAGGTCGCCGCGGAGACGCCCGCCAGCACGGCAGTCGCACCTGCTGCGCCGGGCAGGATGCGCGCATCCGTCATCCCCGCGACGCCGGCGAGCAGGAGCCCGAGCTTGACGTCGCCCATGCCGACGCCGCCGAGCGCCCGGCCGGCGCCGAAGACGAGGGCTGCAGCGCCGGCCGCGGCGAGCGGCGCCGCCACGGCGGGCGGATCGCGCATCCCGACCCCCACCACGGCCCAGGCCGACACCACCAGCCCCGGCACCACCAGCGCGTTCGGGAGGCGGTGCGACCGCGCATCCGTCACGGCCAGCGGCACAGTGACGACCGCGAGGTAGAGCATCGGCACGAGCACGAAGATCGACATGCCGGAGACGTTACGCAGGCGCGGACGCCGAAGGGCCGCGACCGCCCGATCGGTGGACGAGCGCGGCCCTTGCTGCGTCTGTGCAGGAGAAGAGCGCTACGCCAGCTCGTTCGACTCCAGCATCTCGGTGACGAGCGCCGCGATGGCTGAGCGCTCCGAGCGGGTGAGCGTGATGTGCCCGAAGAGCGCGTGCCCCTTCAGCGTCTCGATCACCGACGCGACGCCGTCGTGCCGGCCCACGCGCAGGTTGTCGCGCTGCGCCACGTCGTGCGTGAGCACCACCCGCGAGTTCTGGCCGATGCGCGAGAGCACCGTCAGCAGCACGTTGCGCTCGAGCGACTGCGCCTCGTCGACGATCACGAAGGCGTCGTGCAGGGAGCGCCCGCGGATGTGCGTCAGCGGCAGCACCTCGAGGATGCCCCGGTCGATCACCTCGTCGAGCACGTTCTGCGACACCAGCGAACCGAGCGTGTCGAAGACCGCCTGCGCCCAGGGGTTCATCTTCTCCGCGGCGTCACCGGGCAGGAAGCCGAGCTCCTGGCCGCCGACCGCGTAGAGCGGACGGAACACCATGATCTTCTTGTGCTGCTGCTTCTCGAGCACCGCTTCGAGACCGGCGCAAAGGGCCAGAGCGGACTTCCCCGTACCAGCTCGACCTCCCAGCGACACGATTCCGACCTCGGGGTCGAGCAGCATGTCGATGGCGACGCGCTGCTCGGCCGAGCGGCCGTGCAGCCCGAAGACGTCGCGGTCGCCGCGCACCAGCTGGAACGAGTCCTTACCCGTCACTCGCCCGAGAGCCGATCCGCGGTCGGAGTGGATGACCAGCCCGGTGTTCACCGGCATGTCACGCACCAGCGGCGTGGAGAGCTGCTCCTCGTCGTAGAGCCGGGACATCGCATCCGAGCCGAGGGTGATGTCGGCGAGCCCCGTCCATCCGGAGTCCACCGCCAGCTCCGCCCGGTACTCCTCGGCCGCGAGACCGATCGACGCGGCCTTGACACGCAGCGGCAGGTCCTTCGACACCACCGTGACGGCGAAGCCCTCGTTCGCGAGGTTCATCGCGACGGCCAGGATGCGCGTGTCGTTGTCGCCGAGCTGGAGACCGGATGGCAGCACCGACGTGTTCGAGTGGTTGAGTTCGACCCGCAGCGACCCGCCCTCGGTGCCGACCGCGATCGGGAAGTCGAGACGCTCGTGCTGGACACGCAACTCGTCGAGGTTCCGCAGGGCCTGGCGGGCGAAGTACCCGATCTCGGGATCGTTGCGCTTGGACTCGAGCTCCGTGATGACGATCACCGGGAGGACGACCGCGTGTTCGGCGAACCGGAAGATGGCCTTCGGGTCAGACAGAAGAACCGAGGTGTCCAGTACGTAGGTCACCTCGGTCGTGGCTGTCGTGCTCGCTGTGTGGGTGGTGCTTCGTGCGTCCTTTCCGGTGCTGGTCCCGCTGGTCTTGTGAGTCATGGGCTCGGCCACATCCACTCCAACCCCGAGCGCGCGGCGCTCGGTTCAGTAGGCGATCCGGCCACAGTCAGAGTGTCGAAACGTACTTATGTGGCCGTCTCGATCAGGCGCCATGCCTGATGGATCCGACGCTACGACGGTCCGGGCCCGAGCGGGTTACGACACGCTCCCAATTGGATTAACTTCGTGTTACACGGGTGTAATTCGGCGCTCAGCTGCCGAAGCGGCGCTGGCGGCGGGAGTAGTCGCGGAGAGCGCGGAGGAAGTCGACCTCGCGCACGTCGGGTCCGAGGGCCTCCATGAAGTAGAACTCGCTGTGGGCGCTCTGCCAGAGCATGAAGTCGCTGAGCCGCTGCTCGCCCGAGGTGCGGATGACCAGGTCGGGATCGGGCTGCCCGCCGGTGTAGAGGTGCTCGCCGATCAGCTCCTGGTCGATGGCCGCCTCGAGCTCGTCGAGTCCGTGGCCGAGGGCCCGGTGCTTCTGGATGATGCTGCGCACCGCGTCCTCGATCTCCGAGCGGCCGCCGTAGCCGATCGCGAGGTTCACGTGCATGCCCGGGTTGTTCGCCGTGCGGGCCTCCGCGCCGTCGAGAGCGGCGATGAGGGGCTCGGGCAGACCGGCATCCGTGCCGACGTGCTTGACCCGCCAGTCGCGATAGCGCGAGATGTCGTCGGCGAGATCGGCGATGATCTCGATCAGCTCGCCCAGTTCTTCGCCGGAGCGGTTCTTCAGGTTGTCGGTGGAGAGCAGGTAGAGCGTCACGACCTCGATGCCGAGGTCGTCGCACCACACCAGGAACTCCAGGAACTTCGCGGCACCGGCCCGGTGACCGTGCGCCGCGGTCTCGAGCGACCGCTGCTTCGCCCAGCGACGGTTGCCGTCGAGGATCATCGCCACGTGCTTCGGCAGCACCGCGTTGTCGAGGTGTTTGCGGATGCGCCGTTGGTAGAGACGGTAGAGCAAGCCCTTCCCGACCCTCTGCTGGCGATTCGACACATCGATACGCTACTCGCTCGCGACCGGGTCCACCTGCACGGAGGCCGAGTGGGGTGCTCCGACCTCCCAGCGGCCACCCGGTGCCGCTGGCGTAGTCTGGCCTCATGGTCGCGCCCGAATCCCCCGTTCCCGCTTCGTCCGGGAATCACCCCGGCCCCGAGACGCGCGCGAACCAGCTCGCCGGAACGACGGATGCGACGCCCGACTCCCCCGCCGACGGCGGCCCCGACCTCCCCAACATCCCGCTGCTCGACGACGTCATCGAGCATCCGGTCACCGACCTCAAACCCACCTGGCGCGGCTGGATCCACGCCGGCACCTTCCCCTTCACCATCGCGATGGGCATCGTGCTCATCTGCCTGGCGCAGGGCGCCCCGGCGAAGTGGGCCAGCGCGGTGTTCATGCTCACCTCGATGCTGCTCTTCGGCAACTCGGCGCTGTACCACCGCTTCAACTGGAAGCCGAAGACGAAGCTGCTGCTGAAGCGCATCGACCACGCCAACATCTTCTTGCTGATCGCCGGCACCTACACGCCCATCGCGGTGCTCGCGCTGCCGCCGGAGAAGGGCGTACTGCTGCTCAGCCTGGTCTGGGCAGGCGCTCTGCTCGGCATCGGGTTCCGGGTGTTCTGGATCCACGCGCCACGCTGGCTCTACGTCATCCTCTACCTGGCGCTGGGCTGGGCCGCGGTGATGTACCTGGTCGACATCTTCCAGGCGAACCCGGCGTCGATGGTGCTGGTCATCGTCGGCGGTCTCGCTTACACGCTCGGCGCGGTCGCTTACGGACTGAAGCGGCCGAACCCGTTCCCGGGGAAGTTCGGATTCCACGAGATCTTCCACACGCTGACCGTCGTGGCGTTCCTCTGCCACTGGACAGCCATCCTGCTGCTCGCGATCAACCCGCCGTTCAACGGCTAGCGGCCGGCGGCTTCACCGTTCTCGGCGGCATTCCCGCTGCCCGGTCCTTCTGAGCCGCCTTCCGCGGCGTTCTTCGCGGCGAGCTCCGCCTCGAGTTCCTGCCGCACCTGGTCGCGGTAGTTGACGCGTCGCACCCGGCGCACCATGTCGATGATGAGCAGCACCGTCACGATCGCCACGAGGAACGTCACGACGAAGCCGATGATGCCCGGCGTGACCGTGTCGGGATCGGGCGTCACGACGTCATCCGCGAGCACGGCGCCGGTCAGCGAGACCCACGCCCCGATCATTCGGAGTCCTCGATCCCGTCGAAGAGGTCGGTCTCGGGGGTCGGAACCGCGACCTTCGAGTCGGCGAGCTGGAAGTCCTCGTACGGCCAGGCTCGCTGCTGCACGTCGTTGGGCCAGAAGAAGAAGGGGTGGTCGGGTGCAACCTGACTCGCGTGCGCCCGCAGCGCGGTGTCGCGCACGCCGAAGAAGCCGCCGGAGGGGATGCTGACGGTGGCGAGGTAAGGCCGCTCCTGCATCCAGCCGCGCATCTCGGTGAGCGAGGCGAGGAACGGGTTCTCCGGGTCCTCCGACTCGAGCAACTCGTACACGGCCTGGAACCGCTTGGGGTTCATGATGCGGTCGTAGTAGAGCTTCGAGACCTGCCAGACCGGCCCGGCGTCGGGATAGGCGGATGCATCGGCCGCCGCCTCGTAGGCCAGCGCTGAGATCTCGTGGCAGCGGATGTGGTCGGCGTGCGGATAGCCGCCGGCTTCGTCGTAGGTGATGAGCACGTGCGGCCGGTATTCGCGGATCAGCTTCACCAGCGGCGCCGCCGAGGTGGCGACCGGGATGGCGCCGAAGGAGTTCACGGGCACCGGGTCTCCCGACCCGGGTTCCTGGTATCCGGAATCGACGTAGCCCAGCCAGCGGTGCTGGAACCCCACGGCGGCCTGCGCGGCCGCCATCTCGACGCGGCGGAGGCCGGCCATGTCGCGCTCCGCCCAGACCCGGGGCTCGAGCCCTTCGTTGAGGATCGATCCGCGCTCACCGCCCGTGCAGCTGACCACCATCACCTCGACGCCGCGATCGAGGTAGTAGGCGTAAGTGGCGGCTCCCTTGCTCGACTCGTCATCGGGGTGGGCGTGCACGGCCATGAGGCGCAACGTCAGCGGTCTCAACTCCTCAGGAATAGCAATTAGCCTGGTATCAAATCACCACCAAGACTAATTGTTTTCCCCCGGGAGTATGCCGCGTGAGCACCGACGACGAGATGCAGCCCGCCGCACCGGCGGCACCGCCGGAGTCGGCCGCGCTGCAGGAGCGTTACGGCCGCACCGCGGGCCGGACGTTCCGCGGGCGGCTCATCGCGTGGCTGACCGGGGGGTTCGTCGCCGTGGTGGTGACGGTCTGGGTGGTGTGGGCCGGCCTCGACGGCTCGTCGGCCACCGTGGCCACGCAGGACACCGCGCACACGGTCGTCGACTCACGCACGGTCGAGGTGGAGTTCGACGTCACGATCCCCCGCGGGTCGACCGCCCGGTGCGCCGTGCAAGCGCTCAGCGAGAAGTTCGCGGTGGTGGGGTGGAAGATCATCGACGTGCCGGCGTCCGACCAGGCGACGCGGTCGTTCTCGGAGACCGTCCGCACCAGCGAACTCGCGTCGACGGGTTTGATTTACGACTGCTGGCTCACATAGTCTTTCTTGATCGTCCGGGCCGTATCGGCTCGGGCGACTGCATGCTCAAGGGAGTATTTCGATGGCTGAAGACACTCAGATCACCTGGCTCACCCAGGAGGCCTACGACCGCCTGTCGAACGAGCTCGAACAGCTGAGCGGCCCCGCCCGCATCGAGATCGCCAAACGCATCGAGATGGCGCGCGAAGAGGGCGACCTCAAGGAGAACGGCGGCTACCACGCCGCGAAAGACGAGCAGGGCAAGATCGAGGCGCGCATCCGCCAGCTCACGCAGTTGCTGCGCACGGCCGAGGTCGGCGAGACGCCCGAGAGCCACGGCGTGGTCGAGCCCGGCGTGGTGGTGACGGCCCTGGTCGCCGGCGGCGAGGAGCGCTTCCTGCTCGGCAGCCGCGAGATCGCGGGAAACGCCGACCTCGACGTCTACAGCGAGCAGAGCCCGCTCGGCTCCGCGATCATCGGACTCAAGATCGGCGAGACCACGACCTACAGGGCGCCCAACGGTCGCGACATCACGGTCGAGGTCACGAACGTGGAGACCTTCGAGGGCTGACCCCGCCCCGCGCTACTGCTCGACGCGGAGTTCGAAGCCGGCGTCGCGGAGCTTGGCGATCACCTGGTCGCGGTGGTCCGGGCCGCGGGTCTCGATGTGCAGTTCCAACTCGACCTGGCTGATCTGCAGCCCCTTGCCGTGCCGCGTGTGCTGCACCTCGACGACGTTGGCGTTCGCCTCGGCGACGAGTTCCGCCGTGCGGGCGAGCTGGCCCGGGCGGTCGGGCAGCATGATCCGAAGCTTGAGGTAGCGGTCGGATGCCGCGAGACCGTGACTGATCACGCGTTGCATGAGCAGCGGGTCGATGTTGCCCCCCGAGAGCACGACGACGGTCTTGCCGGTGTCGTGCACCTGACCGGAGAGGATCGCGGCGACCCCCGCCGCGCCCGCGGGCTCGACGACCTGCTTCGCGCGCTCCAGCAGCACCAGCAGCGCCCGGGCGATGTCGGCCTCGGAGACCGTCACCACCTCGTCGACCAGGTCGCGGATGATCTCGAAGTTGAGGATGCCGGGCTTGGACACCTGGATGCCGTCGGCGATCGTGGGGCTCGTGGTGATCTGCACCGGCTCCCCCGCGGTCAGGGACGGCGGGTAGGCGGCCGCGTTCGCCGCCTGCACGCCGATCACGCGCACCGTGCGTCCCTCCGCCGCCGCACGCTGCTTGACCGCGCTCGCGATGCCGGCGATGAGACCGCCGCCGCCGATCGACACGACGAAGGTGTCGGCATCCGGGATCTGCTCGAGCATCTCGAGACCGAGCGTGCCCTGGCCGGTGACGACGTCGATGTGGTCGAAGGGCGGGATGATCACGGCGCCGGTGGCCTGCGAGAACTCCGCCGCAGCACGCATCGCCTCTTCCACCGAGTGCCCGCGCAGGATGACGTCGGCGCCGTAGTGCCGGGTGGCCTGCAGCTTCGGCAGCGGAACACCGATCGGCATGAAGATGGTGGCCTTGATGCCGAGCTCGCGTGCGGCGAACGCCACGCCCTGGGCGTGGTTGCCGGCCGAGGCGGCGACGACTCCGGCCGCCTTCTCGACGTCGCTGAGCGACGAGATGCGGTTGTAGGCGCCGCGGATCTTGTACGACCCGGTGCGCTGCAGGTTCTCGCACTTGAGGAACACGGGCGCGCCGACGATGTCGGAGAGGTAGCGGGAGCTCTCCATCGGCGTGACCTGCGCGGCCTTGGCCACGCGCGCGCGGGCGCTCTCGATGTCGGACAGCGAGGGGCCTGCGAAAGTGGTGTCGGACTCAGACATTCAGGGGAGGTTCCTTACGGCTCAGCAGGGTCGGGTCACGCCAGGTTCCCCCGGCGATGTAGTTGATCATGACGTTGAGGGTGGCCACGACGGGCACCGCGAAGAAGGCGCCGGCGATCCCGGCGATCATCGAACCACCCGCCACCGCGAGTACCACGGCCAGCGGATGCACCCGCACGGCCGTGCCCATCACGAGCGGCTGCAGCACGTGGCCTTCGATCTGCTGCACCAGCAGCACCACGCCGAGCATGATCAGGGCGATCACCGGCCCGTTGTAGACCAGTGCGATGAACACGGCCACGGCGCCCGTGACGACGGCACCGATGATCGGGATGAACGAGCCGAGGAACACGAGCACCGCGATCGGGATCGCGAGGGGCACCTGCAGGATGAACGCGCCCAGCCCGATGCCGACCGCGTCGATCGAGGCCACCAGGATCTGCACCTTCACGAAGCTCTGCAGGGTGTTCCAGCCCGCCTTGCCCGCGCCATCCGTCGCCGCGCGAGCCTTGCGCGGGAACAACCGCACGATCCACGACCAGATGCGGGCGCCGTCGATCAGGATGAACAGGGTGGAGAAGAGGGTGAGCAGCACCCCGGTAAGGATGTGGCCCACGCTCGATCCGACCGCTGCGGCGCCGGAGAGCAGGGCCGAGCTGTCCTGCTGCATGGCCGCCCAGGCCTGCGCCACGTAGGCGTTGAAGTCGGACTCCGACACCTGCAGCGGCGAGTTCGCGAGGAAGGCCTTGAGGTCGTTGTAGGAATTCATCGACTGGGTGCGCAGATCGTCGAACCCGGACGTCACCTGCGTGACGACGAGGAAGACGAGCCCGCTCACCACCACGATCGTGCCGAGCTCCGCCGCGGCGATCGCCGCCCAGCGTGGCCACTTGTGCCGCACCAGGAAGTTCTTGAACGGCACCAACAGCGCCGAGAGCACCACGGCGACCAACAGCGGGATGATCAGGAGCCTCAGCTGGATGATCAAGAAGATCAGAACACCCAGCACGGCGAGCACCACCAGGATGCGCCACGACCAGGCCCCGGCGATGCGCATGCCGAGCGGCACGGAGTCGTCGCCCGATCGACCGCGCGACGAGGAGCCGGATGCGGGCCCGGATCCCGCCAAGGCGGTCCTGCGCCGCGTCAGCCCTTTCCTGGGCGTCGGCTCCGTGTCTGACATGAGCCAAGTCTAGGAGCGGATGTATGCACCCGCCCGCATGCGCTCGAGACTCCCAGCCCGCACGCTCACGCCTCCCAGGGCTTCGCCGTCACCGGAGCCGGGTCGAACTCGAGGTACAGGCGCGAATCGATCTCCGGCACGAACCCGGCGGCGTGCTGCACGGAGATCACCGTGCCGTCCTCGAGTGCCACGGCGGTGCGCCGGAAGGAGCCGAGGAAGCTCGTCGACACGACGTCGACCGGAACGCCCGCGGGGGCGAAGCGGATGTCCTCGGGCCGCACGAACACGATCACGTCGCCGTCGGAGATGGTCGGGTCGAGCAACGGCAGGCGCACGCCGCAGAGGTCGGCCCAGCCGGCACGAGCGGTGGCTCGGAGACGGTTGCTCAGCCCCACGAATTCGGCGACGAACGGTGACGCTGCCCGAGCATAGAGGTCTTCGGGCGGCCCGATCTGCTCGATCGTGCCGGCGCGCATCACGGCCACGCGGTCGGCGACCGCGAGGGCCTCCTCCTGGTCGTGCGTGACGAAGAGGGTGGTGATGCCGAAGTCCTGCTGGATGCGCCGGATCTCGTCGCGCAATTGCACCCGCACCCGCGCGTCCAGGGCCGACAGCGGCTCGTCGAGCAGCAGCACCCGGGGCTCGGTCACCAGTGCCCGGGCGAGCGCCACGCGCTGCTGCTGTCCGCCGGAGAGTTCGTGCGCGTACCGCGCCCCGTACGAGCCGAGGCCCACCATCTCGAGGGCGTTGCCCGCGCGCAGGCGACGCTCGTCGCCGTCGACCTTGCGCATCCGGAGACCGAACTCGACGTTGGCGAGCGCGGTCATGTGGGGGAAAAGCGAGTACGACTGGAACACCATGCCGATGTCACGCTTGCGGGCGGGCAGGCGCGAGACATCCGTGTCGTCGATGAGCACCGTGCCGCTGGTCGCGACCTCGAGTCCGGCGAGCACGCGGAGGGCGGTGGTCTTGCCGCAACCGCTCGGGCCGAGCAGCGCCACGAACTCGCCGGGTTCGATCACCAGATCGATGCCGTCGAGGCCGCGGTGGCCGCCGGCGAACTCCTTGACGATGCCCCGGAGTTCCACCTGGGAACCGGGCGAGCGCTGCTCGACCGGCACGGTCTGCGGGCGGGAGATCGAGAGCGTCATGCTGCTGCTTTCTCTGGAGGGGTGGGAAGTGCACGGCGACCACGACGACGGGATCGCGAGCCGCTCGAAGGGGTGCCACCGATGCGGCCGATCGCGATCAGCAGGACGAAGGCGAACAGGAGGGCGAGCAGCGCGAAGATGACCGCCACGAAGGGGTCCGCCTTGTTCACGATCACGAGGGCGGTCTGCAGGTTCACCCGGTTGAGTAGCGCCGCGATGGTGAACTCGCCGAGCACGACCGCCACCGAGATGAAGGAGGCCGCGAGCAGCCCGCGCCGGATGTTCGGTACCACCACGCGGAACAGGATGGTGAGCCAGCCGGCGCCGAGCGATCGCGCCGCCTCGCTCAGGGTGACCACGTCCACGGCCACCAGATTCGTCTGGATCGACCGGAAGGCGTAGGGCAGCACGATCACGCCGTAGGCGAAGGCGAGCGTCCAGACCCCGCTGCCGAACATCCGGGCGATCACCGAGTAGACCGGCGCGAGGCCCACCACGAGCACGATCGCGGGGATGGTGATCGGGATCAGGCAGACGAATTCCAGCACCCGCTGCAGCTTCGGGAACCGGATGCGCACGAGCACCATGGTGGGAACGAGCAGCACCAGCATCACCACGACGGTCACGACGGCCAGCAGCAGGGAGTTGCCGAGACCCGTGAAGATCGGCTTGTACTCGTTGCCGAGTCCGCCCCCGAAGACCGCCGCCCAGCGGCTGAAGTCGTAGCCGCCGCCGAGGCCCTTCCGCAGGGTGAACTCGATCATGGCCGCGATCGGCACGAGGAAGAGCAGTCCGATCACGCCGACGATGATCCAGCGCGTGCGGCGGGAGGGGCCGGGATGCACGTCCTCGATCAGCCGGCTCATCGCTGCCACCGCGCAGCCCGGCGCATGAGCATCGAGTAGATCGACATCACCACGACCATCACCACGATCATCCCGAGGGCCAGCGAACCGGCCAGGTTCTCCTGGCCGAGCACCGTCTCGCTGGTGAGCGCGCCGCGGATCTGCAGGGGCACGATCTGCGAGCCCTGGCTGGTGAGGGCGGCGGCGGTGGCGAAGGAGGAGAACGCGTTCGCGAACAGGAGCAGCAGGCATCCGAAGAAGGAGGGCAGCAGCACCGGCACGCCGACGTGCCGCCAGTAGCTGAGCGTGCTGCCGCCGAGCATCGCATTCGCCTCGGCCCATTGCGGCTTGAGGCTTTCGAGCGCCGGCGAGAAGGTGATGATCATGAGCGGCACCTGGAAGTAGATGTAGGGCAGGATGAGCCCCGGCGTGTCGTAGAGCCACACGCCGTTCGCGAAGATGTCGATGCCGAGGCTGTCGCGGAGGAAGACCGTGATCATGCCCTGGATGCCGATGGTCGCCACGAAGGCGAAGGCGAGCATGACGCCGCCGAACTGGGCGAGCACTCCGCTGGCCGCATCGACCACCGAGCGCAGGGCGCCCGTGGGCTTCGCTCCGATCAGGGCGTAGCAGAACAGGGCGCCGATGACCGCGCCGATCACCGCGGTGAGCGCGGAGAGCCAGAGCGAGTTGCCGAAGGCGTTCAGCACCACCGGGTTGCCGAGGGCGGTGAGGTTGGACAGCGTGAAGGCGCCGTCACCGTCGAGGAACCCCGTCACCAGGGCGATGACGGTCGGCAACCCCAGGAAGAGCAGCACGTAGGCCGCGAAGGGCACGAGGCCGAGCGCGCTCGTGGGGAGGCGCACCCGGAACCCTGCCCGCGGGGAGGCAGGGACGACCGGTGAGGTGATCGTGTCTGTCATCGGTCGTCCCTGTCTGCTGCGTCCTACTGGACGGCAGCGGCCCACTTCTCGCCCAGCAGGGCGGATGCGGCCTCGGCCTGGTCGGCGTCGGGCACGACGGTGTCGCCGTCGACCTTCGGGAGAGCCGAGAAGAGCTCCTCGTCGATGGTTCCGGCCTCGGCCATGGCGTCGGCGCGCACCGGGCGCGCACCTCCGGCGAGCCAGAGGTTCTGGGCGTCGTCGCTGTAGAGGAACTCCTGCCAGAGGCGGGCGGCGGCGGGGTGCGGCGCATCCTTGTTCACGGCCTGGTTGTAGTAGCCCGCGTAACCGTCACCAGGAAGGATGGTGACCTTCCAGTTGCGCTGACCGTCGAGATCCTTGCCGTAGCCGACGTTGAGGTAGTCCCAGTCGAAGACCACGGGGGTCTCGCCGCTCGCGATGGTGGCGGGGGTCGGGTCGATCTTCACGAAGTTGCCGGCCTTGTTCAGCTCGGAGAAGAAGTCGATCCCGGGCTGGAAGTCGTCGACTCCGCCGCCGTTCTGCACCGCGGCCATGCCGACGGCGGCGAAGGCCGCACCGGCCTGGGTCGGGTCGCCGTTGATGGCGACCTTGCCCTTGTAGTCGGCGCCCAGCAGGTCGTCGAGGCTCTTCGGCTCGGGAACCGCGTCGGGGTCGTAGCCGATGGCCATGTATCCGCCGTAGTCGCCGACCCAGAGGCCCGACTGCTCCTTGAGGGCGTCCGGGATGTCGGCCCAGGTCGCCACCTGGTAGGGGGCGAACTGGTCCGTGTTGGCGAGTGCGACCGCGGCGCCCACGTCGAAGACGTCGGGAGCGGTGTCCTGGCCGGCGAGGTTCTGGGCGGCCTGGATCTCCTCGGCGCTCGAGGCATCCGGAGTCGCTTCGTTGATCGTGATCTCGGGGTACTTCTCGGCGAAGGCGTCGAGCACGGCGCCGTAGTTGGCCCAGTCGCGGGGCAGGGCGATGACGTTGAGCGCGCCTTCGGCCTTCGCCGCCTCTTCGAGGCCGGAGAGGCCCCCGAAGGCGTCGAGGTTCGTGGCGGTGGCGGCGTCGGTTCCGCTGTCGGTGCTGCTCGACGCCGAGGCGTCGCTCGAGCATCCGGTGAGTCCGAGGGCGAGTGCCGCGGCGACGGCCACGCCGGCGATCGCGATGCGCTTCGTGAACAAGGTGGTCCTCCATGGTGACGACCCCAGGCCGCCCGCGCTGTGTACGGGCTGTTCTCTGCCGGGAAGGGCCGACGTCTTGCACGATAGGGTCACGAGTGGTCGGGGCGTCGTCCGGGTGCCGTCGCCGTTCTGAACCGGTGATGAACGGCAGATGACGGGGTCGCCGGAGGCGTCGGGACCGGATGTCCGACGCTGTCGGTAGGGTCGTATCCGATGGTCGAGACGATTTCACCCGCATTGGCGCGCCGCGTCGCCTTGGCCGCGCAGGGGTTCGGTGCGCCCCGCGTGGCCCAGCCCGGCACCCGGCAGTTCGGTCTGCTGCTGCGACGGCTGGGGCTGCTGCAGATCGATTCGGTGAACGTCTACGAACGGAGCCACTACCAGCCCGTCTTCGCCCGCCTGGGCGGGTACGACAAGGCCCTGCTCGACAAGCTCACCTACGGGCGCGGGGTCACGGAGTACTGGGCGCACGAGGCATCCTTTCTCCCGATGGAGACGCTGCCGCTGATGGAGTGGCGCAAAGCCGACTACCGCGACTACTACGCGTCGCATCCGGAGTCGTGGGGTGCCTCGAACCCCGAGACGATGGCGTGGCTGTTGGCCGAGCTGGAGGCCAAGGGGCCGCTGCGGGCGAGCGACATCGAGCACGAGTCGAACAAGCGGCAGGGGCCGTGGTGGGGCTGGTCCGACGTGAAGCGCGGGCTCGAGACGATGTTCCGTCAGGGAGACGTGGTGTCGGCGGGGCGCATCCGGTTCGAACGCGCCTACGCGCTGCCCGAGCAGGTGCTCCCGTCGTCGGTGCTGAACGCCTCGGTGTCGCGGGTCGACGCCGTGCGCGAGCTCGTGTCGATCTCCGCACGCGCGCACGGCATCGGCACCCTGAAAGACCTCGCCGACTACTTCCGGTTGAAGCGTGTGGATGCGCAGCCGGCCATCGACGCCCTGGTCGAGAGCGGCGAGCTGCTGCCCGTCACGGTTCCGGGCTGGAATCGCCCGGCGTGGCTGCACCGCGATGCCCGGCTGCCGCGGCGGATGCCGGCGGCGGCGCTGCTCTCCCCCTTCGACCCGGTGGTGTGGGAGCGCGATCGCGCGCTGCGCCTGTTCGACTTCCACTACCGCATCGAGATCTACACGCCCCAGCCGAAGCGCGTCTACGGCTACTACGTGCTGCCGGTGCTCATCGACGACCGCATCCCCGCGCGCATCGACCTGAAGAGCGATCGTCAGGCGGGCGTGCTCCGGGTGCAGGCGGCCTGGGCGGAGCCCGGCCTCGTGCCCGACGATGTGCCACGCATCGCGCAGCTCCTCCGCGAGGCGACCCTCTGGCAGGGGCTTCCAGGCGACGTGGAGGTCATGCCTCGCGGCACCCTGGCCACCGCTCTCGCCGCGGAACTCGCCGCCGGCTGAGAGCCCGGTTCACCAGGACTAGAAGGCGCCGCCCATGTCGTGCAGGCGCTTCACCCGGTCGGGGATCGGGGGGTGGGTCGAGAAGAGCTTGTCGATGATGCCGGGCTTGTTGGGGTCGGCGATCCACATGTGCGACATCGACGACGATTGGCGCTGCAGAGGCCGGCCGTAGGCGGCGAGCTTCTCGAGCGCGCTGGCGAGAGCGTCGGGATGCCGCGTGGTGAGGGCACCCGTCGCGTCGGCGAGGTACTCGCGCTGCCGCGACACGGCGAGCTGCACCACGGTCGCCACGAGAGGGGCGACGATGATGGCCGCCAGGCCGAAGACCAGGACGATCGGATTGTTGTTGTTATTGTTGCGGCCGAAGAACGCCATGCGCAGGAACATGTCGGCGATGAACCCCACCGCCACCACGAGCCCGAAGACGATCATCGAGACCCGGATGTCGTAGTTGCGCACGTGCCCGATCTCGTGGGCCATGACGCCCTCGAGCTCCGCGTCGTCCATGATGTCTAGCAGCCCCGTGGTCGCCGCCACGATGGCGTGCTCCGGGTCGCGCCCGGTGGCGAAGGCGTTCGGCGCCGGGTCGTTGATGATGTACACCTTCGGCATCGGCGTGCCGGTGGTGATCGACAGGTTCTCGACTACCCGCCAGAGCCGCGGGTTGTCGCGCTTCTGGATCTCGCGCGCCCCGCTCATCGCGAGCGCCTGCCCGCTGGCCGCGAAGTACTGGATGAGGGCGTACCCGAGCGACACGACCACCGTGATGATGACGATCGACAGGTTGCCGTAGATGTAGCTGGCCAGCCATCCGAGCCCGCCGATGATCAGCAGGAACAGGGCGATGATGACGACGGTGTTGCGCTTGTTCTTCGCTATCGCGGAATACATGAACCCGCTGGGCTAGAACTGCACGCGCGGCGGCTCGGCGATCGCCGCGACGTCGGAGACCTCGAAGAACTCGCGCTCGGTGAACCCGAGGTTGCGGGCGAAGAGGGTGTTGGGGAAGACCTTGATCTTGGTGTTCAGCTCGCGCACGCCGCCGTTGTAGAACCGGCGCGACGCCTGCACCTTGTCCTCGGTATCGACGATCTCGGCCTGCAGCTGCAGGAAGTTCTGGCTCGCCTGCAACTGCGGGTACGCCTCCGCCACCGCGAAGATCGACTTCAGCGCCTGCTGCATGTGGTTCTCGGCGACGGATGCCTCAGCCGGGCCCTGCGCAGACAGTGTCTCCGCGCGCGCCTTCGTGACGTTCTCGAACACCGCCTTCTCGTGCGCCGCATAGCCCTTCACCGACTCGATGAGGTTGGGCAGCAGATCGGCTCGACGCTTCAGCTGAACGGTGATGTCGCTCCAGGCCTCGTCGACGCGCACGTTGAGCGTGACGAGCGAGTTGTACGTCGCCCAGAGGTAGATGCCGATGATCGCAATGATCACGACGACGATGATTACCGGGATGAGCCATTCCATGCGACCACTATAACGATCGGAGCCCGCGCGTTCAGCGGGATCGAGGCGTCCTCACAGCATTCGGGAGCAAACTACGCCCCCGCCGCCCACCGAGCGAGCCGGCGGATGATCTCGCGGTGCGAGGCGCTCTCGTACGACCGCTCGTCGTGCCCTAGGGCGTCGTACGCGATCCGGGCCACGCCGAACTCGCGCAGCCAGACGAGCGGTTGCCGCTCCCCCGCCTCGACATGCTCGGCCAGCACCGTCCGCGCCCCGACGCCCTGCAGGTGGCAGTAGCGCTCGTCGGCGACGACGAAGTCGCCGAGGCCTGCGGTCACCGGGTGCGGCAGCACGTGCACCTGCGCCGCATCGTCGAACGGCGGATGCATCGACGCCTCAGGAACCCAGATGCCGCCGAGCGCTTCCGCCCAGACCGGATAGTCGCGGAGGGTCGCCGACGAGGAGTGCATCGCCAGCACTCCGAGTGCGCGGTCGAGCGCCCGGCCGAGCCCGGCGACGGACGCCGCCGGCGCGCCGAACGCCCGCTCCCCCTGGCCCCAGGGGTCGCCGGCCACGACCACCAGGAGGTCGGCGTCGTCGAGCCGCGTCATCGCCCCGTCGACATCGGGATCGACCCGCACCGACCAGCCGTCGTCGTCGAGGAGTTCGCGCATCCGCTCGGCCACCGCGTCGTACGGATGCCACGGGTCGGCGTATCTCCCGTGGCCGACGGCGATGACCGCGCGCCGGGGCTCGGTCATCGTGGGTCTCGCCAGTCGGCGGTGGCGAGCGGCACGGACTCCAGCTCGGCCCAGACCGCCGCGGGCACGGGTGTCTCGGCGAGCTCGATCGTCGCCGCGAGGTCTCCGATGGTGCGCATGCCCACGATCGTACGGTCGATCCGGGGATCGCGGAGGGAGAAGTTCAAAGCCGCCGCAGCCAGGGGCACGTCGTGCCGCCTGCAGATGTCGGCGACCCGCTCGGCGCTCGACCGGATGCCCTCCGAGACCGGGGCGTAGGCGTAACGCTCGAGCGGAGGCGGCCACGCCGTCAACAGCCCTCCGCCGTACGGCGCGGCGTTCGTGACATGAAGCCCCCGATCGGCGGCCACCGTCAGCAGAGTGTCGGCACTGCGATCGACGAGCGTGTAACGGTTGTGGGTGATGAGCGCGTCGAAGAGTCCGGTCTCCACATAGCGCTGCATCAAGGCGGCAGGGCCGCCGGCGACGCCGAGCACACCGATCAGCCCCGCATCACGCGCCTCGACGAGCGCCGCGACCGGCCCGTCGTCGGCCATCGCGCTCTCCCAGGTGGTGTTCTCGGGATCGTGCAGGTAGAGGAGCGGGAATCGCTCCAGGCCCATCCGCTCTCGGCTCTCCTCGAGCGATCGCCGCATCCGGACTCCGCTGAACTCCCCGGTCGCGCTGTCGCGATCGGCCTTCGTGACGATGAGGAAGTCGTCGGGCACCCCGCCGTACTCGCGGATGGCGAGACCTATCCGCCGTTCGCTCTCACCTCCGCCGTAGTTGTTCGAGGTGTCGAGCACCCGGATGCGCGGCTCCTCGAACAGCGCGTGCACGAGATCGATCGACTCCCGCAGCGGCGTATCCTCCCCCACCAGGAACGCGAGCCAGTTGCCCGAGCCTGCGGAGATCGGAATGGGACTTCCGGTCATGATGTCGTCTCCTTGAGGATTGGTCGTGATGGATAGAGTGAGGCGTTGACACTCGAACGACGAAGGGGAGCACGAGGATGGCGGATCGCGTTCAGCCGGTCACGCTGACCGACGTCGCCGTTCGAGCGGGCGTGTCGCAGTCGACGGCCTCTCGCGTCATCAACGGCAGCTCCCGCACCGTCAACCCCGACCTCGCCCAGCGCGTGCTCGACGCCGCCGCCGAGCTGCAGTACGCCGCCAACGTTCAGGCGCAGGCCGTGGCGCGGGGAACCACCAGCACGGTGGCTCTGCTCGTGAGCGACATCGCCGCCGACTACTTCTCGTCGATGGCCGCCGCGGTGATGACCAGCGCCGAGCGGGAGGGCCTCCGTGTCACGATCGCCGTGACCGAGCGGCGGGTGGAACGCGAGATCGAGCTGGTGCGCGAGCTGCGCGGGCAGCACGTGCGCGCCATCGTGCTCGCCGAGAGCGGCTACCGCTCGGCCGAGGGCGTGGATCTGCTCGCCCGTGAGCTGCACACCTTCGAGCAGACCGGCGGACGCGTCGTGGTCGTGAGCCGCTCCACGTTGCCCTTCGACTACATCGATCTCGACAACGCCGGTGGCGCCCGACGCCTGGCGGCCGCGCTGCATCGCGTCGGCTACACCTCGTTCCACATCCTCGGCGGCGACGCCGGGTTGGTCGCGACGCGGGACCGCATCGACGGCTTCCGGGCCGGCCTCAGCGAACGCGGCATCGAGCTGCCGGAGTCGGCCGTCACATACTCCGAGTTCAGCTGGGACGGCGCGTTCGCCGCGGTCAGCCGACTCGACGACGCCGTGCTCTCCGAGGCGCAGGTGCTCTTCGCGGTCAACGACGAGATGGCGCTCGGAGCCATCGCGGGTCTTCGCAACCGGGGCATGCGCATCCCGGAGGACATCGCGGTCGCCGGCTTCGACGACATCCGGGCGCTTCGAGACATCGTGCCGGGGCTCACGACCGTGCGCGTGCCCATCGCCGAGATCGGCAGTGAGGTGATGGCCCTCATCGCGGGCCGCGAGCCGAGCCCGGCGATGCTGCCGGCGACCGTGGTGCTGCGCGAGTCGACGCCGCGGCTGAACTGACCCGCTCAGGCCTTCACACCGCCTGACACCAGGTCGAGGCGCCAGAACCGCTGGAGGCTGAGGAAGAGCACGATCACCGGGATGATCGACAGCAGCGAACCGGTGATGACGCTCGCGTAGAGCGCGGCCTGCCCACCACTGACCCGCAGCATCCCGAACAGCCCGAGCGTGAGCGGGTACAGCTGCGGATCGGAGAGCATGATCGAGGGCAGCAGGAAGTTGTTCCAGATGCCGATGAACTGCAGCAGGAAGACCGTCACCAAAGCCGGGCTCATCAGCCGCAGACCCACCGAATGGAAGATGCGCCACTCGGATGCGCCGTCGAGCCGGGCCGCCTCCATCAGCTCGTCGGGCACCGACGACTCCGCGTAGATCTTGCAGAGGTAGATGGCGTAGGGGCTGACCAGGAGCGGCAGGATGACGGAGGCGTAGCTGTTCGTCATGCCCAGCTGGGCGAGGAGCAGGTATTGCGGGATGGCGAGCACGATCGCCGGGATCACCACGCCCGCCACGATCATCCGGAAGATGACGACGCTGCCCCGGAAGCGGTAGCGGCCGAGCGCGTAGCCGGCCGCTGCGGCGACGAAGGTGGAGAGCAGCCCGCCCCCCACGGCGTAGATCACCGAGTTCAGCGCCCAGCGCAGGAAGATGCCGTCGCGGTAGGTGAACAGGTCGACGATGTTCTGCCAGAGTCCCCCACTGAACGACGGCAGGTAGGCGGCGGTGCTGAACAGCTCGGAGTTGGTCTTGGTCGATGCGATCACGATCCACAGCACGGGGAAGAGCGTGTAGATCGCGCCGACGGCCAGCACGATCGTGGCCGGCACGTTGAGGCGCTGGCGTCGGGTGACCCCCACGGCGGTCATCGGTTGCGTCCGATCCGGGAGCCGGCGACCTGCACCAGCAGCGTCGCCGACACCGTCAGCACCACGATGATCAGGGAGCTCGCGGCGCCCTGGTAGATGTTGTTGTTCACGAAGGCCTCGTTGTAGACGTCCATCAGCGGCACCCAGCTGGAGGTGATCGCGTTGGCCAGGGGGCGGAGAGTGGTCGGTTCGTTGTAGAGCTGCAGGGCGCCGAGCACCGAGAACAGGCTCACCATCACCAGCGCGGGCTTGATCATCGGCAGCTTGATGCGCAGTGCGATCTGCAGCTCGCTCGCGCCGTCGAGCGACGCAGCGTCGTACACCTCCTGCGGCAGCCCGCGGATGGCGGTGTAGAGGATGACCATGTTGAACCCGACCACGCCCCACACCGCGATGTTCGCGACCGAGAAGAAGACCTCGCGGCTGCCGAAGTAGTCGATCACCGCGCCGCCGATCGGGCTGGTGGCGGGCAGGTAGAGGAAGCCCCAGAGGAGGGATGCGATCACGCCGGGCACCGCGTAGGGCAGGAAGATGATCAGCCGCGCCGGGCCCGACAGCTTCGACCCCTTCGCGTCGAGGCAGAGCGCGAAGACGGCGGCGAGGATGACGGTGGCCGGCACCCCGATCACGGCCACGATCAGCATCCGGCCGATGCTCGCCCAGAACTCGCCGTCGCCGAGCGAGGTGAGGTAGTTCTCGAAGCCGACGAACACCTGGGTGGTCTGCCCGCCGAGAAGGCCGCCGCTCACCTTCTTCTGCAGGAAGCTGAGCACCAGCGCGTAGATCGTGGGCGCGACGGTGAACGCCAGCAGCAGCACGATCGCGGGGGTCACGAGCAGCACGGGGAGGCGGCTGCTGCGCAGCGCCTTCCGCCGTCGGGCCGGAGCCGCTGGTCGGTTCAGGGCGGTGGTCATCGTCGTCCTTCGCTTTCAAGGGTGTGAGGGGGCGCGCTGTGGCACGCCCCCTCACCGGGTCACTACTTGACGGTGAAGCCGAGCTTCTTCATGTCGTCGACGGTCGCGGTCTGCATCGTGTCGAGAGCGTCGGCGAGCGGCGTTCCATTCTGCAGCGCCGATGAGAAGCCGTCGCGATAGGCACCGAAGGTCACCGTCGCATCCGGGCCCCAGATGTCGAAGCTCCGCGCGGAGGGCGCGATGTCTCCGATCAGCTTGTAGTAGTCGGGCTGATTGGGCATGAACGCGGGCGGGGCGTCGAGCTCGGGCAGGCTGCGACCGCTGGTGGCCGCCGGGTAGACGTTGATGTCGCTGATCTGCATGCTCAGCGCCTCGTCGCTGGTGTTGAGCCAGGTCGCGAACTCCGCCGCCTCCTTGGGGTGCTTCGAGTTGCTCGTGACCGCCATGGCCGAACCGCCCCAGATGCCCGTGGTGGTGTCGCCGGCCGTCCAAGCGGGCAGGGGCGCTGCCGCCCACTTGCCGGCGGTGTCGGCCGCGATGTTCGGGAACTGGGCGGGCGCCCAGGAGGCGCTGATCCAGCCGGCGAGGGTGCCGTCGTTCATCTCGGCGTTCCACTGCGTCGACCAGAACGGGTTCGACTGGATGACGCCCTCGTCGATCAGGCCGTTCCAGTAGTCGGCGACCTTCTTGCTCGCGTCGTCGTTCACCGCGACCGTCCAGGTGTCGTCGTTCGCGCTCCACCAGTTGGCCTCGGCCTGCTGGGTGAGGCCGGCGAACCAGCCGGGGTCGCCGGCGCTGAAGGTGCCGAGGTACTGCGCCGGGTTCGCCGCGTGGAATGCGCGGGCCGTGGCGGCGTACTCGTCCCAGGTGGTGGGCACCTTGAGGCCTTGCGCGTCGAAGATGTCCTGGCGGTAGAAGAACACCAGGGGCGCGAAGTCCTGCGGAACGCCGTAGGTGGCTCCGTCGAACTGCACCAGCGACAGGGCGGCCTTGTCGTAGTGGCTCGCGACATCGGTGTAGTCGTCGAGGCTCACGACGACGCCGTTGGCGATCAGAGCCGGCAGCGACTGGTACTCGACCTTCACGACGTCGGGGTTGGAGCCGGTGGGGTTCTGCGAGATCCACTTGGTGACCAGTTCGTCGGCGTTCTCGCTCGGGCTCACCAGCTCGACCTGGATGTCGGGGTTCGCCTCGTTCCAGACGTCGACGATCTTGTCCATGTTGGGGTCCCAGGCCGTGAAGGTGAGCTTCACGGGGCCCGAGGACTCAGCGGGCGTGGAGGGGGCGCTGCAGCCCGCGAGCAGCAGCGCTGCTGTGGCCGTCGCAGCCGCGGCAACCGCCGCGCGACGGAGGAATCGGTGGTTCACAGGACATCTCCTTTGATGAGGGGTGGGGTGGTGGTGTCGGTCGGGATGGTGGTGTGGGTCGAGCTGTCGTGCTGCCGGGTCGGCGTCACGCCATGGCGGCGAGATCCTCCTTCAGCACGGGGAACGCGGGTGGTGCGCCGCGGGCGAAGAGCTCCACCTCGTGCACCACGGTCTCGCCGAGCCGGAGGAGTTCGTTGCCGAGGGCTCCGGCGACGTGCGGGGTGGTCAGGATGCCGTCGAGGCGCAGGAGCGGATGCGACGGCGGGAGCGGCTCCGGGTCGGTGACGTCGAGGATGGCGCGCACCCGTCGTTGTTCGACGGCCGTCTGCAGGGCATCCTGATCGACGATGGGAGCGCGGGCCGTGTTGATGAGCGTCGCCCGCGCGGGCAGCAGTGCGAGTTCCCGTTCGCCGATCATGCCGATCGTCTGCGGCAGCAGTGGCGCGTGCACACTCACGACCGTCGATCGATGCATCAGCTCGTCGAGTTCGACCCGGGTGGCGTAGGCCAACACGGGGTCGTCGTCGTCGATCACGGGGTCGTAGACGAGCACGCGCAGATCGAACTGCGACAGCAGCCGGATGACCTGACGACCCACCGTCGAGGCGCCGATGATGCCCACCGTGCGCCGATAGTTGCCGATCGACGGAGACGTCTCCTCCCCCGCAGCGGGCAGCGGCAGCACGCCCTTGCCGGCGAGCAGGATCATGCTCAGGGTGTATTCGGCCACGGGGTGCGCGTTTGCGGCGGCCGCGGTGGTGACCAGGATGCCGCGATCCCACACGGCCGGGGTCAGGTGCTCCTTCACGGTGCCGGCCGCGTGGAAGATCGCTCGCAGCCGCGGCATCCGGTCGAGCGCGGCTCCGTCGATGATGGGGGAACCCCATCCGGTGATCAGCACCTCGAGTTTCGCGAGCAGGTCGGGCGCCGCTGCGCTCAGGTCGGTGATCGGCTCGGAGGCGAGGACGTCGAGGCACGACGACAGCCGGCCGAGCGCGTCGGCGTCGAACAGTTCGGCGGGGAGCTCTGGGCGCATGGCGAAAGCCGTCGAAACCCGGCGAGGGGAGGAGGTAAGCGCTTTCCTAGTAGGCGAAACGACGACGGGTTCCTGGATGTCCTGGCTCATGCTTGAACGATCAGCTTTCGCACGAGGTACTCCTCGACGGCTTCCGGGCCGCCCTCGGAGCCGTAGCCGCTCTCTTTGCGGCCGCCGAAGAAGGTGTCGCGAGCACCGACGCCGAACCGATTGACGCTCACCATCCCCACGTCGAGCAGCGCCGGAATGCGCAGGGCGCGGTCGGCCGAGCCCGTGAAGAGGTAGGCGCCGAGACCGAAGGGCACGGCGTTCGCCTTGGCGACCACCTCGGCCTCGTCGGTGAAGCGGATCACGGCGGCGATCGGGCCGAAAGGCTCCTCGTGCATCACCACGGCGTCGTCGGGCACGTCGGCCAGGAGCGTCGGCCGCCAGTAGTACCCGACCGAGTCGTCGCCGGTGCCACCCGCGACGAGCCGCGCTCCGCGCTCGAGGGCGTCCGCAACAATCGGCTCCATCGCGGCGAAGCGACGAGCATTGGCGAGCGGGCCCATTTGCACGTCGTCGGCGAATCCGTCGGCCACCACCACGGCGTCGAGGGCCGCCCCGAAGGCGGCGACGAAGCGGTCGTACACGGCGTCGTGCACATAGAAGCGGATGGGCGAGCCGCACGACTGGCCGGAGTTGTGGATCTTGGCACCGAGGGCCTGGGCGGCGACCTCCTCGACATCCACATCGTCGAACACCAGCACGGGAGCGTGTCCGCCCAGCTCGAGCATCGCGGGTTTCGCGTGGGCGCCGGCCTGCTGCGCGAGGTGCTTGCCCACGGGAGTGGACCCGGTGAACGAGACCTTACGGATGAGCGGGGACGCGATGAGCCGCGATGAGATCATCTCGGGCTCGCCGAAGAGCAGGTTGAACACGCCCGCCGGAAGCCCGGCGTCGGTCAGCGCTCGGCCCAGGGCCACGGCGCTGGCGGGGGTCTCCTCGGCAGCCTTCAGCACGATGGTGCAGCCGGCAGCCAGCGCGGCGGCCACCTTGCGGCCGGGCACGGTGAGGGGGTAGTTCCAGGTGGTGAAAGCGGCGATCGGGCCGACCGGCTCGCTCACGAGCAGGGTGCGACCGTCGGCGGCTCCTCGCGGCAGCACCCGGCCGAAGGCGTGCGGCGCATCCGAAGCCATCGAGACCATGATGTCGGCGGTGTAGGAGACCTCGTCGAGGGAGTCGACCAGCGGCTTGCCGTTCTCGAGCGTCATCGCACGGGCGATCTCAGTGGATCGCTCTCGCAGCAGCTCCGCGGCGGCGACGATCACGCCGGAGCGCTCGTAGGGGCTCGTCGTGCGCCATTCAGCCCAGGCACGGTCGGCGGCCTGGGCGGCACGATCCACATCGGCCTCCGTAGCCATGGCTACCCGCCCGACGACCGAACGGTCGGCGGGATTCTCCACGTCGAGCGCCGCGCGCTCCGCCACGGGAATCCACGTTCCGTCGACGAGCAGCTCGCCGTCGCCGGTTCGGTCGAAAGAGGTCACGTCATTGTCTCCTGGGAATGCGGTTGCCGACTATGGCATCACGGCGATTTCGGTGGTGATTGGTAACCATACGGTGTCTGGACGGAATCGTCAAGACTGCGCATTCCCGGCGTGGTCTCGGGCGATTTCCACAGCATTGGGTCGGCGCCCGGATGGCGCTTGCCGGCAGCTCAGCGCGACTCGGCGACGAGCCTCAGCCACTGGTAGGAATCCTTGGGCGTGCGGGTGAAGTCCTCGAAGTCGACGTGCACCAACCCGAAGCGCTGCGTGTAGCCGGCAGCCCACTCGAAGTTGTCGAGCAGCGACCAGACGTAGTAACCGCGCAGGTCGATTCCGGATGCCGCCCCTCCGCCCGTGATGGCCTGCACCGCGGCATCCAGGTGGGCCGCGAGGTAGTCGATCCGGGCCCCGTCGTGCACGAAGGGCGTGCCGTTCTCGGGGTCGAGGGTGATGGCATCCGGAAAACTGGCGCCGTTCTCGGTGATGTACACCGGCGGCAGCGCCGATCCGTATCGGGTGGCGAGCTCGTCGAGGGCTGTGCCGAGGAACTCCGGCGCCACCGGCCAGCCGAACCCCGTGGTCGGGAACTCCGGCCACGGCGCGAGGTGGAACGGCAACAAGGCCATCGCCGAAGACGCCCCGTCGGGTGTCGCCGATCCGCCCGACCCGGCGGCGATCTTCGTGGGCGCGTAGTAGTTGAGCCCGTAGAAGTCGAGCTTCTCCGAGATGACGAGGAGGTCGGCGGGGTCGACCTCGGCGAGCGCCGAGAACAGCGGCTCGAACCCTTCGGGCGCGGACGGATAGCGACCGAGCAGCACCGGGTCGGCGAAGACGCGGTTGTGCAACACGTCGAACAGCTCGGCGAACGCGGCGTCGGCATCCGACCCCGAGTCCGGCACGACCGGGGAGTGCACGTTGACGATGCCCACCCCTCCGCGCACGTCGGCACCACGCAGCGCCTGCACGGCGAGCCCGTGCCCGAGCAGCTGGTGGTGCGCCGCGGGCAGGGCGTTGAAGAGTCTGGCGGCTCCCGGCGCGTGCACCCCCAGCGCGTAGCCGTCGAGCGTCACCGTGGCCGGTTCGTTGATGGTGGCCCAATTGCCGACCCGGTCGCCGAACCGCTCCCCCATCGCGAACGCGAAGTCGGCGAAACGATAGGCGGTGTCGCGGCTGAACCACCCGCCGGCCAGCTCGTTCGGCGTGTCCCAGTGGAAGAGGGTGGCCATGGTCGACACCCCGGCCGCGTCGAGCCGGTCGAGGAGCCGCTCGTAGAAGTCGACCCCGGCCTGCCGCAGCGCGCCCTTGCCCTCGGGCTGCAGCCGCGGCCAGGCGAAGGAGAAGCGATAGGAGTCGACCCCGAGGTCGTGCAGCAGCGCGGCATCCTCGTCGAAGCGGTGGTAGTGGTCGGTGGCGCGGTCGGCCGTGGAGCCGTCGAGGATGCGGCCCGGCTGCGTGGTGAACGCATCCCACACCGACTCGCCGCGACCGCCTTCGTGCGTCGCGCCCTCGATCTGGAAGGCGCTGGTGGCCACGCCCAGCACGAAGCCGGCGGGCAGGCGCGAACCGAGGTCGCGCGCGAACTCGCGCCGTTCTTCGGGAGAGGGAGTCGCCATCCTCAGGCCCCCAGCACGCGGTCGAGGTAGGCGTTGGAGAACGTGCGGTCCGGATCGAGACGGTCGCGCAGCGCCACGAAGTCGCCGTGCCGCGGGTACAGCGCCGCCAGGGTCGCCGCATCCTGCGTGTGCAGTTTGCCCCAGTGCGGCCGGCCCTGATGCTGGTTCATGATCTCCTCGACGGCTTCGAAGTACTCGGTGTGGTTCTCGCGGAAGTAGCGGTGCACCGCGATGTAGCCGCTCTCCCGGCCCGATGCCGTGGAGAGCCACAGCTCGTCGGCCTTCGCGAAGCGTACCTCCACCGGGAACGAGATCCGCCATCCGTTGTCCTGGATGAGCGCATCGATCGAGCGCAGCACGTCCGGCACGTCAGCAGCGGGCAGGGCGTACTCCATCTCGCGGAAGCGCACCGTGCGCTTGGTGGTGAACACCTTGTGCGACTGATCGGAGAACTCCCGGTTCGACCAGAGCCGGTCGGCGAGCGCGTTGACGCCCGGCACGATCGCGGGTACGAGGGCTCCGGCGGCACAGGTGACCCGGAAGACGCCGTTCGCCATCAGGGTGTCGTCGAGGAAGGCCCGACCCGGTGCCAGCGGACGCAGGGGGACGGATGCGTCGGCGCGGCTGTTCGTCTTCGTCACCGCCGTGCGCGTGCCCGGGAACCAGTAGAACTCGAAATGGTCGGCCTCGTCGACGTGGGCATCGAGGTCGTTCAGCACGTCGTCGAGGGGCAGCGGCCGCTCCACGGCCTCGAGCACGAACGCCGGCACGCACTGCAGGGTCACCTCCACGATGACGCCGAGCGCCCCGAGCCCCAGGGCTGCGGCGGGCAGCAGTTCGCTGTTCTGCTCCTCGTCGATGCGCAGCAGCTCGCCATCGGCCGTCACGAGGGTGAGGCCGGTGACCTGAGTCGAGATTCCCCCGAACTCCGCACCCGTGCCGTGCGTGCCGGTGGAGATCGCGCCGCTGATCGACTGCCGGTCGATGTCGCCCATGTTCGCCATGGCGAGGCCGTGCGGGCGCAGCAGCCGGGGCAGGTCGAACAGGCGCGTGCCGCCCAGCAGCGTGACGCGCCCCCGTTCGCGGTCGACCGAGACGATGCCGCTGAGTTCGTCGAGCTCGAGCAGCACCCCCGTGGCCACGGCGATGCCCGTGAAGCTGTGCCCGGCGCCCACCGCCTTCACGCGGAGCCCCGTGCGCGTGGCGCCTCGCACCGCCCGTTGCACCGCCGGGATACTCACGGGCCGCTCGACACGGACGGGCTTCACCGACTCCGTGCGGGCCCAGTTGCGCCACACGCCGTTCAACGCGGTCACAGGAACGCTTTCCCCTCGCCACGGTAGCTCGGCACCACGTCGACCACCTCGCTGCCGTCGACCACGCAGAACTCGTTCACGTGCTCGGAGAGCTCACCGGACTTCGTGTGCCGCAGCCACACCCGGTCACCGACGGCGAGTCCCGCTGCCCCACGGCCGGAGAGCGGGGTCTGCACCTCCCCCGCCATCTCGCGGGTCTGCATCCGCGTGGACCGGGGCCACACCACCTGCGGCAGCCGATCGGGCGCCGGGGGTCCGGATGCGATCCAGCCGCCGCCGAGGAGCGTCGCCATGTCGGGCCGCGGCTTCCGCACCACCGGCAGCGCGAAGGCGGCGGCGGGCGCGGGGGTGAACCGCGAATAGGTGTCGAAGAGGTGCCCGCCGAACAGTCCGCTGCCGGCCGCGATCTCGGTGACCGACGAGTCGGCGCTGGTCGACTCGAGCGAGCCGGTACCCCCGCCGTTCACGAACTCCAGGTCGGCGATGCGGCGCACCGCGGCGACCACGGCTCCCCGCCGCCCGGCGAGTTCGGCGGCCGAGCGCGACTGCATCCAGTCGATCACGCGTCCCCGGCCGGCGCCCTGCACGAGGTTGCCCTTCGGCCGGTTGCCCACTCCGGCGATCTGCGACTCGTATGCCATGAGACCCACCAGGGCGAAGCCGCGCCGGGCCACCACCTCCCGGGCGAGGGCCGTGGCGTCGTCGATCGTGACGATCGGCGAGCGCCACACGCCGAGCCTCCCGAGCCCGGGCGCGGTGTACGAGGCATCGAGTTCGATGGCCACGCGGAGGCGCGGGCGGGCGGCGGGCGCGACCGCCTCGTCGATGAGGTCGAGGTGAGCGACCGAGTCGATCATGAGGGTGACCCGGCTCGCCAAGCCTTCGTCGGCGGCCAGAGCGCGGATCGCCGCTCGATCCGCCGTCGGGTACCCGACCACCACGTCGTCGACGGTCTCGGCCAGCCACAGCGCCTCGGGGAGCGTGTACGCGAGCACGCCGGCGTATCCCGGCAGCGCGAGCACGGCATCCTGGACCGCCCGCACCCGGATCGACTTGCTGGCCACCCGGATGGGCGTGCCCCCGGCTCGCCGCACCATCGAGGCGGCGTTGTGGCGAAGCGCCTCCAAGCCGATCACGGCGACGGGCGGCTCGCGATCGGCGGTGGCCTCGGTGAGCCCGCGCCAATAGCGCTGCTCGTCGCGCCACGGGCGGAGCGAGGCATCGGCGACGGCCGCGGGCGACAGGTCGAGGCGGGTGGGCACGGTCATCGAACGCTCCTGACGCGAGAGACGGCGAAGGCGCCCGCGAACCCGAACAGGGCCGAGAGCAGGAAGAGGCCGGGGAATCCGCCCAGCCACGAGACGATCGCGGCGCCGAGCAACGGCGCCATGGCCTGCGGCACCGCCGTGGCGATGTTCATGATGCCGAGGTCTTTTCCGCGGGATGCCGGGTCGGGAAGCACCTGGGTGGCGAGGGCCTGATCGACGGAGAGGAAGCACCCGTAACCGAGGCCCAGGAGCGCCGCGGCCACCATGGTGACGGTCAGCTCGGGAACGAAGGCGAGCAGCAGGGCGGCCAGGGCCTGCAGCACCGAGGCCACGAGCACGAAGACGCGACGGCGGGCCAGCTTGTCGGAGAGCGCACCCGCCACGATCGAGGCGATCACCACGAAGATCGTGTAGATCACGATCAGCACGAGCAAGTCGTCTTCGGCGTTCGGGTCGTTGAGGCCGAACATGAGGAAGTAGAGCAGCAATGTGGTTCCGAGCGCGTTGCCGATGTTGACGAGGATGCGGCTGAGCAGCGTCCAGCCGAAGTCCGGATGCGCGGTGGGGCTCACCCACATGCCCTCGATCAGCGCCTTCATGGTGAACGGGGGCCGCTCGGCCCGGTGGAGACGGGCATCCGGCATCCACAGGCAGAACGGCGCCACCAGCACGACCAGCAGGACGGCCACGGCGGTGTACCCGAGGAACTGACCCGTGAAGAGGGTCGTGGCCAGCAGTACACCGAGGATGAGGCCGATCGCCTGCGGCGCGGAGATCCAGCTCGACACGAATCCGCGCTGGCCGACCGGCACCTGATCGGAGATGGCGGCGGTGAGAGCCGCCGAGAGCACGCAGAAGCCGACGATCGCGAGCGTCCACCAGACCCCGATGCCCACCATCTCGCTCTGGAAGCCGAGCGCGAACAGGGCCACCGCGAACAGCAGTGCGCCGCCCGCGATCCACGGGCGGCGGCGGCCGAAGCGCGACGTGGTGCGGTCGGAGAGCGCTCCGGTGATCGGGAAGGCGATCAGGGCGAAGACGCCCGCGATGGCCGAGATGACCCCGAAGGCCACCACGTTGTCGGTCCAGCTCGCCGCGCCCAGCTGCTCCTCCACCTGCAGGGGCAGCAGGAGCTGCACCGGCGTGAGCTGCGCCATCCAGATGCCGAGCCAGGCGGCCCCGAACAAGGCGATCCAGACGCCACCCACCCGCCGCACGGGTTCGGCGAGGGCGCTCGGCGCGGTGTCTTCGCGTTCAGCGGTCATGGGGTGTGCCCTTCTCGGTGCGACGATGGAGCGCGGTCGGATGCGGGATCGGATGCCGGTGCCGGCGAGTCGAGGTCGGCCTCGGCCGCGAGCGCGCGCGCCGCGAAGGCGATGGTGCGCCGGGCGCGCTCGTCGTCGCCGTCGGCGAGCCAGGCCAGGGTGATGCCGTCGGTGAGCGCGACCAGGTCGGCGGCCAACTCCGGCACGGGTGCCCGCCACGCGCATCCGGTGCGCGCCGCCGCTTCGTGCAGCGATGCCTCGGCCAAGGCTCGGTATCGCCCGTACTGCCGCTCGGCGACCCCGGCCATGCTCGGCGCGCGGAGGGCGTACTGCGTCAGCTCGAACATGGCCCGCTCGCGCTGCGGATTCGCGCGCACCTGGTCGAAGTAGCTGAGCAGCCCTCGCTCGAGCAGGTCGCGCAGGCCGCCGGCGACGTCGGCCGGGATGTCGAGCACCATCTCCTGCGTGTCGACCACGACGTCGACCAGCTGCGCCAGCAGCTCCTCCCGCGACTCGAAGGCGTAGTGGAAGCTCGCGAGCTTCATGCCGGCCTCGTCGACGATCGCACGGGTGGTCGCCCCGCTCACGCCGGACCGGGCGATCACCTCGAAGGCGGCGGAGAGCAGCCGGGTGCGACGCTCGGCGACCGGCATGTGCGCCATGAGCCTCCTGCTTCCCCGCGTCGGACCATCGACTGGGTCAATCGTCCCAGTTGCGTCAGTATGCCGTAATCGCGCGGATCTGTACACGACCGGCTCCGAATTTCATCCGAAACCCCGGTCGCGGTCTTGGGGTCCGCGGCGCGATCGGCCTTAATGGGAAGAGGTGACATCGCGAAGAAGGTGGGGTGGAACGGCGTCGCAACCGCGCGACGCCGGCAGTTCACGACGTCGCAGCCCGATGGGGCAGATCGCGTTCGCCACCCTTCTCGCGGCCCTGCTGATGGCCGGCGGCCTCGGTCTCGGCGTGGACGCGCCGACCGCGAGCGCAGCACCTGACGACACGCCCACGCCCGCGCCGACCGAGTCGATTGCACCCTCGGAGCCGGCCCCTCCACCCTCGGAGCCGGCTCCCCCGCCCTCGGCTCCGTCGCCGGGCGACGACCCCACCGATCCTCCTGGTTCCACCACGCCGCCCCCGACCACGGACGTGCCCGACATCCTCTCCCCCGCCGAGGGCGCGCTCGTCTCCTCGCCGGTCGACATCTCGGGCACCGGAACGCCCGGAGGCTCGCTGCAGATCCTCGTCGCGGGGTCGGCCGAACCGCTCTGCGTGGTGACGCCCGACGCCTCCGGCGCGTGGTCGTGCACCGCCGGCGGCCTTCCCAGTTCGTCGTCCACCACCATCCGTGCCGTCGAACCGGCGGCCGGGGCAGGAGCGCCGGACGACACCGTCACTCTGCGGGTGCTCAACGCGCCGGTGGTCACCGGCGGCCCCCGCGGCACGCTCACCAACGCTGTGGTGCAGGGGTCCGCGGTTCCGGGAGCCACCGTGACCGCGTCCACCGGCGCCTTCGCCTGCAGCGGCACGGCCGATGCGTCAGGGGCCTGGTCGTGCGTGCTCTCCGGCGGCATCAGCGATGGGGACTACGTGGTCACCGCCAGCCAGACGACTCCCTGGTCGAATGGAGCTTCCTCGCCCACGAGTGAGCCGCTCGGCATCCGGGTCGACGTCACGGTGCCCGCCGCACCCCAGCTGCTGTCCCCACGCTCCGGCCAGGCGCTCCCCACCTCGGGCGCGGTCTTCAGCGGAACGGGCGAAGACGGCGCCACCGTCTCGGTCTTCGCCGGCGCCTACTCGCTCTGCCAGGTGCTCGTGACCGGTACCTCATGGTCGTGCTCGTCCGCCGCGGTTCCTGCGGGGAACTATCCCGTCGCCGTGCTCCAGCAGGACCCGGCGGGCAACGTGAGCGTGCAGAGCGGCCCGCTGACCCTCGTGTTCCAGGATGCGACGGCCACCACTCCGGGCACGCCCGGAGGTACAGGCTCGCCCTCCGCACCTCCCGGGGCGCCGGGCGCCCGACCCGGGCCTCCGGATGCCTCCACCCCCTCCGACGGCGGAGCGGGTGGTCCAGGCGCCCCGGGCCCCGGGAACGGTTCCGGCGACCCGGCCGCGCCCGGCCAGAGCGGCACGCCCGGCGCCGGCGCAGTACCGCCCTCCTCGGGAACGTGGACGGATGCCACGCGCTTCACCGCCTCGCTCCAGCCGGCCGTCGGGGCCGGCGCGGGCCCCATCTGGTGGATCGCCTTGGCCGTGGGCGGCCTCGCTCTGCTGCTCGTCGCGTTGCCCGCGCGGCTGCTCGCCGGAACGATGGAGACGGTGGCCGCCCGCGACGGCGGGGAGCCCGGCCGTGGTCCGGTGGCCGGCCGGATGCTCGCCGCCGTGCTGGGCCGTAACCGTTCCCGTCACGAATACGACCGTGCCCCGGAGGTGCGACTCCACCCGGCGGTGACCGCCGGCGCCGCGGTGCTCGCCGCGTCGGCGATCGTGACCCTCTCGGGCCCGGTCGAGAACCAGCCCGCCTATCTGCGCCTGTTCCTCGCGGTGGTGGCAGCTCTCGGTCTCGTCAACCTCATCGCGACCGCGCTCCCCGCCCGTATCGCCTCGCTCGCCTTCGGCATCACGAGCACCGCGCGACTGCGTCCCGGGCTGCTGCTGGTGGCCGCCGCGCTCGCCCTCGTGTCGCGCCTCGCCGACCTCGAGCCGAGCCTCGTGTTCGGGCTGGTCGCGGGGCTCGTGGTGGCCGACACGACGAGCGCCGATCCCGCCCGCCCCGTCGACCCGACAGGCGGAGGCTCCCGCGCCGTCGACCCGTCGGCAGCGGGAAAGGTCGCCACGGTGCAGGTGCTCGCCCTCGGGGTGCTCGGCGCCGTCGCCTGGCTCGCCTCGGGCGCGCTCGGCGACCAGACCGGATCGAGCGACATCCTGCTGTCTGCGTACGCCGAGTTCCTGCATGTCGTCGTGCTGGCGTCCTTCGGCGCCGCGTCGCTACTGCTCCTTCCCGTCGGGCGCTCAGCCGGGCGGCGCCTGCTGGCCTGGTCGCCGGCCACCTGGCTCCTGCTGGCCGTCGCCTCCTTCACCGCCCTGGCGATGCTCTTCGTGCCCGCCCTGGCCGAAGCCGCAGCCGACGGACGACTCGTCGTGCTGCTCGTGGCCGCCGTCGCGTTCGCTGCCGTCAGCGTCTCGGCCTGGGCCTGGACCCGTTTCGTGGCCGATGACGCGCCGTGACGGCCTGCGCCACCGTTGCGCCTTGTTACGCGCGGGAAACACCCCGCCCTCGAAGGAGATTTAGGATCGAAGAGTGACCAACGCCCAGACCTCCTCCGCCGGTGACCAGTTCGCCCGCCCTCACGGAAGGCACGCGAACAACCTGGTCACGCATCCGAGCGGCGACAGCGTCACTCCCGAGGAGTTCAAGGCCGCCTTCCGCAACCACCCCGCGGGAGTGGCGGTCATCACCGCCGACGCCGGCGACGGTCCGGTGGCCCTCACGGCCACGTCGGTGTTCTCGGTGAGCGTGGAACCGCCGCTCCTGGTGTTCTCGATCTCCGACCTCTCCTCGAGCACACCCACCATCCGCCGGGCCGACACCGTCGTGGTGCACCTGCTCGGTGCGGCACAGCTCGACATCGCCAAGCTCGGCGCCACCAGCGGCATCGACCGTTTCGCCGATACGACGATCTGGGACAGGCTTCCCACCGGCGAGCCCTACTTCCCCTCCGCGCACGCGTGGATCCGCGGACGTGTGGTCAACAAGATGGAGGCGGGCGGCTCGACCGTGGTCGCCGTCCAGGCACTCCAGACCAAGGCGCCGCCGGCCGGCGACCCGTCCGCCGATGCCGCCGAAGCGGAGCCGCTGGTGTATCACAACCGCACCTGGCACCGCCTCGGCGAGCACTCGAAGATTCAGTAGAAACGCACCGTCTACCCCCATAACTGGGGCAATCCCTTCCAATCGAAGCGGGAGCAGACTGAAGGCATCCTGAATCCGACGGGCACGACGACGCGCCCGTCGGGGAGAGTCCGACCCATGACGAATCCCGCCGACATCCGCTATGAGCGCATCGGAGCCGACTACTGGCTGGTGCTCGACACGAACGACTCCCGCCGTGAACCCATCGGCTGGGTACGTGAACGCCTCGTCTTCGAGGCCGGCCGCTACGGCCAGGTGCGCGCCGACCGGTTGTGGACCTCCCTCGAGGCCAGTCGGCACTGGTTCGCGGCGATCAGCCGTGGCGCGCACGAAGACGCGGCAGGATCTCCTCTCCGTAGAGCCGGATGAATCGTTCCTGATCGGCTCCGGGCCCGTGGAACACGAGGTGCCGGAAACCGAGGTCGATGTACGACTGGATGCGTTCGACGTGCTCGTCGGGGTCGGTCGACACGATCCACCGGGCGGCCGTGCGCTCGATCGGCAGGGCATCGGCGAGCCGCTGCATCTCGATCGGGTCTTCGACCGCCATCTTCTCCTCGGGCGTGAGGGCCAGCGGCGCCCAGTAGCGGGTGTCGTTCAGCGCGCGCTCGCGGTCGTGGTCGAACGAGACCTTCATCTCCATCAGGGTGTCGACGTCGTCGGCCGAGCGATGAGCCTTCTCGATGCCCTCGGCGAGGGCCGGCAGCAGCGTCTCGGTGTAGAGCTCACGCGCCTTGCCCGAGGTCGTGATGAATCCGGAGGCCATCCGCCCGGCCAGGCGCGTGGCGGCCGGTCCGGAGGCGCCGATGTAGATCGGCACCGGCGTCTCGGGCTTGTCGTAGATCGTGGCGTTCTCGGTGCGGAAGAACTGACCCTCGTAGGTCACCCGGTCTTCGCTCCACAGCGTCTCGATGATCGTGATCGCCTCTTTCAGGCGCGCGAACCGCTCCTTCACCTCCGGCCACGGGATGCCGAGCGCCACCTCGTTGAGCGCTTCACCGCTCCCCACGCCGAGGATGACCCGCCCGGGGAACATCGCGCCGAGCGTGCCGAACGCCTGGGCCACCACACCCGGGTGGTAGCGGAACGACGGCGTGAGCACCGAAGTGCCCATCAGGATGCGTTCGGTGCGGGCCCCCAGTGCGCCGAGCCATGGCATCGCGGCCGGAGCGTGTCCTCCCTCGTGGTTCCAGGGCTGGAAGTGATCCGACACGAACACCGAGTCGAAGCCGGCCTGCTCGGCCAGCACCGCGTAGCCCAGGAGCTCGGAGGGGCCGAACTGCTCGGCCGAAGCCTTGTACCCGAAGCGAAGGGGAATCGTCATGATCCGAGTCTATGACCGCCCCTGACGCCCTCGCCGCAGCGGTCCCGACGCGGTTCAGGAGGCGATCAACGCGACAGCCTGCTCGAAGGAGTGCACCGTGGTCATGAGCTGACCGACATCCGGAGCCAGCTCGTGACCGTCGCCGGAGACGACGATCACGCGAGCGTCGGCGAGGCGGCAGACCCGGATCTTGTAGTTCACCGACACCCGCTCCCCTTCGCGCTGCTCGAGGATCACGACATCGGGCGGAAAGTCCGGGTGGGTCAGCAACTGCCCGAGCGAAACCGCTTCGATGCGCACGTCGACTCCGGGCACGGCGGCCAGGGCCTCGACCTTGGCAGCCAGCGCCACACCATCGGCGTCGACGACGGCGATGGTCGTCCTCCGGGATTTCGACATCCTCGTCTCCCCTGCGCTGCGCCACTGCCGTGAGCACATGCTCCCCGCCGTCCATGCTGCCACAGCTCCGTGACAGCGCCGAACCGTTACGCGCCACGCTACGTCGTTCGCCCTCATTCGGCTCGCTTGCGCAATGGATCCGATTTAAGTGATCATTTCTCAATGACGACAGTGATCAAGCATGCACTCCGAGCGAGTGCCGGGATGTTCGGCAGCCTTCGGCCCGAGGGCTGGAACCCACGCCTGCGGGTGCCCCTTCGCGGGCCGGTTCCCGCCGGTGCCGAGCTGGTGTGGTCGGTCGCGCGCCCCGACGGCTCGCCCTGGTTCGAGCACCGCGTCCCCGTGCCCGAGCTCGACGACCAGCAGACGACCGTGATCGATCTGCAGAGATGGATCGACGGCGGTGACCTCGCCGAACCCGGCATGATCGCCTTCACCCTGCGCATGACCTCGGCCCTCGAGGGCGTCGACGTGCTTCTCCACACCGGTTCGCTCACCGCCGTCGCGCTCGATGGGGAGCAGCGCTACGCGATCGACAACGACTGGATGCTCGGACTCGGGCTGCTCTGCCTCGACGCCGTCGACGAGTACGACGCCCCTCGACTGACCGCGACGCTTTTCCTGAAGGGGGCGGTTGATCCTTACCAGCTGGAAGCGCACTGCTTCCACGAGGGCCGGCGGATCGCCCGCGCGACCTTCGTCGACAACCGCTACAGCTTCACCGCCAATGACGGCACGGTCGTGGGGCAGGAGGTCACCGTCGTGTTCGACGGGGTGCGGGGGTGGAACAACCTCCGCGATTCCGGCTGGGGCGCCGACTGGCATTTCCTCGACGAGAACGACGGCGCGTACCAGCTGAAGCTGCTGCGGGAGGCGGCGATGTCCCGGGTCATCGACTTCGCGGTATCGGGCGGGCGGATCACGGCTACGGGCGCGATCGAAGACGACGCGGCCACCGGCCCCGTCCTCCTCGTCGATGCGGCGGTGGAGGGGGCGCTCGACGGCGCCCGGCGCACCGGGGGTGCTCCCGCGTTCTACGGCGACGCCGTGACCGCGGCGAGCTGGGCGAGTCTCGATGCGGTGTATGCCCGACGGATCGAAGCCGCCGCCTCGGGACCCGCAGTCGATCCCGAGACGACCGTGGAGCTCCAGGCGTTCGTGGACAGGGCCGAGCGGCTCCTAGCGACGTGGGAATCCGGGTTCGTGGGGGTCGCTCCCCCGTTCGACGTCGGGCAGGTGCTTGCCGCCGAGGCGGTCCTGCGCGAACAGGCCGACTACTCCCTCCTGCGCGATCAGGTCGCGACCGTTCCTGGCGAGCGGACGGTCGTGGTGGTATCCGAGTCCACCACGATCGGCCGCGTCCGTGAGCGGATGGAGACGCTCTTCACCGCGGCCGAGGATAGACTGTCGGGCGCGGCGCAGGCGGCCGACGACGAGCTGGCGCCGTTTCGGGCGGTGCTCACCGGCGACAAGCTGGCGATCTTCGAGGAACATCCGGCCGACGCCTTCCTCTACACCACCACGGACCGCCGGGTGATCGAGACCCCGGAGGAGCTCGCCGCAGCCGAGTACTGGTATTTCGAAGGACCGATCGACGTCCCGAGCACGGCGACCGTGAACGGCGTAGCTCTGAAGGTCAGTGTGCAGGGCTGGCGGGTGCTCGGCTGGCGGTTCGATGACTCGGGTGCGATCCTCGACGAATTCGAGGTCCAGGGCCCGGGTTCGAGCGCGCCCAAGTCGGCCTTCCAGCACGACCGGTAGTCACCCGTCGGCGCCCCAGCCCGGCACGGTGACGGTCGGGATGCCCAGCTCGCGCCAGAGGGCGACGACCGTGGGGTTGTCGTCGATGGCGAGCACGGGTTCGAAGCCGAGCGCACGCATCCGTTCGAGGAGATCGCGTTTGACGGCGTCGTCGCGCCGGGTGTCGGCATCGGCGCGCATGCCAAGTGCGTCGACCGGGATGTCCCACTTCGCGAGCCACACGCGCGTGCGGTGGCGCCACCGTTCGCTGCGGGAGGTCAGCACCACGATGCCGAGCCCGGCGGCGTGCAGGGCGCGGGTGACCCGCACCACGTCGGCGATCGGCGGTACCCAGCTCGCCGCCGCGTGGAACTTGTGGAAGTTTCGGTGGCGAGGATCGTCGAGCACGTAGTGTCTGATGCCGGCGACGTCGGCGAGCGTTCCGTCGACGTCGACGATCACGGCAGGGCTTCCCTCCACCGCTGCGGTGCCCCCTCCGCTCATGCCCGTACCCGCCAGGCATCGAGGTGGATGTCGTGCAGTGTCGCGTTGATCCGCGCACGATCGGCGCTCTCGGGCAGCGTCGACGCCGCGACCGCGACTGTCAGCTCGGCGTCGAGGTCGTTCGACAAGCCGATCACATCGTCCCTGTCGAGGGTGCCGCGGCGGATGGCCCGCAGCACCGCGATCGACTCGTCCGCCATGGGCAGGCGGAGCGCCCCCGTGGTCATCAGCTCGATGCCCTGCAGGGCCGTGCGGATCATGTGGTACGCGAACTTCGTGTCGTAGCCGTGCCGGTGCACCAGCTCCGGCCGGTTCGTGCGTTTGTTGCGCAGGCCCAGCAGGGCCTCCCGCTGCCCCCAGGAGTAGCCGGCGAAGCGGCGCCCGGCGTCGCGGGAGAGGAACGCGTTCCGGATGTCGAGGATGCGCTCCCACTCGGGCGTCACCACCACGTGCTCCGGAACGAACAGCAGGAAGAGCACGGTCGGATTCCCGATGGCCGCGAGCCGAGCCCATTTGCGCAGGGGGTAGCTCACGGTGTCGGTGTCGTGCCGAGTGGAGCGGTCTCCCGCCGCCGAGGTGCCACCGGTGACCGTGTCGACGGCGTCGATGCCCGTGACGAAGCGGGGCGACTCGAGGAAGACGCTCATCAGGTCGTGGTCGGAGTCGGCGGTCGCCACGCCCACCGCCCGCGAACCGTACTCGGCGCTGACGATCACCCGCTCGTGGTCGGTCACGACCCCACCCTCCCTCGGCCTCGGCGAACTGCAAAGTTCGCCAGACTAACACGCCCGCGAGATGGGTGCGAGGATCAGCGCGAGGCGATCTGGGTGGACTCGTAACGCATCCGAGGCGTCGGCCGGAACCGGCCGAGCACGGCGCCGGCAACGGCGGCGAGAGCCGGGAGCACGACGAAGCAGAGGATGGCGGTGAGCTGGAGCTCACCCATCGAGAAGACATTGAGCAGCACACCGACGCCGCTCAACACGGCGGCGTCGAGAGCGAGCATGATCGCGATCTGGTTCTCGCTGCGCAGCGCGGTCACCGTCGCAGCGACTCCGCCGGCCAGCACCACGATCGACAGAACGAGCGTCCAGATCCCCACCATGGGCCCATGCTATCGCCCGCGTACCCCAAACCCACTTTCAGGCCCGTCAGGCTCCCCCGGAGAACGATCAGCCCTGTCCTTCGGCGCATCCTCAATCACGCACCACCGAGCGTGACGAGGAGTGCCTGCAAGGAGCGCTGCTCCGTCGCCGGATCGGGGGCGGTCGCTCGCACCGATGACAGCACCGGATCGATCTGCTGATCGATGTACGACCAGGCCCGGCAATCGGCCGCGTTCAGGGAATCCTGCCGGTCGTCCCACGCTGTTTCGAGATCGGTGGCGCGACTCGCAGCTCCGGCCTGGTCGCCCGCGTCGACGAGCGAGAGCGCATCGGAGGCAATCGCACTGAGGGCGCGGATGTCGGCTGCCGGGAAATGGGCCTGCGCAGCCGCCTTCGCATCGGCGGGGCTGAGCGGCGTTCCGCTCGAGGTGCAGCTGGGTGCAGGCCCTTCGTCGGCGAGCGCGCTCGCGTGCGGCAGGCTGTTCGTGTAGGCGAGCAGCGCAATGGTGGCCACGGCCACTCCGCCGAAGATGCCCAGCGCAGCTCGGCGCCGCGACGGTGAAGCGGTCGGCACTCCCTTCCGCGGGGCGTGCTCGACGACATCGGCTCGGCTGATCGAGAGGTAGATCACCGTCGCCACGATGGCAGCGAGAAAGAGGATGCTGGTCAGAAGCGTTCCGAGCCCGATTCCGCCCTCGCTCGGCGTCAGGCCGAGCCAGTCGCCGATGTTCGCGCCGAGCGGGCGGGTGAGGATGTAGGCGATCCAGAACGCCAGCACGGGGTTGCCGCCGAATCGCCACACCGCAGTGACGATGCCGATGAGCACGAGCGGCAACAGGATGGACAGACCCGGCCCCCATCCGGTGAGCTCCAGCGTCCAGTCGCCGAGCGCGGTGCCGAGGGCGAAGGTCACGAGCACGGCCAGCCAGTAGAACGCCTCTCGTGGAGTCGTGCTGATGCTGTGGATCGACAGCGTGCGCTCTCTGAGGAACCAGATCGTGAAGACGACGGCCAGGATGGCCGAGAACACGGTCGAGCTGATCCAGAGCGGCACGCCCGCCTCATCGGTGAGGATGTCGGTGTAGAGCGTGCCGGTGATGCTGACCGCCACGACGGTGAGCCAGTACGCACCGGGCTGGTAACGACGAAGACTCATCTGCAGCACGAGCACTGCGGCGGTCACGGCCGTGAAGATGATCGCGGTCGTGACGAGGCCGACGCCCAGCGCCATGTTGATCCAGTCGGCGAAGCTCTCGCCGACCGTCGTGCACAGGATCTTGATGATCCAGAACCAGATGGTGATCTCGGGGACTTTGCTCAGCATGCGTCGCGCCGAGGGCGTGCGTGCGATGTCGGATGCGCTCATACCGGGAACGCTCTCAGTCGGCGCTACGACGTGACTGCGAAAACGGCCGTTCGGGTCTGAGGCTTCTCTCACGAACCACGGTGAGGCGCAGCACGCAGACCGCGATCGCGATGGCCAGCACGAGGCTCACCACTCCCGTGCCGGTCCCGACGCCTCCGCGCTCGGGCCCGACGCCGAGCCAGTCGGCGAACGAAGCCCCGAGCGGGCGTGTGAGCACGTAGGCGGCCCAGAACGCGATCACGGCGTTCAGGCGCAGGTACCGGTAAGCGAGTGCCGGCACGCAGATCGCGGCGAGGAACAGCAAGCCCGAGGCGAAGTAGCCGAGACCGAGCACCGTCGCGGTCCAGTCACCGGCGGCCGTGCCGAGCGCGAAGGTCGTCAGCACCGCGGCCCAGTAGAAGACCTCGCGCCGGCGGGTGTCGATCGAGTGGATCGAGAGTGTTCGTTCGCTGAGATACCAGATGGTGAAGATCGCCGCCAGGGCCACGGCGAACCCGGCGGTGGACACCTCGTAGGGTACCCCGAACTGCACGTGCACTACGTCGGCGGCCATCGTTCCGAAGATGCTGACGAGCACGACGGTGAGCCAGTAGATCCAGGGAACGTACCGGTGGGCGCGGAACTGCATCACGAGCGCAGCCACCAGGAGCACAAAGGCGATCGCGACTCCGATGACCGGGTCGATCGTCGTCACCACGAAGTCCGACGTGGTCTCGCCCATTCCCGTGGTCAGGATCTTCGTCACCCAGAACAGAGCAGTGATCTCCGGCACCTTGCTGATACCGCGCAGCCGATCGTTCATACGGTCTCTTCCTCCGATTCTTGAGCCTGTTCCGCAGCTTTGTCGGCCCGCCGCTCCCGCAGGATCGTGATGACGATCGGCACGACGGAGAGAATGACGATCGCCACAGCGATGAGATCGACGTTGTCGGCGACGAACGGGATGCGGCCGAGGAAGAATCCGGCCAGCGACAGCAGCAGCGCCCAGGCGAATCCACCGATGGCGTTCCACAGCAGGAAACGGCGGTAGGGCATGCTCGACATGCCGACCACCGGCGGCACGAAGGTGCGCACGATCGGCACGAAGCGGGCGAGCACCAGCGATTGCGGTCCGTAACGGGTGAGGAAGGCATCCGCTCGTTCGACGTAGCGGGCCTTCAGAACGCGGGCGTCGGGCTTGAAGAGGCGTCGCCCGAATCGCTTGCCGATCGCGTAGCCGACCGAGTCGCCCACGATGGCGGCGACCGCGACCGTGGCGACCAGCACCGGAAGCGGGAGCATCAGGGTGCCACTCAGCAGCGCTGCCGTGAAGATGAGCGAGTCGCCGGGCAGGAAGGGGAACAGCAGTCCGGTCTCTATGAAGATGATGCCCATGATCACGGCGAGTACCCAGGGCCCCGAGCCCTCGAGCAGAGCGGTGGGGTCGAGCAGGCCTCCGGATTGGATCAGCACGCGTGGTCGCTCCTTCGTGGGTAAAGGGATATTCCGCACGCTAATCAGACGATTCGGGAGGACACCGTGCAGGGCGCCCTCCCGATCGTGAGAGATCTCTCAGAGACCTCAGCCGGTGAACGCGTCGTCGGCGGTCTCGCCGTCGTTCGTGCCGTCTTCGACGCCGGTGTCGTCGGCCGTCTCACCGTCGTTCGCGCCGTCTTCGACTCCGGTCGCGTCGTCGGCGGTCTCGCCGTCGTTCGTGCCGTCCTCCACGCCGGTCTGGCTGGTCGACGGCGGCGGGGTCGAGTTCGACGCCTGGGCGGGGATGGCGAGGGCGAAGCCGCCGCCGACGACGAGGGCCGCCGCGCCGAGCGACCCGAGGGTCCACGTGATGCGCTTGTTCATGGGGTTTCTCCTTTGTGGTCAGGCCGAATCGCCTGTCGTCTCCGACCCTACGGAGGACTCCGTGAGACGAATGTGAGAGCCTCAGCGGGCGTTCACTTTCGGGAGTTCGATGGTCGCGACCGCTCCAGATCCCGACCGGGCGGGGTGCGACGACACCACGGCGACCCGGCCGGCGTGCGCCGCGACGATCTGCCGCACGAGGGCGAGTCCCAGTCCGTGGCCGGGAATCGACTGCGTGGTGTCGGCGCGCCAGAACCGGTCGAAGGCCCGTTCTTCGCTCCCGGCGGGCAACCCGGGGCCGTCGTCGGCGATCTCGATGACCGCCATCCCGATCCGCTCAGCGACCCTGATGCGCACGGTGCCGGTGGCCGGCGTGAACTTCAGTGCGTTCTCCACCAGGTTTCCCACCGCTCGCGTCAAGAGCTCTCGCGAACCACGTATCGGCGGGTCGCCCTCGAAGTCGAAGGTGATGGCCGCCCGCGCGGTGCCCGGCTGCCGGGGCGGGATGGAGGCGAGCACGATCTCCCGGGCGCCCACCACGTCGAAGCCGTCCTCGATCCGCTGGTCGCCCTCGCGGCCGAGAAGCAGCAGGTCGCCCGTGAGGCGCTCCATCCGCTCGACCGTCTCGAGGCTCCGCCGGAGAGCGGCGACGTACTCCTCCGCCGATCGCGGACGGAGCAGGGCGAGCTCGATCTCTCCCGAGAGCACGGCGAGGGGGGTGCGGAACTCGTGCGAGGCGTCGTCGACGAACCGCTCCTGCGCGAGGTAGGCGGCTCGCACGGGCGCGAGCGTGCGGCGGGCCATGAGGTAGCTTATGGCCGGCACGATCACGAGCAGCACAAGGAATCCGATCAGGAGGCCGGTGCGCAGACCCGCGAAGGCGACCTCGGCGGCATCCGTCGCGATGGCGGTGTCGCCCTCGGGCGGGTCGTAGTCGAAGACCGATGTGACGAAGACGTAGATCGCGATCGAGAGGCCGCCGAAGACTGCGAGCTGCACGAGCGAAAAGAAGAGCGTGAGGCGGCGAATGGCCCTGCGGAACATCACAGGTGCGTCCGCACGAGGTAGCCGATCCCGCGCCTGGTCTCGATGAACTCCGTGTCGCCGACGCCCACGGTGAGCTTCTTGCGGAGGTACCGGATGTAGGTCTGCACCACGTTGCTGTAGCGGTCGCTGTTGGTGTCCCAAGCATGGTCGATGAGGTCGGCGACGGTCACCACGGTGCCGGCGTTACGCATGAGGTATTCGAGCACGGTGAATTCCTTCGCCGTGAGCGGGATGGTTCGGCCGCCACGGTAGGCCCGCCGGAGACCCGTGTCGAGGGTGACGTCGCGAACGGTGAAGACAGGGGCGATCGCCCGCGGAGCACGCCGCAGCAGAGCACGCACCCGGGCGAGCAGCTCGGTGAGGTGGAACGGCTTGACGAGGTAGTCGTCGGCGCCGGCGTCCAGCCCGCGCACGCGCGACTGGGTGGAGTCCATGGCGGTCACCATGAGCACCGGCACGTCGGTATTGGAGGCACGGATGCGGCGGCACAGCTCCACTCCCCCGCCGGGCATGCCGGGCAGCATCAGATCGAGGATGACGAGGTCGTACACGTCGGTCTCGAACGCGAACAGCGCTTCGGGCGCGGTCATCCGCACGTCGACGGGATAGCCCGATTCCGTAAGCGCGCGACGGAGGATGTCGACGATCCGCTGATCGTCTTCGACGGCGAGGATGCGCACAGGTCCCTCCCTTCGGTGCGGCCCGGATCGGACCCCGGGATTCAGACCGTACTGAGACGCACCCCGGAGAGCCTGCGAAACCAGCTCCCGATTCATGAGGATTCGCTCAGATGGGCCACGGCGAGCCTGGCTCCGACGAGAATTGCGGAATGGCAGCACCACCCGACCGCCCGGTCCGCGTTCTCGTCGTCGAAGACGACACGGAGCTCGGGCCGCTGCTTGTGCGCGGTCTCGTCGACGAGGGCTACGAGGCGGACTGGGTCGAAGACGGTACCGCGGCGTTGATCGGCGCGTCGGCCGGCTACGGCATCGCGGTGCTCGACGTGATGCTGCCCGGGATGTCGGGCTTCGAGCTCTGCCGGCGTCTGCGCGACGCCTTGCCGGGACTGATCATCCTGATGCTCACGGCACGCGACGACGTCAGCGACCGGGTGAAAGGCCTCGACTCCGGCGCCGACGACTACCTCATCAAACCGTTCGCGTTCAGTGAACTGGCCGCGCGACTGCGGGCGCTCCGCCGCCGGGAGAGCCTCGCCGTCAGCCCGCGCATCGACGTCGGCGCCCTGTCGATCGACAGCCACGACCACGTTGTGCGCGCCGGCGACGCGGTGGTTCCGCTCAGCCCCAAGGAGTTCGCGCTGCTGCGCCTGCTCGCCCAGAACGCCGACGAGACCGTGCGCCGCGAGGCGATCCTTCTCGAGATCTGGGGCACCGTGCAGCACACCGATCCCAACATCGTCGACCAGTACATCAGCTACCTCCGACGCAAGCTCGAACCCTTCGACACCGGCGTGAGCCTGATCACCGTGCGCGGGGTCGGGTTCGAACTGGCCCGCGACTGATGCGCGTTCTCAACCGGCTCTCGATCCGCGCCCGCATCACCATCGGCACCCTCCTGCTCGCAGCAGTCTTCTTCGCCGGCGTCGCTCTCGTGGTGCGCCACCAAGTGGAGAACATCCTGCAGGATGCCTCCTTCGAGGTGCTGAAAAGCGACGCCAGCCCCTTCGAGACCGCCATCCAGCAGGAGCCGAACGACTCCGTCGATCGCCCGGGCGAGGGGCAGCTCGTCGCCGTGATCGACCCCACGGGGGTCACCCGCACCTCGACGCTGCCTGCGGGACTCACCTTGAAGCTCTCCCGTGTCGATCTCGGCGCATCCGGCCCTCAAGAGATCGCCGCCGGAAAGGTCACCTACCTGGTCGCGGTCGACACCGTCGAGAGCAGCACCGGGGAGTGGACCATCATCACCGCGCGCAATCAGGACGCTTCGGAGCTGGTGCTCGCCGACCTCACCACCGGTCTCGTGGTCGGCCTCGGCGTTCTCACTCTGCTCTTCGGCGTGGTCTCGTGGCTCCTGACGGGGGCCGCCCTCCGGCCCGTCACGCAGCTTCGCCAGAGTGCCGAAGCGATCGTCGCCTCCGGCTCCGGCGAATTGCTCCCGGTGGGCACGGCGAAAGACGAGATCACCGACCTCGCCACCACCCTCAACCGGCTCATCGACGACCTGCGCTCCTCGGCCGCCCGGGAGCGCCAGATGGTCTCGGATGCCAGCCACGAGCTGCGCACCCCGCTCGCCGTGCTGCAGACCCAGCTCGAGTTGCTGCGAACCGGCGATCGCGGCACGCTGGACGCCGACATCCTCGCCGCCGAACGCGCGACCGCACGGCTCGCGCGGCTCGTGGGGAGTCTGCTCGAGCTCTCCCGGCTGGATGCGGGGCAGCGGTCGAGTGCCGCCGAGGTCGACGCGCTCGTCGACGAGGCCGGAGAGGCGATCGACCGCGCGCGGCTGAGCGCCATGAGCGACCAGGTCGAGATCGACCTCACGGTGCCGGGAGCGGCCGGGGGCACAGTGGCGATGCCCGAGCTGCTCTACGGGCGGGTGCTCGACAACCTGCTGTCCAACGCCCTCCGCGCGGTCCACGGAGCCGGGCGGGTCTCCGTGACTCTCACCCGCACCTCGACGAGCCTCGTCACCATCGTCTCCGACGACGGCCCAGGGATGTCGGCCGAGTTCATTCCGCACGCCTTCGACCGCTTCTCGCAAGACGACGACTCCCGTGGTTCAGCGCACGGCTCCGGATTGGGCCTCGCCATCGTTGCGGCCGCCGCCGACGCCGCCGGGGGCACCGTCACCCTCGAAAACGCACACCCCTCCGGGCTCACCGTCACGATGACCCTCCCGGTCATCGGTTGCATACCGCGGCCGGACCTTCACGCAGGCCCTCGATAGCGTGATGCGGTCGCGCACCGGCGCGAGCACTCGCCCAGCCTCCCAACGGGTATTCAGCCACTGAAGATTCGGATGAGACCGTTGACAAGGAGCACAACGCCGCCGAGTGTCCAGCCGCATCCGATGATGCCCATCGCTCGTGGCGTTGTCGGGCGGCGGACACGTGCGTTCGCTCTGCTGTACCAGTCCGCTTCCCATTGACTCAGGCGAACCCAATACCTCACGATCAATGGACCACTGATGGTGAGAAGTGCTCCGATGACAGCCATGGCGATGGACGCGCGCAACTCCGAACTCAGTTTCTCGTACCCCCAGAGGGACTCGAACCCTCACTGTGACGATTTTAAGTCGTCTGCCTCTGCCAATTGGGCTATGGGGGCCGGGCGCCGCAGCGTCACGGGCACCCCATCGTACCGGGAGCCCCCGGCCGCAGCCGGGAGGCCCCACGGCGAGGTCACTCGGCGGCCGGAGCCGCCTTCGGGGTGCGGGGCTTCGTGGTGCGCGCCTTCGCGGGAGCCGCGGCCTTGCCGTCGACCGCTGCTTCCGGCGCGGGAGCCGACGCCGGAGCACCGACGAGGGCGGGCGACGACTCGGCGGGCGCGGCAGCGGCGGGCGCAGCAGCGGGTGCCGGGGTCTCGACGGCCGGAGCTGCCGGGCGCGGGCGCGCGGCGAACTTCTCGAACTCCGCTCGCGGGTGCTCGCGGGCCTCGAGCGAGACGTTGTCGCGACCGAGGAAGAAGTTGTTGACCCAACCGGTGATCACGCGGATCTTGCGCTCCCACGACGGCATGGCCAGACCGTGGTAGCCGCGGTGCGCGAACCAGGCCGGCAGGCCCTTGATGGCCAGCTTGCCCGACTGGAACACGCCGATGCCGAGACCGAGACCGGCCACCGCACCCATGTTCTTGTGGAAGTAGTCCTTGACACCCTCGCCGCGCAGCTCGGCGACGATGTTCTTCGCGAGCAGCTTGCCCTGGCGCACCGCGTGCTGGGCGTTCGGTACGCAATAGCCGCCCACACCGCCACCGGTGAGGTCGGGAACGGCGGAGACGTCACCGGCACCCCAGGCGCCCTCGACGATGCCGTCGTCGCCCTCGACCCGCAGGTCGGCGCGCACGCGCAGACGTCCGCGCTCCTCGAGCGGCAGACCGTAGTGCTTGATGTCGGGCGTGGCCATGACACCGGCGGTCCAGATGATGAGGTCGGACTCGAAGCTCTCACCGGTCGACAGCTCGATCACGCCGCCCACGGCCGACTTGAGCTGCGTGTCGAGGTGGATCTGCGCGCCGCGCTCGGCCAGGTTCTTGATGACCCAGAGCGAGGTCGGGAGGCTGACCTCGGGCATGATGCGGCCCATCGCCTCGATCAGGTGGAAGTGGGTGTCCTCGAAGTCGATCTCGGGGTAGGTCTCGACCAGGGCGCTCACGAAGGAGCGCAGTTCGGCGAACACCTCGATGCCCGCGAAGCCGCCGCCGACCACGACGACGGTGAGCAGGCGATCCCGCTCGGGGCCGGGCGGCAGCTGCGCCGCCTTGTCGAAGTTCGTGAGTACGCGGTCGCGGATCGCGGTCGCCTCTTCGATCGTCTTCAGGCCGATGGCCTCGTCGGCGACACCCGGGATCGGGAATGTGCGCGAGACGGCACCCGCCGTGACCACGATGTGGTCGTACTCCTCATCCCACGCCTCACCGGCGTTGGGCACGATGGTGGCGGTCTTGGCGTCGTGATTCACGCCGGTGACCTTGCCCGCCACCACACGGGTCTTCTTCAGGTGACGACGGATGCCCACCACCGCGTGACGAGGCTCGATCGATCCGGCCGCGACCTCGGGGAGGAAGGGCTGGTACGTCATGTACGGCAGGGGGTCGACGACCGTGACCTCGGCCTCGCCGGACCTCAGCCACTTCTCGAGCTTCCACGCAGTGTAGAACCCGGCGTATCCGCCGCCGACGATGAGGATCTTGGGCACAGTGAAACGATCTCCTAGGTAGGGGGGTCTTCATACAATCTACTACTTGCGAAGCAGCCCTCTGAAATGCGAGACCGCCCCGAGAGCGAACGTCGCCATCAGGATGAGGAACCCGAGCAGGAGCCCCAGCGGCACCGCCCAATGGATGAGAGTGTACACCTCAGGCCGATCGCTCCCGCGAGACGGCTTCTCCGAGCCCGTCACCGCTCCCGTCGGGGCCGGCGACGGCGGCGGGATCAGCAGCGAGTCGAGCGATCCGGTGCCCGACGCGGGCCGGTAGGTGGCGATCCAGGCGGCCAGGTCGCCGATCGGATTCGCCGACACGGGATCGACGGATGCCGTCACCGCCGCATCCGCATCGACCAGCCCGTAGCCGTAGATCGGCCCCGGCACCGGTTCGCCCTTGGGTTCGGCCGTGGCGATGATCCGGTTGATCACGTTGTTCGCGTCCAGCTCGGGATACGCCGACTTCACGAGGGCCGCGAGCCCGCTGACCAGCGGCGCCGCCCCGCTCGTGCCGTCCCACAGAACGTAGCCGCCACCCGGGACCACGCCGACGAGCTGCTCACTGGGGGCCGCGACCGCGATCGTGATGCCCTGTGAGGAGGCGTCGAAGCTCGCGTCGCCCGCCTTGTCGACGCCCGCGACCGCCACGACGCCCGGGATGGTGGCGGGAGCGCCGACCTCGGTGGTGCCGCTCCCCCGGTTGCCGGCAGCGGCCACCACGACGACGTCGTGGTCGAAGGCGTAGGAGAACGCGTCATCCCAGCTCTGCGGCCAGTCGAGGCTGTTGCGCGTGAGCGACATGTTGATGACGTCGGCGCCATGGTCGACGGCCCAGCGTACGGCGTGCGCGATCTGCTCGTCGGAGTCGACCGAACCGGCGCCGAGAGCCACGGAGATGGACAGCAGTGACGCCTCGGGGGCGACACCGATCACCCCGTTGCCGTCACCCGTGCCCCGGCCGGCGATGAGCGAGGCCACCATCGTGCCGTGTTCGGAGCTCTCCCCCACCGGGGTCTGGCCGTTCGTCGAGCCGATGCCCGAGACATCCGTTCCGTCGACCACGGCGCCCTGCAGCTCGGCGACGCTGCCGTCAACCCCGGTGTCGATCACCGCCACCGTCGCCCCGGCGCCGCGCGTGGTGTTCCAGGCCGCGCTGAAGCCGTAGTCGCCGAGCCAGTACTCCATGTCGCGGATCGAGTCGGCGCGCGCCGGCAGGACCTGGCCGATCGGGGCGATGCCGACGACGCCCACCACGGCGAACGCGCCGACGAGCAGGAACGGCCGGCCCCCGAGCCCGCGGCGCCGTCGCATCAGGCGTCGATCAGATAGTCGACGCACTCGCAGACCTGCGGCGACCAGTCGCCGCGCGCCAAGGCGAGGTCGCCGATCGGATTGACCCCCGGGCCGGCCGCGAGTGCGTGGGCGGCGAGGGCGTGCAGGCACTTCACCCGGGTCGGCATGCCACCGGCCGAGATGCCCGCGATCTCGGGCACCTCGCCGAAGACGGCGCGGTCGGCCAGGTAGGCGTCGTGAGCCGCCCGGTAGGCGGCGGACAGCTCCTCGTCGGCGAGCGCATCCTGGAGCTCGGCCATCACGTGCTCGGCCTCGAGGTCGCTCATCGCGGCCGTGGCGGCCGGGTGCGACAGGTAGTAGAGGGTGGGGAACGGCGTGCCGTCGGCGAGGCGGGGGGCGGTGGCCACCACCGTGGGGTTCCCGCAGGCGCAGCGAGCGGCGATGCCAAGCACATTCCGCACCGGCCGGCCGAGCTGAGCGGATGCGACGGCGAGGTCGCGCTCGCTGGCCGGCTCGAAGGGCGGGGTGGTCATTGCACGGTTCCGTTCGACTGCAGTTCTTCAGGGGTCTGGGTGGAGAGCCCCGCGGTCATGCCGGAGGCGAACAGCGACGACAACCAGTCCACGTCGGTGGTGCTGATGGAGTCGCTCACCGGAGCATCCGTCGGCCCGGTGCTCGGCACGTCGTCGATGATGAGGAAGCTGGTCTCGCCCGGCATCACGTAGTAGAGCCGGTCGCGGGCCTCCGCCTTGATGTAGGCCGGGTCGCTCCAGCGGGCGATCTGCGAGGTCAGGTCGTCGTTCTGCTCGGACTTCGCGTCGACCGCCGCCTGCAGGGCCGCGAGCTCCTGGCGCTGCTCGATGTAGACGCGGAGGCCGGGCGCGATGATGACCACGAACATCACGATGACGACGAACATCAGCACCGTGAATCCGGAGAAGCGGATGCTCCGCAACCAGGTGCCCGGAGCGGGCGTGGCCCCCGGGGAGTTCTGCGGCAGCGCCACCGGCACCCGGGCGGGCCGGGCCTTTGATGTGCGCTGCCGCATGGAAACTACCTTCGATCGACTCCTGGGCGGGATGCCTAGGCGGAGAAACGCGGGAACGCGCCGCGACCGGCGTAGACCGCCGCTTCGGCGAGTTCTTCTTCGATCCTCAGCAACTGATTGTACTTAGCCACGCGCTCGCTCCGGGCAGGCGCACCGGTCTTGATCTGGCCGGCGTCGGTCGCGACGGCGAGGTCGGCGATCGTGGTGTCCTCGGTCTCGCCGGAGCGGTGGGAGAGGATGGCGGTGTAGCCGGAGCGCTGGGCGAGCGAGACCGCGTCGAGCGTCTCGGTGAGCGTGCCGATCTGGTTGACCTTCACCAGGATCGAGTTGCCGGTGCCGCGGGCGATGCCGGTGGCGAGGCGGGTGGGGTTGGTGACGAACAGGTCGTCGCCCACGAGCTGCACCTTCGAACCGATCTCGGAGGTGAGGTGGGCCCAGCCCTCCCAGTCGTCCTCGTTCAGGGGGTCTTCGATCGAGACCAGCGGGTAGTTCGCCACGAGGTCGGCGAAGTAGGCCGACATCTCCTGGGCGGAACGCTGCTGACCCTCGAAGGTGTAGGCGCCGTTGTCGTAGAACTCGCTGGCCGCCACGTCGAGCGCGAGCGCGATGTCCTTGCCCGGGGTGAAGCCGGCCTGGGTGATGGCCTCAAGGATGAAGTCGAGCGCCTCGCGGTTGTTGGGGAGCTCGGGGGCGAAGCCTCCCTCGTCGCCGAGGCCGGTGGAGAGGCCCTTCGACTTCAGCAGCGACTTCAGCGAGTGGTAGGTCTCGACACCCCAGCGGAGCGCCTCGGAGAAGGTCTCGGCGCCGAGCGGCACGGCCATGAACTCCTGGATGTCGACGCCGGTGTCGGCGTGTGCGCCACCGTTGACGATGTTCATGAGCGGCACGGGCAGGGTGTGCGCGTTGGGGCCTCCGACGTAGCGGAACAGCGGCAGGTCGGCCGAGTCGGCGGCGGCGCGGGCCACGGCGAGGGAGACACCCAGGATGGCGTTGGCACCGAGGCGCTTCTTGTTCTCGGTGCCGTCGAGCGCGATCATCGCGGCATCGACGAGACGCTGGTCGGTGGCGTCGAATCCCTCGAGTGCCGGGCCGATCTCGTCGATGACGGCGTCGACGGCCTTCTCCACGCCCTTGCCGAGGTAGCGGCCCTTGTCGCCGTCGCGGAGTTCGTAGGCCTCGAATGCGCCGGTGGACGCGCCGGAGGGAACAGCGGCGCGCGAGACGACGCCGTCTTCGAGGAGGACCTCGACCTCGACGGTCGGGTTCCCTCGGGAGTCAAGAATTTCGCGAGCGCCAACGGCTTCGATGAGTGCCACGGGTGGTTTTCTCCTCAGGTTTTCGAACAGATGCGTTCAGGCAAGGTGGGAGCGCCATCCGTGCGCCCGCCGCTGGCTAGTCTAACGATTCGCGAGCGAGGGCCTGCATGGTCATGACGGCGTCGAACAACCATCGGGTGAACTCCGTGTCGACATCGGAGTCGAGCGGGCGGTGCAAGGCGCAGTCGACCGCCGACATCACCATCATCACCGCGAGCTGAGCGCGCTCGGCCGAGGTGCGCTGCTCGGCGAGGGCGATCACCTGAAGTCGCAGGTCCGAGGCGAGCTTGATGACGTCGGGCGCGAGCTCGGGCCGGCGGCCCAGCAGTTCGCGGAGCGCCGCGCGGTCGACGCCGTCGCGTGCCGTCGAGTCCATGATGTCTCCGACGAGGATGCAGAGGTCGCGCACCAGCCCCTTCTCGCCATCGCCCTGCAGGAACGTTTCGCGTTGGGCATCCGTCACGACGAAGGCCGAGAGACCGACGATCGCGGAGACCTTCGACGGGAAGTAGTTGAAGAAGGTGCGGCTCGAGACGCCCGCCTCGGAGCAGATCGCGTCGACGGATGCCTGCCCGGCTCCGTTCTCGGCGACGAGCCGCACCGCCGCCTCATGGATGGCGCTGCGCGTCTCGACCTTCTTGCGTTCGCGGAGCGACGGCTGGTCGTCGGTCTGGGTGCGCGTCCGGTCATGCGTGGCCGGGTCGGTGTGCAGCGTCGTCATCGTCGCTCGATCCTGTCGTTGAACGCGCCGAGCAACCGGACGAACTGAGCGATGTCGTGCTCGGTCCAGTCGTCGAGGGTGTCGGCGTAGGCGGCCTGGACACTTCGGCGGATGGTCTCCATCCGTTCCAGCGTGTCCGGTGTCGGCGAGTAGAGGTTCGCCCTCCGGTCGTCGGGATCGGGCTCGCTGGTGACGAACCCGAGGTCTTTGAGGATGCGGAGCTGCCGGCTCACCGCACTCTTGTCCATCCCGACGCTCGCGATGATCGCCCCTGGCGGAGTGGGGTGGTTCGCCACGATGTGGCGGAGCACCAGATACCCTGACGGCTGGATGTCGGGCGAGAACCGCACCGCGTTCTGCAGCATGCTGATGCGCACCGCGCGCACGATCCGCGCCATCTCGCCCTCCACGGCGAGGAGGGCGGCGGCGCGGTCGTCGGAGGAGGTCACAGCCTCCAGGGTACTGGCGCTCTTCACACTCTCTCCGTGGCCTCCCCCGGCGCGGCCTGGGAGGCGGCTTGGAGTTCGGCGGCCTCGGTCTCGCGCTCCTCAGCGTCGAGTTCGGCGTCGATCTCGGCCTGGCTCTCGGTGTCCCCGGCGACCTCGGCGCCGGACACGGCGATCAGCGTGGCGGCCTCCGTCTCGGCGATCTGCTCCACCGAGGTCTTCGTGCCGAGCGTGCGGTTGGGTAACAGCGAGATCGCGACGATTGAGATGATCGCGAGGGGAACGGCGAGCAGGAACACGTCGGCGACCGCCTCACCGTAAGCGGACTCCACCAGGGTGCGGATGGGGCCCGGCAGCGTGCTGAGGTTCGGGATGCCGCCGTCGCCGAGGTTGCCCGCTTGCGCGGGGTCGATGCCCAGCTTCACGATGCCGTCGGTGACGAGAGTGGTGATGCGGCTGCCGAGGACGGCGCCCATGACGCTGACGCCGATGGTACCGCCCAGGCTGCGGAAGAAGGCGACGGAGGCGCTGGCCGTGCCGATCTGCCGCGGGTCGACGGCGTTCTGCACGATCAGCACGAGGTTCTGCATCACCATGCCGACGCCCGCGCCCATGATGAACATGAACAGGAAGACCAGGAAGAAGCTCGTGTCGTAGCGGATGGTGCCCATGAGCGCCAGGCCGATGGTGAGCAGGATCGAGCCGGCCACCATGTAGCGCTTCCACTTGCCGGTGCGGCTGATGACCTGGCCGATCACGACGCTCGAGACGAGGACGCCGCCGATCATCGGGATGGTCAGCAGTCCCGACTCGGTCGGGGTCTTGCCCCGGGCGAGCTGCATGTACTGGCTGAGGAAGACGCTGGTGCCGAACATCGCGACGCCCACCGAGATGCTGGCGATGACCGCCAGCCAGAAGGTGCGGTTCGTGAAGAGCGTCATCGGGATGATGGGCTCCTTGACCTTCAGCTCGGTGACCACGGCGGCCGCCAGTAGCAGCACCGCGCCCACGACCATCGAGATGCTGGGGAGAGAGCCCCACTCGAACTGGTTGCCGGCGAGGGTCACCCAGATCAGCAGCAGCGACACGCCACCGGCGATGAGCACGGCACCGAGGTAGTCGATGGTGACCTTGCGCTTGTGCGTCGGGATGTGCAGCGTCTTCTGCAGCACGATGATCGCCGCGATCGCGAAGGGCACCGCGATGTAGAAGTTCCAGCGCCAACCGGCCGAGTCGGTGATGACTCCACCGAGCAATGGGCCGCCGACGGTGGCCACGGCCATCACGGCGCCGAGGAGCCCCATGTACCGGCCGCGTTCGCGGGGCGGGATGATGTCGGCCATCACGACCTGCACGAGGGCGGTGAGACCTCCGGCGCCGAGACCCTGCAGCACACGGAAGAAGATGAGCATCTCGGTGTTCTGCGCGAGACCGGCGAGCCCCGATCCGACCACAAAAACGATCAGCGAGATCTGGATGAGCAGCTTGCGGTTGGTGAGGTCAGCGAGCTTGCCCCAGATGGGCGTCGAGACCGTGGTGGCGAGCAGGGTGGAGGTGACCACCCAGGTGTAGCCGGCCTGCGTGCCGCCCAGGTCGCCGATGATCTTGGGCAGCGAGCTCGACACGACGGTGCTGGCCAGCATGGCCACGAACATGCCGAGCAGAAGACCCGAGAGCGGGACGAGCACCTGCCGGCGGGTGCGGGACGCCCCGGCGGCCGGGGTGGTTTCAGTAGAAGTGAGCGACACGGTTCTCCAGTAAGAAAGTTGATCCGCGTCAACAATACCAATGTTGTTGACGCGAATCAACTAATTACTGCAGATCATGCAAACTTTCCTTTCGTGCAGATTCCTGCTACCGGCGCGCGTCACTCCCCCGCGGTGATGGCCTCGGCCTCTTCGAGAGCGGCTTCCTCTTCGTGGTCGACGTGGGCGATCATCCGGTGCCCCAGGATGACGATGAGCGAGGCGACGACCACCGACCCGGCGGCGACGTAGAACGGGGTCGCGGCCGTGAACGCCACGGCGATGAGCGATGCGACGGGCGGGGCGACGGCGCCGCCGATGAACCGCACGGCCGAGTAGGCCGACGACGCCACCGGGCGCGGCAGATCGGTGGCGGCCATGACGGACTCCGTGAGCACCGTGTTCATCACGCCGAGCAGGGCGCCGCCGATCACCACGCAGGCGATGAGGCCGATGGTGTTCGAGATGAAGAGGCCCGCGGCGACGAGGTCGAGCGCCAGCAGGAGCAGCACCGTCCAGAGCACGCGGGTGCGCGGAAGGCGTCGGGTGAGCCACGGCGCCACGAGCACCGAGGTGATCGCCACGGCGAGCCCCCAGCCGAAGAAGGTGAGACCGAGACCCATCGCATCGAGCCCGAGCGGGAACGGCGTGTAGGCCAGGAGGATGAAGAAGCCGATGTTGTAGAACAGGGCGGCCACGGCGAGCACCGCCAGGGCGGGCCGCGTGAGCGCCTTGAACGGCGCGGAGAGCGGCGTGGGCGTGGGCCGCGCGGTCTCCTTCTTCATCAGGGTGGCGATGGCGATGAAGCCGACCGCCATCAGCACCGAGGTGCCGAAGAACGGGCCGCGCCAACTGATCGAACCGAGCAGTCCGCCGAGCAGCGGGCCGATCGCGATGCCGAGACCGAGCGCGGCCTCGTAGAGGACGATGGCGGAACTCGCACCGCCGCTCGCGGCGCCGACGATCGTCGCGAGCGCCGTCGAGATGAAGAGCGCATTACCGAGACCCCAGCCCGCGCGGAAGCCGATGACCGACTCCACGTTCTGGGAGAGTCCGGCGGCGAGCGCGAAGACCACGATCAGCGCGAGGCCGAAGAGCAAGGTCTTGCGAGCGCCGATGCGGGTGGAGAGCCAGCTCGTGAAGAGCATGGCGAACCCCGTGATGAGCAGGTAGCTGGTGAACAGCAGGCTCGTCTGGGTCTGGGTGGCGTGCAGGCTGTCCGCGATGGCCGGCAGGATCGGATCGACCAGGCCGATGCCCATGAACGCGATCACGCACGCGAACGCCACGGCCCAGACGGCCTTGGGCTGGTGCAGGATCGGGTTCCGCTTCGTGACCGGAACGCCGGACGTGGTCGACTTCTCCGCCGCCGAGGTCATCCTCAGGCGGCCTTCACGACGTCGGCGGCGCGGACGTCGGTGCACTCGTGCAGGAGGTCGACGGCCCGGCTGATCACGTCGAGCTCCTCGCGGTCGAGGTCGGTGAAGAGCGGGGCGAGGGCGGAACCGAGGCGGTCGCGCCATTCCTCGAGCGCCCGGATGCCTTTGGGGGCGAGGGCGATCTGCCAGGCGCGGGCGTCGTCGACATCCGCGATGCGACGGATCCACTCGACCTCGTTGAGGTTGGCGACGATCTTGGTCATCGTGGGCTGCGAGACGCGGCTCTGCTTGGCGAGCTCGCCGAGACGCATCGGGCCGAAGGAGCTGAGCACGCTGAGGGTGCGCCAGGTGGCGGGAGAGGTGGACTCGCCGGTCGCCTGGGCGGCGATACGCGTGAGCCGGTTCGTGACCGACACAAGGTCGGAGAGGAGTTCGGAGAGTTCGGATCGGGAGACTGTGCTGGTGGAGGTGATTTCGTTGTTCACGGTCAACTATTATACATAGCTCAGCTATGCATCTGTCACCCAGAGCGCCTTCGGCGTTAAGCCGACAGCGATTTCAGCTCGAGGTCGCCGGCATCCGTCGTCTCCCGACCCACCAGGGCGAAGCTCGTGAAGCCGGCCGCTGCGGCGCGGTCGAGCAACGGGGTGAGGTTCTTCGTGCGGCGCTCCAGACGCACCCGGGCCCCGCGGGCGACCAGTTGCGCCTTGAGCGAGAGGAGGCGGGTCGGATCGGCTGCCTTGTCGTGCACGAGCACGATGGCCTCGGCGTGCGCGGTCTCCGGTTCGTCGATGAGGTCGATGATGCGTTCGAAGCCGATCGAGAAACCGCAGGCCGGCACCTGCTCGCCGAGGAAGCGGCCGATCATGCCGTCGTATCGACCGCCGCCGCCGAGCGAGAAGGAGAAGTCGGGGTGCTCGATCTCGAAGATCGTTCCGGTGTAGTAGCCCATGCCGCGCACGAGGAAGGGATCGAACTTCAGCACGCCCGCGACGCCGGCCTCGCGGAGGGCGGCACCGATGGAGGCCAGCTCCACCACGGCCTCCGGCGCGACCCCTTCGGGGAGGGCGGCGGCGATCTCGGCTTCGGCGAGCCCGGCCGTCTGGGCAGGAGCTCCGGCGAAGTAGGCCGCGAGGGCCTCGACGGCGGCGGGAGTCGCGTCGCGACCGCGCAGCTCTTCGATGACACCGGTCGGCCCCACCTTATCGAGCTTGTCGATGGTGATGAGCACGGAGGGGTGCTCCTCGGCCGTGAAGCCGAAGGCCTCGAGCATGCCGATGAGCAGTCGCCGGTCGTTGATGCGGATGCTGCAGCCCTCCAGCCCGAGGGCGTCGAGGGTGGCGAGGGTCGCGGTGAGCAGTTCGATCTCAGCCAGGATGCCGGCCTCGCCGATGATGTCGATGTCGCACTGCACGAACTGGCGGTAGCGGCCCTTCTGCGGGCGTTCGGCCCGCCAGACCGGCGCGATCTGCACCGCTCGGAAGACCTGCGGAAGGTTCGCGCGGTGCGTCGCGTAGAAGCGGGCGAGCGGAACGGTGAGATCGAAGCGAAGGCCGAGGTCGGCGAGTCGGTCGGGGTCGTCGGCGTCGGCGGCCGCCTGCAGTGCCGCGGCATCCAGACCCCGCTTCATCACATTGAAGGCAAGCTTCTCGTTGTCTCCCCCGAGACCCGAGTGCAGTCGCGCGAAGTCCTCGACCACCGGGGTCTCGATCTCGTCGAAGCCGTGTGCCGCGTAGCTCGCGCGGATGACGCCGAGCGCGCGCTCGCGCTTCGCCTTCTCGGCGGGCAGGAAGTCGCGCATGCCGCGAGGGGGTGAGACGGGAGAAGCCATTCGTCGATTCTATTGAACGTCGCAGGGTCACGGTTCAGCGCTGCGGCGGCAGCCGCAGGCCGCCGGTCAGCCGCAGCTCTGCAGCTGCATCACCGACGGATTCAGGGAGTAGCTGCCGCCGAACAGAGTCACCCTTGACGTCTTCCAGTGCTTCAGCGAATCGAGCTCGGCTGCAGGTAGGCAGTCGGTGCGCGACAGCAGCAGCGGCGCGTGCTCCCTGCCGGCCATCACGCCTCCGGTGAGCGCGTCGGTGAACGTGAGACCGGTCGCGACGTAGGCGGTCGGCGCCGAGGTGAAGTACGCCCGGCTGATGGCATTCGCCACGGCGAACCGATCCGCACCGCCCAAACGCGTGACGTTCGAGGGGTACCGAGCGTTCAACTGCGACTCGATGCCCGTGCTGACGCTCGCCGGTCCGCCGACGATCACGACCTTGGTGGCGCCCAGCTGCTGAAGGAGATCGGTCGTCTGGCTGTCGAGCGAGACGTCACCGCCACGCACCAGGATGACCGGCGCCTTCTGCGAGACCGCGGAAGGGACAGCGGAGAGCGCGTCCGGGAAGGTGAGTCCGCTGGCCAGGAAGACGGTCTTCGCGCCGCCCGGGAACTCCTGCAGCGCGATATTGCGCGACACCTCGTAGCGATCGGCGCCGGCGATCCTCTGGACGTCGACGTTCGGAGTGTTTCCACCGCCGTAGGAAATTCCGGCGCCCCACTCCCAGGACACCGAGTTCTCTCCTCCGACGATCACGACGCGCGAAGGATGAAGCCGTTGGATGCCCCAGACGATATTGAGGTAGTCCGACTGGTCCGTCGAGACGAGCATGACCGGCGAGTTGGCGAGGGCTGCAACCGGGGCCACGCTCAAAGCGTCGCCGAAGGTGTCGCCGGTCGCCAGGAAGACGGTTGGAGCACCCTGAGGGTACGAGGCGTAGGCGATGGCGGCCGAGGTGCCATAACGGTTGTACGAAGAGATCCGGGAGGCCTCGATCCCCGCGATCGAGGTGGGAAAGCCGATTGTCGCCCGCGCGTAGACGTAGCGGGCGTCGTCGCCCAATGGTGTCGTTATCGACACGATCGCCGACCGGTCGATGTCGCTGAAATCGCTGAGGTCGGCATCGCCCGGCACCGTGAGCTCGAGAGAACCGGATGTGGCGCCGACCGCGGTGTTGAGCACGATATCGAGAGAACCCGAAGGGTCTCCACCGCCTTCCAGCAGCGCTTTCGTGCCCTCCGGCCACTCGAGCCCAGCGCCCGAGACCGATACCGTATCGCCCGCGCCCAGCCAATACCCGGACAGGCCCTGGGCGAGGTACGACGTGGTCGACGAGAACGACCCAGCGTTCGCACGGGCGAGGTCGACAGTCTGAACGACGTCGGAATCGGCTTCGCCCACGTAGAGCGCGCCCTCAATAGAGAGTTGTGCCTCCGCGCTCCGCACGCCGTATCCATTCGAGATCGACGGGGCGGGAAGGCCAGTCAGCCTCGTGCCGCGGAGGGTGTACGTGAAGTAGTGCTGCCCCGCGCCATCGACGAAGGGTGCATTGGTGACGGCGAAGAAGTCGCTGTCGACCGAGATCGTCACCGTTCCCGTGGCGGCGTCGACCGCAAGCGTCTGCGTCGCCCCGGACTCCCTTCCCCACATGGTCCACTCGACGGTATCGAGTCTCATCGCGGCGGATTCCGCGGGCAGGATCAGCGTCAGCGTCGTCGTCGAGGCCGGTATGACCGCGGCATCACCGTTCGGCTTCGAATGGTAATCGGCGGTGATGGTGCGGTTGAACGGGGCATCCGGAATCTGCATGGCGGCCGATGGCGCCTCGGGACCCGCCGGCGACGCACCCGCACCCTCCCCCGTCGCCGCACTGGCGGGGGCGACGAAGCCGCCCACCAGGATCGCGGCGGCCGCTGCGGCCACTCCCCAACGCACAGTCCGGCGCATCCGTCACTCCCCGCTGTTCGACACTCGTGGCATCAGAGTAGCGGTAGTTCGATACCGTCAAGTATCCGTGCCGGCCTCGGCTTCGGCGATCTCTTCGCGGAGGCCGCGAAGGGTGGTGCGGAGGGCGCGCTCGGCGTCGAGGCCCTGCGATTTCGCCGACGCGACGATGGCCAGCAGCAGGCCGCCCAGTTCGTCCTCGTTCTGCACGGGAACGATCGACGGCGCATCCTGGTCGAGCACGCCGACCTTCTGGGCCCGGCCCAGCAGTTTGTCGGCCAGGGCCAGCGACGGCATGCCGAGCGGGATGCCGTCGAGCACGCTCGTGCGCGAGGGCTTCTCGGCCGCCTTGAAGCCATCCCAGGCGGCCACGACATCGTCGGCCGACTCCAGCTCCAGATCGCCGAAGACATGCGGATGCCGGCCCACCATCTTCTGGGTCATGTGCTCCGCCACGTCTTGGATGTCGAAGTCCTCGCCCGGCGTGTGCGAAGCGATGTCGGCGTGGAAGATCACCTGGTAGAGCACGTCGCCGAGCTCCTCGATCATCTCTTCACGGTTCCCCGACTCGATCGCCTCGATCAGCTCATGCGTCTCCTCCACGAGGTACTGCACAAGGGAGGCGTGCGTCTGATCGGCGTCCCACGGGCATCCGCCCGGCGCCCGCAGCACCGCGGTCACCTCGACGAGCTGATCGAGCTTGGTGGGGGCATCCGGAATCTCAGCCATGGTGCCAGCCTACGAGCATCGAGTGGGCACTCCTCGTTCCCTGTGTGCGGCGGATGTGATTGAGAACGATCAGCGGCAGGGCACCAGATTCTCGACCGCCTCACCGAGACTCGCGCGTCCGCCGAGCAGCGTCGTACGCGACACACCCCACCGAGTCAACGCCTCATGCGCCGACTTCGGCACGCAGTCGGGGCGCACCAGCAGGAGCGGCGCCTTCCTCGATGCGGCGAGCACGCCGCCGGTCAGCGCGTCCGGGAACGTCATCCCGGTCGCTACGAATGCCTCCTTCGCCGCCGGGAAGAACTTTGTGTTCACTGCCGTCGACACCTCGTACCGATCTGCCCCGCTGACGCGTTCGACACCGCCGGAGACCGCTGCGGCGAGCTGCTTCTCGATTTCGGGCGACACCGATGCCGGTCCGCCCACGATCACGATGCGTTGCGTCTTGAGCGAGGCGAGCGTGGACAGGGTGCTCTCGTCGACGGACTTCTGCGTGCCGGGAACAAGCAGAACCGGTGCTTGCTGCGATGCGGCTGCAGGCACCGCGGAGAGGGCGTCGGGGAAGGTCAACCCCGTCGCGACGAATACAGTCGACGCGCCGGTGGGCCAGAAACGGAGCGCCGTGTTGCGCGACACTTCGAACCGGTCCTGCCCGCCGACACGCTCAGGCACAGGCAGGAGAGCGGACTCGGCAATCCGCGCGCCGTTCTCGTCAGCCACGGAAGCTGCGCCGCCGACGGTGACGAGGCCGGGGGCCCCGACCCGCCACGCCTCATAGCCGATTGATCGGTCGTACCAACCGACGTCATCGGCGCTGCCTGGAGGTGCGAGGAGGAGGGAACCGCCGATGTGCGCGGTTGCGGCGGCGGCACTGAGCGAGTCCGCGAACTTCTCCCCGGAGGTCACCAGGACCGTGGGATCCGCCCACATCCGATCCGCGAAGACCTGTTGACTGATCCCGATCGCGCCGAAATAACGGTCATCCCCGGCCACCCTCGTGGTCTCCCCTGGACCGGCAGACGCGTCACGCACATACGTGACCCCGAGTCCGACATTGACCCGGTCTGTCCCATCGAGATACGAAGCAGTGAGGCTGAGCGGTTCACCCGGGAGACGCTCGACCTCGGCGCGATCGGGGACCTGGAACGCGATGTCCGCGCCGAGAGGCGTCGCGCTCCAGTCGGTGATCGCGTGCCAACCGTTCATGAGGATGTCGAGCGCCACCGTCCTGGTCAATGCGGGCGCCCCAGTAACGGTAATCGATTCGCCACCGGTGACGGCGATACCTGAACCGGACGGAATCCAGTACGACCTGCGGTAGTCGTAGCGGAGCGCACCATCCCTCTCCACCGTGCGCGCGTGCTCAGTGGCGCCGGGAGGGCCGGGATCGAAGCCGATGGAGACGTAACCGCGGGAGAAGTACCCGCGCCATAACGAGGAGTTGCTCAGTCGGTCGCCGCTCACCGCGTACGGTGCGGCAACGACTCCGTCGGGCTGAGGTCTTGTGGTCGACAGGGCCAGAGAGAACCTCGGCGACCCGGACGTCATACTCGGCGCGGCAGTGGCGAGATAACCCTCCGGGATGCTGACCGTCACGACGCGTGTCGTGGCGTCGGCCGAGACCACTGAGACCGGGTCACGCTGGGCGCCGACGATCTCCGCCGTGATCGTCGACTCGAAGTCGAAGAGTTCGGGAGGAATCGTCACGGAAAGGAGCCGTGTCGTCGAGGGCAGCGGCTCCGCGTTTTCCCACGTCCAGCGGGCATCGAGCATCTGATACCAGGGCGCACCGACGGCGATCGGCGTCGAGGAGTCGGCAGACAGGGCGGCGGCAGGTGGGTCAGTGACCTGTGCAGCGGACGGATCGAGGTGCGCCTCGACCGGTTCATTCGCCGGCGCACGCGGGGGCACTTCGTCGAATGGCGAAGGAGGCTCTTCGTTCGTCGGCCCGACGGTCGTCGCCACAGGTGCCACAGGAGCCAGCGGATCGGGTACATCGGCCGAGACAGGCGCCGACGCACCGCTGAGCACAAACGCCATCGCCGCGACGATGCACGACACCGCCGCCGCCGTCCGCGGCAAGACCCGTCCCCGTGCGTCGCCCAGTCGTGCCCCCATGCTGGTCTCCCTCTCGACCGGGCCCAGCGGTCACCTCGACACGTGTCGCCCTCGGTCGTTTATAGCACCCTTACCGGGCCGAAAAGGGACATATCGAGACCGCTCGTTCGCGTCACGCTCAGGTGGCGGGTGCGGCCACCTTGGCGGGCGGGAAGATGGCGTCGAGGAGGCCCTGGGTCCAGGCGATGAGCTCGGCGTCGGGCAGGGGCTTGCCGTCGACGACGGGCATCGGCACCGAGACCGCGGCGGTCTGGGCGAAGTACTTCGCGCCCGGGTACATCCGCTGCAGGCGCACCTGGATCGAGTCGGCGAGCTCGGCCGTCGCCACGCGCAGGTTCGACCCCATGGTCACCACCTCGCTGAGCCCGGCCTTCTGCGCCTGGCGACGCAGTCGCGACACGGCGATGAGGTTCGACACCTGCACCGGCGGCTCACCGTAGCGATCGGTCAGCTCCTCGATCACGCGATCGATCGAGTCGTCGGAAGCCGTCGGAGCGCTGGCCGTCGAGAGCTTCTGATAGGCCTCGAGCCGCAACCGCTCGCTGTCGACGTAGTCCTCCGGGATGTGCGCATCCACCGGCAGTTCGAGCCGCAGCTCGGTCTGCCCCTCGGCGACGTCGCCGCGGAACGTCGAGACGGCCTCGCCGATCATCCGCAGATACAGGTCGAAGCCGACCCCCGCGATGTGCCCCGCCTGCTCGCCGCCGAGCAGGTTGCCGGCGCCTCGGATCTCGAGGTCTTTCAGCGCCACCTGGATGCCCGAACCCAGCTCGTTGTTGGCGGCCAGCGTCGAGAGGCGATCGTTCGCCGTCTCCGACAGCGGCTTGTGCTCGTCGAAGAGCAGATACGCGTACGCCCTTTCCCGCCCTCGACCCACGCGCCCGCGCAACTGGTGCAGCTGGCTGAGCCCGTACTTGTCGGCCCGGTCGACGATCAGCGTGTTCGCGTTGGCGATGTCGATGCCGGTCTCGATGATCGTGGTCGACACGAGCACGTCGAACTTGCGCTCCCAGAAGTCGACGATCACCTGCTCGAGAACATGCTCGTTCATCTGCCCGTGGGCCACCGCCACGCGCGCCTCGGGCACGAGCTCGGCGATCTGCGCGGCCACGCGGTTGATCGACGACACCCGGTTGTGCACGAAGAACACCTGCCCCTCACGCAGCAGCTCGCGCCGGATGGCGGCACCCACCTGCTTGTCGGAGTACGGCCCCACGAACGTGAGGATCGGATGCCGGTCCTCGGGCGGCGTGGCCAGCGTCGACATCTCGCGGATGCCGGTCACCGCCATCTCCAGCGTGCGCGGGATCGGCGTCGCGCTCATCGCGAGGATGTCGACGTTCGTCTTGAGCTTCTTCAGCTGGTCTTTGTGCTCGACGCCGAAGCGCTGCTCCTCGTCGATGATGAGGAGCCCCAGGTCTTTGAAAGCGATGTTGTCGGCCAGGATGCGATGGGTCGCGATGACGACGTCGACGGTGCCGTCGGCGAGACCCTTGATGGTCTCGCGCGACTCCTTCTCGGTCTGGAACCGGCTGAGCGCCTTGAGGTGCACGGGGAACCCGGCGAACCGCTCCTGGAAGGTCTCGAGGTGCTGGCGCACGAGCAGAGTCGTGGGCACGAGCATGGCGACCTGCTTGCCGTCCTGCACCGCCTTGAACGCCGCGCGCACCGCGATCTCGGTCTTGCCGAAACCCACGTCGCCGCTCAACAGCCGGTCCATCGGGATGGGCCGCTCCATGTCGGCCTTCACCTCGTCGATCACGGTGAGCTGGTCGGGCGTCTCCTGGAACGGGAACGCCTCCTCCAGCTCGTGCTGCCACGGGGTGTCGGGACCGAAGGCGTAGCCCTTCGACGCCATCCGCGCCGAGTAGAGCTTCACCAGCTCCACCGCGATGTCACGCACCGCCTTGCGGGCTTTGCCCTTGGCCTGGGCCCAGTCGCTGCCCCCCATCTTGCTGAGCGCCGGCGCCTCGCCGCCCACGTACCGGCTCAGCAGATCGAGCTGATCGGTGGGCACGTAGAGCTTGTCGCCCGGGTAGCCGCGCTTGGACGGCGCATACTCGATGACGAGGTATTCGCGGGTGGTCTTCACCGCGTTGCGACCACCCGACGACACCTCGCGCTGGGTGAGTTCGAGGAACTTGCCGATGCCGTGGGTCTGATGCACCACGAAGTCGCCGGTCTTGAGCTGCAGCGGGTCCACCACGTTCTTGCGGCGGCTCGCGAGTTTCTTCACCTGGCGCGTGTCATAGCCCGCGGTGCGGCCATAGAACTCCGTCTCGCCGATCAGAGCGAGCTTGAGTTCCGGCAGCTCGAAGCCGTGCTCCACCGCGCTGCGGATGAGGTAGGCCATCCGCGGTTCGGCGTCGGCCGGGAAGTCGTCGACCATGCGAGCGGGGATCTCGCGTTCGGCCAACACGTCGGCCGCGCGCTCCACGAGGCCCTGCCCCTGGGCCACGACCACCACCGTCCAGTCGTCGGCGAGCCGGCGCGCCACGTGCTCGATCGCCCCGTCGGCGTTGCCGGAGAAGCTCGGCACCGTGTCGGCGGCGATGCGGATGGTGAGGTGCTCCTCGATCTCGCGGTGCTCGGGGAGGATGTCCTCCTCCGCCGGCCCCTGCTGGAACTCGCTGAGCGTCCACCACGCGCGTCCGGTGCCCGCCGCCTCACGCAGCTGGTTGAGGGTGATGAACTCCCCCGACTCCAGGTCGATCGGCGCCTCGGCGCCCGCGGTGGCGGCGGTCCAGGCGGCGGCCAGGAACTCGCGGTTCGTCTCCGAGAGGTTCACGGCCCGGGTCGCGACCCGCTCGGGCGACACCACGGCGATGGCCGCTCCGGCCGGCAGGTAGTGCGCCACGGTCACGAGCTCGTCGAGCAGGGCGGGAGCCAGCGATTCCATGCCCTCGACCGGGATGCCGGCCGAGATCTTCTCGAGCATGCCCGCGAGGCTCGGGAACTCGTGCTGCATCTCCCGGGCGCGTTGCCGAACAGCATCGCTCAGCAGCAGCTCCCGGCTGGGCGGCAGGCTCACGCCCTCGACGGCGTCGGGCAGAGAACGTTGGTCGGCGACCGAGAAGGCGCGGATCTCCTCCACCTCGTCGCCGAAGAAATCGACCCGGAACGGATGCTCGGCGATGGGCGGGAAGACGTCGAGGATGCCGCCGCGCACCGCGTACTCGCCGCGCCGGGTGACCATGTCGACCCGCGAGTAGGCGAGCTCGACCAGCTGACCGCTGAGCGCCGACAGATCGAAGCCACGGCCTCCGCGGACGAGTTCGATGGGCTCGAGCTCGGTGAGGTTGGACGCGATGGGCTGCAGGGCGGCGCGAACGGAGGCGACGACGACGATCGGCGCCGGAACCTCGGCGTTGCCGGGGTCGGCGGCCGCGGCATCCGTCGCCCGTTGCCATTCGACCAGACGGCGGAGGGCATCGATGCGCTTGCCCACGATCTCGGCGCTCGGGCTCAGCCGCTCGTGCGGAAGCGTCTCCCAGGCCGGGAACTCGACGATCTGGGCCTCCGGCAGGAAGCTCGCGAGCGACTCGCGCAGCTTCTCCGACTCGCGGCCCGTGGCGGTGACGACCATCAGCGCCTCGGGGATGCCGCGCTCGACGCGGCGACGCAGCATCGCCGCCAGCAAGGGTGCGCGCAGGCCCTCCGGCAGCGAGAAATCGGCGTTCCGCCCGGCCTCGGCCAGGGCTTTCTCGAACGTGGAGGCGCGCGAAAGCGCATCGATCAAACCCTGAAGCATCACTCGGGCAATGTTACGCGGGGCCACCGACACACTCGTCGCCGGGCGGCGAGTAGAGTCTGGGCGACACCGCTGCCCGTAGCGAACAGCACGACCGAACCCGAGGACACCGTGACCAGCACTCCCCCCGACGACTCCACCCCCGGCACGCCACCCGAGCGCGAACGGCCGCGCTTCGGCGAGTACGCACCGACTCCGGCTTCCGGATCACCGGCTCCCACCGCCGTGCCGCCCGTCGCGCCGACGCCGCCGGTTCCGCCGTACGGGTCCAATCCCCCGGCACCCTACGGCGCGCCCCCGCAGGCTCCGCAGTACACGGGCTACCAGAGCCCGCTCGGCAGCGGCGTTCCCGGAAGCGGCTACCCCGGTCCACTCCTCGGCGCGCCTCCCCGCCCGAAGACCCTGGGCATCATCGCCTTCGTGGCCGGGCTCGTGGCACTCATCGGCTCGCCGATCTTCAGCGGCCTGGTGGCTCAGGGCGTCGCGCCCCTCATGAGCTACTACGCCGACGGCACGATCGACGTCTCCGACATCCCCGCCGACCAGCTGACCGCCGCCTCGGGCGCGTTCGTGGGAATGTTCGCGACGATCCTGTTCTGCGCCGTCATCGGTCTCTGGGCGCTGGTGCAGGGCATCGTCGCGACCGCCACCAACCGCGGTCGCGCGTTCGGCGTGCTTGCGATCGTCGCCAGCGTGCTCGCACCGATCGTGAGCGTCATCGTGTTCTACGCGGTGCTGTTCGCGGCCGCGCCGGCACTGCTTCAGGGCTGAGCGGCGCCAGGGCTGAGCTCCTCCAGGGCTGAGGCCAGGTCGGGAGACGGGACGGCCTCAGGCCGGCGGCGCGGTGTGCACCTTGAGCTGCGCCGCCGTCAGGCCTTCCGACGCGATCAGTTCGACCGCGTCGGCGGCGTCGACGATGAGGTTCGGCAGCGTCTCCCGCTCGGTGGAGGAGAAGTTCTGCAGCACGAAGTCGGCGGCCTGCTGCCTTCCGGGTGGGCGGCCGATGCCGACGCGCACCCGGATGAAGTCGGCACTGCCGGAGGCGCCGATGATGTCGCGTAGGCCGTTGTGGCCCCCGTGTCCGCCCCCGGCCTTGAGCTTCAGGGTGTCGAAGGGGATGTCGAGCTCGTCGTGCACCACGATGACGTGGTCGGGCGGGATGTCGTAGTACTTCATCAGCGCGTTGACGGGCCCGCCCGACACGTTCATGTAGGTGTTGGCCTTCGCCAGCACGAACCGTGGCCCACCGGGGACGACCCGGCCCTCGGCCACGACCGCGTTGGCCTTGTGCGACGTGAAGGTCGCGCGCATCCGTTTCGCCAACTCGGCGACGACCATCTGCCCCACGTTGTGACGGTTGGCGGCGTAGCCGGGCCCGGGGTTGCCGAGCCCGACCACGAGCCAGAGATCCGTGCTCACGTCGTCAGAGGTTCTCGAATGCGGTTCGGAGCGGAGGGACTACTCGGCGCTCTCGTCGGACGCGGACTCGGCCTCGGCCGACTCCGACTCGCCCTCGGTGGCGGCGTTCTCTTCGCTCTCGACCGCGGCCGGCACGGTGATGCCGACGATGACGAGGTCCTCGTCGCTGATGAGGGTCGAACCCTTGGGCAGCTCGACGTCCTTCGCGTGGATGAGGGTGCCTTCTTCGAGGCCCTCGATGGAGACGACGATGCGCTCGGGGATGTTCGTGGCCTCGACCTCGACCAGGATGGTCGACGCGTCCTGCGTGGCGATGGTGCCCGAGTAGGACTCGCCCTCGAGGTGGATCGGGACCTCGACCTGGACCTTCTCGCCCTTGCGGACGACGATGAGGTCGATGTGCTCGATGATCTGGAGCACGGGGTCCTTCTGCACGTCCTTGACCAGGGCGAGCTGCTCCTTGCCCTCGATGTCGAGTTCGAGCACGGCGTTCGCCTTGCGCAGGATGAGGCCGACCTGGTGGCCCGGGAGGGTCACGTGCTGGGGCTCGGTGCCGTGGCCGTAGATCACGGCGGGGATCTTGCCGGCGGCGCGGATGCGGCGCGCAGCGCCCTTGCCGAAGGTGGTGCGGGTTTCCGCGGAAACGCGGGTGTCGTCTGCCATGATGTGCTCCTTCGCGAGCCGATTCAGCTCGCACTCGTATGTGTTCAACTCGACCGCATGAAGCGAGAGGAAAGACGTGCTAAGCCAAATCCACCGCGTCGATAACGGATGCGCGCGCTGGGGCGTGCATCCCTCGCCGAAGTTCAGTGGCCTAGCCTAGCGCATCCGCTCTACTACGCTGGAGGCATCCAACTCTACGAGGAGCATCAGCCATGTCTACGCCTGCTGGAACCGCCAACATCGGAGTCGTCGGAATGGCGGTGATGGGCTCGAATCTCGCCCGCAACCTCGCCAGCCGTGAGGGCAACACGGTCGCGATCTACAACCGCAGCCCCGAGCGCACCCGGAAGTTGACGTCGGAGCATCCCGAGGCCGGTTTCGTCGCGTCGGAGTCGGTCGACGACTTCGTGGCGTCGCTCGCGAAGCCGCGTACCGCGATCATCATGGTGCAGGCGGGCGCGGGAACGGATGCCGTCATCTCCGAGCTCGCGGAGCGGTTCGAGCCGGGCGACATCATCGTCGACGGTGGCAACGCGAACTTCCACGACACGATCCGTCGGGAGAAGGATGTCTCGGCCAAGGGCATCCACTTCGTCGGCACCGGCATCTCGGGCGGCGAGGAAGGTGCGCTGAACGGCCCCTCGATCATGCCCGGCGGAACCGCCGAGGCCTACAAGACGCTCGGTCCGATCCTCGCGTCGATCGCCGCGGTCGCCGAGGGCGAGCCCTGCGTGACCCACATCGGTACCGACGGTGCCGGACACTTCGTGAAGATGGTGCACAACGGCATCGAGTACGCCGACATGCAGCTCATCGCCGAGGCGTACGACCTGCTCCGCACCATCACCAAGCGCGAGCCGGCCGAGCTGGCCGAGGTGTTCACCGCCTGGAACTCCGGCGACCTCGAGTCGTACCTGATCGAGATCACCGCGGAGGTGCTGAAGCAGGTCGACGCGAAGACCGGCAAGCCCTTCGTCGACATCGTGCTCGACCAGGCCGGCGCCAAGGGCACCGGCGCGTGGACGGTGCAGAACGCCCTCGACCTCGGCACCCCGGTCGGCGGCATCGCCGAAGCCGTGTTCGCCCGCTCGGTGTCGTCGCACCCCGAGCAGCGTTCGGCCGTGCAGGCCACCATCACCTCACGGCCTTCCGTGGTGGAGGTGGATGTCGACACCTTCGCCGACGACATCCGCGCCGCGCTGTACGCGTCGAAGGTGGTGGCGTACGCGCAGGGCTTCGACGAGATCATCGCCGGCGCCAAGCAGTACGGCTGGGACATCGACAAGGGCGCCGTCGCGAAGATCTGGCGGGCCGGGTGCATCATCCGCGCCCAGTTCCTCAACCGCATCGTCGAGGCGTACCAGAACAACCCCGACATCACCTCGCTGCTCGAAGACCCGTACTTCGCCTCCGCCGTCGCGTCGGGCGAGGAGGCGTGGCGCCGTGTGGTCTCGACCGCCGCACTCTCAGGCGTCCCGGTTCCCGGATTCGGATCGGCACTGTCGTACTACGACTCGCTCGCCTCGAAGCGCCTCCCGGCCGCGCTCGTGCAGGGACAGCGCGACTTCTTCGGCGCCCACACCTACAAGCGCGTCGACGAAGAGGGCGTGTTCCACACCCTGTGGTCGGGCGACCGCACCGAGATCGCGACGGAGCCGTCCACCCACTAGGTTTCACCCCTGGGTTTTCACCCCTAGTTCTTGCCCCCAAACGTCCTTCCCTGCGGGATTTAGGACGTTTGGGGGCAATTTCTTTACGCCTGTTTCCTTGTCTCGATGAGGGGGCGCCAGAAGAAGGCGAAATCGTCGGTGGGGGCTCCCAGTTGGTGCTGGGTGAAGACGGCGGCGACCAGGTCGCGGTCGGGGTCGACGTAGGCGCTCGTGCCGGTGCCGCCGGCCCAGCCCCAGCGGCCGGGCGAGCGCCACGGCTCCTCGGCCAGTGCGACCGCGCGGAAGGCGTCGCCGTCGATGCTCGCCCCCGGTCGCGGAAGCAGGTCGACGCCGGTCTGCCAGCCCCAGCCGTAGCCGGCGCCGCCCAGGTCGTCGAGTCCGATCCGCTGGTCGTCCGTGAGGTGGTCGCTCGTCATCCGGATGCGCTGATCGCGGGTGAGGAGTTCGTCGTCGTCGATCGCGGTGAGGAATCGGAGGAAGTCGGGCACGCTCGAGACGAGTCCGCCGCGTAGTGACTCCATGAGGGGCGGATGCGAGAACGCCGTCACCAGGCCGTCGGCGACCTCGAGGTCGAGCGGCAGGGTCGGGTCTTCGATGCCGCTCCGCGGCTCCCCTTCTCGCAGGCGGTAGGGCGTCGGGATCGGGCCGGGCACGAAGAACGCCGTGCTCTCCAGACCCAGTGGATCGACGATGCGAGTGCGTACGAGGTCGCCGAGCGTGCCGCCCGTTGCCCGTGCGAGCAGGATCGAGAGCACGTCGGCCGCCGTGTCGTAGGCGAAGCGGTCGCCGGGCCGGCGTGCCAACGGCAGCGCGCCGAGTCGAGCGGCGAACTCGTCCGGCGTCAGTTGAGCCGGCACCGGGCCGGTGGCGACTCCCGCCTCGGCCATCGCCCGGGTGAGGGCGGTCTCGGGGAAGGGGAAGGCGAACCCCGCCGTCATCGAGAGCAGGTCGCGCACGACGATGGGCCGGTCGGACGGCACGGTCTCGTCGAGACGGGCATCGGGACGCTCGAGAACACGCGGCTCGGCGAACTCCGGCAGCCAGGTGTCGATCGGGTCGTCGAGCGCGAACACCCCTTCATCGAGGAGCATCGTGGAGAGCGCACCGGCGACGAGCTTGCCGAGCGACGCCACACGGAACGGAGTGGCGGGAGTCATCGGCGGCGAGTCGCGGCCGAACGCCTGGCTTCCGGTCGCGAAGTACTCGGTCTCGCCCCGGAAGCGGACGCCGGCGACGATGCCGGGCGCGTACCCGCCGGCCACGGTGCGCTCGAGCGACTTCCGGACGTGGTCGAAAGTGGACATGCTTCACAGTCTCCACCCGCTGTCGACCCGCTGCCGATGATCGGGAGCGTTCGGCTAGGCGGGTTCTTCGGCCTTGACTCGCTGACCGACCACGGCTGAGACGCCGTCTTGGCGCATCGAGACGCCGTAGAGGGCGTCCGCGATCTCCATCGTGCGCTTCTGGTGGGTGATGACGATGAGTTGGGAGGTCTGCCGGAGGTCTTCGAAGATCGTCAGCAGACGCCCGAGGTTCGCGTCGTCGAGGGCCGCCTCCACCTCGTCCATGATGTAGAACGGGCTGGGGCGGGCCTTGAAGATCGCGATCAGCAAAGCCACCGCGGCGAGCGAGCGCTCCCCGCCTGAGAGCAGCGACAGCCGCTCGATCTTCTTGCCCGCGGGCTTCACCGAGACCTCGATGCCCGTGGTGAGCATGTTGCCCGGATCGGTGAGATGGATCGAGCCCGTTCCGCCCGGGAACAGGATCGGGAACACCTGCGTGAACGCTTCCTTGGTGTCGGCGAACGCGCTCTCGAAGATGGTCTGCATCCGGTCGTCGATCTCTTCGATGATCGTCAGGAGGTCTTTGCGGGTGTTCGTGAGGTCGGTGAGCTGCTCGGTGAGGAACTTGTGCCGCTGTTCGAGCGCGTCGAACTCTTCGAGGGCGAGCGGGTTGACCCGGCCGAGTTCGGCGAGCTTGCGCTCCGCCTTCGCGAGGCGCTGCTGCTGCTCCGTGCGCACGAAGGGGCGACCGGTAGGTGCTACGCGCCGCTCCTGGGTCTGTTCTTGATCCTGCTCCTCCTCCCGCTCCCGCTCCGCGGCACAAGCCCCGTCGTCGCCGACTGCGTCGTCGTCGTCCGTCTCGTCCAGCTCCGCCGTCGCTGCAGCCACCGCCGCGGCGCTCGTGTCGATGAGCACGACCTCGCTGTCATCCGGAATCAGCTGATCGGGCCCGTACTCGGCGACCAGCACCTCTTCGATGAGGCCCAACTCTGACCCCACGCGCTCGAGCAGACTCGACAGATGCAGCTTCTTCTCGTAGATCTGCAACTCGAGACCGTGGACGTTCTCGGTGATCGCCTGGAGGCGCTCCCGGAGCCCGGCCTCGTCACGGCGGAGCGCCAGCAACTCCTCGTTCTGCTCGGCACGCTCGGCCTCGCGCTGCGCCAGTTGCACCTTCGCCTCACTGACCGATCTGTCGATCGAGTCGAGCACAGGGGGCAGCGACTCGACGACGTCGGTCGCCGCTTCGATCTGCCGACGGCGGATCACCGCGCGGCGGGCTGCGGCTTCGGCGGCGGCGCGGTCGGCGTCGAGCTGCTTCTCGAGGGCGCCGGTGCGGGCCTGCTCGGCGCGTACCCGCTCACGAGCGGTCTCGACGCCCAGCCGCGCCTCGACCTCGCGGTCGCGCGCCGCTTCGAGCTCGGACAAGAGACCGTCGCGCGAACTGACGTCAAGGATCGGACGGGGACGCTCGCGCACGGCTTCGAGGTCGCCTCTCGCCTTGTCGGCCGCTTGCTCTGCCTGGCCGACTGCATCCTGAGCCAACTGCAACGCCTTCTGGAGGCGTTCGAGCTCGCCCGTGCTCGCCTCGACCTGGGCTTTGAGCCGGCCGAGCTTCTCGGTGCGCGCGGCGAGCTTGGCATCGTATTCGCGCAGCGCCGACAAGGCCGCCTGCGACTGTTCCTTGGCCACCTGGGCGATGCCGCGCTGCTCGGCCAGTGCGAACCGAGCCCGTTCGATCGTGGAGTTCTCTTCGTCGAGCGAGATCGCAGCCGAGTCGCGTTCGGCCACCAGCTCGATGCGCGACCGTGTCGCTCCCGATCCGCCTCGCAGGATGAAGCGGGTGAGCACCTCGCCGCTGCGGGTGACGACCGTGAGACCGGCCCCGGCCGATGGCTCGAGCGCCACCCAGGCGCGGCGCGCGGCATCGAGGTCGTCGGCGATGACCATGGACTGCAGGATGCCGAGCACCCCGCCGGGGGCGGTGACGACCGAGGTGGCGGGGACGACGCCCTCGACGGCGGCGAATGCGTCGGTGCCGCCCGCCTGCGCGGTGCCACCCGCTCCGCCCCCTGGAGCGGCGTCGGCGATGATCAATTCCACCCGCCCCATGTCGCCCTCGGCGGCGGCGTTGGCAGCGGCCACGGCCGACTCCACCGAGTCCGCGAGCACCGCGTCGGCCAGCGTGCCGAGCGCGGCGGCGATCGCCGCTTCGAAGCCCGGGGTGACCTTCACGTGCTCGGCCACGAGCCCGCGCACACCGTCGAGACGGGCCGCGACGAGTTCGGCGGAACCGTCCTTCTGGTCGAGGGCCATGGTGAGTGCACTCGTTCGGGCGGCGAGTGCATCGCGCTCACGCTCGTGGGTGTGCAGTTCTTCACGGAGGCGTTCGATCTCGGCCTCCGCCTCGAACACCTGCGACTGTGCGAATTCGTAGGCCTCGTCGAGGTCGGTCTCGTCGACCTCGCCGACGGCCGCCTCGGCTTCGGCTCGGACGAAGTCGGCCTGCGCCGTCTCGCGTCGCGCCGTTGCGGCATCGAGCGCGTTCTGCTGCCGCAGCACCTCGCCGCGCACGGTGGCCAGCCGGGTGTTGGCCGACTCGAGCTGCCCGGTGAGCTTCGAGAGCTCGAGGTCGTGCTTCGACACGAGGGAGCTCTGGTAGGCGATCTGCTCATCGAGCGCGTCGAGCGAACTCCGAGCCCGGGTGGTGACCAGTTGCGCGGCCTCCCACGCCGCCTGCGCCGCGGCGACCTCGCCCTGCAGGCGGACCACCTCGGCCTTCGAGTCGCTCACCATGGAGGGCGTGACACTCGGACCGGCATCCGGAACGCTCTCCTCGCTGCCGAGAAGGGCGAGCCTCTGGGTGGCGAGGTTGTAGAGGTTGCGCAGCCGCTCCTGCACGGACTCGAGCCCGAAACTCGTGCGGCGGGCCAGATCGACGGCGTCGCCGACCTGGGCCTGCTCGAGCCGGTTGACGCGAAGCTGGTTCTGTTCGAGCCGCTCCTGCAGCACGATGCGCTCGGTGTGCCGCTCGCTCTCGCTGCGGGAGTGGGCATCCAGAGCCGTTCGGAGGCCCACGATCTCGTCGGCCAGCAGCCGGGCCCGGGCATCGCGCACGATCGCGGCGATCGACTGGGCTTCCTTCGCGATCTCCGCCTGGCGGCCGAGTGGCTTCAGTTGCCGGCGGATCTCCCCCGCCAAGTCGCTCAACCGGGTGAGGTTCGCCTGCATCGCCTCGAGCTTGCGCTGCGTCTTCTCCTTGCGACGACGGTGCTTCAGGATGCCCGCGGCCTCCTCGATGAATCCGCGCCGCCCCTCGGGGGTCGCGTGCAGCACGGCATCCAGCTGCCCCTGGCCCACGATGACGTGCATCTCACGGCCCAGCCCCGAGTCAGACAGGAGTTCCTGCACATCGAGCAGCCGGCAGCTGTCGCCATTGATGGCGTATTCGCTCCCGCCGTTGCGGAACAGCGTGCGGCTGATCGTGACCTCGGAGTACTCGATCGGCAGTGCGCCATCCGCGTTGTCGATGGTGAGGGTGACCTCGGCTCGACCGAGCGGACCCTTGGTGCTCGTGCCGGCGAAGATGACGTCTTCCATCTTGCCGCCGCGGAGAGTCTTGGCCCCCTGCTCGCCCATCACCCAGGCCAGGGCGTCGACCACGTTGCTCTTGCCGGAGCCGTTCGGGCCGACCACGCAGGTCACACCCGTCTCGAACGCGAAGGTGGTGGGGTTGGCGAAGGACTTGAATCCCTTGAGGGTCAAGCTCTTCAGGTACACGCGCCGCCTCTCATCCCGCTTTCGCGCCTCCGGTGTGCACTACGGTATCGAATCCCGCGCCCGATCCCGTGCAATGACGGGCATCGGGGCCTCATCGGGCCCGCAGCACGCAGAACTCGTTGCCCTCGGGATCGGCGAGCACCACCCAGCTCACGTCGTCGCCCTGCCCCACATCGGCGCGGGTCGCCCCGGCCGCCAGCAGCCGTTCGACCTCGGCGGCCTGGTCGTCGGGCCGGAAGTCGAGGTGAAGCCGGTTCTTCAGCGACTTCTTCTCCGGCACCGGGACGAACAGGATCGACGGCTGGGCCTCGGCGTGCGGGGCGATCTCCACCTCCTCCTCGTCATCGGCCTCGTAGGTGACGGGCCAGCCGAGCACGTCGCTCCACCAATGGGCGAGGTCTCGCGGGTTCTCGGAGTCGATCACGATCTGGGTCCAGGTGAGTGTCATGCCGACCACGGTAGGGGGCATCCGCTGCGCTTCGAAAGGGGTGTGGAGAACGAGCGGCGCCGGGAGGGTTCTCCACAGCCTTACGCTGGAGAGGACGCGAAAGGAATCCCGGATGGCCCTGAAGGCACTGGTCTCCCCCGGCCCGGAACTGACCCGCGAGGAGCTGGTGCGGTACGCCCGGCAGATCGCGCTCCCGCACCTCGGCGTGGAGGGCCAGCGACGTCTCAAGGATTCACGCGTGCTCGTGCTCGGCGCGGGCGGTCTCGGCTCCCCCGTCCTGCAGTACCTCGCCGCTGCCGGCGTCGGCACCATCGGGATCGCCGATCACGACGTCGTCGAGGTGTCGAACCTGCAACGGCAGACCATCCATACGGATGCGCGGGTCGGTGAACGCAAGACCGCCTCCGCCGCGGCCGCGGTGCGTGCCCTCAATCCGCTCGTCGACGTCATCGAGCACGACGAAGAGGTCACCACCTCGAACGTGCTCGAACTCGTCTCCGAGTACGACGTGATCGTCGACGGAACCGACAACTTCGAGGTGCAGTACGTCGTCGACGCCGCCTGCGCGCTGGTGGGCAAACCGCTCGTCTGGGCGTCGGTGCTGCGTTTCGACGGGCAGGTCACCGTGTTCTGGGCCACCGCCCCCGACGGCCTCGACCGCACCCTCGACGACCTCTACCCGGAGCAGCCGGATGCCGACCCCGCCGAGTCCTGCTCGGTCGCCGGCGTCCTCGGTCCGGTCTGCGCCGCCCTCGGCGCCGTGATGGCCACCGAGACGCTCAAGCTGCTCGGTGGCTACGGCGAGCCCCTGCTCGGTCGCCTGCTCGTGCACGACGCGCTCGACGCATCCTGGCGCGAGGTGCCGTTCGGGCACGCGACACCGCGGGCCAAGGCCGCGAATATCGGCGAGCCCTACAGCGTTACCAACCAGGGAGTGGGCGCAACCGGCCCCGCGACCAAGCTCTTCGAAAGGCAGTCCGTGACCGACGCATCCGCTTCACCCGCCTCCCCCGCCCCGCTCGACTCCATCTCGCCGACGGAGTTGAAGGATCTGCTCGACGCCCGCGGGCGCGGCGACGCCGATTTCGTGCTCGTCGACGTGCGGGAGCCGCACGAACACGCACTCGTGTCGATCGACGGCGCCGAACTGGTGCCGCTCGGTCAGATCCTCAGCGACGCCGCCCGCGAGATCCTGCCGCCGCAGGAGAAGGTGATCGTGCACTGCCACCACGACGCGCGGTCGCAGCGCGCGGCAGCGGCCCTTCGCCAGAACGGGTGGGAGGACGTGGTGTTCGTGCGCGGCGGCATCGACGCTTGGGTCACGGATGTGGAGCCCACGAAGCCCCGGTACTAGCGTCGCGCCGCCGCGACCGGCCGAACTCGTCGGTCAGCCGCCGGCGAAGGGCGGGAGCACGTCGAGGTCGTCGCCCTCGCGCAGCACGGTGGTGCGATCGGTGGTGGCGTGCTGGTTCAGGATGAAGGAGCACCGGTCGAGCACCGCCGCTGCGGTATCCGGATCCGGAGCTCCGGCGGCCAGCTCCCGCATCAGTGCATCGATCGTGGCGCCCGCGGCGTCGGCTTGTTCCTCGCCCACGCCGAGGGCGGCCTTCGCCGCGGCGAAGTAGCGGATGCGGATGCCCACTCAGCCGCCGATCGCGCTCATCGGACGGTCGGGCTGGGCGAATCCGGCCTCGTTCATGTGGTGGCCCGACGGCTTGGCCCACATCGCGCTCCGCCAGAGGTCGGCGAGCTCGGCGTCGGCGGCGCCCTCGCGCAGAGGCCCGAGCAGGTCGGTCTCGGTGTGCGAGAAGAGGCAGCTGCGGACCGCGCCCTCGGCTGTGAGCCGGGTGCGACGGCAATCCGCGCAGAACGGCTCGCTCACGGAGGCGATGATGCCGACCAGTCCGAGCATGGGTCCATCCGGTCCGTCGGCCTGCTCCCGCACCTGGAAGAGTTCGGCGGGGGCGCCGTCGCGGGGTGCGTCGTCGGGGCTCAGGAGGTAGCGCACCGCCAGCCGCTCGCGGATCTGCGCGGCCGTGATCATCGACTCACGCTCCCAGGTGTGGTCGGCGTCGAGCGGCATCTGCTCGATGAAGCGCAGCTGGTGCCCGCCGGCCAGTGCCCACTCGAGCAGCTCGACGGCCTGGTGGTCGTTGATCCCCGGCATCAGCACCGCATTGATCTTCGTGGATTTCAGCCCGGCGGCTCGCACGGCGTCGATCCCCGACAGCACGCGATCGAGGAACGGTCGCCGGGTGATCTTCGCGAAGGTCTCCGGATGGATCGAGTCGAGCGACACGTTGATCCGGTCCAGACCCGCTTCGGCGAGCGCCGTCGCCCGGCTGGTGAGGCCGATCGCATTGGTGGTGAGCGAGATCTCGGGGCGGGGCTCGAGCGCCGCGACCGACCGGATGATCTCCACCAGGTCTTTGCGCAGCAGCGGCTCGCCCCCGGTGAAGCGCACCTGGCGCACCCCGAAGTCGGTCACCGCGATGCGGGCGAAGCGGGTGATCTCCTCGAGCGACATCAGTGCCGGCGGTGCCAGGAACGGGAGACCCTCGGCCGGCATGCAGTAGGTGCAGCGGAGGTTGCAGCGGTCGGTGAGCGAGATGCGCAGGTCGGTGGCCTCGCGGCCGAAGCGATCGACGAGACCGGATGCGTCGGGCCGTTCGGCCGGCAGAGCGACCGCCGGGCGGATCCCGCCCGTCGCGACGAGGCGGTTCGAACCGGCAGCGGGACGCGGCTGCGGCATTCCCAGGACGACGCTCATGGTGAAAGCCTACGCGCCATGCCTGCGAACCCGCCCGCGCGCCGTACGGGCGATCGTCGTCAGCGTGCCGTACGGAAGCGCCGTCGAGCCGCCAGGATCGTGTGAGGAGCGCCGCTTCCCGGGACCGGCAGGCGTAGAGCTGAGTCATGCACAGCCATACCGTCTCCGGACGCCACCCCTCCGGACACCGCCGATGACCCTCACCACCATCATCCCCTCGCTCCGCCGCAGCATCCCCGACCCGCTGTCGGCCGACCGGTGGCCCGAGCACACCGTCGCGACCACCACCGACGTCCTCGTCGCCGGAATCTCCCTGCTGCGGCTCGTCGAGCTCTGCGGCACTCCGTGCGTGCACACCGCGGCGGCCGTCGTGCCGGGCACTCACGGACGACCGTCACCCACCGCGCAGGCCTGCGTCGTGGTCGTGCGCATCCTCGACGTGGAGCGGATGCCGGCGGACCCGACGGCGAGCACCCGGCCTCTCCGCGTGATCGTCGACGGCGATCTCGGCCACGCGCATCCGGTGCCGAGCGAAGCGCGCCTGGTCGGGCGCGTCTCGACCGCGCGTCGCGTGGTCGCGGAGTGCGTCTCGAGCGACGAGCAGACCGTCGTCGTGCCGGTGCCGGAAGACATCCATGTCGGCGACCTGCTCGCCGTCCCGTGCGTGGACACGGTGCCGCTCCGGGCCCTCCGCGAGCACTGATCGCCCGTCCGGTGGCACGCCTCGCACCGGCCCTCGACCGGTGGTGCGGACAGCGATGGTGCAGACTGGAGCGATGCGCACGATCGAGGACCATCGCCGTGACGTGACGGCGCTCGTGGCCGGCATCTCGAGCGCCCTCGACACCGAGATCCTGACCGTCTCGGGCGACGAGTTTACGGCGCACCCGCAGCGTTACGCCCACCGGGTACTGGCGTCCGATCTGGTCGCTCCGTCGAGCCTTCCGGCGTTCGACAACTCGCAGATGGACGGGTTCGCGGTGCGATCCGCGGATCTCGAGACCGCCTCCCCTGGCTCGCCGGTCAGCCTCCCCGTGTCGGCCCGGATCGCCGCGGGCGACACCTTCGGCCGCCATGCCTCCGGCACCGCCACGCCGATCATGACCGGCGCAGCCGTGCCGGAGGGCGCGGACGCCGTCATCCCGATCGAGCGCGCCGATCCCTCCGTCTTCCCGGCCCCTTCGAGCGACGCCACCGTGCGGTTCACCGAGCCCGTCCTGCCGGGCACGTTCGTGCGGGAGGCCGGCTCCGACATCGCGAGCGGACAAACTCTCCTGCGCGCCGGAAGCCGGCTGAGCGCGGCGCAGCTGGGCGTCGTCGCGGGCACCGGCGCGACGACGGTGCCCGTGCGGCGCCGGCCGCGGGTGCTGCTCGTCTCCACGGGTCACGAGATCCGCGATCCGGGGTCGCAGCTGCGACCCGGGCAGATCTACGACGCGAACACCGTCGCGCTCACCGCCTCCCTTCAGAGCATCGGATGCGCGGTGACGGCGATTCCGTGCCGGTCCGACGACGCGGCCGACCTTCTCGACATCGTCACCCGCGCAGCGCCCGGGGTCGATCTGGTCGTCACGGTCGGCGGGGTCAGCGCGGGCGCGCGCGAGGTCGTGCGCGACGCCTTCGAGTCGCGCGGAGTGCGCTTCGAGAAGGTGGCGATGCAGCCGGGCGGACCGCAGGGATTCGGCCTCGCGACCCTGCCGGAGGCCATCCCGGTCGTCTGCCTGCCCGGTAACCCGGTGAGCGCCCTCGTGTCGTTCGAGGCGTTCCTGCGACCCGCCATCCTCTCGGCGCTCGGCGTCTCCTCCCCGCTGCGCGAACTGCGCCGCGGGCGCGCATCGCACGCGTTCGACTCCCCGGCCGGCTCCCACCAGCTGCGCCGCGGGATCGTGCGCGAAGACGGCACCCTCGAGCTGGTGGGCGGACCATCGAGTCATCTCCTGCATTCCTACGCCGAGTCCACGGTCCTGGTCCACGTTCCCGTGGGCGTCTCGGCCGTCGCGGCCGGCGACGAACTCGACTACTGGAGGATCGATGGCTGACGGCACCGAACTGACGCACATCACCGCCGACGGATCGGCGCACATGGTCGACGTGTCCGGCAAAGCGGTGACCAAGCGTGTCGCCACGGCCCAGGCTGTGGTGCACACCCGGCCCGAGGTCATCGCGATGCTCATCGCGGGCGACCTCCCGAAGGGCGAGCCCCTCGCGGTCGCCCGGGTGGCCGGGATCCTGGCGGCGAAGCAGACCCCGAACCTCATCCCGCTCTGCCATCCGTTGCCCCTCTCCGGAGTGACCGTGGAGTTCAGCACTGACGAGTCGAGCATCCGGATCGAGACCTCGGTCACCACCACCGGAGTCACCGGGGTCGAGATGGAGGCGCTGACCGCCGCATCCGTCGCCGCCCTGACGGTGTACGACATGATCAAGGCCGTGGATCGCGGAGCGACGATCACCGACATCGAGGTGCTCTCGAAGTCGGGCGGCGCCAGCGGCGAATGGGTTCGGGCATGACCCCCCACGACGAGCACCCCGATCACCGCGATCCTTCGGGATCCGGCGCGGGCCTTCCTCGCAGGGCGCGGGTGGTCGTCGCCTCGAACCGCGCCGCGGCGGGCGTCTACGCCGACACGACCGGTCCCGTCATCCGCGACTGGCTCGCCGCGCGCGGCTGGGACGCGACCGTTCTCGTGGTGCCCGACGGCGAGCCCGTCGGTGCAGCCCTCCGCGAGGCCATCGACGAGGCCCTGCCCCTCGTCGTCACGACCGGCGGGACCGGCGTCTCGCCCACGGATCGCACGCCCGAAGAGACCCGCGCACTGCTCGATTTCGAGGTGCCCGGTCTCGCCGAAGAGATCCGGCGGGTCGGCGCCACGAAGACACCGCTCGCCATCCTCTCGCGTGGCCTGGCCGGTGTGGCCGGACGCACGCTGATCGTCAATGTCCCGGGTTCGTCGGGTGGGGTGCGCGACGGCCTCTCGGTGCTCGACGGGGTGCTCGATCATCTGGTGGATCAGATTCATGGGGGTGACCATGCCAGACACGACTGACATCGGCGGAGATCCGGGGAAGACGAGGGATGTCGACGCCCAAGAAGCTCCCGCCGCGGAGTCGGATCGGGTCGTCTTCGCCCGGGTCGCCGAGTCGGCCATCTCGGTCGAGGAGTGCGCCGCCGCCGTCGAGGGGGCCGCCTCGGGAGCGGTCGTCACATTCGCCGGAGTCGTGCGCGACCACGACGAGGGACGCGGCGTGATCGCCTTGAGCTACAGCGCGCACCCGAGCGCCTCGGCGGTCATCCAGGAGGTCGCGCTCGACGTCGCCCGCGCGCATCCGGCCGTCACCGTCGCGGTGGCCCACCGTGTGGGCGACCTGGGCATCGGCGACGTGGCTCTCGCCTGCGCGGTCGCCTCCGCCCACCGCGCCGAGGCGTTCGCGGCGTGCGCCGCACTCGTCGACGAGGTCAAGGCGAAGGTGCCGATCTGGAAGGAGCAGTCCTTCGACGACGGCACCTCAGAATGGGTCGCTTCCATCGGCTGAGCTCGGAAGGCCGTTCTGATCAGGCCGAATGGACGTCCGTCGTCCAGTTCTGCACAGTCAGGTCGACGAGAGGAATTACCCCCAGAACGGCCGACGTTACACCGCCGACACATCGCTGAGGTCTACTAATGGTGCAACAGCAGATTCGAACGGAGCACCAGTGGACCTGAACACCATCGCGGCCATCGTCCCCGCCCGTCGTCGCGACGATCTCACCGCGCTCGGCGCCACCGCCGCTCCCCTCGCCGGTGGGTCGTGGCTCTTCTCCGAGCGGCAGGACCACCTCGCCTCGCTCGTCGACCTGATGACCTTCAGCTGGCCGTCGCTCACCGTCACCAAGACGGGGCTGGAAGTGGCCTCCACCTGCACGCTCGCGGAGCTGGCGGCCCTGCCCGACGACCACGGGTGGCCGGCGCATCCGCTCTTCTTCCAGTGCTGCACCGCTCTGCTCGGTTCGTTCAAGGTGTGGAACGTGGCGACCGTCGGGGGCAACATCTGCGCCTCGCTACCGGCCGGGCCGATGACGTCGTTGTTCTCGTCGCTCGACGCCGAGGCGCTGATCTGGCGTGCCGACGGGAGCGACGAGCGGATGCCGGTGGCCTCGTTCGTCACCGGCAACGGCACCAACGCCCTACGACAGGGTGACGTCCTGCGGGCGGTCGAGGTTCCCCTCGCCGCGCTGCAGGCGCGCACGGCCTATCGCAAGATCGCGCTCTCGCCCCTCGGGAGGTCGGGCGCGGTCATCATCGGGCGACTCGACCGCGACGGCGCCTTCACGCTCACGGTGTCGGGGGCGACGTTGCATCCCGAGCAACTCCGCTACGCGTCGCTCCCGGATGCTGCCCGGCTCACGACCGATGTGGAGAGCATCGAGACCTGGTTCACCGATCCGCATGGGGCTGCCGACTGGCGGAGGGCGGTGTCGGCCGTTCTCGGCCGGGAGATCCTGGCCGAGCTCTCGGAGCCCGACACGGCCGTCACCGCGGGTTCGGAGGTCGCCCGATGAAGTTCATCATGAACGGCGAACAGCTCGAGGCCGATCCGGCGCCCGGGCAGTGCCTGCGCACCTTCATCCGCGATCAGGGTCACTTCGAGGTGAAGAAGGGCTGCGACTCGGGCGACTGCGGGGCCTGCTCGGTGATCGTCGACGGCACCCCGGTGCACTCCTGTGTCTTCCCGGCCTATCGCGCGGAGAACACGATCGTCACCACCGTCGCCGGACTCGGCGACCCGTCCGATCTGAGCGCCGTGCAGGAGAGCTTCGTGGAGAACGCGGGCTTCCAGTGCGGTTTCTGCACGGCCGGCATGGTGGTCACGGCCACCACACTGAAGCCGGAGCAGCTCGACGATCTGCCGCGCTTGATGAAGGGCAATCTGTGCCGCTGCACGGGCTACCGGGCGATCGAGGCGTCCATCCGGCAGGGTGTCTGCGAGGCGGCGTCCCTCCGCGGCGACGACCACGGCCGTGCTGACGGCGCGGGCTGCGGCGGAGTGAGCGGCGAGGTGCGGAAGACGGGTCGGCCGGATGCTGCGTCCGCGCCCACCCCAGGAAGCCCTGCCCCGCTGACGGTCGGCACCTCGGTGGGAGCACCCGCCGGTAAACGCGTCGTCACCGGTCGGGAGCCTTACACGCTCGACGTCGCCGTTCCAGGGCTCACTCATCTCAAGCTGCTGCAGAGCCCTCACGCGCACGCACGTGTGCTGTCGCTCGACACGAGCGCTGCCGAAGCGCTGCCCGGGGTGCACGCGGTTCTCACGGCCGCGGACTCCCCCGACACGCTGTACTCCACCGCCCGGCACGAGTTCCGCACCGACGACCCCGATGACACGAAGGTGTTCGACACCGTGGTGCGTTTCCGCGGTCAACGGATCGCCGCCGTCGTGGCCGATTCCGTCGCCATCGCCGAAGCCGCCTGCCGTCTCATCCACGTCGAATACGACGTGCTGCCCGCCGTCTTCGACCCCGAAGAGGCCCGTCAGCCCGGCGCGCCTCTGCTGCACGCCGACAAGCCGTCGTCGGAGTCGCGCGTGGCCGAGCCGGAGCGCAATGTCATCGCGTCCGTCCACTCCGAAGTCGGGTCGGTCGCCGAAGGACTCGGCGCCGCCGACGTGCGCGTGTCCGGCACGTGGCAGACACACCGGGTCTCGCACGCGGCCCTCGAGACCCACGGCACGATCGGTTGGATCGACGACGACGGTCGCCTGGTGCTGCGCACCAGTTCGCAGGTTCCGTTCCTCGTGCGCGACGAGATCAGCCACATCTTCGGGCTCGAGCCCGACCGGGTGCGGGTGTTCACCGCGCGGGTCGGTGGCGGCTTCGGCGGCAAGCAGGAGATCCTCACCGAAGACGTGGTGACCCTGGCCGTGCTGAAGACCGGACGGCCGGTGCAGTTCGAGTTCACCCGCAGCGACGAGTTCACCCTGGCGCCGTGCCGCCACCCCATGCGGGTGTCGGTCGAGCTCGGAGCCACGAACGACGGCAAGCTCACCGCCATCGCCATCGACGTGCTGAGCGACACCGGAGCGTACGGGAACCACGGTCCTGGCGTGATGTTCCACAGCGTCGGCGAGACCGTGAGCCTCTATACGGCTCCGCACAAGAAGATCGACGCGGAGGTGGTGTACACGAACAACATCCCCTCCGGGGCGTTCCGGGGCTACGGGCTCGGGCAGGTCGTGTTCGGCATCGAGTCGGCGATGGACGAGCTGGCCGTGAAGCTCGGGATCGACCCCTTCGAGCTGCGTCGCCGCAACGCCGTGCGACCCGGGGAACCGCTCGTCGCGGCCCACGTGGAGGGCGACGACCTGACCTTCGGCAGCTACGGTCTCGATCAGTGCCTCGACCTCACGCAGAGTGCGCTGGCACGCGGCAACGGTGTGGCAGCGCCTGGGGGGCCGGAGTGGTCGGTGGGCGAGGGGATGGCGGCGACCATGATCGCCACGCTGCCGCCGCGCGGCCACTTCTCGCAGGCGAGCATCACCCTGGAGGCCGACGGCCGCTACCTCATCGGTGTCGGCACCTCGGAGTTCGGCAACGGCACCACGACGGTGCACACGCAGATCGCCTCGAGCGTGCTCGGCACCACGGTCGACCGTGTCCGCATCCAGCAATCCGACACGGATGCCGCGAAGTACGACACCGGCGCGTTCGGGTCGGCGGGCATCGTGGTCGCCGGCAAGGCCCTGCATGCCGCGGCGCTCGCCCTGAAGGCCGATGTGCTGCGGGTCGCCGCGGAGATCGTGGGCACAGGGACCGGGTCGGAACCCGCTGGAGCTTCCGCCCTGGATTCGGGGGACCTGGGTCCGGACGGGGTGCGGATCGGAGATCGCCTCGTGACCCTCGCCGAGATCGCCGCCGCCTCCGGCGGGTTCCTCACTGCCGAAGGTTCAGAAGACGGATCGAAGCGCTCGCTCGCCTTCAATGTGCACGGAGTCCGGGTCGCGGTGAACTCGGCGACCGGCGAGGTGCGGATCCTGCAGTCGGTCCAGACCGCGGATCCGGGTTTCGTCATGAACCCGGCGCAGCTGCGTGGACAGGTGGAAGGTGGGGTCGCCCAGGCGATCGGGTCGGCGCTCTACGAGGAGATGATCCTCGACGAAGGGCGGGTGACGACACAGGTCTTCCGGAGCTACCACCTGCCCCAGATGGTCGACGTGCCGGAGACCGAGGTGTACTTCGCCGAGACGGACGACGAGGTCGGGCCGTTCGGTGCCAAATCGATGAGCGAGGCTCCGTACAATCCCGTGGCGGCGGCACTGGCGAACGCCGTCCGGCGCGCGACCGGTGTGCGGCCGCATGAACTTCCGATCTCGCGCGACCGGGTCTGGAGGATGCTCAACACCTGAGCGGGCTGGGGCCACGACTTGGGCTGTGGTGAGGGCTCGTCGGACGAGGATCCGAGCCACGTCGCCTCAGCGCAGGGTGCGGTGTGCGGCTGCGGCGATCACACCGGAGAGCCGTTCGAGCGAGCGCGTGTGCAGTTGCCACTGCTGCCAGTAGAGCGGCACGTCGATGGCGCCCTGAGGATCGAGGTCGACGAGCGTCGTGGCGGCGGAAGGATCCCTCGAGGGGTCGCTCTGCAGATCGGGGACCATCCCCCAGCCGAAGCCGAGCCGCACGGCCGCGACGAAGTCACCCGAGGCGGGCACGAAATGGCGCGGAGGATCGACCGGTGCCGTCGTGCGCGCTCGGAGGTAGGCATCCTGCAGGTCGTCGCGTCGGTCGAAGACCACGACGGGCGCGACGGCCAGCGATTCGGGAGTGACGCCGTCCGGGAACCACGCCGCCGCGAACGCGGGACTGGCCATCGGCCGATAGCGCATCGCGCCGAGCAGCGTCGACGAGCACCCCTGTACAGGCTCGGCCACCGCCGTGATCGCCGCCATCACCGTCCCTTCGCGGAGCAGCGTCGTGGTGTGCGCCTGGTCTTCCCGATAGAGGTCGAACGCCATGGTCGACGCGAGTTCGGAAAGCGCCGGCAGAATCCAGGTGGCGAGCGAGTCGGCGTTGACGGCAATGGGCATCCGCACCGGTGCCGGACGGGCACGGGCATCACCGAGAGAACCGGGATGCCCACCCGCAGCGCCGTCACCCGGCCGGTCGTCGGGGTCACCGAGTCCGCGCAGCGCGTCACCGGCCAACATCTCGATCTGGCGGGCCAGGAGCAGGATCGCCTCCCCGGACTCGGTCGCGCGCACGGGTTTGCTCCGCTGCAGCAGCACGCGGCCGACGGCGCTCTCCAGCGCCTTGATCCGCTGACTGACGGCGGACGGCGTGACGTTCAACGCACGAGCCGCGGCCTCGAAGCTGCCTTCGGTGACGGCGGCACTGAGGGCGGCCAATTGAGCGAGATCCCATTGCATGATTAGCGACTCTAATGCAGCATCAGAATGATTAGCTGGATTGCGGACCAGTCCCCGCCTACTGTCGAGAGGTGCCCGCATCGATCGACCCCCTCTCAGCCCTCGCCGGCTTCGGCTTCGGCCTCTCGCTCATCGTCGCGATCGGGGCCCAGAACGCTTTCGTGCTGCGCCAGGGACTCCTCCGCCGGCATGTGTTCGCGGTCGTCGCCGTCTGCGCCCTCTCGGATGCGGTGCTCATCGGCGTCGGAATCAGCGGGGTCGGCCTGGCGATCGACCGCCTGCCGGTGCTCATGACGATCGTGCGGATCGGCGGCGCCGCCTTCCTGGTCGTGTACGGCGTGCTCGCCGCCCGACGAGCGCTGCGACCCTCGGCACTGGCTCCCGACACCACGCGCCTGACCGCCGGGCTCGCCGCCACCGTCGCGACCTGCCTCGCACTCACCTGGCTCAACCCGCACGTCTACCTCGACACGATCGTGCTGCTCGGGTCGGTGGCGAACTCCCACGGCGATTCACGCTGGCTCTTCGGCATCGGCGCGGCCATCGCGAGCGTCGTGTGGTTCACCGCGCTGGGTTATGGTGCGCGACTGCTCCGACCAGTCTTCGCACGACCGCTCGCCTGGCGCATCCTCGACGGCGTCATCGCGCTCGTGATGTTCGCCATCGCGCTGTCGTTGATCCTCGGCATCTGACACCCCCGAAAGCCGTCCGGCACCCACGAAAAACACCGCAATTGTCGGTCCAACCGGCATTTCGTTGTCGACGGTCGCGGGCTCCCGCCCCTACGCTGGTGGCGTGAAGGTGCAGCCGGGGGACGAACGCGACACCGTCTGGGAGCGTGTCGAATCCGTCTTCCGCGTGTTCTTCTACTCGGGCGACGGACCCTTCACCACGCAGGCGCACGACCTGACCGACACCACGTTCATGGAAGCACTCGCCTGGGCCGAGCAATCGGCCGGTAAGGACCGGCTCTTCTCGATCGCCCTGCTCGCCGACGATCCCTACGGCGCGAAGGGCCTGGTCTGGCTGGTCGGCATCGACGCCAACAGCAGCCCGCACGACACCGTGGAACGCCGCCTCTACAACGAGCTCGACCGGCAGCCCAAGTCGTTCATCGAGCGCGGCCGCCGCGCGCGGATGTGACGCGAAGCCGAGCGAACGACTCGACCGAGTGTCTCAGAGCGCGAGCAGCTCCCCCACCGCCGCCGTCACCTGCCGCGCGACGTCGCGCTCGTCGACCCGCACCAGTCTGCCTTCGCGCACGACCTCACGGCCGTCGACGAGCAGGAGGGAAAGGGGCGGCTGCGCGCCGAGGGTGAGCGCGGCGACGGGATCGACGATCCCCGCGTGCTCCACACCGTCGATCTTCCAGAGGGCCAGATCGGCGAGCTTCCCGACCTCGATCGACCCGAGCTCGCGATCGCGGCCGAGTACCCGGGCACCACCCATGGTGGCGAGGTAGAGCCCGGACCGGCCGCTCATCCCGTCAGCGCCCGCGCGCAGCCGGTTGACGAGCACCGACATCCGGATCTCCGTGCCCAGTTGCCCGGATTCGTTCGAGGCCGATCCGTCGACGCCGAGCCCGACCGGCACACCGGCGGCGAGCAACTGCGGGATGGGCGCGATCCCCGCCGCGAGCCGCGCATTCGACGACGGGCAGTGCGCGACCCCCGTGCCCGTGGCGGCGAAGCGGGCGATCGCGTGCTCGTCGAGGTGCACGCAATGGGCCATCCAGACGTCGTCGCCGAGCCAGCCGAGATCGTCGAGGTACTCGGTGGGGGTGCGACCGAAGCGCTCGAGGCAGTACGCGTCTTCCTCCACCGTCTCGGAGCCGTGCGTGTGCAGGCGCACGTCGAGCGAGCGGGCGAGCACGGCGGCCTCCCGCAGCAGGTCCGACGTGACCGAGAACGGCGAGCAGGGCGCGATGGCGATCTTGACCATCGACTCGCGCGACGGGTCGTGGAACCGGGCCACCGCATCCGCACTCGCCTGCAGTGCGTCGGCGGTGGTCTCGACGGCGAAGTCGGGCGGCAGCCCGCCCTGCGACGCACCGAGATCCATCGAGCCGCGGGTGCCGTGCAGCCGGACACCGAGCGATCCTGCCGCGTCGACGATGCCGCCGAGGATGTCTCCCGCCCCGCGCGGGAAGACGTAGTGATGATCGCCCATCGTCGAGCATCCCGACAGCGCACCGACGGCCATGCCGCCGAGAGCGCCGGCGCCCACCGTGTCGGCCGTGATCTTCGACCAGGTGGGGTAGAGCGTGGTGAGCCAGTCGAACAGGATCGAGTCCTGCGCGATGCCGCGCGTCAGCCACTGGTAGAGGTGGTGATGTGTGTTGATGAGTCCCGGGGTGAGGAGGTGCCCCGTGCCGTCCACCCGCGTGACGGTGCGAAGGGAAGCGGATGCCGGCGCATTGACCCCCGAAGCCGGGTTCGACGACCCCGCCAGCGCCCAGGCCGGGGCCGGTCCGGCACCCACTGCGACGATCTCCCGCCCGTCGACCACCACGTGCCCGGAGTCGTATTCCGTTCCGGCTATGTCCACGGTCGCGACGTAGGCGTTCTCGATGACGATCCGCTGTTCAGAGCTCATTCGCGGCCTCCATGGCGCTCGATCGGTGGATGGGCCCGTCGGTCGTGCGGAGCGAAGCACCCGAGCGCCGAGTTCGCACGGCGAGGATCTCGGAGAGGATCGACACCGCGGTCTCCTCGGGCGTCGATGCGCCGATGTCGAGCCCGATCGGCGAGTGCAACGAGTCGAGCGCCGCAGGGTCGAGACCGCGCTCGAGCAGCGCCCGGACGCGCCGCTCGTGCGTCGTGCGGGAGCCCATGGCACCCACGTAGGCGACGGGGAGCGCGAGGGCGACCTCGAGCAGCGGTATGTCGAACTTGTCGTCGTGCGTCAAGATGCACAGGGCCGTGCGCTCGTCGACGGCGGTCTGTGCCAGGTAGTCGGACGGCCACTGATTGACCACCTCGGCCGACGGGAATCGTTCGGGCGTCGCGAACACCGGCCGGGCGTCGCAGACCGTGACCCGATAGCCCAGCAGGGCGGCGGCGTTCGAGAGCGCGACGGAGAAGTCGACCGCGCCGAAGATGATCATCCGCGGCGGAGGGGCGCTCACCAGGAAGACGGCGTCGACCGCCTCACCGTCGCAGTCCACGCTCCGTCGCACCGAGCGACCGGCGTGGACCGCGGCGTCCAGCGCCGCGAGCACCCGGGCGCGGACGACGGTCCCGTCCGCGTCCTCGTGCGCCGCCAGAACGTCCACCAGCTCGCCCGCCGTGACGAGTGCGAGCCCGGCCGCGCGCCCCGCCGCGGCCCGCTCGAGCTCGTCGAGAACAGGCCCGGAGAGGGCGTTCCGCGCGCCCGGGAGCCCGAGCTCCTGCACGAACACGCGCAACCGGCCCCCGCACGCCAGACCCACTGCGAACGCGTCGGCGTCACTGAAGCCGAACTCGCAGACCTCGGCCTCACCCGACGCCAGCACCCGCTCGCAGGCTTCGTACACCGCGCCCTCGACGCAGCCGCCGGAGATGCTGCCGATGACCCGGCCCTCGTCGTCGACCGCCATCGAGGTGCCCAGCGCTCGCGGCGCACTGCCGTCGACACCGATCACGGTGGCGACCGCGATCCGGTGCCCCGCTGCCAGCGAAGCGAGCAGCGCAGAGGCGAGTTCGAGCATCCGTCCCTCCGATCCACGGTCTGAGAGCACGAGCCTACGGCTTCGGCGTCATCAGCCTGACACATGAAAGTGTTACAAAATCACCATGCTCATCATCCACGACGCCGCCCACATCGTCATCGACGCCAGGACCGAACGGAGCGCGGATGACGCGAACCGCTTCGTGGTCGACCCGGAGAACGACGCCGTCGAGCACCTCGACGCGAGCGGATGCGTGGTGACGCCCGGACTCGTCAACGCCCACCATCACCTGCTGCAGAGCGCCTTCCGCACCCTTCCGGGAACCCGAGGGGTACCCATGCACGTCTGGCTGCCGACGATGGCGGCGGCGTATGCCGAGATCGGCATCGATCCCGAGCTGGCCCACGCGTCAGCGCTCGTCGGGGTGGCCGAAGGGCTGCTCGACGGCGTGACGACCGTCGCCGACCATCACCTCACCTGGCCATCCGGAAGCGACACGGTCGGCATCGCGCGAGCGACCGCGGCGGCGGCCCGCGAGCTCGGCGGCCGTCTGGTCTTCGTGCGCGGCTCGGCGCGTGACGATCCCGAAGAGGCCGCGGCCTCGGCCGACGCGATCGCCGACGCGCTGGTTCCGGATGCGCCCGGCGGAATCTCCGACGACGGGATGCTGCAGTTCGCGGTCGGCCCCGCCGGCGTGCACAGCGACAGCGAGGCGACGTTCCGGCTGCTCGGCGAGGTGGCCGCCCGTCGCGGGCTGCGACGCCGCACGCAGGCGAACGAACAGGTCGACGTGGCGATCGCCCTCGAGAAGTACGGCAAGCGGCCGGTCGCCCTGCTCGAGGAGTGGGGCTGGCTGGCGCCCGACGTGACGCTTGCCCACCTCTGCGCGGTGACGGACGACGAGATCGCGCTGCTCGCGTCCCGCGGCGTCACCGCGACCCACGCGCCGGGCTGCGACCTGCCGATGGGCTGGGGCATCGCACCCGTCGCGGCTCTGCGCGAGGCGGGCATCGCGGTGGGTCTCGGCACCAGCGGCGGCGGCAGCAACGACGCCGGACACCTCCTCGCCGACGCCCGGCTCGCCATGCAGGTGGCGCCGCTCGCCGGCCCGCCGATCGACGCGCGGAGCATCCTGTCGATGGCGTCGGAGGGCTCGGCGATCGGTCTGGGCCGCCCCGAGCTCGGCCACCTCCGCCCCGAGGCGGCCGCCGACCTCTGCGTCTGGGACGTCTCCGGCGTCGCGGATGCCGGCGTCGCCGACCCCGTGGCCGGCCTCCTGTGGGCCTCCCCCGGCCGTCGCCCCCGCCACGTCGTGGTCGGTGGCCGAGTCGTGGTGCGCGACTACGAACTCGTCGCCCACGACCAACGCGCCCTGGCGTCGGCCCTGAACGCTCTGCTCGCCACCCGTCGAAACTGACCCACGAGACCGCCCGCGACGGGCCCTACTCGACGACCCTGGGTGAGCGCGAGGCCGCGAAGCGACCTCACGCGAACATGTCGCGCGGCGCCGGGCAGGGACCGGCGACGCCCATGAGCGCCGCGCAAAGCACGGCGCCCATAGCGGGAATCACAGCTCCAGCACCAGCCTGGGACAGGCCGCCCGCGAGACGCAGATCATCATGACCTCGTTCGAAGCCTGCTCGTCGGGGGTGAGCACCGAGTCGCGGTGGTCGACCTCGCCCGAGATGACCGGTGTCTCGCAGGTGCCGCAGGTGCCCTCGCGGCACGAGGAGAGCACCAGCACGCCGGCCTCCTCCACCACCTCGAGGATCGTGCGATCCGGCGGCACCGACAGGGTCATGCCCGAGAGCTCCAGCTCCACCTCGAAGGCCTCGTGCCGCACCGGCTCGGTCACCTCGCGCGCCTCGAAGCGCTCCAGGTGGAGTGTGCCTGCGGGCCATGCGGATGCCGCGGCTTCCTGCTCGAGGGCGGTGAGCATCCGTGCCGGCCCGCAGCAGTACACCGACACGGGCGCGTCGGCGATCCGCGACGAGAGAGACGTGACGTCGAAGCGAGAACCGGAAGAGCCGGGCGCCCCCGGCACGTGCACCCGCACGCGCTCCCCGAAGTCCCGCACCAGCTCGTCGACGAACGGCATCCGTTCGAGCGAACGCCCGGCGTAGTCGAGAGTCCAGGACGCGCCGGCGGCCTCCGCGGCGCGGATCATCGGCACGAGCGGCGTGATGCCGATCCCCCCGGCCACGAAGGCATAGCGCGCCCCCCCGGTCGGGGGCACCAGCGCGAAGTGGTTGAGCGGACCCCGGATGCGCAAAGACGATCCCTTGGAGACATGCGCGTGCACGTGCTCCGATCCGCCCCGGCCGTCGGGTTCGCGGAGCACCGCGACGTGGTATCGAGAGAGGTCGCCGGGATCGCCGCACAGCGAATACTGCCGCTCCACACCGGGCTGCACCACGATGTCGAGATGCGCGCCGGGCTCCCACGCGGGCAGCGGGGAACCGTCGGCCGCCCGCAGTTCGAGCAGCACGACATCCTCGGCCACCTGCGTCGCCGCGGTCACCACGGCGTCGATCTCGCGGAGCACTGTCGTCACGATGAGGCCCTCCGCTCCTTCACGATGAACAACCGGTATTCGTCCTGGCCCAGCGAGCACCACCGGTGCAGGGTTCCGCCGGCATAGTGGATCGAGTCGCCCGGCGCGAGCTCGAACTCGCCGTCGTCACCGAGGTCGACGAGCACTGTTCCGCTCACGACGTGCAGGAACTCGGCCTCGGCGTGGCGGTAGAACTCGCCCAGCTCGTGGTTCGACCCCCGGAACTCCATCGGGATGAACGACCCTTCCCCGTGCACGAGGATGCGCGCCGAGCCGCCGCCGAACGGCCCCTGAGGCCCCTCCGCCTTGCGGACGAGCGCCACCCGGGAGGCGCCGTCTCCGGGGAGCAGGTCGTCGGTCGCGGCGGCGATCAACTCGATCTGACTCGATCCGAGCGCGCGGGCGATGCGCTCCAGCGACAGCATGCTGGGCCGCGCCTGCCCGCGTTCGAGCTGGCTGAGGAACGGATGCGACAGCTCGGCAAGGCGCGCCAGTTCCACCAGCGTGAGCCCCCGCGCCTGGCGCACCGAACGGATGCGCGCGCCGAGGCGCTCGGTCTGCTCGTCGAGGGCGACGCTTCCGGACACGATTCGCGCCCCTTTCGGTCGGAACACCTCAGACAGTAACCACCAACCCGCCCGCGCGCGAAATCGGCGTCAGCGGCAATTAACAATCGGAAATGTTTGCGTTACGTGCCCGAAACGAGCCGTCCGTAGCGTGAGCCCTGTTGAACCCATCAACATCCACCACGGTCACCCCGACGTCGCGATGATCATCACCCGGGCCGGCGCGCCCATTCACAGCGGGGAGATCGATCCGATGAACGCACTCCCCCAGCGACTCACCCGGCTGACGGATGCGACGCTCCACGACGGACGCGTCGTCGACGTCGAGATCACCGGCGACACCGTCACCGCGGTGACGCCGGCCGGCTCGAACCGACCGCACCCGAGCGACCTCGCTGACGACACGACCCTCGCGCTCGACGGCTTTCTCCTGCTCACCGCCCCCGCCGAGCCGCACGCCCACCTCGACAAGGCGCTCTCCTGGGACCTGATCGAGCCGCCGATGGGCGACCTCGGTCTCGCCATCGAGTCGTGGAAGCGCTATGCCGCGACGATGTCGAGCGAGAGCATCGCCGACCGGGCCCGCGAGCAGGCGCTCCGGATGCTCGCGAACGGCACCACGGCCATCCGCTGCCACGTCGACATCCTCAGCGGGCCCGACCCGATGCGCGGGGTGCGCGCCCTGGTGCAGGTGCGCGAGGAGCTGCGCGGCCTGCTCGACCTCGAACTCGTCGCCCTCGCCGGTCCGACCGCCCCTTCCGACGACGTGCTCGAAGCCCTCGACCTCGGCGTCGACCTGGTGGGCGGCGCGCCGCACCTGGCCGACGACCCCGAGGCCGACCTCCGCCGTCTGCTCGCCCTGGCCGAACTCCGCGGCGTGGGGGTCGACATGCACACCGACGAGAGCCTCGACGGTGCGATCACCATGCGCACGCTGGCCGAGGTCGTCCGCGACTGGGATGCGAGCCGGCCCGTGACCGCCGGACACTGCGTCCGTCTCGGCACGCTGCCCGCTGCCGAGCTCGACGAGCTGATCGCCGAGATCGTGCGGAGCGACATCGGTATCGTCACCCTCCCGATCACCAACCTGTACCTGCAGGGCTGGGAGCATCCGGTCTCCACTCCGCGCGGCCTCACGGCGGTGCGGAGCCTGCTCGACGCGGGAGCCCGCCTCGGCGCGGGAGCGGACAACGTGCGCGATCCCTTCAACCCCGTGGGTCGGAGCGACGCCCTGGAGACCGCCTCCCTGCTCGTCACGGCCGGGCACCTCACCCTCGACGAGGCCTACGGCGCCGTCAGTTCCGGGGCGCGCGACGTGATGAGCCTCCCGGTCGCCGGCGTCGAGGTCGGCGCGCGAGCCGAGCTTCTCGCCGTGCGCGGTCGCGGCCTCTCGGAGGTGATCGCGAACGCGTCCGCCGATCGTTTCGTGGTGCACGCGGGCCGCCTGGTCGCCCACAGCCAGGTCACCCACACGATCGCGCTCCCCGAGCTGAACGCCGCCGAGGCGGCACCAGCTCCCGCACCCGCACCCACACCCATCCCCGCACCAGCCGAACCCATTCTCGAAACGAGGTGAGAAGCTCCATGACCATCGCCCCTCCCCCCGTCGCCCCGGCGACCACCACCGATCAGCTGCTGCGCTTCGAGAACGTCGCCATGACGTTCCCGAACGGCACCACCGCGCTCTCCGGTGTCTCCCTGACCGTCAACCGCGGTGAGTTCGTGACCGTCGTCGGGCCATCCGGATGCGGCAAGTCGACCCTGCTGCGCATCGCGTCCGGCCTGACCCCGGCCACCGAGGGCGTGACGCAGGTCGACACGAGCCGCATCGGCTACGTGTTCCAGGACGCGACGCTGCTGCCCTGGCGCGACGTACAGGCGAACGTCGAACTCCTCGCAGAGCTCAACGGCATCCCGAAGAAGCAGCGCAGTGCCACCGCGAAGGAGGCGATCGACCTGGTGGGGCTCTCCGGCTTCGAGAAGCATCTGCCCAAGACGCTCTCCGGCGGCATGAAGATGCGCACGAGCCTCGCCCGCTCACTCACCCTCAACCCCGAGCTCTTTCTCTTCGACGAGCCGTTCGGCGCACTCGACGAGATCACCCGCGAACGCCTCAACGACGAGTTGATCCGGCTCTTCACCGAGCAGCAGTTCGCGGGGCTCTTCATCACGCATTCGGTCTCCGAGGCGGTCTACCTCTCCACCCGCGTCATCGTGATGTCGGGCCGACCGGGACACATCGTCGACGAGTTCCCGGTGGAGTTCCCGTTCCCCCGCGATCCCGACATCCGCTTCACCGCCGAGTACGCCGAGCTCTGCGGCAAGGTCTCGCACGCTCTCCGAGAGGGACACTCATGACCACCACTCCCCCCGCCCCGCCGAAGGTGCGCACCCTCGCCCGCCCGGCGACCGTGCGCAAGTCGAAGAGCCGCACCTCCACCTGGCTGCCGCCGCTGCTGGTCTTCCTCGGCCTCATCGGCATCTGGTACGCCGTCACCTACGTAGTGCTCGACGAGAAGCGCCGCTTCCTCATGCCTCCGCCGCACGAAGTGGTGATCGCGTTCTTCGACCCCGCCACCTTCCTGGAGATCATGCAGGCCCTCGGCCGCACCACGCTCGTCGCGCTGGTGGGACTCGCCTTCGCCATCGTGATCGGCGTGCTCTGGGCCGTGGCGATGAGCCAGGCGAAATGGGTGGAGCGCTCCCTCTATCCCTACGCGGTGGTGCTGCAGTGCATCCCGATCCTCGCGCTCGTGCCGCTGATCGGCTTCTGGTTCGGCTTCGAGTACCCGGCCCGCGTGATCGTCTGCATCATGATCGCGCTGTTCCCGATGGTGTCGAACACCCTCTTCGGCCTGCAATCGGTCGACCCCGGCCAGCGCGAACTGTTCCAGCTGCAGCGTGCCGGACGCTGGACGATCCTCTCGAAGCTCGAGTTCCCCGCCGCCCTCCCCGCCATCTTCGCGGGGATGCGGATCTCCGCCGGTCTCGCCGTGGTCGGTGCGATCGTGGGCGACTTCTTCTTCCGTCGCGGCGAACCGGGACTCGGTTCGCTCCTCAGCACCTATACCGCGCGACTGCGCTCAGCCGAACTGTTCGCCACGATCTTCGTCGCCGCTCTGCTCGGCGTCGCGATCTTCGCGCTCTTCGGCTGGATCGGCAAGCGCGTCGTCGGCAAGTGGTACGACTTCTCGGCCAGCTGACCCCCCTCGACTCATCCGTCCCACCCCGCACCACCCGCACCATCCCGTCCAGCACCACCCCGCAGCACCTAGAAGGAGATGACATGCGCAGCACCCGAACCCGGCTCGTCCTGGCCGCCGGACTCGTCGCGACCACCGCGATCGCACTCTCAGCCTGTAGCAGCAGTTCGTCGGCCACCGACGACTCGACCGCCTCGGCCGACCTCACCATCGGCTCGACCGATCTCTCGGGCGTCTGCCCGTCGAACATCGTGCTGCAGACCGACTGGAACCCGGAGGCCGAGCACGGCCACCTCTACGAGCTGCTCGGCCCCGACCCGAAGATCGACGCGGCCAACAAGAAGGTCAGCGGCCCGCTCTACAGCGGCGGTGAGTACACCGGTGTGAACGTGGAGATCCGTTCCGGCGGCCCGGCGATCGGATTCCAGAGCGTGACCTCGATCATGTACCAGGACCCCGACATCATGCTCGGCTACGTCTCGACCGACGAGCAGATCCAGAACTCGGCCGACTTCCCGACCACCGGCGTGTTCGCGCCGCTCGAGAAGAGCCCGCTCATGATCATGTGGGACCCGGCCACCTACCCTGACGCCAAGGACATCAAGGACGTCACGTCGAAGGGCGCCATCGTGCGCTACTTCGCCGACTCCACCTACATGGAGTACCTGAAGGAGCAGGGCATCGTTCCCGAGGCCCAGGCCGACGGCAGCTACGACGGCACCCCCGCGAACTTCGTGGCCGACGCGGGCAAGGCGGCCCAGCAGGGCTTCGCCTCGGCCGAGCCGTACATCTACGAGAACGAGGTCTCCGACTGGATGAAGCCGGTCGACTTCCAGCTCATCAACGACACCGGATGGGACTACTACCAGTCCGTCATGGCCACCCGCACCGGCGACCTCGAGGCGAACGCCGACTGCCTGAAGGCCCTGGTGCCCGTGCTGCAGCAGGCCGAGGTCGACTACTTCGCCGACCCCGCGCCGGTGAACTCGCTGATCCTCGACCTGGTCGACCAGTTCGACACCGGCTGGGTCTACTCGCAGGGCGTCGCCGACTTCTCGGTGAAGCAGATGATCGACCTCGGATTGGTCTCCAACGGCGCCAACGACACCATCGGCGACCTGGATGACGCCCGCATGTCGTCGTTCTTCGACAAGGCCGTGCCGATCCTCGAGAAGATCGGCGCCACCCCGGCCGACGGTCTGACCGTGGACGACATCTACACCAACGAGTACATCGACACCTCGATCGGTCTCCCGGCCAGCTGACCGGCAGCATCCCGACCGTTCGAAACCACCACTGAAAGGCCCGATCCCATGTCGCTCCGCCCCGTGACCGATCGTCGTACCGTGAGCTCCCGGCTCGCCGGAACGCGCGTCGTGATCACGGGCGGGGCGCGTGGCATCGGCGCCTCCATCGCCCGGCGCTGCGCGGCCGAGGGCGCTGAGATCAGCGTCCTCGACCGGCTCGCCGAGCAGGGCTCCGCCCTCGCCGGAGAACTCGGCTGCCACTTCGTCCCCGCCGACCTCAGCGATCCGACGAGCACCACGGATGCCCTCGGCCGGGCCATCGACGCACTCGACGGCATCGACGTGCTCGTCAACAACGCCGGCATCCTGCGCTTCGGGTCGCTCCTGGACATCACCGTCGAGGAGTGGGACACCGTCTTCGCCATCAACACCACCGCGATGCTCGTCACCACCCAGGTCGCCGCCCGTTCCATGATCGCGGCCGGCACCGGCGGCAAGATCGTGAACCTCGCCAGCATGGCCGGCAAGACCGGGGGCGCCGGGCAAGCGCACTACGCCGCCTCCAAGGCCGCCGTCATCGCTCTCACCCGGGTCACCGCGCTCGAGCTCGGCGCCTCCGGCATCACTGCGAACTGCATCTGCCCGGGCTACGTGCTCACCGACATGGGCGCCGCCACCCGCACCGAGGCGGATGTCGCCGAGTGGTCGAGCTACTCCCCGCTCGGCCGGCTCGCCGATCCGTCCGACGTCGCCGGAGTCGCCGCCTTCCTCGCGTCCGCCGACGCCGACTACATGACCGGCCAGGCCGTCAACGTCACGGGCGGCATGGTCATGCACTGACCCGGTCCGCACCGTTCCGGTCGCTCGCCCCGCTTCATCCGAACCACCATCCACGCACCAGAGGACTCCACCATGACCGCCTCCCCCGACCAGATCGCCGCCCTCGCCACGGAGCTCACCGCCCTGCTCGGCGAACGCGGCGTCACCACCGAGCTCCGAGGTCGCGAGAAAGCTTCGCTCGACGGCGCGAAGATGTCGCCGATCCTGGCCGAGCAGCTCCCGCTGGGTCTCGCCGACATCGTCGCCTTCCCGGCGAACGCCGAGCAGATCGCTCAGACGGTCGCGGCCGCCGTGCGGCACGGCGTGAGCGTGACCCCCCGGGGCAAGGGCACGGGCAACTACGGCCAGGCCATCCCGCTCGAGGGCGGGCTCGTGCTCGACATGTCCAAGGCCCGGGCGGTGGTCGAGGTCGGCGAGGGCTACCTCGTCGCCGAGGCAGGCGCGACGATGGTCGCCATCGAGCAGGCCGCACGCGAATCCGGCCAGCAGATCCTGATGTACCCCTCCACGGCGCAGTCGTCGATCGGCGGCTTCCTGTCGGGCGGCTCGGGCGGCACGGGGTCGATCAAGCACGGGTCGAACATGAGCGGCAGCTACGTGCTGGCTCTCGACGTCGTCTACGCGAGTCCCACCGCCGAACTCGTGCACGTCGAGGGCGAGGAGGCCCAGCCCTATGTGCACACGTACGGCACGGCCGGCATCATCGCCCGCGCCACGATCGCACTCGAACCGATGCAGGAGTGGGTCGGCCTCTACGCCAGCTTCCCGTCGTTCGCCGACGCGACATCCGTCATCCGCCAGGTCGGCTGGCTCGAGCCGACGCCCCGCCTGGTCTCGGCCGACCTGCCGCGCATCGCCGACGCGCTGCCCGACGACCCCGCGATCCCGAAGGGGCGTGCGTCGCTCCGCGCCATCCTCGACGCCTCCACCGTCGCCGCCGCGACGGCGCTCGTGGAGAGCGCCGGTGGGCGCGTCGAGGAGGTGCGCGAGGGGCCCCAGGCCACGGTGAAGATCTCGATGCTCTCCTACAACCACCCGATCGAGTGGCTGCAGAAGTCCACCGACGAGACCTACTTCCACGTGGAGGTCTCCGGAGCAGCCCTGGTCGAACGGCTCGACGAGGTGCACCAGGTGTACCCCGGGGCGATGCTGCACATCGAGGCCCAGCGCGATCACCCGATCGGCATGCTCGCCGCGCCCTATGTGAGCGCCGACGAGGTCTACGCCGGCTACGACCGGCTCACCGCCATCGGGGTGCGCTTCCACAGCCCGCACCAGTGGTTCGTGGACCACGAGGTGGAGCGCACGAAGGCGCTGGCGGCCGAGACCGACCCCGACGGGCTGCTCAACCCGGGCAAGATCCCGCTGGCCGAGACCGTTCCGACCGGTGTGAAGTGGGCGTGACCGACATGAGCACGCGCCGCCTCGTCGAACTCTCCGGCACCGCTGCTACGGCCGCGCTGTCCGCCGACTCCGTGATCGTTCTGCCCACCGGCGCGATCGAGCACCACGGTCCGCACCTGCCGCTGATGACCGACTACCTCATCGCGGACAGCGTCGCCAACGCCTCCGTCGAGCGCGCGGCATCCGAGGGTCAGGATGTCTGGATCCTCCCCACCATCGCCTACACGAAGTCCGACGAGCACCACTGGGCGCCCGGCACGATGTGGATCAGCTGGGACAGCCTGATGCAGACCGTCGTCGAGCTCGGCAACTCGATCGCCGCCACCCCGGCCCGGAAGCTCGTGTTCTTCAACGGGCACGGCGGCAATCTCGCCCTGTTGCAGGTCGCCTGCCGAGAGTTGCGGCGCCGCTTCGGCCTGCAGACCTTCCTCATGGGCGCCACCGTCCCCTCCGGCGCGCACGACGGCCCCGAGGAGTTCGGTCTCGGTATCCACGCCGGCCACGCCGAGACCTCGCTGGTGCTGCACCTGCGCCCCGACCTGGTCGACCTCTCGCTCGCCGAACGCAGCGTTCCCGAGCACCTGGCAGGTTACGAGCACATCGGCTTCAAGAAGCGCGTGACTTTCGGGTGGCTCTCGAACGACTTCGCCACCAACGGCACGCTCGGAGATCCGACCGGCGCCACCGCGGCCTATGGCGCCGAGCTCTTCGAGGCCTCGGTCGCCGACGCGGTCGCGGCCCTCGCCGAGGTGGCCCGGTTCGACGCGGCCGGCCCGGCGGGGGCCACGGGGGCCGCATGACGGCATCCGTTTCCGACGACGAGAACTCGATCGAGCTCGCCGGACTGCTCTCCGAGTGGCTCCCCGAGAACGACGACCCCGCCCGCCCGCTCATGACCCTCAGCACCGGAACGTCGAGCGGCTATCCGGATGCGCGCACCGTGCTGCTCAGCGAGTACGACGAGCGGGGCTTCTTCTTCCACACCGACTCCCGCTCGCGGAAGGTCGCCGATGTCACGGGCGATCCGCGCGCGGCACTGACCCTGGTGTGGCCCGGCCGCCAGCTCGTGGTGCAGGGCGATGTCGCGCGGGCCGACGACGCCGAAGAGCTGTGGGCCTACCGACACCGCTCGCGCTATCTGCAGCTGCTCGCCTGGCTCAATACCCCCGAGTTCGCGGCACTGCCCCAGGAAGAACGCCTCGCCCGCTGGGCCGAGTTCGACGCCGCGCATCCCGAGGGCACGCTCGACCCGCCGCCCACGTGGGCCGGCTTCGTGGTGCGCCCGGTGAGGCTCACCTTCTGGGAGGGCAGTCCGGACACGGCGAGCCGCCGCACCGAGTTCCGCCGCACCGCCGAGGGCTGGACGCGCGCCCTCCTCCCAGGCTGACCCCCTCACCTCTACACTTCAGACGTGACCGACCGCCGACCCGAGACGACCAGCCGCGTCTCCGGAGAGGATTGGTACGGTCGTGAGCTCGGCCCCGACGACGTGTTCGAGGGCGTGCTCTTCCAGGACTGCGATTTCACCGAGCTGGTCGATCGAGGCGCGAGCTTCGTCGACTGCGTGTTCCGGGGTGTGCGCTTCAATGTCTCCGACCATGTCGAGGCGGCGTTCACCAATTGCACGTTCGAGCGCTGTTCGTTCTTCGACGCGTCCTTCACCCGTTGCAAGCTGGTGGGCAGCGTCTTCGTGTCGTGCGAGTGGGATCTCACGAAGGTCGACGGCGGCAACTGGGGATTCGTCTCGCTGGCGCGCAATGACCTGAGTGGCGCATCCTTCACCGGCGTGCGGATGCGCGAGGCCGACCTGAGCGGAGCCCGCTGTGGCGGAGCCGTGCTACGCGACCTCGATCTGAGCGGCGCGCTCTGGCACCGCGCCGAGTTGCAGGGCTGCGACCTGCGCGGCAGCGACCTCTCGTCGCTCGATCCGCTCACCGTGGAGCTGGCGAAGGCGATCGTCACCGTCGATCAGGCGGTGACGATCGCCCAGGCGCTCCGGCTCGACGTGCGAGCCGAATAGGGCCGCCGGTCAGCTGTGCTGGAGGGCCTTGGCCTTCAGCAGGTTGTACTCGTCCTGGGTGATGGTGCCGGCATCCAGCAGGGCCTTGGCCTTCGCGATCTCGTCGGAGGCGCTCGATCCGGCGACGTTGCGGATGTAGTCGTCGGCCGCGGTCTGCGCCTGCTTGACCTCTTTGTTCTGACGCTCGGCCATGCCGCGCCCGCGCGCGATGAGGTAGACCAGCGCGGTGAGGAACGGCACGAAGATCAGGAAGATGATCCACACCGCTTTCCACCAGCCGCTCAGCTCACGGTCACGGAAGAGGTCGCCGATGATCGCGAACAACGCCATCAGGTAGGCGATGAACACGAACGCCCAGAGGAACCAGCCGATGACGTCCCAGAAATTTGCCCAGAAGCTCATGATGAACCTCCCACTCTGCCTCGAGGAGGGCGAGGCTCCCCCGGCGCGCGTAGGGCTTACCAACCCTCAGAGTAGCGGTCAGGAGAAGTCGGCGAGACCCTTTCCGATCACGACGACGCCGATGATCAGCAGCAGAACGGCCATCACCGTTGCATTGTTGCGTGTCAGCCACCCTCGAAGGGCTTCCAGCGGCGTCGCCAGACGCTGCGCGGCGAGCAGGTAGGCGACCACCGGAACGGCCACGGTGGATGCCGCGATGACGGTGTAGACCACGATGGCGACCACGGTCGCACCGATGTTCGGCGAATCAGAGCCCACCGCAAGTCCGGCCGCCACGCCCATCAGCAGGTTCTTCGGATTCACCGCGGCGAGCGCGAATCCGAGCGCGAAACCCCGCCCCGCCGTCAGGGAGTCGATGGCCGACATCCACGTGGGGAGCACCGGCGCCGCCCCGTCCCTCGGCCGCGCGCGCCATTGACGCACGGCCAGGCCGACGAGCAGGAGGCCCAGCGCGATCTTGACGACCCCGGCGATCGGCTTCGGCGAATCCGAGCCCGACTCCGGCAGGATCGAGGAGAGCAGGGTGAACACCACCACGGCCACCACGATGCCGAGGAGCCATCCGAACAGGAAGCCGAGGCTCGTGCCGCGCGCCTTCGGTGAGAGCAGCATCAGGATGGCCGCGATGATCGGGATGGGGCTGATCGCGACCCCGAGCGCGAGTGGCAGGACCTCGCCGATGACCTGACCCATCTCGTCCCCCTCTCTCGATCTGATCACACCCTAGAGCCGGAGCGGGAGCGGAAACCAGACGTCCGCGGGTGCTCATCCTTTGCGGAGCGTGCTCACGGCCTGATGGTTGGTGTCGAAGACCGTGTACTCCTTCAGCAGATCGAAGGTGGCAAGCTTCGCCCGGAGATCGGGCCGCAACCGGCTGTAGTTCACCGTGACGTCCTGTCCGGCGAGCCAGTTCTCCGCGCTCTCGAGACTCTCGGCGCCCGTCACGTCGATGTCGGTGATCGCTTCGAGGTCGAGCACGACATGGCGAATCCGATCGGCGCCTGCGGAGCTCACCGCCTTGCGCACCGCCTCTTCGAAGACAGCCGCATTGGCGAAGAACAACGGTGCCGCGAAGCGCAGCACGATGACGCCGGGCGTGGTCGGTGCACCCGTCGGATCATCGGTCGTGCCCGAGGCGTCGATGACGTCGATCGGCGGGTTCGCGGCCCGGCGCGCGAGGTTCACGAGGGCGAGCACGAAGGCGAGCACGATGCCGGCGATGGGTCCGAGGAGGAGCGCGCCGAGGAAGCACACGGCCCCGATGACGAACTCGAACTTGGTCAATCGCCAGAGGCGCACGAAGTCCGTGACGCCGAGCAGCGGCGCCACCGCGACCGCCACGATCGCGCCGATCGCGGGCGACGGGATGTCGGCGAGCAGCGCCGTGCCGAACAGCACCAGCAGCAGGGTGCCCACCGCCGCGATGAGCGAGGGCAGCTGGGTGCGCGACCCGGCCTGGTCCATCGCGGCGGTCCGCGAGGTCGACGAGCCGATCGTGAAGCCGCCCGTGGCTCCCGCGGCGATGTTGCCGACGCCGAAGGCGAGCAGGTCGCGGTTCGGGCGGGTGCGGTAGCCGCGCTTCTCGCCGTAGCTGCGCGAGACCAGCAGACCCTCCGCCATGGTGACCATCGCCAGCGCGATCGCCGAGGGAATCAGCGTCAACCAGGTGATCCAGTCGATGATCGGCCAGGTGAGACTCGGCGGCCCGGCCTCCACCGGGCCGAGCACGCTCACGCCCCGCGCTTCGAGCCCCGTGGCGACCACCACCAGCGTCGAGACGATCAGCACGACGAGGGCCCACGGCACGACCCGCGCCACCCGGCGTCCCACCACCAGCACGGCGATCGACCCGAGCGAGATCGCGACCGCCCAGAGGTTCGTGGTCGGCAGTCCCGCGATCAGGTCGCCGACCTTCTCGACGAACTCGCCGCCGCTGTTGATCTTCACTCCGAGCATCTTCGCCGCTTGGCTCACCAAGATGTCGAGCGCCAGACCCCCGACGAAGCCCACCAGGATCGGCTTCGACAGGAAGTTCGCCAGGAAACCCAGCTTGAACACGGCGCAGAGCACGAAGATGACCCCGCAGATGATCGCCTGGGCGAACGCGAGCGTGAGGTATTCCGCGCTGCCCGCCACCGCGAGCCCGCCGAGCGAACTGGCCACGAGCGCGGCGGCGGCGGCATCCGGGGACGCCACCAGCTGCCGCGACGACACGATCAGGGCGTACGCGACCGCCGGAACGATGAGCGCATACAACCCGGCCGTCGGCGGCAGCCCGGCGATCTGCGCGTAGCCGATGTTGAGCGGAACGGCGATGGCGAGCAGGGTGACTCCCGCGAGCGCTTCGCGGGCGGCGTTCCGGGGTGTCAGCCCTGCCAGATCCGCATCCGCACCCCCGCGCCAGGCTACCGCTTGGCCGCCGCCGCGGCGATCCCCTCGGTGAGCACCGTCAAGAGCCTCGGCGAATCCATCTCCGGGAGGCGCACCTCGATCAGCACCGCCTTCTCGGTCGTCTCGTGAGCGAGTGCCAGCGCCTCCACCAGCTCGTCCTGGCTGCCGACGGATGCCGTGACCACGCGATCCGCCGCCCCGAACGCGGCCGGGATGAGCGTCCAGTCCCACGGCGTGATGTCCTGGTAGACCGCGGTGGGGCTCTGGATCTTGCGCTCCACGGTGTAGCCGTCGTTGTTGAGCAGGAAGATCACCGGGGTGAAGCCGCGATGCAGGATGGTGGCGAGCTCCTGCACGGTGAGCTGCGCCGCACCGTCCCCCACGAAGAGCACCGAGCGGCGGCGCGGCTGGGCGAGGCAGGCTCCGAGGGTTGCCGGGATCGTGTAGCCGATCGACGACCAGACGGCCTGGCCGAGGAGGTCGGACTCGTCGGGGAGCACCAGGTCGAGCGCCCCGTAGAAGGAGGTGCCGGCATCCGCGACCACCGTGGTGCCGGGCCGGAGCCAGCCCTGGATGGCGGCCCAGAAGAACTCCTGGTCGAGCGGTTCGCCCACCACCGGAGCCGCGGCGACCGCGAGTGACGGGTGCCCGACTGGCTGCACGTCGGCCCGCGGGGTGTCGCCGAGCACGGAGTGCAGGGCCCGCAACGAGTCCTCGAGGCGCACGCCGTAGAAGGTGGTGTCGGCGATCCGGGCGGTGGTCAGACCGAGCTCGATCGCGGCATCCTCGTCGAAGCGCTGGGTGAAGAATCCGGTGAGGAAGTCGCTCATCACGGTGCCGGCGAGCACCAGCAGCGGGGCGTCGTCGACGGCCGCGCGCGCTTCGTCGACACGCGTGAACGCTCCCATGTAGGTGCCGAGGCTGGCCGGGTGCGACTCGTCGAGCACGGCCTTCGACATGTTCTGGGAGGCGATGTAGACGCCGTCGTGGTCGGCGATCTGCCGCACGATCGCCTCGAGACTGCACCGGTGCACCTGCGAACCGACGAGCATGGTCACCTGCTCGTGGCGGGCGACGGTCTCCGCGAGCATGGCGGTGAACCGCTCGAGCTCGTTGCGATCGCTCGAGGCGGCCACCAGCGGTGTGCGCAGGTTCGCCGCGTGCACGGGCAGCGTGGCGACGTCGCTCGGGATGCCGAGGTACACGGGCTTGGATTCGCGGAGCGCGGTCATCAGAGCGGCGTCGATGTCGCGCGTGGCGGTCTGCGCCCTGACGACCGTGGCGCTGGCGGTGACCTCGCGGTAGGCGCGGAGGAAGTGGTCGTAGTCGCCGTCGATCAGGGTGTGGTGCAGGTGGGCGCCGGCCGCGCGGGCGCCGGTGGTGGGCATCCCCGTGATCTGCACCACAGGGACGTCTTCGGAGTAGCTGCCCGCCACCCCGTTGATGGCCGAGAGCTCGCCCACGCCGAAGGTGGTGACGAGGGCGCCGATGCCCCGGCGCACGCGGGCGTAGCCGTCGGCCGCGTAGGCGGCGTTCAGTTCGTTGGTGGACCCGACCCAGTGGAATCCTTCGACCGTCGCCATCTGATCGAGAAGGCTGAGGTTGAAGTCTCCCGGCAGGCCGAAGACGTGGTGGGCGCCGAGCTGCACGAGGCGGGTGGCGAGGTACTGACCGACGGTGACGGTCAGGGGGGCGGGTGTTCCGGATTGTGTCTGGTCACTCATGGCAAACAGCTTCTCATCCCGAGAGGCCGAGGCGCTCGGCGACCACTCCCATCGCGTCGGCGAACTCGATTTCGGCGCCCACGGCGGGGCCGCCCGAGAGGTTGACGCCGGCCACCCCCTCGACGGCGAGGAACTCCTCGCAGAGCCGGGTGATCGCATCCAGTGCCGCGTCGTACGGATGCGCGGCGTGCAGGATGCCGTCGAGGAACCCCTCGGGGAGCACGAGCGTCGTGAACGACTTCAGCAGCGACGCGCTCCCGGCGTCGATCACCATGGGCACGCACGGGAGGAAGGCGGGCGCGATGCCGAGCTCGTGGCTCTCGGCGATGAACCGCCGCACGGGTTCGACGCCGCCGGAGTGGTTCACGAAGCACACGTCGGCGCCCGCGAGCACCTTCTCGTGCAACCGCGCGGCGCGGCGGTCGGTCGGCGGGGTGAGCGGCGCTTCGGCCACCGAGACGAGGTGGCCGGCCTGGCGGGCGAGCGCGGTGAGCTGCGTCGAGTCGAGGTCGAAGACGGGCAGGGCGTCCTGCCGGTTGCCGGTGGCGGTGTGGTCGCCGGTCACGCAGTGCACTCCGGCCACACCCACGTCGGCGAGTCCGGCGAGTTCGCCCTCGAGGGCGACGCGGTTGCGGTCGCGGCAGTTGAGGCCGGTCCAGACGGCGAGTCCCTCGTTCCGCACCAGCTGGGCGCGGTAGCTCGGTGAGAACTGCACGCGCGACCGGCCGGAGTCGCCGGCGAGCGTGGCGTCCACGCGTCCGGCGAGGGCCTGCGCGCACTCGGTGAGCGAGGCGCGGTCGACGGATCGGCCCGGGAAGTCGGCCACGACGATCGGCCGCGTGGCCATCAGCTCCCGCATCGCCGCCGCCCCGGATTGCGGCGCCACCGGGAACTCGTGGGCGTCAGCGAGATGGTGCACGTCGGTGCCCGCCGGCGCGAGGCCGGCCGGTGACTGCGGGTTCGGCGCGATCCCGTGCCAGCGCACCGTCGGCGCGTCGAGGAACACGCAGCGGAACTCGGCCACCTCGCAGGTGCCGTCGAACTCCACGCCGCCGCACGGCCCGTACTCCATGTGCTTGGGACAGGCGAGGCGCTGCTCGGCGGTGACGACCATCCGCTCATGCTAACCGCGTCCCGGGGCGCTTAGGGTTGAATCACCCTCTCGTCATCACCCCCAGGAGTACGGATGCCCCAGCCCTACGACCTCGCGATCCGCGCCTCGTCCGTGTTCACCGAAGGACGCTGGCGTCCCGCCACCATCGCCGTGCGCGACGGTGTGGTGGCCGCGATCGCCGACGTCGACGAGGAGGTGCCCGCGCACGCGGTCGTCACCCTGCCCGAGGGCCAGGTGCTCATCCCGGGCATCGTCGACTCGCACGTGCACGTCAACGAGCCGGGGCGCACCGAGTGGGAGGGCTTCACCACGGCCACGCGCGCGGCCGCCGCGGGCGGAGTGACCACGATCGTCGACATGCCGCTCAACAGCATCCCGCCCACCACGACGGTGGAGGCGCTGGAGCTCAAGCGCGCCGCGGCAGCGCCTCAGGCGAGTGTCGACGTGGGTTTCTGGGGCGGCGCCATCCCGTCGAGCCTCGGTGCCCTCGAACCGCTGTGGGCGGCCGGCGTCTTCGGATTCAAGGCCTTCCTCTCGCCCTCGGGGGTCGACGAGTTCCCGCACCTGTCGACCGCTCAGCTGCGCTCGGCGCTCTCGGAGATCGCCGGCTTCGGCGGGCTGCTCATCGTGCACGCCGAAGATCCCGAGGTACTCGACCGCTCCGGCAACCACGGGGGCGCCGATTACAGCGCATTCGTCGCGTCGCGCCCCGAGCTGGCCGAGGAGGATGCCATCGCGCACGTCATCGAGGGGGTGCGGGCCACCGGGGCGCGCGCCCACATCCTGCACCTCTCGAGCGCGCGGGCGCTGGGCGCGCTGCGCGCGGCCAAGGCGGAAGGGTTGCCGATCACGGTCGAGACCTGCCCGCACTACCTGAGCTTCTCGGCCGAGCACATCCCCGACGGAGCCACGCAGTTCAAGTGCTGCCCGCCCATCCGCGACGAGGCGAACCGCGACCTGCTCTGGGAGGCGCTGCTCGACGGCACGATCGACCTCATCGCCTCCGACCACTCCCCGTCCACGGCCGAGCTGAAGTTCGCCGGCGACGGTGACTTCCAGGAGGCCTGGGGCGGCATCTCGGGGCTGCAGCTGAGCTTCCCCGCGGTCTGGACGGCGGCGCGGGAGCGCGGCATCCCTCTCGAGCGAGTGCTCGGATGGATGGCGGTGAACACGTCCGCCCTGCTCGGTCTCGAGGAGGTGAAGGGCGCCATCGCAGTGGGCGCCGACGCCGACCTGGTGGCGTTCTCGCCCGACGAGTCGTTCGCGGTGCACGCCGAGTCGCTCGAGCACAAGAACGCCGTCTCGGCCTACGACGGGCGCACTTTGCACGGGCTCGTCGAGACCACCTGGCTGGCGGGCGAGGTGGTGCACCAGCGAGGTGAGGCCGTCGGCGAACGGATGCCGCGGGGGCGCCTGATCGAGCGCCGTTCCACCCTCTGAGCCGCCACGTAAATTGAACGTTAATTCCTGCGGCCGGGGTGCGCATCCGTCTCGGGGCCGCAGCGGCGCACGCCAGACTGGGAGCGCACGGCCTTGCGACGTCCGGCCGCGCAGGGAGTAGGAACCATGTCGATCATCCTCGGCCCGCACCAGTACGGAAAGGCGGAGAACCGCATCGTGCGGATCTACCGCGATTCCGCGCGTCACGAGATCCGCGACGTCAACGTCTCCACGGCGCTGCGCGGCGACTTCGATGCGGCGCACCTGCGCGGTGACCAGAGCAGCGTGCTCCCCACCGACACGCAGAAGCAGACCGCCTATTCCTACGCGAAGGAGAAAGGGCTCCTCGCCATCGAGAGCTACGGGCTCGAGCTGGCCCGCCACTTCGTCGACGACGTGGAGCCGGTCTCGGGGGCACGGATCGAGATCGAGGAGTACGCCTGGGAGCGCGTGCTCGTCGAGAGCTCGGAGCACGACTTCACCTTCGTGCGCAAGGGTCAGGAGATCCGCACGGCCGCCATCACGGTGGAGGGTGTCGGCGACGATCAGCGGGAATGGGTGATCGGCGGGTTCAAAGACCTGGTCATCCTGAAGACCACGGGATCGGAGTTCCACGGATTCCTCGAAGACGCCTACACACTGCTGCAGCCCACGACCGACCGGATCATGGCCACGTCGCTGGTGGCGCAGTGGCGCTTCACGGCGACGGACGTCGACTGGGAGGCCACCTACGCGGGCATCAAGCAGATCATGGTGTCGACCTTCGCCACCGTGCATTCGCTGGCCCTGCAGCAGACGCTCTACGAGATGGGCAAGGCGGTGCTGGAGGCGTATCCGTTCATCGCAGAGATCCGCATGTCGGCGCCGAACAAGCACCACTTCCTCTACGACCTGTCGCCGTTCGGCCTCACGAACGACAACGAGGTCTTCAACGCCGACGACCGCCCCTACGGCCTCATCCAGGCGTCCGTGCTCCGCGACGACGCCCCGGATGCCGGCCCCGCCTGGACAATCGCGGGCGGCTTCGCCTAGATCGCCGAGGAGTATTGCGCCGCGAGTGACTCGCCCGATTCGCGGCGCCGCGTGTTCGCCCCGGCGGCCGGGTGCGCTGTCAGGCTGCCGTTCGGCGCGGCGGGTCGAGAGTGGTGCGACGCCTGGTGGTGGGGATCGGGGTCTGCTCGGGGTCACGCCAGCGCGGGGGCACGATGTGCGGCGCGCCATCGAGCATGACCAGAGTCCAGCCTGACGTGTGCAGGTGGCTGTGGTGGAAGTGACACAGCAGCGCGGCGTTGTCGATGTCGGTGCGGCCCGCTGGATTTTCCTCTGACCCCCACGCCCGCACGTGGTGGCTTTCGCACCAGGATGGTGGCCGTTCGCAGCCCGGCCACACGCATCCGCCGTCTCGGGCGGCCAGGGCGCGGTTCTGGGCCGGCGTGAACAGGCGGCGGGACTTCCCTTGGTGGAGGACTTCGCCTCGGTCGCCGAACACCGTGGTGGCGAACGGAGCGTGACAGCGGAGTTGCTGGATCGCGGACGCGGGGACGGGTTCGTCGATGCCGTCGATCCAGGCCACACCCCGCCCGGCTTCGAGATCGTTCAGGGTGACGTGCACGTTCACCGTGGTCGTCGCCCCGGCCAGGTGGGGCATGTCGGGCGCCCCCGCCGCGCGAGCGATGAGCTCGGTGACGGCGTCGACGTTCCTCTGCGGTTGCGTGCGCGTGTCGGCGGTGACGGTCTGGGCGACGAACTCGTCCTCGCTCACGAACCGGGGGCCGATACGGGGGCTCTGCAGCGCCTGGATGCTCTCGACCCAGATTCCGGACTGCTCGGGAGTGAGTGCGAACCGACCCCGCAGCATCCCGTCGGATGATCGGGTGAACGTGAGCGCGCGCTGCCGCTGATGCTCCTCGTCACGGGGCTCGGCACCATCGGGGTCGAGGAGCTCACGGAGACGCACCGCGAGCTTGCCGGTCTCATCCGGAGTCAGGCCGGACTTCACGGTCTCATCGACGAGAGTGTGCTCGGCACCGCTCACGACATCCGCCGGGAGACCCCGCTCGGTCAGCGCGGCGCACCGCATTGTGATGACTGCCGCCGTCTCGACGGCCAGAGTGCCATCGGTCAACGCCTCCACCACACGCGGAAACGGCGACGGCCCGGTCGCACCACCCAGCAGCATCGCCCCTCGCAGGCGACCACCGAGCGCGAGGCGGCTTCCACTCTCCCGAGCCGAGACGCCCGTCACCGCGGAGAGCAACTTCGTGGGGCTCGTGAAGTTCTGCGAGCGGCTCAACCCTTCATCGCCCAGCTCGCGACGCGAACGCGACCCCAGCTCGCCGGCGAACCGGACGCGTGCCGCATCGATGAGACGCCCCACGGCCTCGAGAGCCGCGAGGTCGGCCAACAGATCCGCGTCGGACCGGCCAGCCGGATCTGCCCCCACCACGGCACGCAGATCGGCACCGATCCGGTCGAGTCGAGGGGCGATTTGCATGTCTTGATTCTACCAAGAAAGCATGATGAATACTCAGTTAAATCGCGGAGTCGCGAAGGTTTGGCCGCCTCCGCCTCAGCTGCCGCGGTACGTCGAGTACGCGAACGGGCTCAGCAGCAGGGGCACGTGGTAGTGGGCGGCCGCGTCGGAGAGTTCGAAGATGATCTGCACCTCCGGGTAGAAGGCGCGCACCTCCTGCTCGGCGAAGTAGGTGGCCGTGTCGAAGGTCACGCGGTAGCGGCCGACCGGGAGTGCGACCGGTCCGAGCCGGCTGGCGCGGCCGTCGGCGTCCGTCTCGGCCGAACCGATCATGACCCAGTTGCCGAGGTCGTCGTGCTCCAGGATCACGGGCACGCCCGCGGCCGGCCGGCCGATGGTGGAATCGAGCACGTGGGTGGTGACATGGCTGCGTTCGGTATCGCTCGCGGTAGTCATGGTGCTCCTGTCGGGGTGGGCGGTGGATGACTCGGAAGGGCTGTGGGCGGTGGGCGGATGGAGCGGCGGTGAGTGCCTCTCAGACCGGGTACAGCGAGCGCAGTCGCAGCATCGTGATGTCGTGGAGTTCGGAGGCGACGGTGGCCGCCTCGGTGGCGTCGTCGAGCTCGAGCCGGCGGGTGAGTTCGGCGAGGATCTCGCCGCGGGAGCGCCCTGCTGCCCGGATCAGGAACACCCGGTCGAACCGCGCCTCGTAGGCCGCGTTGCCCGCGGTGATCGCGTCGGCCAGCTCGACATCGGACGCCTCGGCGGCGGCCTGCTCGCCGCGGCTGAACCGCTGCGACTGCCCGTCGCCCTGCGCGCGCTCGCCGATCCGCGGATGGTGCGCGAGAGCCGCGTCGACCTCGGCGGCCGTGAGGGATGCGGCCACCCGGTCGGCCGCCGCCAGCAGCTCCGCCGACGTCGCGTAGGGGGCACCTGCGGCGACCTCCGCGACGAAGCGATCCACGCCGAGACAGGAGTGCAGCGCCTCCCGCAGCTCGGGGGAATCGATGACGGCAGCAGAGGGGTCGGCCATGTCATCCAGCTTACGATGAGGGCATGAGCGCGCCCGCCGATCCTGCGAGCCCGCCGGCGCTGACCGGCGCTGTGGGCATCCTCCTCGCCGCCGGTGCGGGGCACAGGATGGGGCGCCCCAAAGCGCTCGTCGTGGGCGACGACGGCGAGCCGTGGCTGGTGCGCGGCATACGCGCGCTGCAGGACTCCGGATGCGCCCACGTCGTCGTCGTCCTCGGCGCCGAAGCGGCCCGCGCCCGCGCTCTGCTCGCGACCGCGGCGACTCGGGCCTCCCAGTCCGCAGGCGGAGGAGCCGTCGCGCACTCCGGCGGAGTCGCCGACTCGAGTCACCGCGTCGGCCCACCGGACGGCTCGGATGCCGCGGGTGCGCTCGGTGGGGTCCGGATCGTCGAAGCGCCCGATTGGCCCGAGGGCATCGGCGCCTCGCTGCGCGCCGGCCTCGCGGAGGCCGACCCCCTCAGCCGGACTGACGGCGCCGACCACGCCGGCCACGCCGACCGCCACAGCCGGACTGACGGCGCCGACCACGCCAGCCACGCCGACCGCCACAGCCGGACTGACGGCACCGACCACGCCGACCACGCCGACCACCCCTCCCACGTCGAGACGCCGCCCCCAGCTGGCCCCGCGTCCGGCCACGACCCCCGTTTCGCGATCGTCACCCTCGTCGACCTCCCCGAGCTGCGTCCCGACGCGATCCGCCGCGTCGCCTCCGGAGCCACGGAGACCACTTTGCGGCAGGCGACCTACTCGGGGCGGCCCGGACATCCGGTGGTCATCGGCGCGGCTCACTTCACCGCGCTCCGGGCGAGTCTGCACGGCGACGTCGGCGCACGGCCCTACCTGCGTGCCCACGGCGTCGAGGCCGTCGACTGCACCGATCTCGGCGGTGGGGACGACGTCGACACCCCTCCCCTCCGAGCGGGCTGACCCTCCCCCGCGTCTTCCCCGGGAATCGGGAAGGCCGACCGCCCGACAGGCGTTGACTAGCGACATGACAGCAACGGGACTCACCACCATCGGATTCATCGGCGCCGGACACATCGGAAGCCAGCTCGCTCGCCTCGCGGTGGCCCACGGCTACTCGGTCGTGCTCAGCAACTCGCGCGGGCCGGAGACCCTCAGCGACCTCGTCGAGGAGCTCGGTCCGCAGGCGACCGCCGCGACGTCGCAGCAGGCCGCCACCGCGGGTGATCTCGTGGTCGTGACGGTGCCCTTCAAGAACTACCTCGACGTACCGGCCGCGCCGCTCGACGGCAAGATCGTGCTCGACACCAACAACTATTACTGGGAGCGCGACGGCCGCATCACCCCGCTCGAGGAGAAGACCACGACGGTGTCCGAGCTCCTCCAGGCGCACCTACCCGGGGCGAAGGTCGTCAAGGCCGTCAACAACATCATGGCCGCCGACCTCACCGTCGACGGTTCCCCCGCCGGAACCCCCGGCCGTCGCGCCCTGCCGATCGCCGGCGACGACGCTGCGGCCAAGGCCACGGTCGCGACCCTCCTCGACGAGTTCGGCTTCGACACCGTCGACGTCGGCCCGCTCTCCGAGGGCTGGCGCTACCAGCGCGACACCCCCGCCTACGTCACCCGCATGACCGCTGCGGAGGCACGAGAGAAACTCGCAGAGGCCACGCGCTAGCCGTCCTGCTACTCGAGCTCGCCCAAGTCGTCCAGAAGCCCGTTGATCGCCGCGATGCGCGTGCGGCTCTCGCGGGTGCGGGCGGCGAGGGCGTTGCTCGCGAGCACGTTCACGAGGCTCATCGCGCTCGCATAGCTGTCGAGGGCGGAGACGCTGTCGATCGGGCACTCGAGCCACACCGTCGCGAACTCCGCATACCGTCGGGCCGATGCGTCGCCGATCAGGATGACCGGCACTCCCCGCGCCGCCACACCCGCGACGAGCGCGCCGAAGCCGGCCGGGCGCCGCCGGAACCCGAACAGCACGACGGCGTCGCGCGCATCCCGTTCCGCGAACTCCTCGGCCAGGGTCTGCCCGGGCTGCGGCGCGAGATGCACCCCGGCGCGCGACTGTGCGAGCTGCTCGCGCAGGTGCAAGGCCAGCGCGTAGCTGTTGCGCAGACCCACGACCGTCACCGTCCGACTGCGCACGAGCAGCGACGTGGTCTGCTCGAGCCGCTCCGGCCCGAGAGCGTCGAGGCAGCGGCGCAGGTTCTCGACCTCGCGCACCAGATGCGCCGACAGATCAGCGGATGCGCCGGGCGCGATCCCGCCCACCGGTACGCCCGACGACCGCAGTGACCGCGCGTGCTCCCGCACCTCCTGCGCGTTCTCGAAGCCGAGCCGCCGGAACAGTCGTGACACCGTGGCCTTCGAGACCCCGCTGCGCTGCGCGAGTTCGGTGCCGGAGTAGACCGCGAGATCGCTGAGGTGATCGAGGATGAAGTCGGCCGCCCGCTGCTCCTGCGGCGAGAGCTCGCCATAGGAGCGGTCGATCCGCTGCCCGATGTTCATGATCTCGGCGGTCACGAGGTCAGACCCCGTCCGGAGAAACGGCGGAGTCGGCAGCCGCGGCATCCGTCTCGTCCGCGAGGGCCAGCACCGCGCGCTCGAACGCGTCGATCGTCGCCGCCACGTCGGCCTCGGTCACGTGCTCGGCCGGATTGTGGCTGACACCACCCTCGCAGCGCACGAAGAGCATCCCGATCTCCGCGATCTCCGCCACCGCCATCGCATCGTGCCCGGCCTTCGAGAACAGCGACATCGGCCGCCGGTCTCCGGTGGAGCGGATGCCCTCCGCGATGACACCGCGCAACCGTGCGCTACAGACGGCGGCGGGTGCGGAATGCGTCTCGACGCTCTCCCAGCGCAGGCGCCGCTGGCGGCAGATGTCGGAGAGCATGTCCTGGATGACGGTCCAGATGCGGTCGCGTTCGCTGTCGTACTCGCCACGCAGGTCGAGACTGAACTCGACCTTACCGGGGATCACGTTGACCGCATCCGGGAACACCTCGAGATGCCCGACGGTCGCGATGAGCTGCGCGGACCGGGCGATGCGCTCGATGGCGATGATCGCATCCGCCGCCCCCGCGAGGGCGTCGCGACGGCGTTCATACGGGGTGCCGGAGTGGCCGGCCTTGCCGATCACGGTCACGAGGAATCGGCGGGCGCCGGCGATGGACGAGACGATGCCGAGCGCCCGGTTTTCGTCTTCGAGGTAGGGGCCCTGTTCGATGTGGGCCTCGAGGTAGCCGACGAGCTCCTCGGGCCGGCGGGCTGCTTCGCCGATGCGGGCGGGATCGAGGCCCCAGGCTGTGAAGGCGTCGCGGAGGGTGACGCCGTCTTCGCCGCGGAGCTCCCACCAGGCGTCGTCCCAGGTGCCGGCGAGGGCGCGGCTGCCGAGCAGGGCACGACCGAAGCGGGTGCCCTCCTCGTCGGCGAAGGCCACGACTTCGAGGGCGAAGGGCAGAGGGCGGCCGGAGGCGCGGATGCGCTGGACCACCGCGATGGCGGTCAGCACCCCGAGGATCCCGTCGTACCGACCCGCCGAGGGCACCGTGTCGAGGTGGCTTCCGAGCAGCAACGCCGGGAGTCCCGGAACCGCACCCTCGAGGCGGCCGCACTGGTTGCCCGCGGCATCCTGCCACGTGGTCATGCCCGCTTCAGCCATCCACTCCGCGGCCAGCGCGTTGACCTCGGCGTGCTCTTTCGAGAGGTAGACGCGCTCGATCAGGCCGTCGGGCAGCGAGGAGTGGGCGGCGAGGATGTCGCAGCGCGCCAGGATCGTGTCGGCCGAAGTGGCCTCGCGCACGTCGATCGTCACTTCGCGTCCTCGTACACCTCGTAGGCGGCGCCGACCCCGCCGCCGCCGACCACCGGGGCGCCGTGGCGTCGGAGCACCTGCTCGAGCGAGGCGAGGGTGGTGAGCACGGCATCCGTGCGCGCGTTGTAGCCCATCGTGCCGATGCGCCAGACCTTGCCGTGCAGGGGGCCGAACGAGGTGCCGATCTCGATGCCGAAGTCGTTCAGGAGCTCGCCGCGCACGGCGTCGCCGTTCACCCCGTCCGGGATCACCACCGCCACCACGTTGTTCATCTTCACCGCGAGGTCGCCGAAGACCGAGAGCCCGAGGCCCTGTACGCCGGCGAGCATCGCCGCGCCGTGCAGCCGGTGACGGTCGACCGCCGCGTCGATGCCCTCCTCCACGAGCAGGCGCGCGCACTCGCGGGCGCCGTAGAGCATGGTGGTGGCCTCGGTGTGGTGGTTGAGGCGCTTCTCGCCCCAGTAGTCGAAGATCATCGCGAGATCGAAGTAGTTCGAGCGGATGCGCGTGGGCGCGATCTCGGCGTCACTCCCGGCGATCCCGGCCTCGATGCTCTTCCGGGCATTGATGACCTCGACCGCTTTCGCCGAGAAGGTGGCGGGCGCCGACCCCGAAGGGCCACCGAGGCACTTCTGCAGGCCCGCGGTCACGGCGTCGAGACCAAGAGCATCCGCCGCGAACGCGTTGCCGCCGAGGGATGCCGTGACGTCGGTGTAGAACAAGACACCGTGCTTCTCGCAGAGCTCACCGAGGCCCTCGAGCGGCTGAGCGACGGTCGTGCTGGTGTCGCCGTGCACCACGGCGAGGAGCTTCGGTCGCGTCTCGATGATCGCCGCCTCGATCTCGGCGGCGGTGAACACCGTTCCCCATTCCCGCTCGATCACGTGCACCTCGGCGCCCGCACGCTCCGCGATCTCGCGCAGAAGGTGCCCGAAACGGCCGAAAATGGGGACCAGCACGCGGTCGCCGGGCGCGACGAGCGACACGATCGCCGCCTCGATGCCCGCGCGGCTCGTGCCGTCGACGAGCAGCGTCTGCTCGTTGGCGGTGCGGAACACCTCACGGTAGAGCGCCATGGTCTCGTTCATGTAGGCGGTCATCGCCGGGTCGTACTGGCCGACCAACTGCGCCGACATGGCTCGCAGAACGCGCGGGTCGGCGTTGATCGGACCGGGACCCATGAGCAGACGCGGCGGCGGATTGATCGGCTGGCTGGAAATGGCTGCTCCTCGGACGACTCGGCGAAATACCTGTTTCTCACCCACAAGTCTACGAAACGAACGTTTCAGCCGTGTTACGAGTCGGCGCGAAGAACCTCGGCGACGCCGGCAGCCAGGTCGATCAGGGCCAGGTCGGCACCGCGCGCACCCACGAAGCAGAGGCCGACGGGCGCGGAGCCGCTCGGATCCGGCACTCTCAGCACGGGCGCCGAGACCGCGGGGTAACCGCCCGTCCCCGCCACCGCCGTCATCCGGAGCGTCGCCGCACGGGCCGCCGCGATGACATCCGCCGGAGCGTCGAGCGCGGGCGCGGCCGACGACGCCGACGGGAGCAGCAGGATGCGCCCCTCCAGCACCGCGTCGAACCGGGCCCGGGCGTCGGCCGACTCGGCACGCGCCTCCGCCTCTTCCTCCGCCGTGACGCGAGAGGCGATCTCGAAGCGCTCGGCGATGTCGGCGCCGAGAACGCCCGGGTGCGCGGCGACCCACTGTCCGTGCACCCGCCACGCCTCGGCCGCCTGCACCGTGCGGAACGCCGCGAACGCCGCGTCGAGGTCGCCCAGGTCGACGCTCTCGACCACGCCGAACACCGGATGCTCGACCGTCGCCCGGAACGCCGCCTGCACGTCCTCCGCGCAACTCGACACCAGGTCGGCCGACACCACGTACCTCGGCTCCAGCGCACTCGACGCCCCAGCCCCGGGATGCGCGACCCCGTCGCCGTCACGGTCATCCGGGCCGATCCCTGCGACCCTCACCGGGGTCGGGCCGGGCGCCCCCGCGAACGTGGCGGCCGCGGCGGCCCGGAGCGTCTGCGGCGAGCGCGTCAGCCAGCCGACCGTGTCGAACGACGGCGCCAGCGGCAGCAGGCCGCGCGCACTCACCGACCCGTGCGTGGTGCGGAGCCCCCAGAGCCCCTGATACGACGCCGGAACCCGGATCGACCCGGCCGTGTCCGTCGCCAATCCGATCGCCGCCTGCCCGAGGGCCACCGCGGCGGCCGGGCCACTCGACGACCCGCCGGGGATCGCCCCCGGCACGGCCGGGTTCGGTGGAGTCCCGTAGTGCACGTTGCGCCCGGCGATGCTGTAGGCGAACTCGTCGGTCTGGGCGATGCCCTGCACGGCCGCACCCGCGGCCCGGAGCGCGGCGACCGCATCGGCGTCGGAGTCGGCCGGAATCGCCTCGGCGAGGAACTCGGGCACCCCCGCCCCCACGGCATACCCCGCCAGGTCGTAGAGGTCCTTGACGGCCACGCTCAGGCCCGCGAGCGCACCGCCGCCCGAAGGAGCGGATTCGGCCGGACGCGCCGGCACGAGCGGTGCCCCGACGACCCGCCAGACGGCCCCGTTCACGGCGGGCGCGGCACCGGTCACGTGCGCGGCCGCGATGACCCAGTCCGCGGCATCCGGTCGCACCTGCTCGCCGCCGTCACCAGCCTGCAACTCGTGGCCCGAGGCATCCACCCGCCGCCACAGCTGCGTCTGCAACCCGGTGCCGCCCTTCGCGAAGGCGCTCACCGACACCACGAGAACGGATGTCGCGTCGAGCACCCGCAGGTGCAGCTCGACGATCGTGCGCGGCGGCACTCCCCCGCGCAACCCCCGGAACGCGCTGACGCGGTCGTGCCCCACGAGCAACCCCGAGGCGTCTCCGCGCAGCGTGGCCGGGCCGGGAGCGAAGTACCGGTCGAGGGCGTCGAGGTCATTGGTCATGAGCGCGGCCTCGTAGCCGCGGAAAGCCGTCAGCAACGAACGCAGGGACTGCGGCGACAGGATGCCCGCCCCGTCGAGCGAGGTCACCCCGGTCGGGAGCTCCTCAGCCACGAGCGGCTCCCGACGCGTGCGGCACCCCTGCGAAATCCGACACCCGGATGCGCGCGTGCACGCCCTTGACGATGTCGACCACCTGCGAGATGTCGAAGTCGGTGGCGGCACTCAGATACGCGTACGCGAGGGTGCGATCCATCCCCCACCGCGCCTCGAGCAGCCCGAGTGCGGCACGCACGCAGTTCTGCACGGCGACGTCGAGGTCGCGGTCCATGCCCGTCGGCACCAGGAACTCGCTGGTCTCCGCCAGCGGCCCGGCCAGCTCGCCGAAGTTCGCGAGAGCATCCGACCGGTCGACGAGATCGAAGCGCACGGTCACCCGGAGCGACGCCTCCATCGCGGTCAGCGCGACCTCGCCGTCACCCTGCGCGAAATGCGGGTCGCCGACGTACGCGAGCGCCCCGGGCACCTGCACCGGAAGGTAGAGCGACGACCCCACGGTGAGCAGGTTGATGTCGATGTTGCCGCCGTGCGGCCCCGGGGGAACCGAGTGCGGCCGCTCGGAGCCGACCACGGCCACGCCCATGATGCCGAGGAACGGGCTCAGCGGAAAGCGCACCGACCGCTCCCCGCCGGGCAGTAACGGCAGCGTGCCGAAACGGGCGCCGCCCAGAGCGTCCTGCACCTCGGCGAAGATGCTCACGTCAGCCGGCCCGAGCGGCATCTCGCCCACCAGGGCCCCCTTGCCGTGCCGGTTCGAGATGACGCCGTACGGCACGCGCGGTGTGGTGTCGAGCACGGTCATCTTGAGCAGGTCGCCGGGCCGCGCGCCCCGCACGGCGATCGGGCCGGTGACGACGTGCGGCCCGTCGGCGGAGCTCCGCGGGTAGTCGGACGCGGCGAGGGCGATGGCGTCCTCGAGCACGAAATCGCGCGACACCCCGTGCGCGCCGAAGAAGGCCGCGGGATCACGCCCCTGGTCCTCGAGCAGGCCCTCGTGGCTGATCGTGTCAATCGTGACATCCGTTCCGGGATCGATCTCGAGCACCGGCCGGTCGTCGGCGCAGGGCAGCCGCCCCCAGAGCACGTTGTGGCGGCTGGCCGCGAGGTATTCCGTGGCGCGGATCTCCCCCGCGCCGGGTTGCAGGGCTGCCAGCATCGACATGTCGCTTCCGTTCTCGTCCGAGCGCCCAGGCGAATCCGACTCACCGGCGATCATCCCGACAGTACCGTCCGTTTGCACCACGACGGATGCACGCACTACCGTTCAAGGCATTGTTTGCACGGCTGAAACCGGTGTTCACACACGCGAAACGTGCACGATCAAACCCCGAATCACCTGACCGACAGGACGACCGTGCTCAAGAGACTCCGCGCCCGCCGCGACGACCTCCACCTCGGGCTGATGCTCGCGCTCACCTTCTCCACCGGCATCGTCGACGCGGTCGGCTACCTCGGACTCGACAAGGTCTTCGCCGGCAACATGACCGGCAACGTCGTCATCTTGGGCATGGCGCTGGCGGGCGCCGACGGTCTGCCGTGGGTCGGCCCGCTGCTCGCGCTCTTCGCGTTCATGGGCGGCGCTGTCGTGGGCGGCCGGGTGCTCCGGCCCGTCAAAGCCGGCTGGACGACCCGCACGACGACCACCTTCGCCGTGGTCGGTGCCATCATGGCGGGGCTCGCGATCGCGCTGTTCATCCTGAACGGCAAGCCGCCGCAGCCCTGGGAACTGCTCATCACGGTCTTCCTCGCCGGAGCGATGGGCCTGCAGGCGGCGACCGCCCGGCACATCGCGGTGAAGGATGTCACGACCGTCGTCGTCACGTCGACGATCACCGGATTCGCCGCCGACTCCCGTCTGGCCGGCGGCAAGGGCCAGCCGTGGTTCCGCCGCGGAGCCGCCATCGTGCTCATCGCGGCCGGCGCCGGCGTCGGGGCCTTGCTCCTCAACCTGCACATCGGCTGGGGCGTGGCCGCCGCCGCCCTCGTCACCCTCGTCGCGGCCCTCCTCGGCCACATCGCCGCCCACACCAAGCACACGCCCCCCGTCCCCGCGGAGTAACCTCACCCGACTTCTGGACGCCAAGCGCCCCAAAACTCCCGAAACAGGGCGGGACGGGGCAAGAACTTCGGCGGAGTCAGGCTCGCGGGGCGCGAGCCCGGTAGGGGCGCTGGTCGTGGGGGCAGAAGTACGAGGAGCGGTTCATGAACTGCTCGCGCTTGATCGGGGTGCCGCAGCGCGGGCACGGCTGCCCCTCCCGCCCGTAGGCGTTGAGGCTGTGCGCGAAGTAGCCCGACGCACCGTTCACGTTGACGTATTGCGCGTCGAAACTGGTGCCGCCTTCGGCCAGCGCCTTCTCGAGCACGATCCGCACCTCGGAGAGCAGCTCACGGGCCCGCGGCCGCGAGAGCTTGTCGGCCGGGTACTCGTAGTGCAGGCGCGCTGCCCAGAGCGACTCGTCGGCGTAGATGTTGCCGATTCCGCTGATCAGCGTCTGATCGAGCATCGCACGCTTGATGCCGGTCTTCTTGCGCGCGAGCGCGGCGAAGAACACGGCCTCGTCGAAGGCCGGGTCGAGCGGGTCGCGCGCGATGTGCGCCACCTGCGCGGGAACGGATGCGCGCCACGCCTCCCCCGCGAGAGCCCCGCCATCGCGCTCCAGCCCGAGCTGCTCCGCGAACCCGAAGTAGCCCCCGTCGTGTCCGTCGGGCGTCGGCAGCAGCCGATCGACGGCCATCGAGCCGAAGATGCGCTGGTCGACGAAGTTCACCCAGAACTCGCCGCGCTCCGGATGCTCGATGTGCAGCCGGATGCGCAGCAGCCCCTCCTCCTCGACGCCGGGCGTGCGCAAGAGCACCTGCCCGCTCATGCCGAGGTGGGTGACGAGCGCTTGCGCGGGCGCGCCCTCGCGATCGGACAGGGGGAACCACAAGAACTTGCCCCGCCTTCCGGCAGCGAGCATCCGTCGCCCCTCGAGCAGCCCGTCGAACGGGCCCTCGAGCGGGCTGTGCCGCTTGAGGGAGCGCTCGTCGAACACCTCGACCCCGGTGATCACGGCGCCGGACACGGCGGGTTCGAGTCCCGCGCGCACGACCTCGACTTCGGGCAGCTCGGGCACGAAGGGCTCCTAGGCCTGACCGGGACCGGTGGATGCGCCGAGCAGGGCGAACGCAGCGGCGGCGGCCCCCGACTCGGCCTGCTTCTTGCTCGACCCGGTGCCGCTCGCGACGACGGGCGAATCGGCTTCGCGTGGACCGGCGATGGTCACGGTCGCCACGAAAGTCTTCTGGTGGTCGGGCCCGCTCTCCTCGAGCACGTACACCGGCACCTCGAAACCGAGGCGGTTGGCGAGCTCCTGCAGCGAGGTCTTCGGGTCCATCGAAACCCCGAAGCGCAGCGGGTCGTTGGCGAGCGGGGCGACGAGCCGCAGCACGAGGTCGGTCGCGACATCCGGACCCTGGTCGAGGTAGGTGGCCCCGATGATGGCCTCCACCGTGTCGGCGAGGATGGACGCCTTGTCGCGCCCACCGGTGAGCTCTTCACCGCGGCCGAGCTTGATGTACTCGCCCAGCCCGATGGAACGGGCGATCTCGGCGAGGGCGACCGTGCTCACCAGGGAGGCCCGCCGCTTCGCGAGCTCCCCCTCGTCGAGCTCCGTGAAGGTGGTGTAGAGCATGACCGTGACGGCCTGCCCCAGGATCGAGTCGCCGAGGAACTCGAGACGCTCGTTCGTGGGGATGCCGCCGTGCTCGTAGGAGTACGAGCGATGGGTCAGCGCGAGATCGAGCAATGCGGGGTCGAGCGCGATCTCCAGGGTCGCCAAAAGGTGCGATCCGCGCTCCTCGATTTCAGGGGACACGAATCGCACCTCTCAGGGAATGACTAAACGTCGGCGACCTTGCGGCCCTTGTACTCCAGGAACAGCGGAGTACCGGCAGAGTCTTCGACAACCTTCGCGCGGTGCGGGAGGCTGTAGGTCGTCTTGCCGTTCTCGACGGTCTTGACGAGCGTGGGGACCTCGGCCTTCCACTGCGAACGACGCGCGTGCGTGTTGGAACGTGACTTCTTCCGCTTCGGAACAGCCATGACTATCTCTCTTCTACTCTGTCGGGCACCGTGCTGTGACACCGTGACCGGCGGTCAAGACTCCGTGACTAGTTGTCGTCGGAGTCCGTGTCTCGGGAAGCTGCCAGTGACTCTGACCCACGCAGACCGGCGAGCGCCGACCATCGCGGGTCGATCACCTCGGGCGCAGGGGCCGCCGCATGATCGGCCAGTCGCTCGCCCGTCACCGGGTCGAGGCCTGGGCAATCCGGCGTGCAAACCGGCTGGAACGGTAGTGCCAGCACTACCAAATCCCTGATCAGAGGTTCGAGATCGACATGGTCGTCGTGAACCTCGTAATCAAAAGCTTCGTCAGAAGAATACGCGAAAAGCTCCTGGAATTCGACTTCGACAGGCTGGCGGATGTCGCGGAGGCATCTTCCGCACTGTCCGGCGGCCTCGGAGGTGACCTCCGCGCTGACCAGAACGCCTTCGTGCACGGACTCCAGGCGGAGGTCGACGTGCAGGTTCTCGCCGGTCTCGACGGCCACGAGGCCCTCGCCCAGCTTCTCGGTGACGGGGATGTCGAGCGTGTGCTCTCTCATCTCGCCGGGCTTGTGGATGAGATCGCGCACGTTGACCGTGTAAGGGGTCTTCTTGAATGTGCTCACCGAGAGATTCTACCGTCGATCAGGACCGACTCAGCCGTTGCCCAGCCAGAGCACGCTCGGCGCTCAACCGCGCGGCGGGTTGCGGTGGATGTTGGCGGCCACCACCGCGTCCGCTTCGGCCCGCAGCGCGTCGACCACGGTGCGAACGGCCAGGCGTTCGGCACGGTCAGGGCGCATCAGCGCGAAGATGTGGCGTTCGGCCACCACCCCTCGGAGGTTCTTGAGCACGATCTCGCTGCGATAGGCGCCACCGGCCGTGTAGCAGGGCAGGATGGCGATGCCGAGACCCGCGGCCACGAAGGCCTCCGTGACGCGCGTGTCGCCGAAGCGCTGCACCACGTTCATGGGCGATCCGGCGGCGGCGGAGATGTCGTGGATGGTGCGCTCGAAAGGGGTAGCCCCACGGCACCCCGATCCAGCGCTCCCCGATCAGGTCCTCGGGGTCGAGCATCTCCTTCGCGGCCAGCGGATGCCCGGGCGGCAGCGCGATGTCCAACGGCTCGGTCATCAGCTTCACCGCGGTGACGTCGGTGGTGGGCCAGTTCGTGGCCGCCGATGACGCGGTGTGCGCGAGCACGATGTCGAAGTCGGCGGTGAGGGACGGGAAGTCGTCGCTCTCGGGGTCGCGGTCGGAGCAGTGCAGGGTGAGGCCGCCCACCGCGTCGAGGCGGTTCACGACACCGGGCAGCAGCATCTGACCCCCGGTGGGGAAGGTGGCCAGCGACACCTCGCCCGTCGGATCGTTGCGGAACTCGTCCCAGAGCGCGGTCGCCTGCTCGATCGCCACGGCCACGTCGGTGGCACTGCGGGCGAGGGCGCGGCCGGCATCCGTCAGCACGATGCCGCGGCCGGCCTTCTCGGTCAGTGGGAGCCCGGCTTCGCGCTCCAGGATGCGCAACTGCTGCGACACCGCGGACGGCGTGCGGTGCGTCGCACGCGCCACTTCGGTGATGCTGCCGCGCTCGGCGAGCTCGCGCAGCAATTCGAGGCGACGCACATCCATGTAGGGACTCTACATGGTTGCCGCCGCAACGAATCGTGCGCCTGAACCTGCGCGGTCAGCGTCTCAGTCGACGTCGCCTATCGCCGCGAACGCCTCGTCGTAGATGGCCAGCGCCCGTTCGACTTCGGCATCCGTCACAACGCAGGGCGGCACCACGTGCAGCCGGTTGTCGGCGGTGAAGGGCAGCAGCCCGCGGGAGAGCAGAGCGGCCTTCAGGGCGCCCACTCCCCCGGCCGACAATGGCGCACGGGTCTCGGGGTCGCTCACCAGGTCGAGGGCCCAGAACACTCCGACACCGCGCACCTCGCCGATGATCGGGTACTTCTCGGCCAGCGCCGCGAGTCCCGGCGCGAGGAGGTCTCGGCCGATGTGCGCCGCGTTCTCGACGATGCCCTCGTTCTCCATCGCATCGAGCGTGCCCACGATCGACGCCATGGCGAGCGGATGTCCGGAGTAGGTCAGGCCGCCCGGGAAGACGTTGTCGTCGAAGATGTCGGCGATGGCGGGCGAGATGATCACGCCGCCCGCCGGCACGTACCCCGAGTTGACCCCCTTGGCGAAGCTGATCAGGTCGGGCTCGACGAGGCCGCCCTCCTGCTCGGCGAGCGCCTGGAACGCGAACCAGGAGCCGGTGCGCCCGAATCCGGCCATCACCTCGTCGAAGATGAGAACGATGCCGTACTTGTCGGCCAACGCCCGCACCCCGGTCAGGTAGCCGGGCGGCGGCACAAGCACGCCGGCCGTGCCCGGGATCGTCTCGATCAGGATCGCCGCGATCGAGGTCGCCCCTTCGGCCTGGATGACGCGCTCGAGGTGGTGCAGCGCCCGCGCCGACTCCTCCTCGACCGAGGTCGACCAGAACTCCGAGCGATACGCGAACGGCCCGAAGAAGTGCACGTGCCCCCGCGCGTACTCGTTCGGCACCCGCCGCCAGTCCCCCGTGGCGACGACCGCGGCACCGGTGTTGCCGTGGTACGACCGGTACTGCGACAAGACCTTGTCGCGCCCCGTGTAGAGCCGCGCCATCCGGATGGCGTTCTCGTTCGCATCCGCCCCACCATTGGTGAAGAACACCTTGCTGAACGAGTTCCCCGCCCGCTCCAGAATCCGCTGCGCAGCCTTCCCCCGAGTCAGATTCGCATGCGCCGGCGCCACAGTCGTCAGCACGTCCGCCTGCTCCTTGATCGCCTCAACGACCGCCGGATGCTGATGCCCGATATTCGTATTCACCAACTGCGACGAGAAATCAAGGAACTCATTCCCCTCGAAATCCCACACCGTCGACCCGGCCCCGCCGGCAATGACCATCGGCTTCAGGGTCGCCTGAGCCGACCACGAATGAAACACATATGCTCGGTCCAGCTCGAGCGCGAGCTGCTGGTCTGCGGGGTCAAGTTCCATGGTGCTGCCTGTTTCTCTATCTCGTTCGATGTTCTTGGTAGTCGATTCGGGGGGATTCTCGCCCTCCGCCGCCTTTGAGCTCCGCTCAACCCTTAGGCGGAGGGTGAGAATCCCCCCGGATCGACGGTCGCGACCTACTGGCCGCCTTCCTTAAGGGTCACAGTGATCGGCGAGAAGTCCGCCCCGTTCACATCCACGCCTTCATCCTTCAGCTCCGTGAGCGCCTTCTCCACGTACTCGTTCGAGAACGCCGTCTCCGGCGGGTCGGACGTGATGATGGTCGCGCCCGTCTCGTTCTCGGTGCCCTTGGCGATGGAGACCGTCTGGTCCCACTCGTCCTGGTTGATCATGCCCACGCCATTCTCCGAGGGCCAGATCAGTTTGTTGACCTCGTTGGTCATCCAGAGCTGGTGGCTCTCGCCGAGCTGCGATCCCGACGCGGTCACGATCTTCGCGGCCTCTTCGGGGTTGTCGCGGGCGTAGGCCCAGCCCTTGATGGAGGCCTTGATGAACTTCACGGCCGTGTCGGCGTAGTCGGAGTCGCTGGCGAGGCGGTCCGAGTCGGCCCAGATGGCGTCCTGGAGCATCGCGGTGCCTTCGTCGTTCCAGTTGATGACGTTCAGCTCCTCGGGCGTGTACAGCTCGCCGGTGGCCGGGTTGACCGTCTCGAGCACCTGTGCGTACTCGTTGTAGGTCATGGCCTGGGCGGCCTGGATGTCGCCGGCCAGGAAGCCGTTCATGTCGAAGGCCTGCTGCACGAGCGAGATGTCGCCCACGTTCACGCCCGCCTTCTGCATGCCGGCGAAGAGTTCCCACTCGTTGCCGTAGCCCCAGCTGCCGACCGTCTTGCCCTTGAGGTCGGCGGGCGAGGTGATGTTCGCGTCCTTCATCGAGATCTGCGTGGTGCCGCTTCGCTCGAAGATCTGCGCGATGTCGGTGACGGCGGCGCCCTGCTCGATCGAGCCGAGCACCTTCGGAACCCAGGAGATCGCGAAGTCGGCGTCGCCGCCGGTGAGCACGTCGATCGGGACGATGTCGGCGGCGCCTTCGAGGATCGAGACGTCGAGGCCCTCGTCTTCGTAGTAGCCCTGGTCGAGGGCCGCGTAGTAGCCGGCGAACTGGGCCTGCGAGTACCACTGCAGCTGCAGGCTCACCGGGGTGAGGTCGCCCGAGTCGGCCGAGTCGGTGGAATCGCTCGAGCCGCCGCTCGAACAGCCTGCGAGCGCGAGAGCGGTGACGGCGAGGGCGCCGACGCCGCTGATGAGACGGGTGCTGTGTTTCATGTTGCTCCTCCTTCTGGGTGGTGCCGGATGGTGCAGACCTAGGTGTTCGGGCTGTAGTGCCGCGTCGCGATCTTCTCGATGGCGAGGGTGACGCAGTAGAACACGAGCCCGACGATGATGGCGCCGAGCACGTAGGCCCAGGCCAGGCTGTAGTTCGAGCCACTGGCGGCGGAGGTGATCGACTTGCCGAGACCGCCGATCGGGCCGCCGAAGTACTCGGCGATGAGCGCGGAGATCACGGCGAGGCTCGACGCGATGCGCAGACCCGTGAAGATGAAGGGCAGCGCGCCCGGCACGGTCACGGTGCGCGTCGTCTGCCACGCGGATGCCGCGTACACCCGCATCAGGTCGCGGTGCACGGGCCGCACCTGCCGCAGCCCCCGCAAGGTGTTGATGTACACGGGGATGAAGACAGCGATCGCCGCCACCAGTTGCCGGCCGGTCTCGGCTGCCGCGCCGAACATCGTGTAGAGCACGGGGGCCAGGGCGACGATCGGCACCACGGCGAGCGCGGCGACCACGGCGGCGCTCAACTCGTCGACCACCCGCACGAGCGCGGCGATGATGGCGAACAGGATACCGGTGACACCGCCGATGACGAGCCCCACCAGCGCGTTGCCGCCCGTCACGAGCGCGCCCTGCAGCACCGTGGAGAGGTTGGCGCCGAACTCGGTGCCGATGGCGACCGGGCCGGGCACGATGAAGGCCTTGATGTCGAAGGCCACCACGAGCAGCTGCCAGAGCGCGAGCGCGACGAGGCCGAGCAGCACCGGGGCGAGCACGGTGCGGTAGATGCCGGCGGAGCTCCTCATCGGGTCTCGACCCCCCGGATACCCACCGGCGCCTCACCGTGGAGCAGTTCGCGCACCTTGCTGACGTTCTCGAAGAACGCCTCGTTCTCACGCAGCTCCTCGGTGCGCTCTTGCGCGGTGCCGAGCGAGACGGTGAGCACGTCGCGGATGCGACCCGGTCGTGGCGACATCACGACGACCCGATTCGAGAGGTAGACGGCCTCGGGGATGGAGTGGGTCACGAACACGACGGCCGCCCCGGTCTCGCCGGTGATGCGCACGAGCTCGGTCTGCATCCGCTCGCGCGTCATCTCGTCGAGGGCGCCGAACGGCTCGTCCATCAACAGCAGGCGGGGGCTCTCGGCGAGAGCGCGGGCGATCGCCACACGCTGCTGCATGCCGCCGGAGAGCTGGTCGGGGTAGCTGTCGGCGAAGTCGGAGAGCCCGACCAGTGCGAGCAGCTCGCTCACCCGCGCCTTGCGGGCGGCCCCGCCGACGCCGTGCAGTTCGAGCGGCAGCTCGATGTTGCCGGTGACGGTGCGCCACGGCAGGAGTCCGGCCTGCTGGAAGGCGATGCCGTACTCCTGGTCGATACGGGCCTGGCGCGCCGTCTTGCCGAACACGGTGACGGTGCCCGTGGAGGGCGTGTCGAGATCGGCGATCAGGCGCAGCAGCGTCGACTTGCCGCATCCGGAGGGCCCGATCAGCGAGACGAACTCGCCGGGCGCCACCGTGAGATCGATCGACTCGAGAGCCGTGACCGTGGCCTTCTTCTTGCCCACGAAGATCTTGTCGACCCCGGAGACCTGCACGGCGGCATCCGGAACGACGGGCGTGGCGGCGGATGCGGTGGTGATGTCGGATGCGTCGCTCATGCGGGCACTTCCCCTCGACGGTAACGGCGGAGCAGCACTCCGAGCAGGGCGATGAATCCGGCGGCCACGAGGCCCACCGCGACGGCACCGAAGATCGGCGCCCAGGTCTTGGCCGGGTCGCCCGAGGCCTGCTGGGCGTATTCGATGATCATGCGGCCGATGCCGCCACGCAGACCGATCGAGACCTCGGCCACCACGGTGCCGATCACCGCGTTGGCGGCGGCGAGCCGCAGGGCGGGCAGCAGATAGGGCACGCTGGCCGGCAGGCGCAGCACGAACAGCGTCTTCCACCAGCCCACGCCGTAGCTGCGGAACAGTTCGACGTGGATGGTGTCGGGCGAGTTCAGCCCGCGGAGCGCGCCGATCGACACCGGGAAGAAGGCGAGGTAGGAGGCGATGACGGCCACCGACATCCAGTTCTCCCAGCTGAAGTCGCCGAACTCGAGCTGCGAGCCCCAGCGCCGCACGAGCGGTGCGATGGCGATGAGCGGGACGGTCTGGCTGAGGATGATCCAGGGCAGCACGGCCGACTCCGCGGTGCGGAACCGCTGCATCAGGATGGCCAGGAGCAGCCCCACGACCACGCCGACGACCCAGCCCACGGCGGCCACGCCGAGGCTGAACACGGAGGCCTGCACCACCGCGAGCCACACCGGCATCGCGTTGCGCCCGCCGCCGGTGGGTTCGAACAGGCGCGCGACCATGTCCCACACGTGCGGCATGGCCAGATCGGTGGTGCGCGGCAGGATCGTGAGGTCGCCCACGATGACGCCGCCGGCCGGTCCGAGCGCTTTGTAGAGCTCCCAGATCACGACGAGCAGCACCACACCCCCGACGCCGAAGGCGATCCGCTTCGCCGTCTGGTTGGTGCGCGGGCCGCTCGAACCCGCCCGGGAGCGTTCGCTCATGCCTTGGCCGTGATGTGGTCGCGGAGAGCGGGCATGACGGTCTCGCCGTACACGCGGAGGGTCTCCTCCTTGAAGTCGTGCTGCAGGTAGCCGGCGAACTGGGTGACTCCGATGTCTTTCAGCTGCTTGAGCTTCTCGATGTGCTGCTCGGCGGTGCCGAGCACGCAGAAGCGGTCGACGATCTCATCCGGCACGAAGCTCGTGTGGGTGTTGCCCGCGCGGCCGTGCTCGTTGTAGTCGTAGCCCTCACGGTCCTTAATGTAATCGGTGAGGGCCTGCGGAACCTCGCTGTTCTCGCCGTACTTCGCCACGATGTCGGCCACGTGGTTGCCCACCATGCCACCGAACCAGCGGCACTGGTCACGCATGTGCTCCCAGTCGTCGCCGATGTACATCGGAGCGGCCACGCAGAACGCGATGTCGTCGGGGTTCCGGCCGACGTTCTCGGCCGCGGCGCGCACGGAGGCGATCATCCATTTCGCGATGTCGACGTCGCCGCACTGCAGGATGAAGCCGTCGCCCACCTCCCCGGCCACCTTCAGAGCCAGCGGGCCGTAGGCGGCCACCCACACGTCGAGCTGCGATCCGTGGCTCCACGGGAACTGCAGCGTGGCGCCGTTGTACTCCACCGAGCGCGAGTTGCCGAGCTCGCGGATCACGTGGATCGACTCGCGCAGCGTCTTCAGCGTGGTGGGCGCCCCGTTGGTGACGCGCACGGCCGAGTCGCCGCGGCCGATGCCGCAGATGGTGCGGTTGCCGTACATCTCGTTGAGGGTGGCGTAGACCGAGGCGGTGACCGTCCAGTCGCGCGTCGCCGGGTTGGTGACCATCGGGCCGACCTTGATCTTGTGCGTCTCGGCCAGGATCTGGCTGTAGATGACGTACGGCTCCTGCCAGAGCAGGTGCGAATCGAAGGTCCAGAAGTAGTCGAAGCCGTACTGCTCGCTGAGCTTGGCGAGCCCGACCGTGCGGGCCGCCGGAGGATTGGTCTGAACGACCGCGCCGAATTCCATGTGCTGTGTCTCTCTTTCAGGCGGATGGGGCGGATGCGTCACCTAGATCAAATACTGGCTCAACCCGCGCTTGAAGTACGCGCCGTCGCCCTTGCGGCCGAGGTACTGGTTCTCGTCGACGATCTTGCGGCCGCGGGAGAAGACGGTGTCGACGTGGCCGTCGATCTCGAAGCCTTCCCAGGCCGAGTAGTCCATGTTCATGTGGTGGGTCTTCTCGAGCCCGATCGACGTCTGGCCCTTCGGGTCGTAGATCACGACGTCACCGTCGGCACCGGGCTGGATGACGCCCTTCTTGCCGTAGACCCCGAACATCCGTGCCGGTGTCGTGCTGGTGAGTTCGACCCACCGGGGAAGGCTGATCTCGCCCATCACCACACCCTGGTAGATGAGGTCCATCCGGTGCTCGACCGAGCCGATGCCGTTCGGGATCTTCGAGAAGTCACCGAGGCCCATGTCCTTCTGGCCCTTCATACAGAAGGGGCAGTGGTCGGTGGAGATGACCTGCAGGTCGTTCGTGCGGAGCCCCCGCCACATGTGGTGTTGGTGGCCCTCCTGCTTCGAGCGCAGCGGCGTCGAGCACACCCACTTCGCCCCCTCGAAGCTGCCCCACTCCTCACTCGAGGCGCCGAGCTGGTCTTCGAGGCTCAGGTACAGGTATTGGGGGCAGGTCTCCGCGAACACGTTCTGCCCGTTGTCGCGGGCGGCCGCGATCTGCTCGACCGCCTGCTTCGCCGACACGTGCACGATGTAGAGCGGTGCGCCGGTGAGGTTCGCGAGCATGATCGCCCGGTGCGTGGCCTCTTCCTCCGCCTGCCACGGGCGCGAGATGCCGTGGTAGTAGGGGGTGGTCTCGCCGCGCTCGAGGTGCTGCTTCACGAGCAGGTCGATGACGGAGCCGTTCTCGGCGTGCATCATGATCAGCGACCCGTTGTCGCTCGCCCGCTGCATCGCCTTCACGATCTGGCCGTCATCGCTGAGGAAGACGCCCTTGTAGGCCATGAAGAGTTTGAAGCTGGTGACGCCCTCGTTGATCAGCTCGTCCATCGCAGTGAGCGACGAATCCTGCACGTCGGAGAGGATCTGGTGGAACCCGTAGTCGATGGCGCAGTTGCCGGCGGCCTTCTCGTGCCACAGCTTGTACTGATCGAGGATGTTCTCGCCCGCGTACTGCACCACGAAGTCGATGATCGACGTGGTGCCGCCGTGCGCGGCCGCCCGCGTGCCCGTCTCGAAGGTGTCGCTGGCCTCGGTGCCGCCGAACGGCATCTGCATGTGGGTGTGCGCGTCGATGCCGCCCGGGATGACGTACTTGCCCGTGGCATCCACGACCTCGTCGACGTTGCCCGCGAGGTCGAAGCCGAGCAGCGTGCTGCCCGGGGCCAGCACCGCCGCGATGGTGTCGCCGTCGATCAGCACGTCGGCCTCGGCCGTGCCCGTCGCATTGACGACGGTTCCCCCGGTGATGAGAGTCTTCATGAGTCTCCCCCTCCTACGGTGCCACGATCTCGCTGTAGGCGTCGGGCCGGCGGTCGCGGTAGAACTGCCAGTCGTCGCGGGTGTCGCGGATGGCGTCGAGATCGAGATCGCGGATGAGCACCTCTTCGTGCTCGCTCGAGCCCAGCTCGCCGACGTAGTTGCCGCGCGGGTCGACGACGTACGAGGTGCCGTAGAAGTTCACCGCGAGGTCGCCGTACTCGTTGTCCTCCTTGCCGACCCGGTTGGGCACCAGCACGAAGTACTGGTTCGCGCCCGCCGCGGCCGGCCCTTCGAGCTCCCACAGGCGATTCGACAGGCCGGGCTTCGAGGCGTTCGGGTTGAACACGATCTGCGCGCCGTTCAGACCCAGTTCGCGCCATCCTTCGGGGAAGTGACGGTCGTAGCAGATGTGCACGCCGATCTTGCCGACGGCGGTGTCGAACACGGGGTAGCCCAGGTTGCCGGGACGGAAGTAGAACTTCTCGTAGAAGGACTCCAGGTGCGGGATGTGGTGCTTGCGGTACTTGCCGAGGATCGTGCCGTCGGCATCCACGATGACCGCGGTGTTGTAGTAGACGCCGGTCTGCTCCTCCTCGTAGATCGGGAGGATCGCCACCATGTTCAGTTCCTTCGCGAGGGCCGCGAAGCGCTGCACGATCGGGCCGTCGGCGGGCTCGGCGTAGCGGTAGTACTTCTTGTCCTGCGTGATGCCGAAATAGGGGCCGTAGAACAGCTCCTGGAAGCAGATGATCTGCGCGCCTTGCGCCGCGGCGTCGCGCATGAACTGCTCGTGCTTGTCGAGCATCGACTCCTTGTCGCCAGTCCAGGTCGTCTGTGTGATCGCAGCGCGTACGGTCGTCATCGGCAGTTCCTTTCGAACGACGACCGGAGTGTCCTCGACACCCCGGTTTTGTTATTATTCGGTTTGAACATTTCTCGTGTGTTTCAGCGTGTGACGCGAGCGTAAATATGTCAAGAGTTCCGAGCAAGACATCCACTGATACCCCTCGAAGAATCGGACACGGATGCTCGATCAGATCGTAGACGCAGTCGAATACCGCACACCCGAGGGAATCGCCGCGGCCATCTCGCGGCTCATCCGCTCGGGCACGCTCGGCGCCGGAGACCGGTTGCCCACCGTTCGCGACGTGGCGGCGACGCTCGGCGTGAGCCCCGCCACGGTGAGCAACGCCTGGCAGGCGCTGTCGGGTGTGGGGCTGATCACCTCCCGCGGCCGGGCGGGAAGCTACGTGCTGCAGGCGGCCACGGCGTGGATGCCGCCGCACTTCGGCGAGCTCGCCGGATCTCATGTCAGCGCGAGGCTCGATCTCTCCACGGGCACGCCCGATGGCGAGCTGCTCCCCGACCTCACCGCCGCGCTCACCCGGGTGCCCACGCGCGCCGACACGGCCAGCTACCTCAGCGCGCCGGTGCTGCCCGAGCTCGAGTTGCAGCTGCGGGCGTCCTGGCCCTATCCGGTCGCGGCGCTCACCATCGTCGACGGGGCACTGGACGCGATCTCCCGCGCCCTCGAGACCCTGGTGCGCTACGGCGACCGGGTCGTGGTGGAGAACCCCGGTTTCCCGCCCTTCTTCGACCTGCTGGAGCACCTCGGGGTCGAGCGCATCCCGGTCGACGTGGATGCCGAGGGCCTCCGGCCCGATCAGCTCGCGCGGGCGTTGCTGCTGAACCCGGTGGCGATCATCCTGCAGCCGCGTGCGCACAACCCCACCGGAGCATCGTTCACGGCCGAGCGGGTGCGGGAGCTGGCCCGGGTGCTCCGGGCGCACGAGCATCTCGGCGATCCCGTGGTGATCGAGGACGACCACTCGGGCGAGATCTCCAGCTCTCCCGCGTTCAGCATCGGCAGCTGGCTGCCGCAGCGCACCCTGCACGTGCGGAGCTACGCGAAGTCGCACGGACCCGACCTCCGGATCGCGGCGATCGGCGGCCCCGAGCTCCTGATCGACCGCATCGTGGCCCGGCGGATGCTCGGACCGGGCTGGACCTCGCGGATGCTGCAGACCATCCTGCACGACCTGCTCACCGCGAGCTCCTCGGTGTCGAGCGTGCACGACGCGCGGCGGATCTACCAGGCGCGCCAGCGGCAGCTCTCCGAAGCGCTCGTGGCCCACGGGCTGCCGCACTCCCCCTCCGACGGCATCAACACCTGGATTCCGGTGATCGACGAGAAGGCGGCCATCGTGACGCTCGCGGCCAGCGGCATCCGGGTGGCGGCCGGGTCGACGTTCGCGGCGGGCGGGCCACCGGCCGGGACGGGCCTCGGCACCGGCCAGTTCCTCCGGGTGACGGCCGGTCGCGTGCGCGACGAGTTCGACCAGGTCGGCGCGCTCCTCGCGAGCGCCGCCCGCGCCACCTGAGGGTTGCCGCCGCCGGTTCGGGAGGGGGCGGGGATGGGGTTGAATGGGGGGCGTGAAGGTTACGGTTCTTGCGGGTGGCGTCGGTGGGGCACGGTTTCTGCGGGGGCTGCGGACGCACCTGAGGTCGCGCTATCCCAACGGCGACGGCGGGTCGACCGCCGAGATCACCGCGGTGGTTAACACGGGCGACGACATGTGGCTCACCGGGCTCCGCGTCTGCCCCGACCTCGACTCGATCATGTACACGCTCGGCGGCGCCAACGACGACGAGCGCGGCTGGGGCCGCAAGGACGAGAGCGAGCGCGTGAGCGCCGAGCTCACCGCGTACGGCATCGGCTGGCCGTGGTTCACTCTCGGCGACCTCGATCTCGGCACCCACATCGCCCGCTCCAGCTTCCTCCGCGACGGCCTCACGCTCACCGAGGCCACCGCGCGGCTCGCCGAGCGCTGGAACCCCGGGGTGCGCCTGCTGCCGATGAGCGACCAGCCCCTCGAGACCCACGTGGCCATCGAGGTCGACGGCCAGCGCAAGATCGTGCACTTCGAGGAGTGGTGGGTCAAATACCGCGCGAACGTACCGGCTCAGCGCTTCATCCAGGTTGGCGTGGATGCCGCCAAGCCCACGCCGCAGGTGCTGCACGCCATCGAGCACGCCGACATCATCGTGCTGGCGCCCTCCAACCCGGTGGTGTCGATCGGCACCATCCTCGGCGTCAACGGCGTGCGCTCCGCTCTGCGGGCGGCCCGCGCGCCGATCGTGGGCGTCTCGCCCATCATCTCCGGTGCCGCCGTGCGCGGCTACGCCGACGCCTGCCTCACGGCCATCGGCGTCGAGACCACCGCCGCCGCCGTGGCGAAGCACTACGGCTCCCGTCAGCGCTCGGGCAGCGGCCTGCTCGACGCCTGGCTCGTCGACGAGACGGATGCGGCGAGCGCCCCGGTTCTCGACGCGGCCGGCATCCGCACCTCCGTAGTGCCGCTCTGGATGCGCGACCCCGAGACCAGCGCCCAGCTCGCCTCCGACGCCTTCGCTGCCGCCATCCGCTGACCCCGGCGTCGTTTCGGGAGGAGGAGCGTCGAACCACCCCGGTATACGGGCGTCGTTGCACTCTCCTCCTCCCGAAACGGAGGACTAGGCGTTCGGAGCGAGCATGAAGATGCAGAACGGGTGGCCGGAGGGGTCGGCGAAGATCGTGATCGGCTCCTCGGGATCGTCGAGGTCCTCACGCAGGATGGTCGCGCCGAGTTGCAGCGCCCGCTCGCGGTGCCGCAGCAGCGACTCCCGATCGGGCACCGAGAAGTCGAGGTGCAGCTGCTGCGGCCGCGGCCCCTCGGGCCAGGTCGCCGGCGCGAGGCTCGCCACCTGCTGGAAGGCGAGCAGCCGCTTGCCGTCGGGGCCGAGCAGTGCGAGCCAGTCCTCGCCGTTGGGGTCGGGGCCGTCCAGCGGCGGTTCGTCCCCTTCTTCGTAGGGCAGCGCGAGCAGGTGGTGGTAGAACTCGGCGAGCTCCCGAGCGTTCTCGGTGTCGAGCACCACCTGCCGGAAGGCGGGATATCCGTGCGATGAGGTCATGCCCCCATCGTGCTCCGCCTACCCGCGGAGCGCCAGCAGTCCCGCGTAGGCCGCCATCGACACGACGTAGAGGGCGATGATGATCGCGTACCCGGCGGCATGCACCCGCGGCGGGATGCCCCGCTTCACCCACCAGCGGAACCGCCGGAACGCCCAGGGCACGAGCAGCCAGCCGAGCAGCTGCGTGGAGACCACGTTCCCGATGAACAGCGACAGCCAGAACGGCAGACCCGACAGCAGCGTGTCACCGATGAAGTAGCCCCAGAGGAACACGATGGGGTACAGCATCAACAGCACGATGAGGTTGCCCTTGAAGACCGGATCGGGCAGATCGTTGCCCTTCTGCCCCGACCAGAAGCCGAAGCCGTAGCTGGCCCGCGTCAGCGTGAGCTGCTCGTTGTAGTCCCTCCCCGCGTCGAGCAGGGCCTTGCGCTCGGGCGACTCGATCCACTTCTCCAGATGGTCCGGCGTGTCGAAGCTGAGGGCCACGACCCACTCCTCCTGCACCCCGGGGATCGGCCGCTCGATCTTGTGCCCGAGGAACCCGTCGAAGCGCGACTCGGCCGCGGAGATCTGGCGCTGCCAGTCGAGGAACGCACCCTCCTCGGCCTCGGGCACCCGGCTCGAGATGAGCACGGATGCCGCCTCGGCCGGCTTCTCGGTGTCCTCGGTGAACAGGTGAACGTCGTCGTTGCCGATGAAGTGGCCCTTGATCTCCTCGAGCAGAGCCATCCGATCCGCGCTCTGCAGCCATCCGCGCGCCGCGTCGATGTCGCGGAAACGCTGCACGATCACCCAGTCGACCTGGAGCGGTGGATCGGGCCGGATGACGCGGCGGTCGAGGAAACCGGGCCACTCCTCGATCCGCCGCCCCACCTTCTCCTGCCATGCGGCGTACTCGGCGTAGCTCTCCTCCGCGAGGCGTCGGTGCACCACGAGGGCGACCGTCATGCTCAGGCCTTCTTGTAGGCGCGCTCGCCCATCACCCAGGTCTCGTCGACGGCTCGCTCGTCGCTGACCATCATGATGCCGAAGAGCAGGTCGGAGGCGGCTTCGAGCGTGAGCTCCCCGCCGTCGTGCAGGAGGCTCTGGTGCCAGGCCGTGGCGGGCGGACCGGCGGTCCAGTCGAGGGCCACGAAGTCGGCTTCCTTGCCGATGTCGAAGTTGCCCACCAGGTCGTCGATGTAGAGCGACTCGGCACCACCCTGCGTGACGGAGTAGAACGCGCGGAACGGTGAGAGCTTGTTGCGCTCCGACTCCGCGAGGTCCATCTCGCTCGGGATGATGCTGCCGTCGAGGATGGTGTTGTTGAGCATCCCCACCTTGTAGGCGTCTTCGAGCGAGTTGAGCAGGCTGAAGCGGTTTCCGCCGCCCATGTCGGTGCCGAAGCTCATCAGCACGCGGTGCTCGGGGTCGGTGGCCTTGCCGAGGCGGAAGAGCCCGGAGCCCAGGTAGAGGTTCGAGGAGGGGCAGAACGCCACCGCCGCGCCCGAGTCGGAGAAGCGGCGGAACTCGTCGTTCGAGAGCCACACGCCGTGTCCACCGGTGAACTTCGGGCCCACGAGGTCGTACTTCTCGTACACACCGAGGTAGTCGTGGCAGTCGTCGTGCAGGGCGAGCACGCCGTGGATCTCGGCCGGGTTCTCGGAGATGTGGGTGTTGATCCACAGGTCGGGGAACTCCTGCTTGAGCTTCTGGCAGGCCGCCAGCAACTCGTTCGAGGCGCCGAAGCCGAAGCGCGGCGTGATGGCGTAGAGGTTGCGGCCGACGCCATGGAACTTCTCGATCAGGGCCTTCGAGTCGTCGTAGAACTGCTCGGGCGTGTTCGCGAAGTAGTCGGGAACGTGACGGTCGATGCCGGTGAGGCCGCCGATCATCCGCATGTTCCGCTTGGAGGCCTCTTCGAAGAACACCTCGTTGCAGGTGAGGTTGCCCGTGGTGAACGTCTGCGCGGTGGTGGTGCCCGAGGCGAGCAGGTTGTCGAAGAAGTGCTTGGTGCCCTCTTCGGCGTAGGCACGGTCGGCGTACTTGTGCTCCTCGGGGAACACCCATTTCTGCAGCCACGGCAGCAGCTGCTCGCCGTAGGCGCCGAGCACCCGCGTCTGCGGCAGGTGGATGTGGCCGTCGATGAAGCCGGGGAGGATGATGCGGTCGGCGATGACGGCGGTCTCGACATCCGGATGCCGCGGGGAGACCTCGGCGAACGGCCCGAAGTCGGTGATCTTCCCGTCTTCGACGACGAGCAGACCGTCGGCGTGGAACCGCACCGACTCCTCTTCGTGCCCCACGTGCTTCCACGGGTCGTCGATGAAATCCAGGAACGTTCCGCGGATTGCTTTCTCGGCCAAGAGATCCCCATTCGTCGTTATGGGGCAATCCTGACACGGCGATGCGGGCCGCAGGGGGTGCTGTCGTGCTCCAGAACAGGGGGTAGGCTCGACCTATTCTGGTTCTGGGTCTGGCTTTGGGCCCTGCTCTCTTGTTATCTCTTCCGATACTTCGAGGTCGTCGCCCATGCCTGCTGATCTGCCCACCCCCACCCGTCGCAAGGCCGAGCCGCAGCCGGTCGTGCAGTCGTTCGTGCCCAACGCCTCCGCGATCCGCCGGGCGCTGAAACGTGCCGACGAAGGCGTGGCGCTGAACGCCACCGAGGCCGAGACACTGCTGCACGCTCGCGGCGACGACCTGGAGCGCCTGCTCACCGCCGCCTCGCGGGTGCGCGACGCCGGGCTCGAGATCACAGGTCGCCCGGGAGTCATCACGTACTCGCGCAAGGTGTTCATCCCGCTCACCCATCTCTGCCGCGACCGCTGCCACTACTGCACCTTCGTGCAGACGCCGGGCGGCCTCGCCAAGCAGGGCAAGGCCCCCTTCATGTCGCCCGACGAGGTGCTCGAGGTCGCCCGCCAGGGCGCGGCGCTCGGCTGCAAGGAGGCGCTCTTCACCCTCGGCGACCGCCCCGAAGACCGCTGGCCCGCTGCTCGCGAGTGGCTGGATGCGCATGGCTACGACTCCACCATCGCCTACCTCCGCGCCATGGCCATCCGTGTGCTCGAGGAGACCGGCCTCCTCCCCCACCTCAACCCCGGTGTGATGACCTGGGAGGAGATCCAGCGGCTGAAGCCCGTCGCGCCCTCGATGGGCATGATGCTCGAGACCACCTCCGTGCGGCTCTGGGCCGAGAAGGGCAACGCGCACTTCGGCTCGCCCGACAAAGACCCGGCCCTGCGCCTGCGCGTGCTCGAAGACGCCGGGCGCTCGAACGTGCCGTTCACCACGGGGCTTCTGCTCGGTATCGGTGAGAACTACGAGGAGCGGGTCGACGGGATGTTCGCCATCCGCTCCGCCGCGCGCCGGCACGGTCACGTGCAGGAAGTGATCATCCAGAACTTCCGCGCGAAGCCCGCCACCGCCATGATGGGCGCCGACGACCTCGAGACCCAGGAGTACATCGCCTCGGTCGCGGTGGCTCGACTCGTGCTGGGGCCGAAGGCGCGCATCCAGGCTCCGCCGAACCTCACGGACGCGCGCGAGCTGTCGCTGCTCGTGCGGGCCGGCATCGACGACTGGGGCGGGGTCTCGCCCCTCACGCCCGATCACGTGAACCCCGAACGTCCCTGGCCGCACATCGACGACCTGGCGCGGCTCACCGCCGAGGCCGGGTTCACGCTGCGCGAGCGGCTCACCGCGCATCCTCACTTCGTGCGGGCCGAGGAGCCGTGGATCGACCCGCGGGTGCTCCCCCACGTGCGGGCACTGGCCGACTCGTCGGGGCTGGCCGTTGAGGGCCGCATCCCGACCGGCCACCCCTGGCAGGAGCCGGAATGGGGCTCGTCGGGCTCCGGTCGCACGGAGCTGCACACCGAGATCGACACGATCGGGCGCACGGGCGACCGCCGCAGCGACTTCGAGGACGTCTACGGCGACTGGTCCGAGCTGCGCGAGCACGTCGGGGCGAACGCCGGCAACGCGGTGCGGGCATCCGGTGACCCGGCGGTGCGCTCGGCGCTGCTGCGGGCATCCGTCGACCCCGCCGGGCTGACGGATGCCGAGTACCTCACGCTGCTCGGCGCCGACGGCCCCGACCTCGAGGCACTCGCCGCCTTGGCCGACGAGGTGCGCCGCGCGACCGTGGGCGACGAGGTTGGCTACGTCGTCAACCGCAACATCAACTTCACGAACGTCTGCTACACCGGATGCCGCTTCTGCGCGTTCGCCCAGCGGCGCAACGACGCGGATGCCTACACCCTGTCGATGGAGCAGGTCGGCGACCGCGTCGACGAGGCCTGGTCGATCGGGGCCACCGAGATCTGCATGCAGGGCGGCATCCACCCCGACCTGCCGGGAACGGCGTATTTCGACCTGGCGCGCACCGTGAAGGAGCGGCAGCCCGACATCCACCTGCACGCGTTCAGCCCGATGGAGATCGTGAACGGGGCGGCGCGTACGGGTCTGTCGTTCCGCGACTTCCTGCTCGAGGCCAAGGCCGCGGGGCTCGACACCATTCCGGGCACGGCGGCCGAGATCCTCGACGACGACGTGCGCTGGGTGCTCACGAAGGGCAAGCTGCCGGCGGCGCAGTGGATCGAGATCGTGTCGACGGCCCACTCGGTGGGGCTGCGGTCGTCGTCGACCATGATGTACGGGCACGTCGACAACCCCACGCACTGGGTGGGGCACCTGCGCACGCTCTCGCGCATCCAGGACGAGACGGGCGGGTTCACCGAGTTCGTGCTGCTGCCCTTCATCCACATGAACTCCCCCGTCTACCTCGCCGGCGTGGCTCGGCCGGGGCCGACGGTGCAGGAGAACCGGGCCATCCACGCGGTGTCGCGGCTCATGCTGCACGGGCGGATCGATCATGTGCAGACCTCCTGGGTGAAGCTCGGCAACGGCGGCACGCAGCAGATGCTGCAGGGCGGTGCCGACGACCTCGGCGGCACCCTGATGGAGGAGACGATCAGCCGCATGGCCGGCGCCGACAACGGCTCGGAGAAGACGGTCGACGAGCTGGAGCGCATGATCACGGAGATCGGCCGCACCCCGGTGCAGCGCACCACCACTTACGGTCGCCCCTCTGCCGAACGCGTCGCGGTAGCGCGAGAGTTCGCGTCCCGCGGGTTCGCGGCCACCGGCCAGACCCTCCGCCTCCTGCCGATGGCGTAGCGGGGTCAGCGCGGGAACGTGAGGCGGTAGCCACCCGCGGGGTGGCGAGTGACGGTGGCGCCCCGGTAGTTCGGGATGCGCGGGAGGCCGAGCGTCGCCTCGCCCTCGTAGTCGCCGACGACGACGACTTGGGCGCCGGACGCCGTGGCTGCCCGGAGACCTGCATCGGCATCCTCGAAGATGACGACGCGGGAGGGGTCGCGACCGAGCAGCTCAGCGGCGCGGAGGTACCCTTCCGGGTCGGGTTTGCCGGCCGAGACGTCCTCCGCCGTCACCACGACCGCGGGCAGCGGGATGCCTGCCTCGGCCATCCGCAGCCTGCCAGCTCGCGCGGAGCGGACGTCACCAACGCCACATCGGCCGGATCGAACGACGCCACGAACGGTGCCGCACCGGGGATCTCGAGCACCGCACCCTCGACGCCCAGCTCGTGTTCCTGCACGGCTGCGCGCGCGGCGAGCAGATCGGCGCCGGCACTCGCGGCGGCCGCGGAGCCGAGGAAGTGAGCGAGCGTGTCGTCGGCGCGCCGGCCGTGCGCGAAGGCCAGCAGCTCCGGCAGATCGATGCCGTGCCGCTCGGCGAAGGTCGCCCAGACCCTCTCGACGAGAGCGATCGAGTCGACCAGGGTTCCGTCCATGTCGAAGATGACGGCGTCGGCGTGGATTTCGAGGGCTTCGGTCATGGCGTCAATCCTGACATCCCCACCGTCGGTGGCCCGGCGTAGGGTGTCGGGCAAGCCATGACGGGAGGATGACGATGACCAGCGAACCGAGAACGTACCCAGCGGGCGTGAGCTGCTGGATCGACACCGAGCAGCCCGATCCGGAGGCCGCTGCCGAGTTCTACGGCAGCCTCTTCGGCTGGACGTTCGAGAACGCGATGCCGCCGGATGCCCCGGGCGTCTACCTCATCGCCCAGCTCGACGGCCACGACGTCGCGGCCATCGGCTCGGCCGAGCCCGAGGGTGTGGCCGTGTGGAACACCTACTTCGCGGTCGACGACGTCGACGCTGTGGCGCCCGAGGTGGTGCGCGCCGGCGGTTTCGTGGTGACCGACCCGGTCGATGCCGGGCCCGGCGGCCGGATGGCGGGGTGCCGCGACTCCGAGGGCGCGGAGTTCCGGCTCTGGCAGGCCCGCCGTCGCCTCGGCGCGCAGGTCGTGAACGTGCCGGGCGCCTGGAACTTCAGCAACCTCCGCACCGGAGACATCCCCGCCGCGAAGAGCTTCTACGAGCGCCTCTTCGGCTGGCGCTACCTCGACCTCGGCGAGACGGTGGAGGCGATGATCGCGGTCGACGGCTACGGTCGCCACCTGGCCGACACGGTCGACCCCGAGATCTACGAGCGCCAGGCGGGCGCCCCCGAGGGCTTCGCCGACGTCATCGGCGCGGTCCAGTCCACCGTCGGCGCGGAGCAACCGCACTGGCAGGTGGTGATCAGCGTGGCCGACCGCGATGCCGCCGCCACCCGCGCCGAGGCGCTCGGTGCGAGCATCCTCAGCACCGACGACACCCCGTGGTCGTCGCTGGCCACCCTCGAAGACCCCCAGGGCGCCACCCTCACCCTCAGCCAATACCGCGACGCCCGTTAACGAGAGATCCGTCACTTTCGGCCCTTCTCCAGAGAGGGAAGGGCCGAAAGTGACGGATCCGGTGTCAGGTACCGCTGGGCGGGACTAGTTCACGTCGGCGTCGACCCAGTCGAAGGTCTTCGTGACGGCCTTCTTCCAGTTGCGCAGCTGGCGGTCGCGCTCGGCGTCGTCCATCTGCGGGGTCCAACGCGAGTCCTCCTGCCAGTTGGCGCGCAGCTCGTCGAGGTTGGCCCAGAAGCCCACCGCGAGACCGGCGGCGTAAGCCGCACCGAGGGCGGTCGTCTCGGCGACGACCGGGCGCACCACGGGCACGCCGAGGATGTCGGCCTGGAACTGCATGAGCGTGTTGTTCGCGATCATGCCGCCGTCGACCTTCAGCTCCGTGAGGTCGACGCCCGAGTCGGCGTTGACCGCATCCAGCACCTCGCGGGTCTGGAACGCGGTCGCCTCGAGGGCGGCGCGGGCGATGTGGCCCTTGTTCACGTAACGGGTGAGGCCCACCAGCGCACCACGGGCATCCGATCGCCAGTACGGCGCGAACAGGCCCGAGAACGCCGGCACGAAGTATGCGCCACCGTTGTCCTCGACCGTCTTGGCCAGCTCCTCCACCTCGGGGGCCGAGGAGATGATGCCGAGGTTGTCGCGCAGCCACTGGATGAGCGAGCCGGTCACCGCGATCGAACCCTCGAGCGCGTAGTGCGCCGGCTGGTCGCCCAGCTTGTAGCCGAGGGTGGTGAGGAGCCCGTTCTTCGAGTGCACGATCTCGGTGTCGGTGTTGAAGATCAAGAAGTTACCGGTGCCGTAGGTGTTCTTCGACTCACCGGCGTCGAACGCCGCCTGGCCGAAGGTCGCCGCCTGCTGGTCGCCCAGGATACCCGCGACGGGCACTTCGCGCAGCAGGTTCGACGACTCGACGGTGCCGTAGACCTCGGAGGAGGACTTGATCTCGGGGAGCATCGACTTCGGCACGCCGAACACCTCGAGGATGTCGTCGCGCCACTCGAGCGTCTCGAGATCCATGAACAGGGTGCGCGAGGCGTTGGTGACGTCGGTGGCGTGCACGCCGCCGTCGGTACCACCGGTGAGGTTCCAGAGCACCCAGCTGTCGGTGGTGCCGAAGAGCAGGTCTCCGGCCTCCGCCGCCTCACGAGCGCCGTCGACGTTCTCGAGGATCCAGACGATCTTCGTGCCTGAGAAGTAGGTCGCGAGCGGCAGGCCCACGATCTGCTTGAAACGCTCCACGCCGCCGTCGGCCGCCAGGCGGTCGACGATGTCCTGGGTGCGGGTGTCCTGCCAGACGATGGCGTTGTAGACCGGCTGCCCGGTGTTCTTGTTCCACACCACCGCGGTCTCGCGCTGGTTGGTGATGCCCACCGCCGCGATGTCGTGGCGCGTCAGGTCGGCCTTCGAGAGGGCCTGACCGATGACCTCGCGCACGTTGTCCCAGATCTCGATCGGGTTGTGCTCGACCCAGCCCGCCTTCGGGAAGATCTGCTCGTGCTCCTTCTGCCCCGTCGACACGATGGTGCCGGCGTGGTCGAAGATGATGGCTCGGGAACTGGTGGTGCCCTGATCGATGGCCAGGACGTATTTCTGTTCGGACACGTCTAACTCCTTTGTTATTGATTGGATTCTTGCGGAAACGGGAGCGCTTGTCAGCCTTGTTCTAAGATCAGGTCAGAATCGGCAGCAGCGGGATGGCGAGCCACCCGGCCAGCAGGCCGCCGATGATGGGTCCGACGACCGGAACCCAGGAGTACGACCAGTCCGAGGTGCCCTTGCCCTTGATCGGCAGGAAGGCGTGTGCGAGGCGCGGCCCGAGGTCACGAGCCGGGTTGATCGCGTAGCCGGTCGGGCCACCGAGCGAGGCGCCGATCGCGATCACCAGCAGCGCCACGGGCAGTGCGCCGAGGGCCGCGAGTCCGCCGCCGTCGCCGTTGCGGCCGAAGCCGATCACCACGAACACCAGCACGAAGGTGCCGATGATCTCGGTCACCAGGTTCCAGCCGTAGCTGCGCAGAGCCGGACCGGTGGAGAACACACCCAACTTGTTCGCGGCATCCGGTTCGGCGTCGAAGTGCTGCTTGTAGGCCAGCCACACGAACACCGCACCGATGATGGCGCCGATCAGCTGCGCTCCGATGTAGGCGATGACGCTGACGAAGTTGACGTCGACGAGGGTGTTCGGGCCTCCGAAGGTCTTCGCACCGTTCGCGACCAGACCGAGGGTGACCGCCGGGTTGAGGTGTGCTCCGGATGCGTACGAGACGATGACACCGGAGAAGACCGCGAGGCCCCAGCCGATGTTCACCATCAGGAATCCGCCGTTGAAGCCCTTCGTGCGCACGAGCGCTACGTTGGCGACCACACCACAGCCGAGCAGCACCAGCAGGGCTGTGCCCACCAGCTCCGACACGAAGTCGATACCGAGATTGTCCACATTGACCTTCCTTCAGGGGCGGCAGCGACGCCGCCCGACTCAGTTGACGACAGCCGCCGTCGTGTTCGCCGCTTCCAGCACGATTCCGTGGAAGAAGCGGAGGTTCTCTACCGCCTGAGCGCGCTCGTCGGCCAGGCGCTCGGGCGACCAACCCGCCGCCTCGGCCGCGATGGTGCTCAGCTCGTCGAAGGCGCGCTGGTCGAGCGCTCCGACGAAGGCGATGATGCTGCGGCGCAGCACCAGGTCGCTGAGGTGCACCGCGTGCTCCTCGGTCATCAGGTAGCCGATCTCGGCCGTGCTGTACCCGGGCAGCGTCGCGAGGGGGGTGTCGGTGCCGGCGCCCACGGTGGAATCCGAATGGCTCACGATGTAGTCGATCACCGCGGCCGCCTTGGTGCCGTAGCGGGCGAGCAGGATGCGTGCGCGCTCCTCACCGAGGTCGGCTCCGTGCGCCTTCACCCAGTTCGCCACCGCGGCGGGGGTGTGCGGGTAGCCGACGCCGCCACCGATCGCGAGATCCGTGGTGCTCACGGTGCGCTGACGCCCGAGCAGGGCGAGGGTGTCGTTCGCGAGGTGCTCGGAGAGGGCGCGGAACGTCGTCCACTTGCCGCCCACGAGGCTCAGCTGCTTCACCGTCGACGACCCCGCGAACGAGCTCTGCTCGATGCGGTAGTCGCGCGACACGAAGCCGGGCGCGGTGTCGCCGTGACCGGGCAGCGGGCGGATGCCGGCGTACCGGTAGACGATCTGCGGGCGGTCGACGTGGATGGTCGGGAACACGTGCTTCACCAGCCCGAAGAAGTAGTCGACCTCCTCCTCGGTGGCGACGCTCGGCTCGGCCGGGTCGGCTTCGAGGTCGGTGGTGCCGACGAGCACCCGCCCGTTGAGCGGGTAGATGAGCACGATGCGTCCGTCGTCGTTCTCGAAGAACACCTCGCCGCCGGCGCACGCGTCGAACAGCTCATGGTTGTCGAGCACGATGTGCGAGCCCTTGGTGCCGCCCATGAAGTGGGTCGGCTCGCCGAGCGCCTTGTTCGTGAGGTCGGTCCACGGGCCGGTGGTGTTGATCACCACGTCGGCGGCGACCTCGAAGGTCTCTCCGCTCAGCAGGTCGCGCAGCACCACGGCGTCGCCGTTCGAGCCGATGGCCTCCACGTAGTTGGCGGTGCGGGCGTGCGGACCGGTCACCAGCGCATCCTGAACCAGGTCGAGCGCGAGACGCTCGGGGGTTCTCGACCGCGGCGTCGTAGTAGGTGGCCGTGTACTTCACGTCGGGGCGGAGCTTGGGGAGCTTGGCGAGCGACTTCTTGCGCCCCACGAACTTGTGGCGCGGAACGTTGCCGCCGTCGCGCGAGAAGGAGTCGTAGCCCATGAGGCCCACCTTGATGAGCAGGGCACCGCGCTCCTTCGGCTTGCCCTGCTTGTGGGTGAGGAAGCGCAGCGGCGCCGAGAGGATGCCCGAGAAGGTCGAGAAGATCGGGATGGTGGTGGGCAGCGGCTTCACGTAGTGCGGAGCGAGCCGCAGCAGACGGTTGCGCTCCTGCACGCTCTCGCGCACGAGCCGGAACTCGCCGTTCTCGAGATAGCGCACGCCACCGTGGATCATGTGGCTCGACGCGCTGGAGGCGCCGGACGCGTAGTCGCCGCGTTCGACCAGGATGACCTCCACGCCCTGCAGCGCGAGGTCTCGGAACGTGCCGATTCCGTTGATGCCGCCGCCGATGATCAGAACCTGCGCTTTCGGGTTCGAGCGGATCGCGGCGACGTTCTGTCGGATGTCGGACTGATGGGTGCTCACTGTGTACTCGCCTTCGTGCTCTCGTGAGGGTTGCGACTGGCAATCCATGCGACGGCTACAGTTCTACGACTCTTTTCACATATGATCAAGCTCGATGCACATATGTGCAGACGGCTCGGAAGGGATGCGACGGAGCATGGCGAACGACGGCCTCGGCAGCGACAAGGTGCGTGACGCACTGCGTGCCGCCCACCTCTATTACATGCAGGACTTGACCATGGAGGCCATAGCCAGCGAGCTGCACACCTCCCGTTCGTCGGTCTCGCGATTGCTGGGATTCGCGCGCGAGATCGGGCTCGTCGAGATCCAGGTGCACTCGCCGGCCGACCGCATCTCGTCGGTGCAGGAGCGCATCCGCGACCTCTACTCGGTCACGGCGCACGTGGTGCCGGTGCCCGATTCGACGAACGAGATCGACCGCCTCGAGCGCGTCGCCCTGAGTGCTGCACGGATTCTCGGCCCCTTCTTCGACTCGAACATGACCATGGGCATCGCCTGGGGCTCGACCCTCTCGGCGGTCTCCCGGCACCTTCAGGAGAAGGTCACCCACAACTCGCAGATCGTGCAGCTGAACGGGGCGTCGAACGCGCAGACCACCGGCATCGGCTACGCGAGCGAGATCATGAGCCGGTTCGGCCGGGCGTTCGGCGCCTACGTGCAGCAGTTCCCGGTTCCGGCGTTCTTCGACGATCCGCGCACGAAGGAGGTGCTGTGGCGCGAGCGCAGCATCCGGCGCGTGCTCGAGATCCAGAAGCGCATGGACATCGCCCTGTTCGGCCTCGGCTCGGCCTTCGCCGACGTTCCCTCGCACGTGTACGTGGGCGGATATCTCGACGACGCCGATTTCGAGCAGCTCACCCACTCCGACGTCGTGGGCGACGTGGCGACCGTGTTCTACCGGGCAGACGGATCGAGCGACGACATCCCGATGAACGCGCGCTCCTCCGGGCCGTCGCTGTCGCTGCTGTCGAAGGTGTCGCGCCGGGTGTGCGTGGTCTCGGGGCGGTCGAAACTCCCGGCGTTGCGCGGAGCGCTGGCGGCGGGGGTCATGACCGATCTCATCGTCGACGAGGCCACGGCCCACTCGCTGCTCGAGGCGTAGCGCGCGCTGCTCCGTTCAGCTCCAGGCGCGGCGGGTGTGGGGGCCGACGCCGAGGGCGAGGGCGGCGGCGAGGTCTGCCTCGGTGTCGACGTCGAGGCGCAGGGTCGAATCGGCGGGGATGTCGAGCACCGCATGGCCCGCGTCGCGATGACGGGCGGCAGAGCCGGCACCGAAGCGCGGCACGAGGTCGGCGCCGGGCAGGGCCGTGATGAGCGTCGTTCCGGTGCCCTCGGCGTCGGGCACGACAGCGAGCGGATGCCCGGAGGCGCGTTCGAGGGCGTCGTCGACGTCAGGGGTGACCAGGCACGGCAGGTCGCCGAGCAGCGCGGCGATGGCGGATTCGGCCTGGCCGGGAACGACTGAGGCGCGGGCCGCTTCGATGCCGGCGGCGACCGCCGCATTGAGACCGGCGCCCGGGTCGGGCACGATCTCGGCGCCGAGTGACCGCAACGACCCCGAGAGCTCGGCCGCGGCATCCGTCACCACGATCACCCGGTCGACCAGGGCCGAGGCGGTGAGCGCCGACACGGCGTCGAGCGCGAACGCCTCGACCAGCAGCATGCGCTGCCGGGGATCGAGGCCGGGGGCCATCCGGGTCTTGCCCGCCGCTGTTCCCTTGACGGGCACCACCACGGCCCAGGTCGGTCGGTTCGCGCTCACTGAGTCGATTATCCCCCACCTCGGCGGGGCTCACGCACGAGACAGAACGATCGGTCCCTTATGAGGAATGATGCAGACGCATTGTTGGTTGTACACAACGTGAGCAGAACATTCCTAGAGATCGAGGGCGAACGCGGAGTCGTTTCGCGGTATCGCCGCCACCCCAACGGCAAGGGATACGTCGCCGTGGGCGCCGAAGTGGATGCCTCGGCCTACGTCGACCCCACCACCTACGTCGAGACCGGTGCCCAGGTCGGCCAGAAGGCCTGGCTCGGGTCGGGCAGCTGGATCGAGCGCGGTGCCGTCATCGGCGCCGGCGTCTTCATCGGGGCGAACGTCCATGTGGGCGAGAACGCCCGCATCGGCCGCCGTTCGAAGATCGGCAGCCACACGAAGATCGGCGCGAACGCGGTCGTGGCCGACGAAACGAAGGTCGACAGCGACTCGACCATCGCGCCGGGTGCGCGCCTCGGGCGCGTGGGCGCGCAGCCGTCGGCCGACACGGACTACGCGAAAGCGGCTTAGCCCCTCCGATACACCTGACGTCGCCTCCGCCCCGCCCCAGCTCCCTCGATTTCGCCGTGACACGCGCGATCGTCGAGCGGGGGTGGGGCGGCTGCGGTTAAGCTGCCGCCCATGCGTTCAGACGAGCCGATGCCGGGAAACCCGTGGCCGCGCGACATGGTGCTGCACATCGAGACCTCCCCGTTCGGGCTGATCGAACTGCTGTTCGCCCGCGAGGTGTGGCAGCTTGCGATCCGCGAGGTGCCGGCGCTCGACGTGGTTCCGTCGGTGGGCGCGAGTTCGCGGCTGGCCTCCGGGCCGCGGCAGGGCTCGGGCGAGATGGCGGCCCTCTGGCGGAAGGACTGGGCGCGGGCCTGGGCACCCTTCGATGCGGAGAGCGTGGGCATCCCCGGCCCTGATGCCGAGACCGCACGGATGCTCGCCACGCTCGATGACGCCGAGCTGGCGCAGGCCGTGTCCAGCACACCGTCAGAGTTCTGGCACCGCGGCATCGACAGCGAGGCGCTCGGCACCTGGCGACGCGAGCTCTCCGGTGCGGAGCGTGTCACGACGCTGGACGAGACTCCCGAACGCCGTTCCCTGCCCGCGCTGATCGCCGCGTGGGAGACCGGGCTCACCGACATCGTGCAACTGCCCTACGCCGGCTTCTTCGCCGAACGCCTCAACCCGCGCACGCTCGTCGTCTCGCGCCTCACCCGCTCCGAGCCGGCCCTGTTCTCGCGAGCCCTCGCGACCCCGGTCGGCGAGCGAGCCGAGTAGCCTCCCGCGCGGCCGAGTCGGCACACGCATCCGCGTCCCCGCGCGGTCATGCGCACCTCGCGGCGGCCGCCGGCGGCGGCACCCGGGGTCACGTTGGGCGGCGGCACCAGCACCCAAGGTCGCAGCGGGCGGGTACGGCGGCGCGGTATCCTCGCTGCATGACGGTTGAGCGGATGCGTGCGGGCGGCTCGGCCGCCTGGCGCGCGCTGGCCGTGGCGCTGGGCGTCGGTCTCGCGTGGCTGCTCGTCGCCGACCTCGTCGGCGCGAACGCGTCGGCCGCGGCCGGGTCCGGCGCGGCCGGAGCGGGAGCCGGCGCCGGCCTCCTCGCCGCCGTCGCGCTCGTGACGGCTGCGACCGCTGCCGCACTGGCCGCCTCGGCGACCCTCCGCATGCTGGTCGCGACCCTCGTGGCCCTCGCCGGCGCATCCGTTGCCCGCGCGCCCGCGGAACGCGTCGACCTCCCCGCCACCATCACGCAGAGCCGACCCGACGCTCCTGGCCGACCCCGACCCCGCGCTCCCGGCCGCCGCCCCACGGCCGCCTAGGAGCCCACTCCCCCTCCGCCCTTCGACGGCGACGCACCCTGCGTGCGCGCCGCGACGGGCTGCAGCGAGTTCGAGCATCCGGATGCCGCGTTCTCACGAACGCGCTCCTCGGCGACCAGACGACCCCAGTCATCGCCATTTTCTGCTCGTTGGGAGCCTCATGAACATCTATGCCTTCGGCCCCGTGGCGGCCGCGCTCGACGGAGCGTATTCCGTCGTCCTGTTCCTCTCGGCCGCCCTCGTTCCCCTCGCCGGGGAGAACGCGGCGGCCCTCGCGATCGTGCTCATCACGATCCTCGTGCGCGTCGTGCTGATTCCGGTCGGCATCTCTCAGGCACGCGCCCAGCGCATGAGGCGGCGGCTCGCCCCGCGTCTCGCCGAGCTGCGGCGCCGTCATTCGGGCAATCCCGAGCGGCTGCAACGCGAGACGATGGCGCTCTACGCCGCCGAGAACGCGTCGCCGCTGGCGGGATGCCTGCCGTTGCTTCTGCAGGCGCCCGTGCTGTCGCTCATCTACGGCTTGTTCCTCTTGCCCACGATCAACGGACACGAGAACGCGCTGCTCGGCCATACGCTCGCGGGCGCGCCGCTCGGCACGAGCTTCGTGACGGCGCTGACGAGCGGCACCGACCCGATCGGCGTGCTGGTGAGCGCGGTCGTCCTGACCCTCATCGCCGGCATCGCCCTGCTGTCGCGGCGGCAGACCATGCAGACCGCCCTCGCCGCGCAGGCCGTCGGCGCGGGCGGCACCGCCGGCGCGGGCGCGAGACCGAGCGCGAAGACCACGGGCGGCGCACTCGCGCCCGCGTTGGCCGGCGGCGGCGATGCGGCGAGCGGCGCTCTGGCCGCGTTCGCTCCCGGGGGTTCGGCCGCGCGCATCCTGAGCTGGCTGCCGCTCATCACCGTGGTGTTCGCGGCGTTCGTGCCGCTGGCGGCGAGCCTCTACCTGCTCGTCACGACGGCGTGGACGTTCGGCGAACGCGAGATCCTCCGCCGAGTCATCGTGTGAGGGGCGTCGTTGCGCTCAGCGGGGCCCGGTCGAGTCGACCGGTTCACCCCGCTCAGGGCCGAAAACAGCCTCGACGAGCGCAGCGATCACCTCGTCGGTGCTCGTGTGCGGATCGATCGGCGTGGTGAGGCGGTCGAGCATCAGCCCGTCGATCGCGTAGTGGAACAGGGCGATCTCGCTCGGGCCGCCCGGAAGGCCGGCCGCCGCGTTGTAGGCGACGTCGGCGGCGAAGGCCTCGGCCTGCCAGCGGCCGAGCACGTCCGTGATCTCGGGTCGTCGAGCTGATTCGAGCCGCAGCTCGAGCAGAGCGAGGGTCACCGAACGATCGGTGTCGAGCCGCTCGACGATGTAGCGCAGGTGCTCCGCGAACAGGCGACGGCCCGGCTCGCGGGAGCCCAGCTCTGCGAGCCGCTCGGGAGCGGGGGCGAGCCGTTCCCCGATGCGAGCCACGAGCGCCTCGACCAGAGCGCTCCTCGTTCGGAAGTAGTTCGACGTGGTCCCCGCCGGCACACCGGCCTCGGTGTCGACGGCGCGGTGGGTGAGACCGCGTGACCCCTCACGGGCCAGTACGGCGATGCCCGCATCGGCGAGCGCCGAGCGCCGCCCGGGATTCCTGACCATGACGACACCCTAGCGCATCCACTACAGGCATAGTACTCTAACCACGACATCTGTTGTGATTGGAGATCCGGATGCGCAAGCTCGTCTACTACGTCGCCGTCACCCTCGACGGCTTCATCGCCGGCCGCGACGGCGACTTCTCGATGTTCGACGCGGAGGGCGAGCACATGGAGGCCATCCTGCGCGACTACCGCGACACCCTTCCCGGGCCGGCCCTCACAGCGATGGGGCTGCATGCCGACCGCTCGGGGTTCAGCACGGTGCTGATGGGCTGGAACACCTATGCCGTCGGATTGCCCCTCGGCCTGACCGACCCGTATCCGCACCTGGACACCGTGGTGTTCTCGCGCTCGCACACCGGCGACGACGACACCGATCCGGCCGTCAGGGTGACCGACGACGACCCGGTCGCGGTGGTGCGGGAGCTGAAGCGGCGTGATGGTTGCGACATCTGGCTTTGCGGAGGCGGGCAGCTCGCCACGGCGCTGCAGAGCGAGATCGACACATTGGTGCTGAAGATCAACCCTCTCGCGCTCGGTGACGGCATCCCGCTCTTCGCGCCGCCGCCGCTCGCCGACGGCTACCCGCCCACCGCCTGGCCGGCTCGCTTCTCTCCGACGGTGAGCACGAGCTACGCCTCCGGGGTCATGATCAGCGAATTCGCGCGCGTCCCGTGACCAGAGCGAGAACTCAGCAGTCGAGACCGCGCGCCCAGCCCTCGGCGAGGCCGCGCTCGTAGCCGTCGGCGTAACCGGCCCGACCGCCGTCGACGAGGCCGGCCGCGCGGCCGTCGGCGTACCCGGCCTCCCAGCCCTCCGTCAGGCCGGCGCGACGACCCTCGGCATAGGCGGCCTCGCGCGCCTCGGCGAGCGCCGTCTCCCCGTCCGGGGGCGCCGCGGCGGTAGGCGCCGCCGCACCGAGCTCGGCGAGTGCCGCCGCGCGTCCCTCGGCCAGACCCGCCGCCAGTCCCTCCGCGCGGCCGAGCGCGATCGCCTCGTCGGTGCCGAGGCGAAACATGTCCTTCTCCCCCGTGCGGCTCAGCGCTCGCGCGGGCGTGTCGAGCGACTCGACGACCGCGTGACCGTACCCGCGCACGACGGCCACCGGCATCCCGCTCGCCTTGCCCTTCACGAGGTCGGCCGCCGACGCCAACTCATCGGCCACGGCCGCCTGGGTGACGTGCAGCTCGTGCCCGAAGGAGTCGTGGCTGCCGCGCAGGTCGTCGAGCACGGTCACACCGGCGGCGCCGATCGCCAGGTCGACCTGGCCCTCGCGCCAGGCGCGCCCCAGCGTGTCCGACACGATGACCCCGAGCAGCACGCCGAAGCGCGCACGCAGCCCGGCCGCCAGAGCGCGAGCCGACGCATCCGGGTCGACCGGCAGCAGCAGCACGGTGCCCGACGGGGTGTTGCTCGAATCGACGCCGGCCGCGGCCTGCACGATGCCCTGCCGGTTCTCGACGATGCGGGTCACGCCGCCCGGATATACCCGGGTCGCCACCACCCGCACGGTCTCGGTGGTGATGGCGTCTTCGCGGTCGGCCGCGGCGATGCGACGCCCCTCGGCTTTCGACATGATCTTGCTCGTGACGACGAGGATGTCGCCGTGCTGTGGATGCAACCCGGCCGCGACCAGCGCGTCGCCCACGAGCGCCACCAGGTCGGCGCCCTCCTCGATCTCGGGGAGGCCGCCGAGGGGCGTGACGGTGAGACCGATCATCGGTGCAGCTTCGGCAGGACGTCGCGGCCGAACACGTCGATCCACTCGCGCTGGTTGCGCCCGACGTTGTGCAGGTAGATGGCGTCGAACCCCAGGTCGGCGAATCTCTGGATGTGGGCGCGGTGCGCATCCGGATCGCTCGAGATCACGAGACGGCCCTCGAAATCCTCCGGCCGCACCATCTTCGCCATCTGCTCGAACTCGAACGGGCTCCGGATGTCGGCCTTCGGAAACCGCATGCCGCCGTTCGGCCACTCCCGCAGAGCGTTCTCCATCGCCTCTTCGTCGGTGGGAGCCCAGGAGAGATGCAGCTGCAGCACTCGCGGCATCGTCGACGGGTCTTTGCCCGCCTCGCGCGCACCCTCGTCGAACTTGGCGAACAGACCCGAGATCTTCTCCAGCGGTGCCCCCACGGTGATCAGTCCGTCGACCGTGCGACCGGCGCGCTTGGCCGTCACCGGGCCGGCGGTGGCGATGAGGATGGGCGGCGCCTGCTCCGGCATCGTCCACAACCGGGTCGACTCCAGCTTGAAGAACGTGCCCGAATGCTTGACGTCCTTGCCGGCCAGCGACGCCGTGAACAACTTGTTGATTACGTCGACCGCCTCGAACATGCGGTTGATCCGCTCCGGCGCCTCGGGCCAGTACCCGCCGACGATGTGCTCGTTGAGCGCCTCGCCCGACCCGAGCCCGAGCCAGTGCCGGCCCGGGTACATCGCCCCGAGCGTGGCCGAGGCCTGCGCCACCATGGCCGGATGCCAGCGGAAGCTCGGCGCCGTGACCCCCGGCCCGAAGTCACCCCGCGTGCGCTCCCCGACCGCGGTCAGCACGTTCCACACGAACGACGACTGCCCCTGGCGCGGCACCCACGGCTGGAAGTGGTCGGCCGCCATGACGCCGTCGAACCCGTGCTCCTCGGCGTAGACCGAGAGCGCCACCGCCTCGCTGGGGGCGAACTGCTCCAGCATGGCGGCGTAGCCGACCTTGACCTGAGCCATCAGCAGACCTCTGCCATCAGTCGGCGGTGTGCTTCAAGAACTCCGCCACGGCCGACGGCACGTACGGCGCCACGTCGCCGCCGAGCGCCGACACCTGGCGCACCAGCGAACTCGAGACGTGGGCGTGGGCGGGGTCGGGCAGCAGGAAGATGGTCTCGACTCCCGCGAGATTGCGGTTCACGATCGCCATCGGCGTCTCGTACGCGACATCCACCTGCGAGCGGATGCCCTTCACGATCGCCGAGGCACCGACATCCGTGCAGTAGTCGACGAGCAGGCCGACGCTCCAGGAGTTGATGATGATGTTGCCGTTCGTGAGCCCCCGCTCCTCGAGCGCCTTCTCGATCAGCGCCACGCGGTGGGCGATCGGGATGAGGGCGTGCTTGTCGGGGTTGTGCACCACCACCACGTGCAACTCGTCGAACAGCGTCGCGGCGCGCTCGATCACGTCGATGTGACCCAGCGTGATGGGGTCGAAAGAACCGGGGACCACGGCAACACTGCTCATGCTCCCAGGCTATCAACGCGGCATATGCCGCGCTTCACATGTGACGGCTGAAATCCTCGCGTTCGGCCCGGCCTGCCTGCTCGGCGCCGGCGGACGGCGAGGAAGGCACGGTGTCGGTGCGGCCCACACCCTCCCGCTCGCGAGCCACGAACTCGGTGCACATCGCGATCGTCGACTCCAGCAAGGCACGCAGGCGCTCGTCGGGGAACGGCGCGCAGGCCGATCGCACGCCGTCGACCGACATCGCGATGGTCACGTGCGTCTGCCGCTCCGAGATCTCCGCGCGGCGCAAGCGCACATTGCGGTCGAGGAACCGGCGCGCCCAGGCCTCGGCCTCCGGAGCGGCGTCGAGCGCCTCGCGCAACGGGCCTTCGACGTCGATCGGTCCGCTGCCTCCCGCACGCTCGAGAGCGTCTTGACACACCAGGGCGCCGACCGCGAGAGCGTGCTGCCGGTCGATCGAGGCGATCGGGATGGCCGCCGACGCCGCGCGCAGCGCGATGATGAGATCGAGCCTCGGGTCGTCGCTGGTGAGGCCGATCACCGAGGGGATCAGCGGCGCGAGCGCACTGCGCCCCTCGTTCGAGGTCAGGTCGTTCACCGCGCGCGCCATGTGCGCGAGACCGGGGTGCGTGCAGGACGGATGATCGCTCCATCGCTCACCAGCGAGGAAGGATGCGAACTCCATGAAACACGCGCCTGAACGCGGGGAACGATGCCGCCCCGCGGAGAGCACCGGCATGATGTCGGGCTGCAGGTCGTGCGCGATCCGTCGTGACTTCAGGGTCTTCATAGCCACCTCATCTCCACTGGTTCCACTGTGCTCCCGTGGGCGGGAATTTTCAATGGGTGGGCGAGGATGATGCGGGATCCCGCGCAGCGCGCGTGCGGGCCCGCGCGGAGCCCGCGATCAGGTCTTCTCGAGAAAGCTCGCCTCGGTCTCGCGCAGACGACGCTCCAGGGCGTCGCGGAGGGCAGGATGCGCGTCGAGCGCGGGATCGGCCGTCACGATCTCGGTGGCCACGGCCCGCGCATCCTCGATCACCGGCGCATCCTTCACCACGCGGAGCAACCGCAACGACGAGCGGCCGCCCGACTGTACGCGGCCGAGAACGTCGCCCTCCCGCCGCAGCTCGAGGTCGATCTCGGCCAGCTCGAAGCCGTCGAGCGTGGCCGCGACCGCATCCACCCGTTCGCGGGCGAGCGAGTCGGCCGGCGCATTCGTGACGAGCAGGCACAGCCCGGGCACGCCGCCGCGGCCCACGCGGCCGCGCAACTGGTGCAGCTGGCTCACGCCGAAGCGGTCGGCGTCGAGCACCACCATCGTGGAGGCGTTCGGCACGTCGACGCCCACCTCGATGACGGTGGTGGCGACCAGCACGTCGATCTCGCGGGCCGCGAAGGCGCGCATGATCGCATCCTTCTCGTCGCTCGGCAGGCGACCGTGCAGGGCCTCGATGTGGGCGCCCGCGAGCAGCGGAAGGGTGCGGAGGTGCTGCAGCGTCTCGACGACGTTCGCTTTCGGGGGCGGCGGAGGGCCGGCATCCGTCGACCCCGCGTCACCCTCGTCGGGGTCGTCGAGCCCGTCTCCGCCCTGGTCGGCCGGATCGATGGCCGGGCACACCACGAAGGCTTGGCGCCCCTGCGCGAGCTCCTCGGCCACGCGCTGCCAGATGCGGCCCGCCCAGCCCGGCTTCTCAGCCAGCGGAACGCTGAAGCTCTCGATGCCTTGGCGGCCGGCGGGGAGCTCGGTGATGACCGAGACGTCCAGGTCGCCGAACACGGTCATCGCGACGGTGCGCGGAATAGGGGTGGCCGTCATCACCAGCACGTGCGGCGGGGTGGTGCCCTTCTGCCGCAAAGTGTCGCGCTGCTCCACCCCGAAGCGGTGCTGCTCGTCGACCACCACGAGGCCGAGGTCGTAGAACTGCACGTTCGCGCTCAGCAGGGCGTGCGTGCCCACGACGAGCTTGGCCTGGCCGGACACCATGCGCAGCAGGGCCTTCTTGCGCTCCGCCGTCGGCAGCTGACCGGTGTGCAGCGTGGGCATGAGTTCGGCCGCGAGGTCGGGGCCCAGCACCTTCACGATCGACCTCAGGTGCTGCGAGGCGAGCACCTCGGTGGGGGCGAGCAGCGCCGACTGGCCGCCCGAGTCGGCCACGGCGAGCATCGCGCGCACCGCAACCAGCGTCTTGCCCGAGCCGACCTCGCCCTGCAGCAACCGCATCATCGGGGTCTCGGATGCGAGATCGCGAGCGATCTCGGAGCCCACGAGCTCCTGGTCGGCCGTGAGACGGAACGGCAGAGCCGCGTCGAACCGCTCCAGGTAGCCGCCCGGTTTGGGCACGCGGGCGGCGGTGTGGATGGCGTGGGACGCGACCCGCTGCTTCACGAGCGCGGTCTGCAGGATGAACGCCTCGTGGAAGCGCAGGGTGTCGCGGGCGCGCATCCACTCGACGTCTTTCTGCGGGCGGTGGATGCCCTCGTAGGCGCGCTGGGCGCTCAGGAGCCCGCGCTCTTCGCGCACGTCGTCGGGCACCGGGTCGGGGATGGCTCCGCGCAGACCGTCGAGCACGAGCTCGACCGACTTCGCGATCTGCCAGCTCGCGAGGGTGCCGGTGGCCGGGTAGATGGGGATGGGCATCTCGGCCCAGCGCCGCGCCTCGGCGTCGTCGAGAGCGCCCGCCTCGTCGACCGCGCCGGCACGCACGGCGAGGTCGTCGAAGATCTCGTAGTTCGGATGCGCGAGCTGCAGCGCGCCCTTGTAGTTCGAGACCTTGCCGGTGAACATGCCCCGAACGCCCGGCCGCAGTTCGTTGGCACGCCACTTCTGGTTGAAGAAGGTGAGAGTGAGGAAGCCCCGGCCGTCGGAGATGGAGACCTCGAGGATGTTGCCCCGGCGCGCCCGCATCTGGCGTTCGCTGACCGTGCGCACCTCGGCCACGATGGTGACGTTCTCGTCGATGGGCAGCTCGTCGATGGCGGTGAGTTCGCCACGGCGGGCGTAGCGGCGCGGGTAGTGGCTCAACAGGTCGGCGACGGTGTGCATGCCGAACGCCTTCTCGAGGGCGGATGCGGTGCGCCCGCCGAGCACCCCGGCGAGCTTCGCATCGAGTGCTGACTGCACCTCGGAGGTCGGGCTGGGCATGCGTAAATCCTACGTGCCGCCTCTGACGCCGCGGCGCGGGCGGTAGGGTGCTGACGTGCCCCGCATCATCGCCGGATTCGCCGGATCGCTCACGCTCGCCGTGCCCCGCTCGGGCACCCGCCCCACGAGCGACCGCGTGCGCGAGGCGATCTTCTCGGCCCTCGAGGCCCGCGGCGGTCTCGACGGCCTGCGCGTGCTCGACCTCTACGCCGGATCGGGCGCGCTGGGCCTCGAAGCGGCGAGCCGGGGCGCGGCATCCGTGGTGCTGGTGGAGAAGAACGCGGCGGCGGCGCGGATCGCGCGGCAGAACGCCGAGATGGTGGCGCGGGCGGCGGCACGGGATGCCCGCCCGCGCATCGACGTTCCTGTGCAGGCCGTTCTTCCCTACCTTCGTGCGGTGCCGGTGGTCGCCGGGGCCGGGTACGACGTGGTGTTCATCGATCCGCCGTACGAGCTGGCGGAGTCGGAGCTCTCGGAGGCGCTGGCTGCGCTCGTGCCGCTGCTCTCGCCCGATGGCACGGTGCTTGTGGAGCGGAGCAGCCGGTCGCCCGAGCCCAGCTGGCCCGTGGGCCTTGTGCTCGACCGGACGAAGGCGTACGGCGAGACCGTGCTGTGGTGGGCGAGCCCGTCCTGAGTCTGCGGGATGCCCGAGCCTGCGTGATCGGATGGCGTGGCCGTGGTCGTGGCCGTGGCCGGCTGAGGTGGCCGTGATCCGCCGAGGTGGCTGATCAGCCGGCGTGGCCGTCCCAGTCGGCGTACGGGTCCCAGCCCGCTCGCTCGTCGTAGGGCCGGTCGCCGACGAGGGCGTCGGGGCGGCCTCCTGCGGGAACCGGCACGGCTTCGCCGATCGGGCGGAAGCCCTCGGGCAGCGCCGCGCCGGGCGGGAAGGTGGCGAGCAGCGCGTGGTCCTCTCCCCCGGCCAGCACGAAGTCGGCGGCGTGATCGCCCACGATCGCGTCGATGTCGAGCAGGTCGCGGGCCTCGCGGGCGATGGCGCCGGGATCGAGCCGGATGGCGCATCCGCTCGCCTGGGCGATGCGCCGGGCGTCGAGCACGAGGCCGTCGGAGACGTCGAGCATCGCGGTCGCTCCCCCGAGCGCCGCGTCGACCCCGGACGCGATCGGCGAGCTCGGGGCGAGCTGCGCCTCGATGAGGTCGGGATGCTCGCGCCGCAGCGCGGCCCCCAGCACCGCGTCCGGGTCGCCGGCACCATCGCCGCCGTGGCGCACCACCCCGTCGCGGAAGAGCAGCCAGATGCCCGCCCCCGCTCGCCCGAGGGTACCGGCCACCGCCAGAGTGTCGCCCGGTCGCGCCCCCGCGCGCGTGACCGGCGCCCGGCCCTCGAGGTCGCCGAACGCGGTCACGGCGAGCGTCAACGTGCCAGAGACCGACAGGTCGCCCCCGACCACTCCGCATCCGGGAGCCGCCGCCGCGCACGCGTCACGCAGCCCGTCGGCGATGCCGAGCAGCACCTCGACGGGAGTGTCGAGCGGCGCCGCGATCGCCACCACGAGCGCCGTCGGCCGGGCGCCCATCGCGGCGACGTCGGCCAGGTTCGTCATGGCGGCCTTCCAGCCGAGGTCGTGAGCGGTCGACCACGCGGCCCGGAAGTCGGGCCCGTGGATCATCATGTCGGTGGTCACGACGTAGCGCCCGTCGGGTGCCGCCAGTACGGCCGCGTCGTCGCCGGGCCCGAGCAGCTCCGCCGCCGCGCGCGGCAGCCGAGGGAAGATCTGCCGCAACGTCTCGATCTCGCCCACCTCCGCGAGGGTCTCCGAGCGGGCGTTCGCAGGTAAACCGAAGTCGGGAGCCACCCGTCAACGGTAGCCTGAACAGCGATGCCCGCACCCACCATCTCCCGCTCCGCCCGTCGCCGCACCGCCGGCATCCTCTCGCTCACCGTCGCCGCGGCCGCCGTCGCGACCCTGCTGAGCGGATGCGCCGGGGCCGTCGCGCTCGAGCCCGCGGCCGACGCCACCAATCCCTCGTGCGCCGACGTGATCGTGCGTCTGCCCGACACGGTGGCCGACGAACAGAAGCGAGAGACGGATGCCCAGGCCACCGGCGCGTGGGGCGACCCCGCATCCGTGCTGTTGCGCTGCGGGGTGCAGCCCTACGGGCCCACGACGTTGCCGTGCGACAACGTGAACGGCGTCGACTGGATTCGCGACGACTCCGACGCCCCCACCTACCGCTTCACCACCTTCGGCCGCACCCCCGCCGTCGAGGTCGTGCTCGACAGCGAGGCGGTCTCGAGCTCGTCGACCCTCGTCGATCTCGCGAACGCGATCTCGTCGATCCCGCAGACCGACCAGTGCCTGAGCCTCGACGACGGCACGGGAACGAGCACGGGCACGCCCGTCCCGATCCCCGCCGACTGACCGCCGGCGTTCTCGCTCCGGCGCAGCCGCTCCGGCGGCCCGCTCAGCCCTCCAGGGCCAGCGCGATCAGTTCGTCGATGATCTCGGGGTAGCTGAGGCCCGACGCGATCCAGCACTTCGGGAACATCGAGATCGGCGTGAAACCGGGCATGGTGTTGATCTCGTTCACCACGAACCCGGTGGGCGTGAGGAAGAAGTCGACCCGCGCCAGCCCCGCGCCGTCGATCGCCAGGAAGGCGCGCGCGGCGAGCGACTGCATCGTGGCGAGCTCGTCGTCGGTGAGCACCGCGGGGCACACCAGCTCGACACCCGGGGCGTCGAGGTACTTCGCGTCGAAGTCGTAGAACTCCCGCGTGGTCATCACGATCTCACCGGCCACCGACACGCGCGGGGCTGCCCCGTCGTGCCCGCCGAGCACGCCGCACTCGACCTCGCGCCCCACGATGCCCTGCTCGATCAGCACCCGCGAATCCTCGCGCAACGCGACCTCGATCGCGGCGGGCAGCTCGTCGGGCGACGACACCTTGCTCACCCCCCACCGACGAACCCGCGCGGGCCGGCTTCACGAACAGCGGCAGTCCCAGGCCGGCGGCCGATGACGCGACGGCTTCCGGCGCCGCCGCCCACTCCCGCGCCGTGACGGTGCGCCACGGCGCCACGTCGATGCCGGCGGCGGCGAGCACGGTCTTCGTGTAGTGCTTGTCCATCCCCAGCGCCGAGGCCAGCACGCCCGAGCCCACGTAAGGAAGCCCGGCCAGTTCGAGCAAGCCCTGAACCGTGCCGTCTTCGCCGTACGGCCCGTGCAGGATGGGGAACACGACATCCACGTCGCCCAGCACCCGCACCGAACCGTCGTCGGCCGACCGCACCGACAGCGCACGCGTCGCCGTCGAGTCGGGCCAGAGGATGCGCGATCCGTTGTCGAGCACCTGCGGCAGCGCGTTCACGTCGAGCCGGAACTTGGCCGGGTCGTCGTCTTCGAGCACGAATGCGCCCTCGCGCGTGATGCCCACCGGGATCACGTCGAAGCGCGACCGATCGATCGCCTCAAGAACTCCGCCCGCGGTGGCGCAGCTGATCGAATGCTCGCTGGAGCGACCTCCGAAAAGCACCACGACCGTTGTCTTGCTTGGCATCGAGAGTCCTTTCGCCCTGCGGGCCCGAATCGTCGTCGGTCGTCAGGTGGGGGGCTATGTCTTTCGGATCGAGCGTACCGGCCAGCACCTCGCTCACCTGGCGGCAGATGGGCATGTCGACGCCCTTGGCCGCCGCGAGCGCCAGCACCGGAGCGACGGATGCCAGCCCCTCGGCGGTCTGCTGCATCGACTTCACGACGTCGGCGAAGCTGTACCCCTGCCCGAGCAGCCGGCCGGCCGTGTTGTTGCGGGAGAGGGATGATCCACTCGTCGCGATGAGATCGCCGAGCCCCGCGAGCCCGGCGAGGGTCTCCGGATGCCCGCCGTAGGCCACCGCGAAATCGGTCATCTCCACGAGTCCACGGGTGATGATCGACGCCTTCGTGTTCTCGCCGTAGCCGACGCCGTCGACGATGCCGATGGCCACCGCGATCAGGTTCTTCAGCACGCCGCCGAACTCGGTGCCGATGACGTCCTGGTTGATGAACGACCGGAAGTAGCGGTTCGTCGCCACCTTCGCCACGGCCTCGGCGGTCTCGAGGCTGGTGGAGGAGACAACGGCCGCGGTCGGCTGCTCCTTCGCGATCTCGAGCGCGAGGTTCGGGCCGGAGGCGACGGCGATGCGATCTCGGTCGATCTGGAGCACCTCTTCGAGCACCTCGCTCATCCGGAGCCCGGTGCCCTTCTCGACGCCCTTCATCAAGCTGATGACAGGGACGTCAGCGGGGATCAGCGCCCGGATCTGCTCGAGGTTCTGCCGGAGCGACTGGCTCGGAACGGAGACGAAGACGAACTGCGCATCCTGCAACGCCGCTCCGACGTCGGAGGTCGCCGTCACCGCGAGAGGCAGGTTCACGCCGGGCAGGTAGTCGCTGTTGCGCTTGGCCTCGCGGATCTCCTTGGCGAGCTCGGGGCGGCGCGCCCACACCGTCACGTCGGAGCCGCCGTCGGCGAGCACCTTCGAGAAGGTGGTGCCCCAGCTTCCGGCACCCAGCACCGTCACCCGCGGCCGAACCGGCACGCGCGGGGTGGCGCGGCTCACTCGGCGGCCTCGCCGTCGCGGGCTTCGATGCGCCCGAACTCGGTCTGGTTGTGCGCCGCCGGGTTCCAGCGTTCGGCCGGCGCCTGCTCGCCGCGCAGACCCTCGAGCAGAGCCGTGATCGCGGCCATGACCCGATCCGTCGCCTCGGTCAGTGCCTTCTGGTCGACGGGCCGGCCCCGCAGGTCGTCGAGGTCGACGGGGTCGCCGAAGACGATCTGGATCGTCTTGCGCGGAAAGAGGCTGAGCTTCTTCGAATACCGGGGAAGCACCGCCTGAGTGCCCCAGTGCGCGGCCGGGATGAGCGGGATGCCGTGCTCGAGCGCCAGGCGGGCGGCTCCGGTCTTGCCGCGCATGGGCCACATGTCGGGGTCACGCGTCAGCGTTCCCTCGGGGTAGACGATGACGCCCTGCTGGTGTTCCACCAACTGGTTCGCGGCCGAGATCGGCGCGTTGTGCCGGTTCGACCCGGCGCGCTCGACCGGGATCTGCCCGCTGCGGCGCAGCGCGAATCCCACCACGGGCACGCGGAACAGCGACGCCTTCGCGAGGAAGCGCGGCGCCCGCCCCAGCTTCCACACCGCCCAGGCCATGATGACCGGGTCGATGTTGCTGTAGTGGTTGGGGCTCAGGATGAACGCGCCCTGCGCGGGGAGCTTCGCCGTCTGGTGCATCTCGAGCTTCGCGATGGCGTTCAGGAAGGGCACGACGAGAACTTCGATGACGCGGAAAGCCACCGTCTTCTCGGTGTTCTTCCGCTTCTGGACGTCGACGTCCGTGCTCTTCCCCGGTTTCGCCATCGGCCCTACTCCGCGAAGTAGAAGTCTGCTCCCAGCTTCTCCAGCTTGCCCACGAAGTCGCCGTAGCCGCGGGCGATGAGGCCCACGTTGCTCACCGAGGACTGACCCTTCGCGGTGAGGGCCGCGATGAGGTGGCTGAAGCCGCCGCGCAGGTCAGGAACCTCGAGCTCGGCGCCGTGCAGCTGCGTGGGGCCGGTGATGACGGCGGCCTGCTCGAGCGCGCGGCGCGGAACGCGGCGGTTGGGATCGGCCAGGCCGTCCTTGTGCACCTCGATGTTCGCGCCCATCTTGATGAGCGCATCCGTGAAGCCGAAGCGGTTCTCGTAGACGGTCTCGTGCACGATCGAGGTGCCGTGGGCCTGGGTGAGGGCGATGATGAGCGGCTGCTGCCAGTCGGTCATGAAGCCGGGGTGCACATCCGTCTCGATGACGACGGGCTTGAGCTCGCCACCGGGGTGGTAGAAGCGGATGCCCTCCTCCTCGATGTCGAACGCGCCGCCGATCTTGCGGAACACGTTGAGGAAGGTCATCATCTCGGACTGCTTGGCGCCCGTGGTGAAGATCGATCCGCCGGTCGCGAGCGCGGCGGAGGCCCAGGAAGCGGCCTCGTTGCGGTCGAAGAGCGCGCGGTGGTTGTAGCCGTTGAGGCTCTCGACGCCCTCGATGAAGATGGTGCGGTTCGGCTCGACCGAGATGATCGCGCCCATCTTCTGCAGCACGGCGATGAGATCCATGATCTCGGGCTCGATGGCCGCGTTCTTGAGCTCGGTGGTGCCCATCGCGCGCACGCCGGTGAGCAGAACCTGCTCGGTGGCGCCGACGCTCGGGTAGGGCAGCTCGATGTTCGCGCCGCGCAGGCCGTTTGGGGCGGTGATGTTGATGCCGCTCGGCAGCTTGTCGACGATCGCGCCGAACGCACGGAGCGCATCCAGGTGGAAGTCGATCGGGCGGTCGCCGATGCGGCAGCCGCCGAGATCGGGGATGAACGCGTGACCGAGGCGGTGCAGCAGCGGGCCGCAGAACAGGATCGGGATGCGGCTGGAGCCGGAGAGCGCGTCGATCTCGGCGCTGGTGGCCGTGGCCACGTTCGCCGGGGTCGAGCTGCAGCACGCCGGTTGCAGCACTGCCGGTGATCTTCACCCCGTGGATCTCGAGCAGGCTCGCCACCACGTGCACGTCGCTGATGTCCGGGACATCGCGGAGCGTCGAGGTGGTGTCTCCGAGGAGCGACGCCACCATCGCTTTGGTCACGAGGTTCTTGGCCCCTCGGACGTCGATGGTTCCCCGAAGGGGTCGGCCGCCGTTGATGACGATCGTGTCGGACTTGAGCCCGACTCGCTCGGCGGCATTGCGCGCATCCTGTACGAGACTGTTCACTGAATCACCTGCACTGTCTGATTTGACGATTTTTCGCGCTCAGGGTGCCGGTGGTGTCGGCGCCCTTCGCTATTTGACGGGAAGAGTTCGAGGTCTCCAACTCGCTCGTCGGCTCTCGAATTCCGTGATGGCCGCCTCGTCGCGGAGAGTGAGCCCGATGTCGTCCAGACCTTCGAGCAACCTCCACCGAGTGTAATCGTCGATCGCGAAAGAGACTGTGAGGTCGCCGACCGTGGCGGTTTTCTCGATCAGGTCGACCGTGGCCTCGATGCCCGGCTGCGCCTCGATGGCGGCCCAGAGCCTCTCGATGTCGGCCTCGTCGACCTGTCCCGTGAGCAGCCCCTGCTTGCCCGAGTTGCCCCGGAAGATGTCGCCGAAACGCGCGCTCAGTACGGCCGTGAAGCCGTAGTCGCGGAGCGCCCAGACGGCGTGCTCACGGCTCGATCCGGTGCCGAAATCGGGCCCGGCGATGAGCACCTTGCCGTTCTTGTACGGCTCCTGGTTGAGCACGAACTCGGGGTCGCCGCGCCAGGCGGCGAACAGGGCGTCTTCGAAACCCGTCTTCGTCACGCGCTTGAGGTAGACGGCCGGGATGATCTGGTCGGTGTCGACGTTTCCGCGCTTCAGCGGCACGGCGACGCCGGTCAGAGTGCTGATCTTCTCCATGGTCAGGCTCCTACCGTCTCGCGTCGGGCATCCTCGTTCAGATCGGAGACGCTCGAGAGCGTGCCCCGGATGGCGGTCGCGGCGGCGACCAGCGGCGACACCAGGTGGGTGCGGCCGCCCTTGCCCTGGCGGCCCTCGAAGTTGCGGTTGGAGGTGCTGGCGCAGCGCTCCCCCGGCGCGAGCTGGTCGGGGTTCATGCCGAGGCACATCGAGCAGCCCGCGAAGCGCCACTCGGCGCCGAACTCCTCGACGATCTTGTCGATCCCCTCGGCCTCGGCCTCGATACGCACGCGCGCGCTGCCGGGCACCACCATGACACGCACGCCATCCGCCTTCTTCTGGCCCTTGATGACGCTCGCGAAGGCGCGCAGGTCTTCGATGCGGCTGTTCGTGCACGAGCCCATGAACACGGCGTCGACCTTGATGTCCTTGAGGGGTGTGCCGGCCTCGAGGTCCATGTACTCCAGGGCCCGCTCGGCGCTGGCGCGCTCGTTGGGGTCGGCGATGGTCGACGGGTCGGGCACGCTCTCGTTGAGCGACACGCCCTGACCCGGGTTCGTGCCCCAGGTGACGAACGGCTCGAGCTGGTCGGCGTCGAGGAAGACCTCGGCGTCGAACACCGCGTCGTCGTCGGTCTGCAGGGTGCGCCAGTAGGCGACCGCGTCGTCCCAGTCCTGACCGGCGGGCGCGTGCGGACGGCCCTTCAGGTACTCGAACGTGGTCTCGTCGGGGGCCACCATGCCCGCGCGGGCACCGGCCTCGATCGACATGTTGCAAATGGTCATCCGGCCCTCCATCGAGAGCTGACGGATGGCGCTGCCGCGGTATTCGAGCACGTAGCCCTGGCCGCCTCCCGTGCCGATCTTCGCGATCACGGCGAGGATGATGTCCTTGGCCGTGACGCCCGGACGGAGCGTGCCCTCGACCGTGATCGCCATCGTCTTGAAGGGCTTCAGCGGCAGGGTCTGAGTGGCGAGCACGTGCTCGACCTCGCTCGTGCCGATACCGAAGGCCATGGCGCCGAACGCGCCGTGGGTGCTGGTGTGGCTGTCGCCGCAGACCACCGTGATGCCGGGCATGGTGAGCCCGAGCTGGGGGCCTACCACGTGGACGATGCCCTGCTCGAGGTCGCCCAGGGAGTGCAGGCGCACGCCGAACTCCTTCGCGTTGGCGCGGAGGGTGTCGATCTGGGTGCGGCTGGTGAGGTCGGCGATCGGCTTGTCGATGGCCAGCGTCGGGGTGTTGTGGTCTTCGGTGGCGATCGTGAGGTCGGGGCGCCGCACCGGACGGCCCTCGGCACGCAGGCCGTCGAAGGCCTGAGGGCTCGTGACCTCGTGCACCAGGTGCAGGTCGATGTAGAGCAGGTCGGGGCTGCCGTTCTCGCCTTTGACGACGAGGTGGTCGTCCCACACCTTCTCGGCGAGGGTGCGCGGGCGACCGGTACCGGCGTCCTGCGGGTCACCGGCGGCGGTCGGTGCAGCCGCTGCAGGGGCGGCGTCCGCGGGCGCGGCGTCGGCGGCGGTCGGTGCACCCGCTGCCGGTGCTGCGGGCGCGGCGTCGGGCAGGTCGGCCTCGGCGGCGGCGATCTCCTCGGCGAAGCGGTCTTCGACGGCGGCGATCTCGGCGCCGGTCGCGTCGCCCGAGGCGAGTCCGGCGCGCGCCTCGGCGGCCCCTTCGGCGAGCGTGACCTCGGGTGCGGTGTCGTTCGCGGCATCCGCCGACTCCGCGCTGATCACGGCGTCGACGATGGCGTCGGCTTCGAGGTGCTGCTCGACCTCGGCCGCGGACTCGGCCAGCTCGACGGGCTCGGCCGCGGCCTCTTGGGCCTCGGCGATCTCCTCGGCCAGGTCGGCCTCGGCGGCGGCCGCTTCGGCATCCGCCCTCAGCAGCTCGCGGATGTCGATCGCGACGGTGTCGATCCCGATGTCGTCGCGCGACGCGGAGTCCGTCGCCGCGGTGTCGACGCCCTCGCGGGGGTAGTCAGAGGATTCGTTGGGTCCTTCGGAGCCCGCGCCGGGTGCCGAAGACGATGGGGTGCTCATGGAATCGCGTGTCCTTCGAAGAGTAGGGGGTCAGCCATCGACAAACTCCGCGACGAGGGAGGCCTGGAACTAGGACTCGTCGCGGCAACGAAGGAGAAGCCGACCGAACAGCACCTCCCGATCGTACCACCGCCCCCGCGCACCACCCCTCCCCGCCACCGACGCTCCACATCCCCTCCTTCTCCCGCCGATCCGTCACTTCTGGTCGGAATGGCACCGTCATACCGACATCAAGTGACGGATCGATGCCCGCGTGGGCGTCAGACACGAAGGCCGGCGGCGCGGAGGGCGGCGCGCGTACGCGGCACGGCGGCCTCGGGCGCGGAGTCTTTGCCGATGCGGATGTGCGTCCACTGCTCCGCGAGCAGATCGTCGTGGCGTTCGATGTCGCGCCAGTATTGCCGCGAGTCGGTTCGATGCTGCTCCCCGTCGTACTCCACCAGCACTTTCTGGTCGGGGTAGACCAAGTCCCCGATGGCGATCTGGCGCCCGAGCGAATCGAAGATCGGATGGTTCGTCAGCGGCTCCGGCAACCCGGCGTCAACCAACTCCAACCGCAGGAACGTCTCTCGAGGCGACTCGGCCCTCGGCCTCACCCTCGCCAGCGCGGCGCGCGCAGACCGGCAGTGCCAACCCGTGAACTCTCCGACGCGACGCGCGAACTCGTCGAGGCCGACGTAGGGTCGTGGATCGTCGAGATCCTGAACGATGGGATCGAGGACGAAGTGATCGCCGGCCGCGACCAGCCACCGGTGATCGAGGATGCCGGCCAACTGCAACCATGTCGTGACGGGATCGGTGACCAGCACGCCGTCGCGTTGCGCGACCCGCACGTGCTTGCCGCTGAGCTCATGCCCGGCGACCCCGCGCATCCGCACGCGTGATGCACCGACGCGGCTCGATACGTGCACGGGCCCGTCGTCGATGCCGGTGGGGAGAGGGCAGCCCCAGATAACCGCGGCGGTGACATGGCTGAAGCACTGGTCGGCCGGCATGACGGCGCGGTAGGCGAGGGAGCGCTGCACGTGCGTCGCAGCGGAGGAGTTCGCAACCCGCGCACCGCGGAACGGCGTCCCGAGGTCGCGTGCGCGCATCCGTCTGGGCGAAACGCCCTGTTCGCGCGCTTCCTGCACGCCAAACGCCCTCGCGCGCAGAGGGTCGGGCAACGGAGACGGTGTTCGCATCGCCCCATGCTCCCCGACCCCTCGCTCTCCGCACCCCCTATCCACAACCCCACTTTCCCCGCTGGGAGTTATCCCCACCTCAATCCGTCACTTGTGGTCGGTATGAGGGGTCCTAAGCGACAAAAAGTGACGGATTGGCGGAGGAGGGGCGAGGCAGGGGCGGGTTACGCGGCGGGGGTGGGGGTGCGACGCATCTTGATGAGGGAGGCGATGGTGGCGACGGCCATGGAGAGGATGATGACCGCGAGGCTGGTCCAGGTGTCGATGTCGGGGATCCACTCGATCGGGTGACCGCCGTTGATGAAGAACACCTCGTTCTCGTGCAGCGCGTGGAACACGAGCTTCACGCCGATGAACGCCAGGATGAACGCGATCCCGTAGTGCAGGTACACCAGCTTCTCGAGCAGCCCGCCGAGCAGGAAGTAGAGCTGGCGCAGCCCCATCAGCGCGAACACGTTCGCCGTGAACACGATGAACGGTGATTGCGTGATGCCGAAGATGGCCGGGATCGAGTCGAGCGCGAACAGCAGGTCGGTGGAGCCGAGCGCCAGGAACACGATGAGCATCGGCGTGAACATCTTCTTGCCGTTGAAGGTGGTGCGCACCTTGGCGCCGTCGAAGTCGGGCGAGATGTTGATGCGCTTGCGCAGCATCCGCACCAGACCGTTTTCGCCGTCTCCCTCGTCCTGCTTGCCGAAGGCCTGCTTGAACGCGGTGTAGAGGAGGAACGCGCCGAAGATGTAGAAGATCCAGCTCAGGCTCTCGATCAGCTGCGCGCCGATGAGGATGAAGATGCCGCGCAGGATGAGGGCGATGATGATGCCCACCATCAGAGCTTCTTGCTGGTACTTCCGCGGCACGTTGAACCGAGCCATGATGATCACGAAGACGAAGAGGTTGTCGATCGAGAGGCTGTACTCCGTCAGCCATCCGGCCAAGAACTGCCCCGCGTGCTCCGCATCGGCGAACAGCAGCATGAGCAGCGCGAACACCAGCGCCAGAGCCACGTAGAAGACGACCCAGAGCGTCGCCTCCTTGAACGAGGGAACGTGCGGACGCTTGAACGCGATGATGAGGTCGGCGGCGAGGATGAGCACGAGGACCACCAGGGAGGTGATCTCGAAGGCCAAGGGGAGCTCGAGGTTCACGGGGGCCTTTCGGTAGGAGTTTCAGGCAGCACGAAGCGCCGAAAGTCTCTCCCGCGCGACACCGGTGGACCGGCGTTCACGCCACCGCTCCCGGGCACCCGACGACGGATACCGTGATGACGACAACGGCGAAGTGGGATACTCCCCTTCTCGGGGCAATACTACAGGCGCCGCCGCCTCACCTCCGCCACTCGCGTGACGGGGTGATCAGCGGGCCCCTCAGCGGGCGGAACGTGCCCGCGCCAGCTCGTCGCGCACCTCGGCGCCGACCTCGTTGAGTCGCTGCTTCAGTCGCGCGACCAGCTCCGGCTCGACGCCCTCGCGGGTCGCCGCTTTGCGCAGGTCGAGCCGCAGCCGCTGGCGGAATTCGGTGATCGCCGCATCGGCGTCGCGGAGCGCCTCGGCCGAATCGGCGCGCGAGGGCCGACCGTCGGACGAGGCGTTCACGGAACCGCCGGTCGACGTCCAGCCCGCGCCCGATGTCGCCGTGGTGCCCGGGCGGGCCGACGTGCCGGCAGCCTTCGCGCTCGTGCGCGCCTCGCGGGCCGCCGACGCGAGATCGGCCTTGAGGCTCTTCATCGCCTGGTTGACACCGGAGCGCACTTCGTCGGCGAGCCGGCGCACCGAGTCAGAGAGCTCCGCCTCGATGTCGTCGAGCTCACCGCGACGGGCGTCGAGTTCGGCGCGGCCGGCATCCGTGATCGCGTAGACGGTCTTGCGGCCGTCGGCCGACTTGGTGACCAGTCCCTCCTCCTCGAGTTTCGCGAGGCGCGGGTAGATCGTGCCGGCGCTCGGGCTGTAGGTGCCGCCGAAGCGGTCGCTGAGGGCCTGGATCAGTTCGTAGCCGTGCTTCGGCGACTCGTCGAGCAGGCTCAGCAGATAGAGGCGCAGGTGGCCGTGACCGAAGACGGGACTCATGCCGAGGCCCCCTCGGAGGCCGTGCTGTCGGACGGGGAATCGGCCGTCGCCGGGGTCGTGTCGTCGCGGAAGACGACGGTGATGTTGCCCGACACGGAGTTGGCGCGGAACTCGGTCCACTGCCCGTCGAGGGCGCCGGTGTGGCCGTTGTAGCCGCCGCCGCGCAATCCCTTGATGGTGCTGGCGCCCAGCTGCAGAGTGCCCGAGACGGAGTTCACGTTGTACCGGGCGGCCACGTCGTTGTCGAAGCGCACGGTGAGGTCGCCGGAGACCGTGTTGTTCTGGATCTCGTCGGGGGTTCCGGTGGTGTCGACGAAGACCTCGCCCGAGACGCCGTCGGAGGAGAATCGACGGATGGCGCCCGAGGCCGTGATGTCGCCGGAGACGGTGTGCGCGCTCACGAGACCCGTGTGGTCGCGGATCGAGACCTCGCCGCTGACTGTGTTGATGTCGAGGTCGCCGGTGACCGAGTCGACGACGACCTCGCCGGTGACCGTGCTGATGCGGGCATCCGTCGTCAAGCCCGAGATGAGTGCCGAGGCGGAGATGACGCCGAACTTCAGGGCCACGTCGCGCGGCACCATGAGGCTGATGTCGGCCCGCGCGTTACCGCGCCACGACTTGAAGACCTCGATGAAGTTGTCCCACCGCAACTGCGGGTGATCGATCTCCAGACTGTCGCCATCGATCGAGATCTTGAGGTCTTTGCCCGAGACGGAGTGCACCTCGATGCGGGCGCCCGGCTCGTCGTGACCGATGATGTCGATCTGACCCCCGATCAGGCCGACCTTGAGCGAGCGCACGAGCTCGATGTCGATGACTTTCGGACCGTCGACGATCCACTTCTCCAGCACCACGATGTTCTCCAACCTGATTCGCGATATATCGCGTTGATGTCGGAAGTCACGCTATATCGCGTTTTGGGGTGAAGTCAAGCTATATCGCGAGATGCACAGACAGGGCTAGCCGATCCCGTGTTCGGCCAGGAAGGGCATCGGGTCGTAGCGCACGCCGTCGGCTCCGTAGAGCTCGAAGTGGGTGTGCTCGGTGGTGGCGTTGCCGGTGCGGCCCGTGAGGCCGATCACCTGGCCGGCCGTGACGATCGAACCGACCTCGACGGTCAGAGTCCCGTCTTGGAAGTGCATGTACATGCTGCAGACGGCCTGACCGCCCACCTTGTGGGCGATCGAGGTGTAGACGCCGCCGGTTCCGCCGTTGCCCGAGGCGGCGATGACGACGCCGTCGGCGATGGCGTGCACGGGGACACCGGGGCCGTTCAGCATGTCCACGCCCTTGTGGAAGCCCTCGGCACGGGGACCGAAGCCGTCGGACATCCGGTAGCCGTCGGGGTACACCGGGGAGAACGCGACGGACTCGCCGACCGCGTCGGCGCCGGCCTGACACTGCGCCCCGCCGTAGCCGCCCTCGCTGGAGCCGCCCGACGACGACGCCACCGGCTTCGGCGTGGGGGTGGGCGTCGGGGTGTGGATGACGAAGCCGTCGCGCGAGACCGCGGGGCCCTCCCCCTCGAGGGCCGAGAACGACTGCTCGCCCCCGACCGCGGCGTCGATCTGCACGTTGTCGAAGGAATCCGGGGTCGTCAACGAGGCGGCGGGCACCGACGTGGCGACGGCGACACCGAACACGAACGTCATGGCGACGACGCCGAGCAGTGGGCCTTGGTACTTCATCCGCCCCATTCAACAGGCCGCACCCGCACAACACAACCGGAGCCGGGCGTTCGTCGCGTCGTGCACGGCCCTCTCGGGGAGAAGGGACAGAATCGGATCATGCCACTTCCCATCGAGGACTACGCCATCATCGGCGACTGCCACACGGCCGCCCTGGTCGGCCGCAACGGGAGCATCGACTGGCTCTGCCTCCCCCGGTTCGACTCCGCCTCCACCTTCGGCGCCCTCCTCGGCACCGAGGAGCACGGGCGCTGGCTGGTGGCGCCCTCCGACCCGGCGGCGACCTCGACGCGCAGCTACCTCGACGACACGTTCATCCTCATCACCCGCTGGGAGACGGCCACCGGCGTGGCGGAAGTCATCGACGCGATGCCGAACGGCGACCGCCGGGCCGACGTGGTGCGCCGGGTGCGCTGCGTGAGCGGCACGGTGGAGATGCGCCAGGAGCTCGCCATCCGTTTCGGCTACGCCGACGCCCTGCCCTGGATGCGCCAGGCCCCGGAATACGGTCACAACGCGGTGATCGGCGTGGCCGGGCCGGATGCGGTGGTGGTGCGCGGTCCGAAGCTGCAGGCCACGAACCATTTCCACGAGTCGGTCTTCACCCTCGCCGAGGGCGAGCAGACGGACATCGTGATGACCTGGTTCCCCTCGCACCGCACGCCGCCCGAGGCGATGGACGTCGACCAGCGCCTCGAGCACACCGCCGCCTGGTGGCGCGACTGGGCCTCGGCGACCGAGCTGCCCGAGCCCTATCAAGCCGCGGTGCGCCGCTCCCTCTTGGTGCTCCGCGCGCTCACCCACGAAGACACCGGCGGCATCGTCGCCGCCGCGACGACGAGCCTGCCGGAGCAGTTCGGCGGATCGCGCAACTGGGACTACCGCTACACCTGGCTCCGCGACGCCTCGCTCACGCTCGCCGCACTGATGCTGCACGGCTACGAATCTGAGGCGGGGCACTGGCGGCGCTGGCTGTTGCGCGCGATCGCGGGGGATCCGGCCGACATCCAGATCATGTACGGACTCTCGGGTGAGCGGCACCTGCCCGAATACGAGATCGAGAGCCTGCCCGGCTACCTCGGCTCGTCGCCCGTGCGGGTGGGGAACGGCGCCTTCGCCCAATACCAGGGCGACATCTTCGGCGAACTCATGGTGGCGCTGCGCGAGGCGCGGCGGATCGGCGTCGACGAGGACGAGTTCTCCTGGCCGCTGCAGCGCGCCCTGCTCGGCTTCCTCGCGGACACCTGGATGCGCCCCGACAACGGCATCTGGGAGATCCGGGGCCCGCAGGTGCCGTTCACGCACTCGCGCGTCATGATCTGGGCGGCCTTCGCCTGCGGTGTCGAGGCCGTGCGGGTCTACGGACTGCCCGGCGACGCCGACCGGTGGGAGCAGCTGCGCGACACCATCCGTGCCGAGGTCGAGGAGCAGGGCTACGACCCGGTGCGCAACACCTTCGTGCAGCACTACGGCTCGACCGAGGTGGATGCCTCGCTGCTGCTGCTCTCGCAGGTGGGGTTCGTGAGCGCCACCGATCCGCGGATGCTCGGCACGGTCGCCGCGATCGAGCAGGACCTCCTGCACGACGGTCTGCTGCTCCGCTACCGCACGGAGTCCGGGGTCGACGGGCTGGAGGGCGGGGAGCATCCGTTCCTCGCCTGCTCGTTCTGGCTGGTGCAGCAGTACGCCCACTCCGGGCGGCTCGACGACGCGCGCGAGTTGATGGACCGTCTGGTCGCCCTCACCAACGACGTGGGGCTGCTCTCCGAGGAGTACGACGTGGCCGGCAAGCGGATGGTGGGCAACTTCCCGCAGGCCTTCTCGCACCTCGCCCTCGTGCGCGCGGCGGATGCGATCGCCACGGTGTCGATCGGCGTCACCCACACCCCGGTGCTCGAGCCCTGAGGCCGTGAACGCGCCGTTCCCCTGATGTTCACCCGCCGGGGCGAGCGGGTGCCGACTGCCGGGAATAGGCAGGTCGCATGGATGTGCTCATCACGGTTCTGCTCGTCGTCGCGATCGCCCTGGTCTTCGATTTCACCAACGGATTCCACGACACCGCCAACGCCATGGCCACCTCGGTCGCCACCGGCGCCCTGAAACCCAAGGTCGCGGTCACCATCTCGGCGGTGCTCAACCTCGCCGGCGCGTTCCTGTCCACCGAGGTCGCCAAGACCATCTCGGGCGGCATCATCAACGAGGGCGAGAACGGCGTCGACATCACGCCGACGATGATCTTCGCGGGGCTGGTGGGGGCGGTGCTCTGGAACCTCGCCACCTGGTACCTCGGGCTGCCGTCCAGCTCCACCCACGCGTTGTTCGGCGGACTGATCGGTGCCGCGATCATCGGGGCCGGGTTCGATGCCGTGAACTTCGGCGTGGTGCTCTCGAACGTGGTGATCCCGGCGATCCTCTCCCCCGTCGTCGCCGGAGTCGTCGCCCTGGTGGCGACCTACGCGGCGTACCGCATCACCCAGCAGGCCAAAGCGCGCGGGTCGGATGCCGGCTTCCGGCACGGTCAGACCGTGTCCGCGTCGCTGGTGTCGCTCGCGCACGGCACCAACGATGCGCAGAAGACGATGGGCGTCATCACCCTCACCCTCATCGCCGCGGGATATCAGGATTCCGGATCGGGGCCGCAGCTCTGGGTGATCGTGACCTGCGGCTTGGCCATCGCGCTCGGCACCTACCTCGGCGGGTGGCGCATCATGCGCACCGTGGGCAAGCGGATCACCGACATCCACGCTCCGCAGGGTTTCGCGGCGGAAACGAGTTCGGCGGCCACCATCCTCGTGTCGTCGCACCTCGGTTTCGCCCTGTCGACGACGCAGGTCACCTCGGGCGCGGTGATCGGGGCGGGGCTCGGGAAGAAGCTGGCCGGCGTGCACTGGGGCATCGTCGGGCGGATCGCGACGGGCTGGCTGGTGACGCTGCCGGCGGCGGCGCTGGTGGGCGGGCTCGCGGCCTGGGCGGCGTCGAGCAGTCCGATCGGACTCGCGATCGTGGTCGTGCTCGCGCTGGCGGCCGGGCTGGCGTTCTTCTTCCTCGCTAGGCGGCATCCGGTGACGCACGAGAACGTGAACGAGGTGGATGAGGGCGGCCGGGAGCCGGTCGGCGCCGGAGCAGGCGCCGGCACCGGCAAAGGCACCGGCACCGACGGTGCAGCGGAAACGGGAACGGAGGCAGGACGATGATCCAGGCGGCAGGAGACGGGCAGTTCCTCGGGGTGGACTGGGGCGCCTTCGTGGTGGTGTTCCTCGTGGCGTTCGCCGCGACGGTCGCGGTGGTGGTGGCCTATTCGGTGGGTCTCCGACTGCTGGCGGTGGCGGGGCCGGAGCGACGGCGGCTGCCCACGGCGGCGGCGTGGCTGTGCATCGGGGTGGCGGGAGCAGCCGTGCTCTACGGTCTGTACCTGATCATCCCGCAGTTCCACTGACCCGCGGCCCTGAGTGCGACGGCCGGCGGTTGCGGACGGCTGTCGAGCGATTAAGCTCGAAACGATGCTGCCCCTCACCGAGTCGGAGATCCGCGCCTCCTTCACCAACACGAGCGCGCACGAGATCGCCCGCATGACACTGCCCGGCCTGCACGAGATCGTGTGGGAGGACAGGGAGTTCCTCGGCTGGCGCGACGCCCATGCCATCCACCGCGGCTACATCGTGTACTGGCGCGACGACCGGCCCGTCGGCATCCTGCTGAAGGCGGCGGGGTCGCGGATGCGGCCCGGCATCTCGGCCATGTGCTCGCTCTGCCGCACTCCCCTGCCCGGTGGACAGGTGACCCTCTTCACGGCGCCGCGGGCGGGACAGGCGGGCATCGACGGCAGCACCATCGGCACCTACATCTGCTCCGACCTCACCTGCTCGATGCTCATCCGCATCGTGCCGCCGAAGTCGGACATGCAGCCCGATCCGGCCGACCTGATCGCCTCCCGTGCGGAGGGCCTGAGCTCTCGGCTCAACTCGTTCACCGACGACGTGCTCCGCGCGGGCTGACTCACCACGCCGGGCGATCGGTCGCCGAGCGCGGCGCGGGGCGTCCAGCGGCACGGCGACCGGGCGCGGTGACGTCGCGGGCCGCCTCGGAGATCGCGGCGCGCGCGAGCTCCTCGAGACTGGCGGATGCCGCCTCGGCGCTCGAGGCCGCCGCGCCGTACCACCGGCCGCACGTCACCACCACGACGCCGTTCAGGGTCATGTACCAGCCGCGGCTGCCGGGGCGAGGTCCGATCACCGGCGTCACGACGAGTTCATCGATCCGATCGCGCAGCTGCAGGACGTGGGCGCGGGCGCTGGAGAAGCTCGGGTAGACGTGCGCCGAGCGGCAGAGCTCGCGGTTGTTGGTGGCCAGGATGCGCCAGATGCCGGTACGCTCGGCCGCGCCTGACGCGACCGTCGACGCCACTCCGGGTCGCGCGCCCGCACGATCGGCCGATCCCGCCGACGACACCGGCGCCACGACCTGACGGAAGCGGTTCCACGAGTCCAGCATCGGATCGCCGCCCGCGCGGAACGACGAGAAGACGACGCGCGACATCTCCGACATCCCGTTCCCCCTGTGCGATTGAGTACCGGGGGAAACGATCGGGTCGCAGAGTGACGTGTCCACGCCCTCAGGCTGAAGAAGAGGTGGACGGCGGATGAGGAAACATCCGATTGCCCGATGTTAACGATCGGGGTGAATCAGCTGGGAAGCGGCCCCGAAAAGGCTACGAAGACCCTCAGCCGTCGTTCTCTTCGAGGGTCTCCTCGTCGGTGTCGATCTCCTGATCGGGGTCTTCCGGCTCGTCGGCGAGGGTCTCGTCGACGCCCGAGGGGATCGCGTCGGTCGTCGGACCATTGCCCACCACGCCCTGACCGTCGGGGTAGCCGGCGCCGTCGGGGTATTCGATGTCGCTGAGGTCGGGCTCGTTCTTGTCGTTCATGGGTGTCCTCCCGGGTCGGCCGGCGGCGATCGTCGGATCAGCCGTGTGCCAGCAACTTAACCACGATCACGACCGCCGCGAACAGCAATTCGCCCACGAACACCGCCAGCTTCGCCCACCAGGGCAGCTCCGCCCGCGCGACGGCCGCGAACGCGATGACCGCGAGCCCCAGGGCCATGGTGCCGATCGCGAAGACGAGGCCCGTCGTGACATCGATCCAGCCGATTCCGGCCGCCGCCAGGAACGCGAGGGGCACCACTGCCGTGGTGAGCGCGGAGGTCGAGACTCCGATGTACCCGATCATCGCGCGGGCGCGCGGTGCCTTTCCCCCGACCGCCAACTCGGCGATCACGTCGGCGAAGAACCCGGCGAGCACCGCCCCCAGCACACCGATGAGCAGTGCCGAGGCGATGGTCCAGGCATCCGTCTCCCCCGCATGCGCACCGAACGCGAGCAGCACAGCGAGGCCCGTGAACGTGATGTACACCCGCTCCCGAATGCGCGGCCGCACCTCCTCAGCATCGCCGACACCCTGGACCCGTCTTCCACGCGCGTTCATGCCATGTATTCTCCCGCGCCCGCTGGCCCGAGAGTCCCGGCGACAAGTAAGGTGCCCCCAGGGTGGACCCCGCGCGCCGCGCCGCCACCTCCCCGACCGTCGTACACGCGATCGCAGGCCGCGGGCCGCGCTCGACGACCCAAGGTGACGGCGAGGCCGCGTCAGCGACCTCACCGTCACATGTCGCCTCGCGCCGCAGTAGCGGCGGCGCGAGCAAGAAGGGCCCGCCCAGCCGAAGGCCGGGCGAGCCTGAAGGGCGGCGGGGCGGTACCCCCGTCCGGTCGGCCCCTCAACAAAGGGACCCCCGTCCGGTCGGCCCCTCAACAAAGGGACCCCCGTCCGACCGCCCCCTCAACAAGCGGCCCTCTCCCCCGAGGACAGCAAAAACCCCCGGTTTCCCGGGGGTTTCGCGTGTTGTGACCCCAGCGGGATTCGAACCCGCGTTACCGCCGTGAGAGGGCGACGTCCTAGGCCGCTAAACGATGGGGCCGTTCAGACAACTCATCGAGTATGCCACACACCGGAGGCCTTTCCCAAACCGGCGCGTCGGCGTGGAGCCGCGGCGCCTTCCCACTCAGACGAGCACGGACAGCGCTCCGGGAACCAGTTCGACCGTGAGCGGCAACGTCCCGAACCGCTCCCCGTCGGCGTAGCCCACGATGCCGGGCGACGCCACCGTCACCGTGCGCCCGCGCAGGAACTCCACGATCTCCAGTTCGGAGTGCGTGCCGGAGAACACCTTCGGGAACAACCGGATGAAACGGAACCGCGACACCGGCTTCACGATGAACACGTCGAGCAGCCCGTCGTCGAGGAGTGCATCGGGCGCGACCCGCATCCCACCCCCGATCGTGGTGTTGTTGGCCACCGAGAGCAGGCAGGAGTCGACCTCGTGCCGCACGCCGTCGACCGTCAGCTCGTACCGCCGCGATCGAAGGGTGACGAGTTCGGCGACGAGCGCGAAGACGTAGCGCGAAGCGCCCTTCGGGAAGCGCATGCTGTTCGCCCGCTCGTTCACGCGGGCGTCGAAGCCGGCTGAGAGCACTCCCGCGAACCACCGGTGCGGCGCTGCACCCGAGCCCTCGACCCCGGTCACCCGAGCGGCGTCGACGATGCGGGGCGCGCGGTCGAGCGCGTCGCAGAGGGCGGCGATGGCGGCATCCGTGTCGCCGGTGGGGATGCCGACGCCGGCGGCGAAGTCGTTGCCGGTTCCGGCGGGCACGATGCCGAGCGGCACGTCCGTACCGGCGACGAGGTTCACCCCGAGGTTGACCATGCCGTCGCCGCCCACCACGACCAGAGCGTCGGTGTGCTCGGTGAGCGCTTCGCGGGCGACCCGCACGAGTCCCTCGTAGTCGGGCGCGCTCAGCGGCACGACGTCGTGTCCGCGCTGCTTCAACGCGGCGACGGCGGCCGGGCCGACCGGCCGGCTCTTGCCGAAGGAGGCGTTCGGGTTGATCGCGACGACGATCCGCTTCTTCGCTGGAGAGACCATATCGACCGATTATTCACCAAGTTGCAGAACCGGATGCGCGGGTGTTGAGTCTGAAGACATGAGACTCACCAGATTCGAACACGCGGCCCTTCTCCTCGAGCAGTCCGGCAAGAAGCTTTTCGTCGACCCGGGATCGTTCACGACCCCGATCACGGAGGCCTCCGGCACCGTCGCCGTGGTGGTCACCCACGAGCACGCCGACCACTGGACGCCCGATCAGCTGAACCGCATCCTCGAAGCGTCTCCCGGTGCCGTGATCTACGGACCGGAGGGGGTCGTGGCCGCCGCGGGCGCCGCCGGGATCGGCGTCGTTCGGGTCGATCCTGGCGACGCGGTGGAGGCGGGGCCGTTCAGCCTGCGCTTCTTCGGGGGCCGGCACGCCGTGATCCACTCCTCGATCCCGGTGGTCGACAACGTGGGGGTGCTCATCAACGACGTGCTCTACTACCCGGGCGACTCCTTCGCGGTGCCCGAGGGCGTCGAGGTCGACATGCTCGCCGTGCCGGCCGGAGCTCCGTGGCTGAAGATCGCGGAGTCGATGGACTACGTGCTCGAGGTGAAGCCGAAGCGCGCTTTCGGCACCCACGAGATGGTGCTCTCGGTGGCGGGCAAGAACATGGCCGCCGACCGGCTCGCCTGGGCCACGGCGCAGGGTGGCGGCGAGTACTTCGCCCTGCAGCCCGGCGACACGCTCGACCTCTAGGCGCTCTGCGTCACGGCGCGAGGGACGGCGGCTCGGTGCCGAAGACGTCGCGGAGTGCGGTGCGGGCCGCGTGCCAGCCGGCCATGCCGTGCACTCCCGGGCCCGGGGCGGTGCTCGCCGAGCAGAGGTAGACACCGTCGAGCGGCGTTCGCCACGGGGTGCCCGAGAGCAACGGCCGCGCGAGCAGCTGGCCCACCGTGGCGGCGCCGCTCGCGATGTCGCCGTCGACGTAGTTGGCGTTGTAGAGCTGCAGAGCCGAGGCCGGGATGGCGGCGGAGGCCACGATCCGGTCGCGGAAGCCCGGTGCGTACTGCTCGATGCGGGCGGTGACGGCATCCGTCATGTCGCGGCCGGATGCGCGGGGCACGTGCGTGTAGGCCCAGACGACGGTGTGGCCCTCGGGTGCGCGACCGGGGTCGAACGCGCTCGGTTGCGACACCAGGACGTACGGACGTTTCGGATGCGCGCCGCGGGCCAGTTCCCGTTCCGCCGCGTCGACCTCGGCCGCGCCTCCGCCCAGGTGCACCGTTCCGGCGCGTGCGACGTCGGGGTTCGCCCACGGCACCGGTCCGTCGAGCACGTAGTCGACCTTCGCGGCGGCGTTGCCGTAGCGGAACCGGCGCAGGGCGGCGCGGTAGCCGCTCGGCAGCAGGTCACCGCCGATGAGGTCGAGGGCGCGCGGCGTCACGTCGAGGAGCACGGCATGGGCCGAGGGCAGCTCCCGGAGCGAGTGGATGCGCGTCTCGGTCACCACCTCTCCCCCGTGGGCCCGCAGATCGGCCACCAGGGCGTCGACGATGGCCTGGGAGCCGCCGATCGGGATGGGCCAGCCGCCGGGCGCGTGCGCGAGCATGCCGAGGAGGAGTCCGGCGCCGCGGGCACCGAGCGAGGCGACCGGACCGATCGAGTGCGCGCTGACGCCGGCGAGCATCCCGCCCGCCTCTTCGGTCTGGAAGCCGGCGTCTGCCGCGCGGGCCGAGGCGAGCATCCGGGTCACCATCGACGCCGCCGCGAACGGACGGCGGGGCACGCGCAGCATCGGTGACATCGCGAACTCGACCACGGCATCCCGGTGCTCGAGCAAGGGGCCGAACAGGCGGCGCCAGGCCGGGCCGTCGACGCCGAGTGCATCGACCGTGCGATCGAGGTCGCGCCAGGCGATCCCGGCGCGCCCGCCGTCGAGCGCCTGGGCGTAGGACACCTCGGGCGTCGCGAAGTCGACGCGCTGCTCGATGCCGAACTCCCGGAAGAACGACGACGCGAGCGCCATCGGATGCACGGCGGAACACACGTCATGCCGATGCCCCGGCAGCGTGAGCTCGGCGGATCGCGACCCCCCGCCCGGCGCGCCGGCGGCCTCGAACACCCGCACCGACAGCCCCGCCCGCGCCATCGTGACCGCGGCGGCGAGGCCGTTCGGCCCGCTCCCCACCACGACGACGTCCACCGGCCCCGAACTCATCTCGCCAGACTACTCAAGGGTTCCCCGCCCACGACTTTTTGCCCCCAACGGACCTAAAACCGGAGTTTTGGGACCGTTGGGGGCAAGAAGTCGGGGGGTCAGGGCTTGGAACGCGAGCGGAGGTAGGTTCCGACGCCGATCACGAGAGCCCCGGCCAGGAGGAGGGCGATCGCCCACGGCAGCACGTCATTCACCGAGAGGCCGGTGTTCGCCAGGGCTGTCGGGGCGGCGGGGGCCGCGGTGACGGTGAGGGTGACCGCTGCGCTCGTCGAGGCGAGGAAGTTCGGGTCGCCCAGGAACCGGGCGGTGATCTGCCCGGTGCCCGTTCCGCTCGTCGTGACCGAGAGGGAGGCCGTGCCGGCCGCCGTCAGCGTCGCGTCGCCGAGGTGCTGGGTTCCGCGGTAGAACGCCACCGTGCCCGTGGGCACGACGTCGGTGGCCGATCCGACCGTCGCGGTCAGGCGTGCCGACGATCCCGTCCGCACGCTCGCCGGGTCGACCACGAGCGTCGTGGTCGTCGGCGCCTTGGCGATGGTGAGCGTGGTCTCGCTCGACGACGCCGCGTAGGGCGAGATGTCGTCGGGGACGAACGACGCGGAGACCGGATGGCTGCCGGCCGGATAAGGCGCCGTCAGGGTGAACACCGCCTTGCCGTCGACGACGGGGGCGCTGAGCGGCGTGTCGGTGCCGATCATCAGCTCGACCGTGCCGGTGGGCACGTCGGCGGTGGTGAGGTTATCCACGGTGACCGTGACGGTGAGGTCGTCGGCGAACACCGGCGAGGCCGGGACGATCCCGATCGATGTGGCCGTGGCGTACTCGATGCTGTAGGCGATGGTGACGGAGCCGTCACCGAGCGCGGCGAGGCCGGTGCTCGTGTCCTCGAGGCCGATGGTCGACGATCCGCCACCGGCGCCACCGCCTCCGCCGCCGCCCAGGCCGAAGGTGATGCCGGCGTCGGGCGAGCCGACGGCGCCCGGCGGGGTCGACGGGTCGTCATCGTCGACGAACGGCAGGGCGCCGGCGTGCCCGCCCTCGCCGCCGGAGAGTCCGTCGCCGAAGTAGCCGGCACCGCCGCCTCCGCCGCCACCGCCGAGGAAGTCGACGTCGCCCCCGTTGGTGCCGTCGCCGTCATCCGAGTCGTTCAGCACACCGCCGGCGCCCTCGGCCAGGCAGTGCAGGCCGAACTCGGGGTCGGCCGGCAGGGCGTCGTCGTCACGCGGAGCGTGTCCGGCCTCGCCCGCATTGCCCGCGTCTCCGCCGAAGCAGAACCCGACCACACCGCGTCCGCCACCACCGGCTCCGGCTGCTGCCACGATCGCGTTCGCCGCGTCGCCGTTCACGACCACGGCGGTCGAGCCGCCACCGCCGCCGCCCGAGCGTCCGAGGAACGAGCCGTGGCCGCCCTCACCACCCTCGGTCCAGCCCTGGCCGCCGACTCCGGCGTCGCCGTCGCTCGGGCCGTCGTAGCCGTCATCGCCCGGCTCGAGGCGGTAGCCGTCGGTGCCGGCTTCGCCGACGTGCACCTCCAGCTCGTCGCCCGCGGTCACCGCGAGCGTGCCCGAGACCGTCGCGCCCGCACCCGCTGCGCCGCCGTTCGTGCCGCCCCCGCGACCACCGGATGCGCCGTTGAGCGTGAGCACCACCGAGGTCACCCCCGCAGGCACCGTCCAGGTGTCGACACCACCCGGGGTGTCGAACACCACCGGCGTCTGAGGCAACGCCGCGTTCGCCGCCCCCGCCCCCACGCCGAAGAAGAGGCCGCCGGCCGCGAGGGCGAACACGCCTCCCCCGGCGACGGTGGAGCGGATGCGTGCGCGCCGGACGGCGCGTCGGTCGGTCTTCTGCCATGGCGTCGTTGCCATCTGGTCCCCCTGCCGTGAAGAACTGCTCCCGGGCGGGCTCGACCCCGCCGTCGGTGCGGCTCACCCTAACAGGCGCGGCGATCCGGGTACAGACCCCGCGACATCCGCTCGCCGTCGCCGTATGCCGCGCCCGGGAGGATCAGCCGCCGTCGTCGACGTTCTGCTCCATCCACCACTCGGTGAACTCGCTCGCGCGTCCGTCGTCGGTGAGACGGATGACCCAGAGGTTGCTGTAGACCGGCCCGCCGGAGTAGACGGTGGTGCCCTGAACGACCGCGAGCGGCCCGTCGACCGCCACCGGATGCCACGAGAACGTCGTCTCCCCGGGCTCGTCCTGCGCCTCGATCCAGCCGGCCACGATCTCGTCGTGACCCGTCCACGGCTCGGCGTACGGCTCCGTGCGGTACTCGCCGTCCTCGGTGAAGAGAGCTCGGATGTCCACCGGATCGTTCGATTCCCACGCTCGGCGGTACCCGTCGATCCAGCGGGAGACAGGGGCGGTCACGTCGTCGGCCATGACACAGTCTGGGCACGCCGGAGCGGGCGACGCAAGCGTTCGGGATGACTGGGCGGCGTTCGGCGTTGTATACCTGGAATCCGAACAGAACGAGGTCTCATGAGCATCAGCGCCCCCGCCACCGACACCGACGTCGCCTCCGCACCGGCCGGCAACACCGACTACGACCCCTCGGCCTTCCGCCAGGTCTTCGAGCAGCACTTCACCTACGCCTCCGCGGTCGAGCGCAACACGCACCGCTACGCGAACCGGGCCGCGATCACGGATTCGACGACGGGCGAGACCTGGACCTACCGCCAGCTCGGCGAGGTCACCGGCGCCCTCGTCGCCGGGCTCGCCGAACGCGGCATCGGGGTGGGCGACATCGTCGGGTACCAGCTGATGAACCGGCCCGAGTTCGCCTTCCTCTACGTGGCGTCCCAGGGGCTCCGGGCGGTCTCCTCGCCGATGAACTTCCGGCTGGCGCCGGCCGAGACGGCGCACATCCTGAGCGAGTCGAAGCCGAGGATCTTCGTCTACGAAGCGGCGGCGGCAGCGGATGTCCGCACCGCGCTGGGTCTGACCGACTTCGTTCCCGAGGTGCTCGCGGCGGTCGGCGACGATGCCGCCCTGGCCGCGGCGACCGAACTCGTGCCGGGCACCATCCCCTTCGCCGAGCTGCTGGTCGAGGGCGCGCCGAGCTTCCGCGCCCCCGAGGGCGGTTCGGTGTGGACGAGACCTCGCGCCTCTACACCTCCGGCACCACCGGCATGCCCAAAGCCGTGCCGCTGACGAGCCTCAACGAAGTGCTCACGGCGCACGACGCGATCATGCACTTCCCGCTCGGGCCCACCGACAAGACGATGAACATGTCGCCCTGGTTCCACCGCGGCGGCAACTACTGCGCCGGGCCGAACACCGCGTTCTACGTAGGCTCGGAGGTGGTGACGCTGCCGCAGTTCGAGCCCGGTCTCGTGCTCGACCTGGTGGAGCGGCACGGGCTCACCTACGTGATCGGCGCGCCCACCAACCTCGAGCGGCTGGCCGACGAACAGGAGGCGCGGCCGCGTGACCTCTCCTCGCTCTCCGGCATCGTCACCATGGGCGCACCGCTAGAACGGGCCGCAGCGCTGCGCTACCAGCGCACGATCACCCCGCGCATCGCGAACGGCTACGGCACCACGGAGGCGTTCTGGAACACCTACCTGCGCCCCGACGACCTGCCCGATGCGGCGGGAGCATCCGGCCGCGCCTGCCTCGACGACGACGTGGTGGTGGTCAACGTCTACCCCGACCGGATGGCCGACCCCACCGACACCGTGCCGCAGGACGGCACGACCGTGGGCGAGGTGATCATGCGCTCGGTGAAGAGCGGGTACGCCTACATGCACAACCCGTCGGAGCAGGAGAAGAAGTTCCGCGACGGCTGGGTGTACCCGGGCGATCTCGCCACCTGGAACGGCGACGAGATCGTGACGATCGTGGGCCGCAAGGACGACATGATCATCTCGGGCGGTGAGAACGTGCATCCGGTGCAGATCGAGGAGGTGCTGGCGGGGCATCCCGGAGTCGCCGACAGCATCGTGACCGCGGTTCCGGATGCGGAGTGGGGCGAGGTCGTGGTGGCCTACGTGCAGCGCCGTCCCGGCACGCTCGAGGACCCGGCCGCTGCCGCGACCGAGCTCGACCGGTTCTGCCAGGACAGCGTGGCCCTCGCCCGCTTCAAGCGGCCGCGGCGCTACGCCTTCGTCGACGAACTCCCCTACACCGCGACCGGCAAGAAGCAGCACTTCCTGATGAAGCGCCAGGCCCCCGACGACCTCGCGGCAGGCGTGTTCGTGACCCCCTGATTGGGGTGTGAGGATCACTCGACTTCACGCCTGGGGCCGACTATCGTCGGGGCAGGCCGGGGGCCGCTTCTGGCGGAGGGCCGACACGATGGGGATCGTATGTCCGTGCCAGTCTCTTCCCGGGCGGCGTCGCGCCGCCGATCCGCCCGCACCACCGGTGTCGTCGCGCTGGCCGCCGCGATACTGGCTGCCCTGTTCGCCGCCGGTGGCCTGACGGCTCCACCGGCGCACGCCGACGGCGAGGCCGTCCTCGACCCGGCGGTGAGCCGTGTCTTCGGGAGCGATCGCTACGACCTGGCGTCGAAGATCGCGCAGCGCACCAACCCGTCCGGGTCGGGGGTGGTCTACGTCGCGTCTGGCGAGAGCTTCGCCGATGCGCTCAGCGCCGGGCCCGCCGCCGCGGTTCAGGGCGCCGCCCTCCTCCTTGTGCCGTCCGACAGTCTGCCGTCGGTCGTGCGCACTGAACTCGCGGCGCTGAATCCGCACCGGGTGGTGGTCGTCGGGGGCGCGCTCTCGGTGACCGAGGCGACGGTGGCCCAGCTGCGAGCGACTGTCCCGCACGCGGCCGTCGAGCGGATGTCGGGTGCCGATCGCTACGAGGTGAGCCGAGTCGTGGTCGCCGACGCCTTCCGGCTGACGCCCGCCGTCTACCTCGCGACGGGAGCCGGTTTCGCCGATGCCCTGACCGCCGGTGCCGTGGCGGCGAACAACGGATCGCCCGTCGTGCTGATCGACGGAGCGGGCGCGGTGCTGGATTCGGGCACCCGCGGCCTCATCGCGAGCCTGGCGTCGCGCGACGTCGTCCTGGCGGGCGGAACCGGTTCCATCTCGGCAGGCATCGAGCATTCTCTGCCCACCGGCACGACCGGCCGGAGAGTGGGCGGCGCCGACCGCTACGAGGTCTCGGTGAATCTCAACGGGCTGAACACTGCCGACTTCGACACGGTGTACCTGGCCACAGGCTCCACCTTCCCGGACGCGCTGGCCGGGGGCGTCCTCGCCGGCATCGGCCACCACCCGCTCTACGTCGTGCCGTCGGACTGCGTGCCACGCGGCGCACTCGCGCAGATGACGACCCACGGCACGAGGAACGTGGTGGTGCTCGGAGGCACTGCGTCGCTCGGGCCCCGGGTGGAGGCGCTCACCCCGTGCACGTGGTGAGGCGTCCCCGGGTGCGCGCTGGCGGGCTAGTAGCCGGTTCCGGATGACGCGGGGGTGGCCGAGGTGAGCTCCTCGCCTGAGGGCGAGACCGCGAACCGGATGCCGCCGACGCCCTGACCGGCGACGTCGCCGGGCTTCTTGTCGTTGGCGAAGGTGTAGATCGGGCGGCCGTCGATGGTGATCTGGTTGCCGCCGTCGACGCCCTTGATGGTGGCGACGGTGCCGCTCACCCCGTCGACGACAGGGGTCGTCGTCGCCGATTCGATGGCCGGCCACAGCTTCGCGCAGTCGCCGGTGCAGGCACTCGTGCCCGAGCCCGCCGTGTCCTTGTCGAAGAAGTAGGCGGTCATGCCCTTCCCGTCGACCACGATCTCTCCGAGGGAGGAGTTCGCGGTGGCGATCTCGGCCGTGCCGGAATCACCCGAGGAAGAATTGGCGGAAGTGTCGGACGACCCGGTGGACGAGCATCCGGCGAGCGCCAGCAGGGCGACTGCGGCGGCCGTGGCGGCGAGGGTGATGCGCGTGTTCATGATGACTCCTTCGATGGTTTCGACCTGTCGAAGGGGGAGACGCAGCGAATCCCGGAAACGTTCACCCTCTCAGCCGGATCCCAGTTCCGAGACGATTCCTGACCGGATCGGGCCCAGAATTGAACGCGACGGCCCCGCATTCCGTTGTGGTGGTTGGAGGAACCCATGTCCGAGGAGCAAGCCGAGCTGTTGCGGGCGATCCACGACGCCCACGGACCGGCCCTCTTCCGCTACGTGGTGCGCCTCACCCACGACCAGAACTTCGCGCAGGACGTGGTGCAGGAGTCGCTGCTGCGAGCATGGAAGTCGCCCGCCATCCTCGAGCAGAGCGACGAGGCGGCCCGCGCCTGGCTCTTCACCGTGGCGCGCAACCTCGTGATCGACGACCGGCGGAGCGCGCGGCACTCGCACGAGTTCGCCACCGACGAGGTGCCTGATCGCGGCATCCACGACGAGACGGATGCGGTGCTCGACAAGTGGCTGCTCTCCGACGCGCTGCTGTCGCTGTCGCTCGAGCACCGGACGGCCATCGTGAGCTCCTACTACCTCGGGCAGTCCGCCGCCGAGATCGCGGAACGGGAGAACGTGCCCGTCGGCACGGTGCGCTCCCGCATCCATTACGCACTGCGGGCGCTCCGCCTCGCCCTGCAGGAAAGGGGGGTGACCGAGTGACCGACCCGAACGCGCCCTTCGGCCCCGACCGCGCCCAGGATCCGTACCGGGATTGGGATGCCGCCTACGTCTTCGGCATGCTCGGCGCGGAGGAGCGCCGCGCCTACGAACGCCACCTCGCCACCTGCCCTGCCTGCTCCGCCGCGGTCGCCGAACTGGCCGGGCTGCCCGGCATCCTGGGCAAGCTGAGCCCGGAAGAGGCCGTGGCGCTGCTCGACGCGCCGTCAGAGGCATCCGCCGCGCCGCCGCGGCCCGAGCCCGATCTGGTGCAGCACCTCGCCCGATCGGTGCGCCGACGCCGCACGCGCACACGGCGCCGCACGATCGGCCTCGTCGCGGGTGTGGGCGCGGTGCTCGCCGTGGCCGGCCTGTTCGCCGGCTTCGGACTCGGCTCGATCGCCGACCCGGGCACACCGCTCGCCGTCGAGACCACGACTCCCGCCACACCCGGCGGCTCAACTCCCGGCGCCCCGGGCGACGGCGTAGCGCGCGCCATGGCGCAGGTCGAGCCCGGCTTCGTGGACGCCGAGCTCGCGGTCACCGCGAAGGGCTGGGGCACCCGCTTCGACTGGAGCTGCACCTACGGCACCGACCGACCAACCTACCCCGGCGCGCCCACCATCACTTACGACCTGGTGGTGACGGATGCGCAAGGCACGGAGACCACGGTCGCCAGCTGGTCGGCGGCCGGCGAGAAGGCGGGCAACCTGTCGGCGTCGACGAGCATCCCGACCAGCGAGCTGCGGTCGGTCGACATCCGGGTCGCCGGCAGCGACCGCCCGCTGGTGCGCACGACCCTCTGACGCGTCGGCCAGCATCAGGCCATCCGAAGTGGCAAGATTGAGCCCGATACCTTTCCGTTGCCTGTGCGACTCCACTTGCCGGAGCCCGCGACACATCTTCAGGAGGTGCACTGGCGTGCAATTGTTCATAAGCGGCTCCGAGACCCCGATCCGCGGCGAGCTGAACATCCCCGTATCCAAATATCACGCGCATCGCGCACTGGTCCTGGCGTCCCTGGCTCCGGGACGGAGCGTCGTGCGCGGCCTTTCCGAGACGAGACAGGTCGTCTGGACGGTGGGAGTGCTCCGCGCACTCGGCACCCGGATCGACATCGACGGCGACACCTACGTGGTGCACGGCGGGCGCTACCACACCCGCAACGACGTGGTAGATCACGGCTCGATCTCCGCCGAGGGCCTCCTGAACGTCGGCTCCTCCGGCACCACGCTGTACTTCATGACCGGCCTCGCGTCGCTCGCCGACCGGCCCATCACCCTCACCGGCATGAAATACTTCCGCCGCCGCCCCATCAAGGCGCTGCTCGACTCGCTCGGGCAGCTCGGCGTGACGTACTCCGCCGAGAACGACTGCCCGCCCATCACGGTGCAGCCGGGCACGCCCGCCGGTGGTCACGTCACCATCCCGGGCACCCTCTCGCAATGGCTCTCGGGATTGCTCCTGCTCGCTCCCTTCGCCGAGAAGGAGACGACCGTCGAGGTCATCGGCGAGCTCAACGAACAGCCCTATGTCGAGTTGACGGTGCGGATGATGCGGCACTGGGGGCTCGTGGTCGAGCACTCCGACGACTGGCGCACCTTCACGATCCCTCCGGGCCAGACGGCCACCGCGACCGACTACACGATCCCGCCCGACATCGGGTCGGCGGCGTTCGGACTCGCGGCCGCCGCGATCCACCCCTCCGACGTGCTGTTCCGCGGACTCACCGCCACCACCTCGGCCGAGACCGACCACCCCGAGGCCGAGTTCCTCGACCTGGTCGCCGCCATGGGCCTGCCGATGGAGCACGACGAGGAGACCGGATTCGTGCGCGTGCGTCACGACGGCATCGAGCTGAGTCCGCTCGACATCGATTGTCAGCCCATCCCCGATCTGCTGCCCGTCCTGGCCGCCTTGGCGAGCTTCGCGCACGGCACCTCGAGGCTCCGCAACGTGTCGCACATCCGGCTCAAGGAGTCCGACCGGGTGAACGCGATGCTGCAGCTCAACAAGCTCGGCGGCGACCTCGTCGACACCGGATCGGAGCTGCTCATCACCGGCGTCGACGAACTGCGCGGCGCCCCGATGTCGTCGTTCAACGACCATCGGGTGCTGATGTCGCTCTCCGTCGCGGCCACGCGGGCCGACGGGGAGTCGCGGCTCACCTATCCGCGCGCCTATCGCATCTCCTATCCCACGTTCCTCCAAGCGATGACGAGCGTCGGGCTCGACATGGCGATCACCTCGCTCGCGGGCGCCGAGAAGTCGCGCTCCGAGCAGGCGCTCGCCTCGTGAGCGGCACCGACACGGCAGGCTCCGCACTCGAACCGGATGTCGCTCCCGGCGTCACCGCGGCCGTCGACGCGCTCGTGCGCGAGCAACCCGACGCCCCGGCCGTCATCGAGGTGGGCGACCGCCCCCGCACGCTGACCTGGGCCGAACTCCAGGACGAGGCCGACCGGGTGTCGGCGGTGCTGCTGGATCTCGGGGTCGAGCCCGGCGAATCCGTCGCCTTCCAGCTGCCCAACTGGGCCGAGTGCGTCACCGTCACCCTCGGCGTGCTGCAGATCGGTGCCGTCGTGGCCCCGATCATGCCCGTGTTCGGCGAGCGTGAGGTGGCGATGGTGCTGGCGCGGGCGAAGGCGCGCGTGCTCGTGCTGCCGCGCTCGTTCCGCAAGCGTCGGCACGCCGAGGAGCTCGCGGGCGTGGTGCGCGAAGCCGCGGCCGGGGGTCGCACGCTGCTCGTGGAGCACGTGCTCGTGATCGGCGACACCGACCCGACGGGCGCTCCCCGCGCGGGCACCCTGACCACCCAGAAGAATGTGCCGCCAAACGACCAAAACGACCCCGATTTGGGTCTTTTCGGGGCAAGAAATCCGGAGCTCGGGTGGGAATGGCATGACTTCGACGCGGCGACTGCGGCCGTAGAGGTGAACGCAGGCGCGATCGCGCCGCGCCGGCCCGTCGAGACGGATGTCGCCCAGCTGCTCTTCACCTCCGGCACCACCGGCGAGCCGAAGGGTGTGCAGCACGCGCACCGCTCGCTCGGCCTGGCCACGGCGATGGAGGTCGCTCACCTCGGACTCACCACCGACGACCGCATCTACATCCCCTCGCCTCTCGCGCACCAGACCGGGTTCCTCTACGGTCTGCTGCTCAGCTGGCAGCGGGGCGTCGCATCCGTCGTACAACCGATCTGGGATCCGAAGGTCGCACTCCGGCAGGCGTTCGGAGAGGCCCAGGCCAGTTTCGTGCAGGCGGCGACACCGTTCCTGATGGACGTGGTCGAGGCCGTCGAAGGGGGCGAGGAGCAGCCCGCGAGCCTCCGCATCTTCGTCGCCACCGGCGCGGCCGTGCCCCGAGAACTCGCCGAGCGCGCCACCCGCGTGCTCGACACCGCGGTCTGTGGCGCCTTCGGCACGACCGAGACCTGCCTCGGCACCCTCTCGGCGCCGAGCGACCCGCCGGGCTCCGCCTGGGGAACCGACGGGCGCCCGCTCGACGGCATCCGTATCCGGATCGTCGACGACGAGGGCACCGAGCTGCCGGCGGGCCGCGAGGGCAACTACGAGCTGCTCTCCCCCACCCTCTTCCTCGGCTACCTCGACCGTCCCGACCTGACCGCCGAGGTGTTCACCCCCGACGGCTGGTACAAGACGGGCGATCTCGGAATCGTCGACGCCGACGGATTCCTGCACGTCACGGGTCGGGTGAAAGACGTCATCAACCGCGGCGGCGAGAAGATCCCCGTGGTGGAGATCGAGAACCTGCTCTTCACGCATCCGCGGGTCAAGGATGTCGCGATCGTGGCCATGCCCGACCCGCGCCTGGGCGAGCGCGCCTGCGCCTACGTGGTGCCGGCCGACGGGCAGGAGCCGCTCGAGTTCGACGAGATGCAGGAGTTCCTGGCCGCCGCGCGGGTGTCGAAGTACTACTGGCCCGAGCGACTCGAGACCATCGCGGCCCTGCCCCGCAACCCGGTCGGCAAGATCCAGAAGAACCTGCTGCGGGAGCGCGTCGCCGCGCTGCTGGCAGCCGAGAACGAGAGCACCGCAGTGAAGAGCACCGCATTGGAGAGCACAGAAGCGTGAGCACCGACATCGACGAGAACGAGTTCCAGCAGCTCAAGGCCGAGATCGAGGCCTGGGTGCGTGGCCCGGGAGAGATCTGGGCCGAGCGCATCGAGGCCGAGGGCGACGTGCCGCGCGAGCTCTACGAGGAGTTGCGCGACCGGGGTTACCTCAGCCTCGCCGCGCCCGAGGAACTGGGCGGACGCGGCATCCCCTTCCCCCGCTACCTCGAGCTGCTCGAGATCGTGTCGCGCTCACACGCGTCGATCCGGATGCTCGTGCACGTCAACAACGGAACCTGGCGCGCCATGGAGCCGTTCGCGAACGCGGAGCAGCGCGAGATCGTGAAGAGGGCTGTATCGGGCGAGGTGCTCGTGGCCTTCACGCTCACCGAGGCGACCGCCGGCACCGGCGCCGACCTGCGCTCCACCGTGCGCCGCGAGGGCGACACCTACTACCTCAACGGCGAGAAGCACCTCATCACCTTCGGCGTGAAGTGCGACTACTGGCTGCTCTTCGCCCGCCTCGAGGGCTCGACGGGCAAAGACGGCACCGTCGCCCTGCTCGTGCCGAACACGGGCCTCCCGGGCGCCGAAGTCATCGACGACTCGAAGACCATGGGCGTGCACGGCACCGACCACGCCATCCTGCACTTCACCGACACCCCGGTGCCGGTCAGCGCGCGCCTCGGCGAAGAAGGCGACGGCCTCAAGGTCGCGCTCGGCGGCTTCCTGCTGCCGAGCCGCGTCTCGGTGGCGATGAGCGCCGTCGGTCTCGCCGAGCGCGCTCAGGAACTCGCGATCGAGTACGCGCTGAAGCGCGAGACCTTCGGCAAGAAGCTCGCCGAACGCCCCGTGATCCAGACGTACCTGGCTGAGAACTACGCCGACATCGCGGCCGCACGCGCGCTGATCTTCGAGGCCGCGCGGGCCTACGAGGCCGGGGCCGCCGATGCCGGCGCGCTCTCCAGCGCCTCGAAGATCGTGGCCGTCGACATGCTCGCCCGAGTGACCGACAAGGCGCTGCAGATCCACGGCGGGCAGGGCTACTGGGCCCGCAACCCGATCGAGCGGGTCTACCGGGATGCGCGCGCCCAGCGCTTCGAAGAGGGCACCAACGAGATCCAGAAGACCGTCGTGGCGCGGGCCGTGCTGAACGACTACGCCGCCACCCACCCCACGACCGAGAACCCCGAGGCCTGAGCATGACCGAGAACACCGAGAACCAGAACCCGCGCGTCGTCGTCATCACCGGCGCCTCCCGCGGCATCGGCCGCCTGCTGGCGCAGAAGCTCGGCGCGCAGGGCGCCGCCGTCGTGGTGAACTACAAGGTGAACGCCGACCTCGCCGAGGAGTCGCTCGCCGACGTGGTGGCCGCGGGCGGCTCGGGCTTCACCGTGCAGGCCGACATCGAGAACCCCGACGACATCGACCGCCTGTTCGACGAGGTGCGCGAGCGCTACGGCCGCCTCGACGGCTTCGTGGCCAACGCTGCCGCGAGCGCGTTCAAGCCGGTCTCGCAGCTGAAGGTGCACCACCTCGACCGCAGCTACGCGATGAACACCCGCTCCTTCGTGCTCGGCGCCATCCGTGCCGCCGAGCTCATGGACCAGGGCGGCCGCATCGTCACCATCACGAGTTACGGATCGCTCCGGGCGTTCCCGACCTACGCGGCCCTGGGTGCGGCGAAGGCGGCGAACGAGGCGTACGTGAAGTTCATGGCCACCGAGTACGGACCGCGCGGCATCACCGTGAACGCGGTGAACGGCGGCCTCATCGACACCGATTCGCTCGACTACTTCTACAACAAGGTCCCGGGTATGGCGCCGATGCAGTCGGTGCTGGAGAAGATCCCGCTCGGCCGTCCTGGAACGGCCGACGACATGGCGGATGCCGCCGACTTCCTGCTCTCGGCGAAGGCCGGGTACATCACCGGGCAGGTGCTGCAGGTCGACGGCGGTCTCACCATCGTCTCGCCGCCGTTCTGGGCCGACACCACCGGCGACCTGCGCGAGGCCGTGCTCGGCGAGGGCGCGTCGGGTGCCGCCGTGGCTCCGGCCGTCTATTCGGGAGAATAGCCTCACGAGGACAGCCTCGGGGAACAGCCTCGGGGAACAGCCTCGGGCGAGTAGCCTTCCTCTAGTCCTTCCGCAGCCTTCCCGCTCCGCGACCTGCGTCGCTCGACTCGATCGGAACATCCGGATGCACGGCGACGACGCCACCCCCGCCCTTGAGCGCACCTTCTCGCCCTGGAGGCTGGGTGCGCTCGAGCTGCCGCACCGTGTGATCACGGGCAGCATGCACACCGGCCTCGAGACCCTCGACGACGGGGGCGCGGCGCTCTCGGCGTACTACGCCGAACGCATCCGGGGTGGCGCGACGCTCATCATCACGGGCGGACTCGCGGTGAACGCCGAGGGCTGCGGCGCCGACGACTTCAGCGTGCTGGGCGACCCGGCCGGCGACGCGCGCTTCGCCGCCGCGGCGGCCGCCGTGCACGAGGCCGGCGGGTTCATCGCGGCGCAGCTCTTCCACGCGGGGCGCTACGCGCTACTCGACGGGGTGACGGATGCGCAGGGCCGCCCCGTGCATCCGGTCGCCCCCTCCCCGCTCGCCTGGCGGAGCGCCGGAGCGCAGGTGCCCGTGGAGCTCGACGAGGCCGGCATCCGCCGCACCATCGATGACTTCCGGATCGCGGCCGAACGCGCCGTGGAGCTGGGCTTCGACGCCGTGGAGATCATGGCGTCGGAGGGCTACCTGATCAACCAGTTCTGCTCGCCCGTCACCAATCGCCGCGACGACGAGTGGGGCGGAGACGCCCGGAGGCGCCGGCGTTTCGCGGTCGAGGTGCTGCGCGCCGTGCGCCGGGGCGTCGGCTTCGACGTGCCCGTGATCGTGCGGATGTCGGGAGCCGACCTGGTGCCGGACTCCACCACGCAGGACGAGACGGATGCGCTCGCCCGCGACCTCGTGCGGGCGGGAGCGGACGCGCTGAACGTGGGCATCGGCTGGCACGAGTCGAAGGTGCCCACGGTGCAGGCGGCTGTACCGCACGGCGTGTGGCTGCGCTATGCCGAGGCCGTGGCACGGGCCATCGCGTTGCCCTCCGACCCGTCAGCACCCTCGGCCGTGCCGGTCATCGCGAGCAACCGGCTGACCGATCTGCGCGACGCGGAGGACATCCTCGCCCGGGGCGTGATCACGGCCGTCGCGCTGGCCCGGCCCTTCCTCGCCGACGCCGCGATCGTCGACCGGTCGCGCAACGGGCACTTCGACGCCGTGAACTCCTGCATCGGCTGCAACCAGGCGTGCCTGGACCGCTCCTTCGTGAAGCAGCCGGTGTCGTGCCTGGTGAACCCGCGGGCCGGAAAGGAGACGCGGTATCCGCTCACGCTCACGGCGGCGCCCGCCCACTACGCGGTGGTGGGCGGCGGACCTGCCGGACTCATCGCGGCCGAAGACCTCGCGGCGCGCGGCAACCGGGTCACCCTCTACGAAGCCGCCCCGCATCTCGGCGGACAGTTCACGCTCGCGGCGCGCATCCCCACCAAGGAGGACTACGCGCTCACCGTCGCGCACTACGCCGCCCGGCTGAGCGAGCTGGGCGCCCGGGTCGAGTTGTCGCATCCGGTCACCGTCGACGAACTGGCGGAGGGCGGATACGCCGGCGTCGTGGTGGCGAGCGGGGTGCGGCCGCGCACGGTCGACATCGAGGGGGCGTCGCTGCCCCACGTGCTCACGTACGAGCGGGCGATCCTCGACGGGGGCCGCCCGGGCGCGTGGCGATCATCGGCGGCGGGGGCATCGGCATCGACACCGCGAAGTTCCTCGTGCTCTCGCACGACCCCGCCGTGCGGGCGCGGGCCTTCGAGCAGCAGTTCCGCCTGGCGTCGCCGAGCACCTTCCTCGAATCGGATACGCTCCCTCAGCGCACGCGGGTGCGGGAGCGGCCCGGGGCGGCACCCTTCGCTCCGCGGCCCGGCAGCGACGTCACCGTGCTGCGCCGCACCGGTAAGTTCGGCGCCGGGATGGGGCTCACCTCGCGCTGGGTGGCGCTCGGCGAGCTACGGGAGGCGGGCGTGCAGTTCGTCTCCGATCTCGACTACCGGCGCATCACGGCGGAGGGCGTCGAGGTGATCTTCGCCGACGGAACGTCGTCTCTGGTTCCGGCTGACGTGGTCATCGTCTGCGCCGGGCAGGTCTCGCACGACCCGCTGAGCGCCGGTCTCGCCGCCCGGGGCATCCGCCACGAGGTCGTCGGAGGCGCCCTCGACGCCTCCCGTGTCGACGCCGTCCGCGCCACCCGCCAGGGCATCGACGCGGCCCGCCGCCTCGCCGCCTGAAAGTTTGCGGTGCGACACGCCGTGGCGCTCCCGTTGTGGGGGCACCGGGAAGCTTGCGCGCGGCGATATGCTCCCCCTGACATCGCATCTCGACGCACAGATGGAGGATCGTGGGCCGGATCACGTGGACCGATGAGGTCGCTGCCGTAGCGGTTGCGCTCCCCTACTCGGACATCTCGCTCTCCACCCTTTCGACCGACGAACTCAGTCGGCTCCGCGCCCTCATCGAGGACCTGCGCGAGGATGCGGGGTACATGACCCCGCACCTCGATTCGCGCTTCCAGCAGCTGCTGCCGCTGGTCGAGGAGCAGTTGCGCAACAGCGCCGCCTGACGCCCCGCGTCGGGGTCACGCGGTATAGCGTGAGTCCATGGCGAACCTGCTGCATCTGGACTCCTCTGCCGACCTCGAGACCTCCCGTTCGCGGGCGATCGGGCACTCCTTCAGCGAGGCCTGGCTCGCGGCCGCACCGGGCAACACGGTCACCCATCGTGACCTGCACCGCGACCCGCTCCCCCACCTCGCCGACGCGGCGCTGCACTGGCCGCCGCGCCTGCGCCCCGCGGGGTCGACCCCGCCGGCCGACGCCGAGGCGCTCCAGGCCTCGCTCATCGCCGAGTTGCTCGCGGCCGACGCCCTGCTCGTCGGCGCGCCCCTCTACAACTACTCACTGCCGTCGAGCCTCAAGGCGTGGATCGACAACATCCACGTGCCGGCCGTGACGGCGCCCTTCGACGTCGACACCCAGCCGCTCGCGGGAAGGCCGGCCGTGATCGTCACCAGTCGCGGCGCATCCTACGATCCCGGATCGCCCACCGACGGGTGGGACCACGAGGTGCCGGCCCTCCGACTCATCCTCGGCACGGCGCTCGGCATGGACGTCACCGTCATCGCGACGAACCTCACCCTCGCCGAGACGGTGCCGGCCCTGTCCGACCAGATCGATCGCAGCCGCCGCGAACTCGTCGAGGCCCACGAGGCCGCCGCCGCCCTCGCCCGCGAGCTGGGCGCCCCCGCCGCCTGAGCACTCCCACCTCTGCGTCGACCCGTCAGTTGTGGTCGCTTTGAGACGCCCAGAGCGACATTAAGTGACGGGTCGACGAGGGACGCGTACTCCCCCGAGAGTAGGGCGGACGCGACGTGCGGCGGATGCCGCGCGAGAGGCGCACGGATACGATCGAGCCATGCCGTACCCGGGCCGCGCTGACGACGAACGCGGAGACGAGAGCGCCCGCTCGGCGCACGATGAGCGTCCCCGGCACCAGTGGCCAGGGCCGCGCGAATGGCCCGGACCGCGAGGCCGGGCTGCCGGCCACGGCGCCGGATGGGGACCGCACCGGCGGTGGAGCGGCGCGGACGACCTCGACGCCGAGCCGCGCTTCCGGTTCTCGCGGTGGGCACGGCTGTGGCTGCCGGTCATCATCTCGTTCGTGGTGCAGGTGCCGGCGGCGCTGTTCACGTGGCGCCTCCGCCGGCTCGTCACCGTCGGCGCCGACGAACCGTGGCACCTCGCGGCCCGCGTCGGTCTGGCGCTGCTCGGCGCACTCGCGCTGATCGCCGCGCGTCGCTTCCCGGGCCCGGTGGTCGCCGTGGTCTCGGCCGCCGCGGGCGCCTATGCGCTCCTGGTGGCCGGCGAGTTCGCTCCTCCCTACATCGCGCTCGCCTTCGCGGTCGTCAGCGCGGTGGTGCGCGGCGCGCGGGTCTGGGCCTGGTGGTCGCTCGGCGTGGCCTGGGTGCTCACGGTGGGCACCGGCATCCTCGTCAGCGTCGACTGGCAGCCCGCCGCCGTGGTGGCCGTGACCCTCGGGCTCGTGCTGCTGCTGGGCATCGGCGAAGGCATCCGCACCCGCCGCGCCCGCATCGACGAACTCCGTCGCCGCGCCGCGGAGCGCCGGCTCACCGAGGTGCAGGCCGAGCGCGTGCGGATCGCCCGGGAACTCCACGACGTGCTCGCCCACTCGCTCAGCCAGATCAACGTGCAGGCCGGCGTCGGACTCCACCTCATCGACACGCAGCCCGAGCTGGCGGCCAGCGCCCTGGCGAACATCAAGGACGCCAGCAAGAGCGCGCTCGACGAGGTGCGCTCGGTTCTCGGCGTGCTGCGGGCGGGTCAGGATGCCCCGGGTGCGGAAGAAGACGCCGCGCCCCTCGTTCCCGAACCCGACCTCTCGCGACTGGACGGGCTCGTCGCATCCGTCGTGTCACAAGGGCTCCAGGTCACGCTCGAGAACGGCATCGCGCTCGGCGCTGACGCCGCGCCCCGCACCGGTCCGCCTCCGAAGGCGGTCCAGCTCGCCCTCTACCGCATCGTGCAGGAGTCGCTGACGAACGTCATCCGCCACGCCCACGCGACCCGCGCCACGGTGACGCTCGCCGAGACCACCGAGGCCTACACGGTTTCGGTGGTCGACGACGGGTCGGGTGCGGGCTCGGGCGCGGCAGCGCGCGCGGAGCAGACCGCAGGGGCGTCGCGGGCGCGCGGTGCGTCGCCCGACGCGGAGCCGGTGCGCCTCGGCCGAGGCCTGCTCGGCATGCGCGAGCGCGCCGAGCTGCTCGGTGGCGACTTCTCCGCCGGCCCCCGACCCGACGGGGGCTTCGTCGTGGCCGCGTCCATCCCACGCCGGCCGGATCTCTCGCCCGTGTCGCCTTCCCCCTCCGGCGCCTCGGCCTCACCCGTCGCACCGACGCCCTCCAGCGCCCCGGCCTCACCCCTCACACCAACGCCCTCCAGCGCCCCGCCCTCAACCGACGCACCGACGACCTCCAGCGCGCCGCCCTCAACCGACGCACCAACGACCTCCAGCGCGCCGACGCCACCGAGTGCGTCGACTGCATCGTCCCCACCGAGCGAGCCGACCGTACCCGCCGCACCCAGCTCCCCGACCCCGACGACCGAGCCGACACCACCGGCCCCGCCCGCAGCGGGAGCCACGCCAACCGAGGAGATCCCGTGATCCGCGTCGCCATCGCCGACGATCAGCAGCTCATCCGCGGCGGGTTCCGCAGCCTGCTCGAGTCGGAGCCCGACCTCCAGGTGGTGGGCGAGGCCGGATCGGGCACCGAGGCGGTGCAGCTGGTGCGCACGCAGCATCCCGACGTCGTCCTGATGGACATCCGGATGCCCGACGGCGACGGGCTCTGGGCCACCGAGCAGATCACCGCCGACCCCGAACTCGTCGCGACCCACATCGTGGTGGTGACGACCTTCGAGCTCGACGAATACGTGGGCCGCGCCATCCGGGCCGGTGCGAGCGGATTCCTGGTGAAGGACACCGAGCCGGTCGAACTCATCCGGGCCGTCCGCGTCGTCGCGGCCGGCGACGCGCTGCTCAGCCCGGGCGTCACGCGCCGCCTGCTCGAGCGGGTGTCGCACGATCTCACCGACCGACCGGATTCGTCCCGCCTCGACGCCCTGACAGCCCGCGAACGCGAGGTGCTCGCGCTGGTGGGTGCCGGGCTCACGAACGAGGAGATCGGCACGCGGCTCTTCCTCAGTCCGCTCACCGCGAAGACCCATGTCTCGCGCATTTTGTCGAAGCTCGCGGCCCGCGACCGGGTGCAGCTCGTCGTGATCGCGTACGAGACCGGGCTCGTGACACCCGGCCGGGCGTAGGCGGCGTCGGTTTCTCCCCGCCCCGTACTCCCCCGGGCGTACGGCGAATGCCACCCGCCGGCAGATTCGCCAGAAGCGCGATGCGGCGAGGCTGTGAGCAGAGGGTTCCGCACCGGAGCCCGAGAGAGAAGGAAATCGTGTTCACAACCGTCGCGCTCGCATCCGTCGCCGCCCATGCCGGCCCCTTCGTGGGCGGTTTCGGCTTTCTGTTCTTCCTGATCCCGCTGTTCTGGATCGCCCTGTTCGTCATCCTCTTCGCCACCGTCGGCCGCCGCTGGCGCCGCAACGCCTGGGCCGCCCGCGGGTGGGACCAGCCCGGCCGCCGCGCCGAGTCGACGCTCGCCGAGCGCTTCGCGCAGGGCGACATCGACGAGGTGGAGTACCGGGCGCGGCTGGAGGTGCTGCGGGCGAACAGCTCGTATCCGCAGCGGTAGGGGGTGCCGGGAGGGGGGCCGCTTGTTGAGGGGGCGGGCGGACGAGGGGCCCTTTGTTGAGGGGCCGACCGGACGGGGGTACCGCACCGCCGCCCTTCGGGCTCGCCCGGCCTTCGGCTGGGCGGGCCCTTCTTGCTCGCGCCGCCGCTGCTGCGGCGCGAGGCGACATGTGACGGTGAGGTCGCTGACGCGGCCTCGCCGTCACCGTGGGTCGTCGAGCGCGGCCCGCAGCTTGCGGTCTCGTTGCCCACGTCATGGGGATGAGGAAGTCGGTTGCGGGAGAATGGGCAGATGCATCTCGACGAACTTGTTCTTCCCTCGACGCCTGTGGCGCTCTCCGCATACGAGGTGGCGCGGGAGTATTACTCTGAGGCGCTCGTGAACCACTGCGTGCGGTCGTATCTGTGGGGGGCGGCACAGGGGCGACTCACGGGGCTCGGGTTCGATGAGGAGCTGTTGTTCGTGGCGGCGATGTTGCATGATCTGGGGCTGGTGCGGGAGTTCGATAACCACACGTTGCCGTTCGAAGACGCGGGTGGGCACGTCGCGTGGGTGTTCGGTGCGGGAGCTGGCTGGCCGAGGGAGCGCCGCACACGGGCATCCGAGATCATCGTGCGACACATGTGGGACGAGGTCGACCCCGCCGTCGACCCAGAGGGCCACCTGCTCTGCATCGGCACCGGCCTCGACATCTCGGGCCGGCACGCCGAACTCTGGCCAGAGACACTCCGCGCCGAGGTGCTCGAGCGGTATCCGCGGCTCTCCCTGCGCGACGAGTTCCTCCGCTGCTTCATCGATCAGGCCGACCGCAAGCCCACAAGCTCCGCCGCCGACGCCATCGCCTCCGGCGTCGCCGGCCGCCTCGACGCCAATCCGCTGGAGGAGAGGAGCTAGGTCCGGGCCCCGAAGAGGCGGCGAACGGCCCGCATCAGACCGGAACGCCGAGGCGCGGCGACCACCGTCGACGCAGACGCCACCTTCCACCCGTACCGCTTCTGCAGCGCCGCCGCCACGAGGGCGAAGCGCGCCGCGTCGAGCGCCACCGCCTCTCGGCGCATGCCCGCCTGGTGCAACCGGAACACCCGCTCGAGGCGCACCCAGCTCGGGCGCCCGGCCGAATCCCACGCGCCGCTTCCGATTCCCACGTCGTACTGGTCGTCGTGCGGTTTCGAGGTGAGCTGCATCGCGAGCACCGTCCCGGCGGGCTCGGTGGCCACGACGAGCACCGGTCGGTCCTTGCCGCGACCGTCGTTCTCCTCGTAGGGCACCCAGGTCCACACGATCTCGCCCGGATCGGCGTCCCCGTCGGTCGCCGGGTTGTACGCGACCCCCACCCGCCCCACCGACCGCGGGTCGATCTCCACGGTGGCGGATGCGCCGTAGCGCCCAGGACTGCCGCCCCGGTCGTCGAATCTGCCGTTCATACGCCGACCCTATCGTCCGATCTCGTTGTGCCTCGTCAACGATTTGCGAATTGCCGTCGTCACCTCCCGCGCTCGGCGCCCGGTCGAGGTTGAATATCCCCCTGGGGCGCCGATCCGCGACGTGCCCGAGCTCAGAGGATCCATGGACACGTCACTCCGCGCCCGCCGCCGCACGCGCATCCGTGCCGCCGGCACCGCCTTCCTCGTCGTGGCGCTCACCGCCGCGGCCGCCATCACCGGCGCACCGGCCGCCTACGCCGACGACTACCCCACCTGGGACGACGTGATCGCCGCCCGCGGCAACGAGTCGGCGAAACAGGACGAGATCGCGAAGCTGCAGTCCGTGATCGCCGACAACGAGGCGAAGGCCGCCGCCGCGCAGCTCAAAGTCGCCGAGACCTCCGACGCCTATGACCAGGCCAGCGCCGCCCTCACCGCCGGCCAGCTCAAGTCCGACACCCTGGCTGCCACTGCGGCCGCCGCGGCCACGAAGGCCGACGAGTCGAAGAAGCGCGCGGCCCAGATGGCCGCCCAGTTCGTGCGCTCCGGCGGCTCCGACCTCACCACGATGCTCCTCACGAGCGATTCCTCCCAGGTCGACGACCTGCTCGCGCAACTGAGCGCCGCCAGTCAGCTCACCCAGTCGGTGAACGCGGTCTACGCCTCGGCCGAGCAGGATGCGAACACCGCCACCTCATTGAGCCAACAGGCCGAGGTGGCGAAACAGGAACTCACCACCCTGGCCGACGCCGCTCAGGCCGCCCTCGAGGCCGCCGCCGAGGCGCAACGCGAGGCGGTGGCCATCCTGCAGGAGAACTACGCCCACAAAGACGAGATGGATGCTCAGCTCGCCAGCCTGCAGCAGAACCTCGCCACCACCGAGCAGCAGTACCAGGCGGGTGTCGCAGCGCGCGCGGCGGCGGCCGCCGCAGCTGCCGCAGCCGCAGCCGCCGCCGCGCACCAGGGCGGACAGGTCGTCGGCCCCGTCTCCGGCGACGCCCAGGCCCTCGCGGAGGAGCTCATGGGCTACGTCGCCGCCGGCCAGTTCTGGGGGTCGACGCCCGACCACATCTTCGAGATCGCCTGGATCGCACAGGGCCAGGATGTCGCGAACTGCGGCATCGACGTCACCATCCTCCAGGCGATGGTGGCCGCCGTGCGGGCCTTCGGCAGCGCGGGTGTCAGCGACATCAGCCGCCGCTGCACCGGGCAGATCGAGGGCGCCGGCACGGCATCCGCGCACTACCGGCAGGGCGGCGGCCACGCGGTCGACTTCACCTCGGTGGGCGGCGTGCGGCTGACGGGCGCCAACGACGCCTCACTCAACCTGATCGCGGTGCTCGACCCGATGATGCCCAACGGGTCGCGGGTCGGCCAGTCGCAGTGCCGCTACTCCGCGGGCAACGAGCCGAGCTTCCAGAACTTCATCGACTTCGAGGACAGCTGCGACCACCTGCACGTCGACGACTTCTGATCCCTCCCGGCCGCGGGGTGCTGAGCGATATCGTGTGCACATGACCTCCCCTGCCCCCGGAGCGCTCGCGCAGGCCGCACCCAGCGTCAAGCGTCTCGTCCAGCTGTCGGTTCCGGCCATCCTCATCGGCGTGGTGAGCGCGCTGCTGCTGTTCGGCATCGAGTGGGTCGCCGATCAGCTCGAGTCGGTCATCTGGGACGTCTTCCCGAACGCGGCGGGCATCGACCCCGACAACGGGTGGTGGATCTTCAGCATCCTCACTCTCACCGGACTGGTCGTGGGGCTGTGCCTCTGGCTGGTGCCGGGTCACGGCGGCCGCGACTCGGCGACCACCGAGCTCATCGCTCCCCCACTGCCGCTGAGTGCTCTGCCCTCGCTCGCGCTCGTGGCGGTGATCGGTCTGGCCGGCGGTGTGAGCCTCGGCCCCGAGAATCCGATCATCGCCATCAACACCGGCCTCCTGGTCGCCCTCATCGCGCGCCTGTGGAAGGCGATCCCGACGACGCTCGTGATCATGATCACCGCCGCCGCCACGATCGGCGCCCTCTTCGGCACCCCGGTCGCAGCGGCCCTCGTGTTCACCGGGGTCGTCGGCTCGATCGCGGGCGGCGGCGCCCTCTGGGACAAGCTCTTCCTCCCCCTCGTCGCCGCCGGCGCGGGCGCCATCACCATGCGCTTCCTCGGTCACCCGACCTTCGCCCTTCCGCTCCCGGCCTACGACACCGTGCAGCCCTTCGACCTGCTGAGCGCGGCCGTGATCGCCGCCGTGGCCGCGACGCTCGGGATCGGCGCAGCCGCCGTCTTCCCACGCCTGCACGGGGCCTTCCGGCTGCTCCGCAACCCGGTCTTCTACGTCACGGCCGGTGGCGTCGTGCTCGGGGTGCTCGGCGCCATCGGCGGCCCGATCACCCTGTTCAAGGGCCTCCAGCAGACGGCCGAGCTCGCCACGAACCGTGCCGACTACACCGTCGAAGCGCTGATCGTGATCGTGCTGGTCAAGGTCGTCGCGCTCACCGTCGCCGCAGCCGCCGGCTTCCGCGGCGGCCGCATCTTCCCGTCCGTGTTCATCGGCGCCGCCATCGGCGTTCTGGCCAATGCCCTGGTCCCCGACATCCCGGTCGCCCTCGCCGTGTCGGCGGGCGTGCTGGGTATGGTTCTGGCCATCGCGCGCGACGGCTGGATCGCCCTCTTCATCGCCACGGCGGTCAGCGGCAGCCTCATCATCCTGCCCGTGCTCTGCCTCGCCATCCTGCCCAGCTGGCTGATCGTCACGAAGGCGCCGGAGATGATCGTGCATCCCGACAGCGACAAGCCGATCCCCCTCCCCGGATCGGCTACTGTAACTCCTTAGCAGAAGACAACGACTGGTCCGGGGGGACCGAGGGGGAAACACGTGCGCCGCAGCCTCACCGCCATCATCGCCGCGCTGGCCGCGACAGCCCTGACCCTCGCCGTCGCCGCGCCCGCTGCGGCTGACACTCTGCCCATCCAGCCCGTGTTCGACAGCCACATCATGGTCGGATCGCTGGACTCGCTGGAATACCGGCCGGGCGAGGGGATCATCGCGACCGGCTGGTCGTTCAGTCACCAGGAGCCCACGGAGACCAACGCACCCGACGAGTTCCAGATCCTCTTCCCCGACGGGCATGCCACCTGGTGGGGTTCCGACGTGGGGCAGCGCACTCTCCCCCGTCCGGACGTCGCCGCCGCCTACCCCGAGGCCGGCCCCGACCATGGATACCGTCTCAACCTCGGTTTCCCGGGCCAGGTCGGCCGCTACCAGATCTGCGCCGAGGCCTGGTTCGAGATCGTCGGCTGCGGATTCGTCGACGTCGGTCCCGAACAGATCAGCGGGAGCGTCGAATCCCTCACCGCCAACGACACCAATGCGTTTCCGACTCTCCGCCTCAAGGGGTGGCTCTCCGACAGCTGGAACTCCGAGCACAACCCCCGCGTCTACACGATCACCACCTACGGCGGCACGTCCCAGCAAGGGGGCTACTACCCGTTGGTCGACCGCCCCGACATCCGCGCGGCGCATCCGGAACTCCCCGGTGTCGTGGGATTCGACGACCTGATCTCGGTTCCGAAAGCCGGCCCGTACACGATCTGTGTGACCGTCCAGCCCCAGTACGCCGATCCGGCCAACCATTCCGCCGACCTCGGCTGCATCACCGGACGGTTCGGACAGATCAGCCCGACCGCAGCCCCGGCGTTCACGGGTGACCCGACGGTCGGGTCGACCCTGAGCTACATTCCGCCCGGCTGGGATCCGGCGCCCACCTCGGACACCATCACCTGGTCGAACGGAAGCCGGGAGCCGGCGGCCGGTGGTCGTGACCATGTGCTCACCGTCGCGGACTCGGGACACCGGATCACGGTGAACGAATCCGTTCTCGCCACGGGCCTCCTCGGCAATTCGGCCCAGCTGACGAGCGATACCGTCACGCTCCCGGGCGTGACGGTCGAGCGCCTGCAGGGCCAGGACCGCTACGACGTCGCGATCGTGAATTCGCAGGCGCAGTTCCCGGATGCCGCCACCGGCGCGCCCGTGGTCTACCTCGCGTCGGGGGCGAAATTCCCCGACGCCCTCTCTGCAGCGCCCGCCGCCGCCCAGCAGCACGGAGCGTTGCTGCTCACTCTCCCCGACCGCCTGGACGACCGTGTCCGGGCCGAGATCACCCGCCTGCATCCGACCAAGGTCGTGGTGATCGGCGGCCCGGCCACCGTGTCCGACGGCGTCGTGAAGACTCTGAACGCACTCGCGCCCACGGTGCGGATCGGCGGCGCCGACCGCTTCGCCGTCTCCCGGGCCGTGATCGACTACGCCTTCCCGCAGGGCTCCTCGCGCGTCTTCGTGGTGACGGGCAACAATTACCCCGACGCCCTGTCCACCGGCGCGGCCGCCGGCTCCGTCGGCGCACCCGTGCTCCTGACGAACGGATCGGCCGCGAGCGCCGACGCGGCCACCCGCTCCGAGCTCGCGAAGCTCCAGGCGAAGACCGTCACCGTCGTCGGCGGCCCGGCTTCGGTCTCCGACGGCGTGCTGGCATCGCTCGCGCCGGCGGCGAAGGTGACGCGGCTGTCCGGCCCCGACCGGTTCGCCGCGGCGGTCGCGGTCAACCGCGCCACCTTCACCTCGGCCGACACGGTCTACCTCGCCACCGGTTTGAACTACCCCGACGGACTGTCGGTGGGAGCCCGTGCCGCGTCGACGGGCTCGCCCCTGTACCTGGTCAGCGGCCAATGCGTTCCGCAGGACGTGATCACCGACATCATCGCCGACCATGCCACCAAGGTGGTCGTGCTCGGCGGGTACGACAGCATGTGGTTCGACGTGGAGCAGCTGTACGCCTGCGACTGACCGACGCGCCGAACGCGACGACGCCTGTTTGTAGGGTGTGGTATTGCGAGTGGTATAGCTTAGGTTCATGACCGACTCGAAGATCGACAGTTCGCGAGCGGAGCCGCTCTGGGCCCAGACCGCCGACTACGTGCGCGAGCAGATCGCCAGCGGCGCCTACGGCGAAGGGATGCGGCTGCCCGCGGAACGCGAGCTCTGCCTCACTCTCAACGTTAGCCGGGTGACCCTCCGCAAGGCCCTCGTGAGCCTCGTGGAGGAGGGCGTGTTGAGTTCCTCGCACGGCCGTGGGTGGTACGTCTCGCAGCCCGACGGTGGCGAGGCTCCGGCCGGCGACTGGCCGAACTCGCTCGAGTCGTTCAGCGAGACGGCGGCGCGGATGGGGCTCGTCTCCGATTCGCTCGTGATCGAGCAGCGGATCTCCCCCGCCACCCTCGACGAGGGCGAAGAGCTGGGCGTCGCTCCAGGCACACCGTTGCTGCGACTCGGCCGTGTGCGCCGCCTCGACGGCGTTCCGATCGCCATCGACAACACGCGCGTGCCGGCGAGCCTCATCCCGCAGGCGGCCGACGTCGACTTCGCCACGGGGTCGCTCTACGCCACGCTCGGCGACAGCGGGATCGACATCGCCCGCGCCGAGGCCACCATCGAGGCGCGGGATGCCGACGCCACGATCGCGAAGCACCTCGACATCGAGGTCGGCCGTCCCATCCTCGTGATGAAGCAGACCTCGGTGGATGCCCGCGACCGCCCCGTGCTCATCTCCACCATCGAGTACTCGGGCGACCGCTACCGCCTGCGCACCGTCTTCACCCGCTCGAAGCCGGGCCACCCGGGCCACCCGCGTCGCTGACCGGGCAACCTACTTGCCGTAGCCCTGGCTGAGGCCCTGGATGAAGTTGCGCGAGAAGACGGTGAAGAGGATCACCAGCGGTAACGCGCCGAGGGTCAGTGCCGCGAGCAGCGCGGGGTAGTCGCTCTGGAACTGCCCCACGAACTGCTGCACCCCGAGCGTGACGGTCTGGTTCTCTTTGCTCGGCGCGAGGATGAGCGGGAACCACAGGTCGTTCCAGATCGGCAGCATGGTGACGGATGCCACGGCGGCGAGCCCCGGGCGAACGAGAGGCAGCACGATCGAGAGCGTGCGCAACTCCCCCCGCGCCGTCGATCTTCGCGGCCTCCTTGAGCTCCATCGGCACGCGCCGGAAGAACGTCGCCATCAGCGCGATGGCGAGCGGCAGGCTCATCGCTGTGTAGACGAGGATGAGCGCCACGAGCGTGTCGACGAGGTGCCACGCGACCATGGTCTGCAGGATCGGCACGGTGCCGAGCCGGATCGGCAGCATGATGCCGATGATGAAGAACCCGGCGAGCAGCGGCGCGAGCCTCACCTTGTACTCGGTGATCGCGAACGCGGCCAGGGTGCTGAGCACCAGGGTCAAGGCCGTCGACACCAGCGTCACGATGATGCTGTTGCCGTAGTTGAGCGCGAAGTTGCCGCGCTTGAACACGTTGGCCCAGCCGTCGAGATTGAAGGTCTCGGCGGTCGGCGGCAGGAACGGCCCGTTGAAGATACCGGGCGTGGTCTTCAGCGAGTTCATCACCACGATGAGGATCGGGCCGATCGCCACGATCACGAACAGGATCAGCGCGATGTGCACGAAGAGTCGGCCGCCGGCATCCGCTCGGCTGGGCTTGTTGAGTGTCGTCATTCCACAGGTCCTAGAGTTCGTAGCTCTTCAGGCGTCGCTGCACGACGGCGAAGTAGACGGCGGTGATGATGAGGATGAGGAAGAACACCACGGAGGCGACGGTGGCGCCGAGGTCGGGGTTGGCCACCTGCCCGCTGGATCCGAAGAAGGTGCGGTAGAAGAGCGTGCCGAGGATGTCGGTCGCGTAGTCGGGGCCGGGCGCCGATCCGTTCAGGGCGTAGACGATGTCGAAGCCGTTGAAGGTCCAGATGTAGGTGAGGATCGCAATGAGCCCGAACTGCGGCGCGATGAGGGGGAACTTCACCTTCCAGAAGGTGGTCCAGGCGTTCGCGCCGTCGAGCTTCGCCGCCTCGAGCACGTCGTCGGGGATGGCGATGAGGGCGGTGTAGAGGAAGATCATCGGGATGCCGACGTACTCCCACACCGACATGAGCGCGATGGTGGGCAGGGCCGTGTTCTCGTCCCCGAGCAGCGGGAACTGCACGATGCCCCAGAGCGGGTTGATGATGAGCCGCCAGACGAAGCCGACGATCACGACCGAGAGCGTGGCCGGGATGAACAGCAGCGTGCGGTAGACCCCGCGCGACCGGCGGAGGGTCGACGAGGTGAGCAGGGCCGCCATGAGCAGCCCGATCGGCAGTTCGACGATGAGGTGCACCGCGAAGAACTCGAAGTTGTTGACGAGGGCGTTCCAGAATCGCTCGCTCGTGGTGGGGTTCGTGAACAGGTAGACGTAGTTGTCGAACCCGACGAACACCGAGGTTGGGCCGGTGTCGGAGTCCATGAAGCTGAGCACGACCGAGGCGATCAGCGGGATCACGAGGAATCCGGCGTAGATGACGAAGGCGGGAGCGCTGAACAGGATCAGATTGCGATACGAGCGGGCGGTGCTCTTCATCTGACCTCTCATTTCTTGATAGCGGGGCGGGAGTCGGGAGTCGGATGCTGCCGAGGGCGGACGAAACGGCGCGCCGGGTGGTCGTGGAGGCCACCCGGCGCGCCGCAGACCCTACTGGGCGGGCTTGTACCAGGAGTCGAGGCCGGCCTGCAGTTCTGCGGTGGCGTCCTCGGCACTCAATCCTGAGTTGTACATGTTCTGCAAGGCGACCCAGATCTCGTCGTCGAGCGGCGGGGTGCCGGCGCTCAGGCGGTCGAGGGCCAGGCGGGGCGTGAGCTCCGCGTCGGTCTTCAGGTCGGCGAACTTCTGCGCCAGCGGGTCGTCGTAGGTGACGGCCTCGGTGCCCATGGCGAAGAAGCCGGGCAGCTTGTTCACGTAGAGGCTCTGGAACTCGTCGGTGGCGAGCCAGTCGAGGAACTCCTGCGCCGCTTCCTTGTGCGTCGACTTGGCGTTCATCCCGATGCCCTGGTCGGGCATCTCCTGCTGGTAGCGCTGGTCGCCCGCCTTGGCGACGGGTGCACCGAAGACGCCCACGTCGAGTCCGGTGGCGGTGGCGGCCGTGATGTCCCACGATCCGTCGGGGATGATCGCGGCCTTGCCGAGCGTGAACAGCTGCATCATGTCTTCGTAGGTGAGCGACTCGTAGCCTTCGGGGAGGTAGGGCTTGAGGTCGTCGAAGGCCTGGAAGGCGGCCACGAAGTCGGGATCGGTGAGCTTCTGGGTGCCGTCGATGAGGCCGAGCCGGCCGTCTTCGCCCTTCCAGTAGTTCGGGCCGAGGTTGTAGAGCACGTTGTAGGCGAGCTGCCAGCCGTCGGCCGAGCCGAGCGCGAGCGGGGTGTACTTGCCGCTGGCCTTGATCTTCTCGAGCGCGTCGATGAACTCGGCCTGGGTGGTGGGAACGTCGATGCCCAGCTCGTCGAAGATGGCGGTGTTGTAGTAGAAGCCGGCCAGAACGGATGCGATGGGCACGCAGAAGGGGTTGCCGTCGACATCCGTCCACGCGGCGAGCGCGGTCTCGTCGAACGACTTGACGGCGTCGGTGCCGGCGAGCGGCTCGAAGTAGCCGTCTTCGATCCAGGCGCGGTTGACGTCGAAGGGGCGGCACATGATGAGATCGGCGCCGGTGCCGCCCTCGATCTGCGACTGCATGGCCGCGTTGTAGTCGTCGGTGCCGACGGGTGCGTACTCGACGGTGATGCCGGGGTGCGAGGCCTCGAAGGCGGGGATGATCTCGTCTTCCCACATCGCGGTGTCTTCGGTTCGCCAGGTGGCGAGGGTGAGCGTGACGTCTTCGCCGCCGCCGTCGGTCGATGCCGGGGTGCCTCCGGATGAACATCCGGCCAGACCGACGAGGACAAGGCTTGCTGCGGCTGCGGTGATCGCTACGGGCGCGAATTTCGATCGCACGGCGCCTCCTTCATGTGAGTGGTTGTGAGTGCGGGGTTTCGCCAGCATATACATTCTGTTCATGAGGTTACAAGAGGTATCTTTGTAACGAACATGTTTCGGCAGATTGTCTTCCTATTGTTTCTAGAGGTATGGTCATCACCATGACACGAATTGGAATCCTCGGCTCGGGCTTCATCGCCGAGTGCTACGCGGATGCGCTCGGTGACGTGCGCAGTGCGGAGCTCGTCGCCAACTACTCCCGCACCGCTGAATCGGCCTCGCGCCTCGCCCAGCGCTGGTCGATCCCGCGCACGCACGATTCGATCGACGTGCTGTGCGCCGACCCCGAGGTCGAACTCGTCATCATCGCACTGCCGAACGAGCTGCACGTGGAGGCGGTGCGCGCGGCGGCGCGGCACGGCAAGGGTGTCATCTGCACCAAGCCGCTGGCGCGCACGGGCGCCGAGGCGGCGTCGATCCTCGAGATCGTGCGTTCGGCCGGCATCTGGCACGGCTACGCCGAGAGCTCGGTGTTCTCGCCCAACATCGCGAAGGCGCACGAGATGGTGGAGGCCGGCGGCATCGGGTCGGTTCTCACCATGCGCGCCCGCGAGGGCCACAGCGGCCCGCACGCCGCCCACTTCTGGGATGCTTCGACGGCGGGTGGTGGCGCCCTGCTCGACATGGGGTGCCACACCGTCGAATCGGCCCGGCACTTCTTCGGCAAGGACAACCCGGTGGTCGAGGTCATGGCCTGGGGCGCGACGCTCGTGCATGGCGACAAAACTACGGGCGAAGACACGGCGGTCGCCTGGCTGCGCTTCGCTGGCGGGCAACTCGCCACCATCGAGTCGTCGTGGATCGAGAAGGGCGGGATGTCGCTGCGCCACGAGTTCATCGGCTCGGGCGGGCGAATCGTCACCGACACCTCGCAGACCCCGGTGTACGGCTTCATCACCTCGCCCGTCGGCTACCTCGTGGAGAAGTCGGATGCCGACACCGGCTGGGTCTACCCGGTACCTGAGGAGACGCGGGCCTACGGGTTCTCGCAGCAGTTCCGGCACTTCGTCGAGTGCTTCGAGCAGGGCGTCGCCCCGTCGGAGACCTTCGACGACGGCGTGATCGTGAACACCATCATCGACGCCTGCTACCGCTCGATGCGCACCCGCCAGTGGGAGCCCGTGGCGCCCCCCGCCGCCGTCCTCGCCGCCGCAATTCAGCCCGCCACCGAAGGGATCGCCCTGTGACCACCGACCTCACCGCGATGCTCGCGAGCGAGCTGCGCACCGTTACCGCCGACGAGATCGAGGCCACCCGCGCCGTGCTCGTGCGCGAGGGGCTGCTCGGGCCCGACGGGCACGTCGCCTACCTCGGCCTGCAGGAGCCCGACAAGCGCGAACTACTCGCCGGCGCCCGGCCCGCGCGGCGCATCCGGGTCATGCTCGTCGACTTCGGCACGAGCCTCTCGACCGACGTCGTGGTGGTGCCGAGCGAAGACCGCGTCGAGTCGGTGCACGAACTCGACCCCGACACCGAGGGCCAGGCGCCCGTGGTGATCCCCGAATTTGCGCTGGTCGAAGAAGTCGTGCACCAGGACGAGCGCTGGCTCGCCGCCATGGCCAAGCGCGGCCTCACCGACCTCTCGCAGCTGCGCGTGAACCCGCTCTCGGCCGGCGTGCTCGGCGTCGATGAGGCGGGCCGCCGATTGCAGCGCTGCTTCACCTTCGTGCAGAAGACGCCGGATGATCTCGGCTGGGCGCATCCGGTCGACGGCGTCACCGTGATCGTCGACGTCGTGACCCGCGAGGTGCTCGACGTGATCGACTACGTCGATTTGCCCGTGCCCGAGGAGGACGGCAACTTCCACCTCCCCTCCTGGGTCGGCCTGCCGCCCCGTGAGGGCCTCAAGCCCATCGAGATCACCCAGCCGCAGGGCCCGAGCTTCACGATCGACGACGACGGCGTGATCGACTGGCTCGGCTGGCGGCTGCAGGTGGGTTTCGACCAGCGTGAGGGGCTCGTGCTGCACGACATCGGCATCCGCGACCCCGACACCGGTGAACAGCGGCCCGTGCTCTACCGCGCGTCGATCGCCGAGATGATGGTGCCCTACGGTGACCCGTCGCCTCAGCGTTGGTTCCAAAACTTCTTCGACTGCGGCGAGTACCTGCTCGGCGGCTTCGCCAACTCGCTCGAACTCGGCTGCGACTGCGTGGGCGACATCACCTACCTCGACGCCGTGATGGCGGGCGACGACGGGCATGCCCGGGTGGTGCCGCAGGCGATCTGCATCCATGAGGAAGACACGGGCATCCTCTGGAAGCACTTCGACAACTGGAACGGGTCGAGCGACTCCCGCCGCAACCGGCGACTCGTCATCTCCTTCTTCGTGACCGTGGGCAACTACGACTACGGCTTCTACTGGTACTTCGGGCTCGACGGCACCATCGAGCTCGAGGTCAAGGCCACGGGCGTCGTGTTCACCTCGGCCTACCCCGGTGCCGGCTATGCCTTCGCTTCCGAACTCGCCCCCGGGTTGGGCGCGCCTTACCACCAGCACCTCTTCAGCGCCCGGCTCGACACCATGATCGACGGGCTCGGCAACGCCGTCGACGAACTCGAGGCGGCGCTCGTGCCGCGCGGGCCGGCCAATCCGACGGGCACCGGATTCACGCAGACGGTCACCCGGCTGCGCACTGAGAGCGAGGGCGGGCGGCTGGCCGACAACACGCGCAATCGCGTGTGGCACGTCGTGAACCCGTCGGTGCAGAACCGCCTCGGCCGGCCCGTGGGCTGGGTGCTGCAACCGGAGGGCAAGCCGGTGTTGCTCGCGGATGCGGAATCCGACATCCACGCCCGCGCGACTTATGCCACCAAGCACCTCTGGGTCACGGCTTACGACCCTGCCGAGAACTACGCGGCCGGCGACTTCGTGAACATGCACCCGGGCGGAGCGGGCCTGCCGGCCTGGATCGCGGCCGACCGCTCGATCGACGACACCGACATCGTGCTCTGGCATACCTTCGGGCTCACCCACTTCCCGCGCATCGAGGACTGGCCGATCATGCCGGTCGACACCGCCGGGTTCACGTTCAAGCCGCACGATTTCTTCGGGCGCAATCCGACGCTCGACATCCCCGAGAGCGTGAGCGACCACTGCGCGCCGGGCCACCGGCACGGGTCGCACGACCACGCCGGCCACGACCACGCCGGGCACGACCACTCGGACGCCGACCACGACCGCACCGGCCCCGACCACGCGGGTCACGACCACGCCGGCCCCGACCACGCGGGTCACGACCACGCCGGCCCCGAGCACGCGGCCGCGGGCAACCCGGACGCCGAGCACGCCGGCCACGACCACACCGACCACCAGCACACCCCGCACCACCAGGATGGAGACCACGCGTGAAGGGTTACGTTCCTCTCGCCGAAGCGCGCCGCAACCAAGCCGGCCACCTCGAACCCGCGATCGCCCGTATCGCCGAGAGCGCCTTGGCGCTCCAGGATGCCGGTGCGCTGAGCGGCCCCGGGCCGATCTTCGTGGGCATCGGGGCGAGCCTGGCCGCGGCGGCCGCTCCGGTGTGGGTGCTGCGTAAGCGCGGCATCCATTCGTGGCGGCTCGGGGCCGGCGACCTCCCGCTTCCTTTCCCCGACAGCGCGCACCCGATCATCGGCATCTCGCAGAGCGGCAAGAGCTCCGAGACGCTGGCGGTGCTCGAGTCGGTGCCGCCGTCGCTGCGGCTCGCCGTAGTGAACAACGCGCCGTCGCCGATCGCTTCGGTGGTCTCGCGCTCGCTCGTGCTCGGAAACATCCCCGACAGCTACGCGTCGACCATCGGCTACACGGCCACGATCGTGGCGCTCGGCATGATCGCCGACCTGTGGGACGGCGGCACGCTCGGCGAGGACTGGTCGCGCCTGGCCGACGACTTCCGGGCGGTGGAGGCGCAGCTCGCCTCGCGCTCCATGAGCATCGCGGAGCGGTTCGCCACGGCGCCCTCAGCCGATTTCGTGGGGGCGGGCCCGGCGGTCGGCTCGGCCGAGGCCGGGGCGCTGCTCTTCCGCGAGGTCGCCCGAGTACACTCCACAGCGATGAGCACGCGCCAGTACCTGCACGGATCGATGGAGTCAGCCGGCGACGGCGTGCACGTCGTGCTCGGTGACGAGCGGGAGATCGTGCTGGCGCAGACGCTGAGTTCGGCCGGGCACCAGGTGGTGCTCGTGACGTCGCAGGATGTTCCGGAGACGCCGTCGCTCACCACGATCTCGCTCCCCCGGCGGCACGCGGCGCAGCGCGCGGTGCTCGAAGCCGTGGTGATGCAGGCGTTCGCGAACGACATGGCGGTGGTGCGCGGGATCGACGTGGAGGAGTTCGTGTTCCACAACGCCGACACGAAGGTGGAGACGGTGTCCGCGTCGGTTTCCGCCTCGGCGGACGGGCTCGGATGAGCCTCCTCGTCGGCATGGACATCGGCGGCACCAAGGCCGCGGTGCGCGTCGAGACGCTCGCGCGCGAGCTCGTCGCCGAGGTCGTGGTTCCGTCGCCCGACTGGGACGCGGAGCCGGTCGCCGACGGCGTCGACTGGATCGCCCGCACCCTCGAATCGGTGCTGCAGTCGCTGCCGGGCGGCGTGCTCGGCGACGCCTCGAGTTCGGCGGGCGCGCGCACCGCATCCGTCGCCGCGCTCGGGGTCGGAGCGCAGGGCCTCGACAACGCCGCCATCATGCTCGAGTACGGCGCCGCGCTCACCGCTCGCCTCGGCATCCCGACCGTCGCGGTGAACGACGCTGCGCTCATCGCGCCGGCTGCCGGGCTCGACCAGGTGATCGGTCTGATCGCGGGCACCGGCGCGATCGGCGTCGGCTGGTCGGCCGACGGCGAGTTCCTCGCGGCCGGCGGCTGGGGTTCGGTGATCGGCGACGACGCCGGTGCGGCCGGCATCGTGCGCGAGGCGACGAAGCGCGCCCTGCTGCGACACGACGACGGCTTCGACGACGACGGTCTGCTCGCCGCCCTGCTCGAGACCTTCGGCGTGACGGATGCCGAGCGCCTCGCCCGCGCGGTCAACGACGACCCGTCGACCGAGAACTGGGGTCCGCACGCGCCCGTGGTGTTCGAGGCGGCGCACGCCGGCTCGCTCGAGGCGCAGATCGTGATCGAGGGTGCGGCGCAGCACCTGGCCCGCCTGGTGCGGCAGCTCGTCGCGCACGGGGCGGTGGGCTCCGACGTGGTGGCGGCCGGTTCGGTGATCTCGGCCCAGCCTCTGCTATTCGACCGGATGTCGGACCTCGTCACCGCGGCCCACCACCGCCTGCACGTGCGCCTGCTCGACCGCCCGCCGGTCGCGGGTGCCACCGAGCTGGCGGCCCGCCTCGTCGGCGCCCCGGCCTCGGCCCCCACGCCCGCTCCCGGCCAGAGCACCGACTCGCTTGCTCTGGCCGGCGCCCTCGCGGATGCGGAACCCTCGCCCACTCCCGGCCAGAGCACCGACTCACCTGCCGTGGCCTCCGCCCCCGCGGATGCGGAACCCTCGCCCGCTCCCGGCCAGGCTGCGGACTCGTCGTCCGAGTCCGCCCCGACGGCGGCGCCTCCGCTCACGGCCTGAGGCGCAACACATCGATGTCCGGCATCCCGCTCCTCGCACCCGGTCGCGGGCTGCACCCCGACGTTTCCCTCGTCTCCCGGGCGCGCCGAACGGTAGGGATGGCGCCCACGGGCTGGGGTGGATGGGCAGCCCACGGCGTGATGGTTGCGGGCATGGTGGCCGTGGTCATCGCGCCGGGCACCATGCTGCCCGTGGCCGTCGGATTGCTGGTCACAGCGACCACGCTCGCCCGGTCGGCGCGCGCACAGGTCTGGGCGCGCCAGGCGATCGTCGACCTCTGGGCGATGGCCTTCCTCACGGTGAGTGCCGTGGCGTCCGCGAGCCACGGCGCGGGGCCCGCGCCAGCATCCGCGTCCGCCCCGACATCGCACCATGCCGGGGCGCCCACCACTGCGTTCGAGTTCCTGCTGAGCCCGGTCGTCGTACTCGCCGCGTGGATGCTCGCACGCACGATCCTGGTGGTGGTCGCTCGCCGCGCCGGCAGCATCCGCCACTCCCTCCTCACCGCCGCGGCGGCCGCAGCCCAACTGCTCGTCATGCTCACCCTGCACTGAGCCCGACCAGGCTCCCGCCCGCACGCGCGACTCGAGAGCCCGCGGGGTAGCCCAAAGCGGCACCCCGACGGTCGCCACCGCCCACTTCGCGCTACCCGGCCGCAAGCGGAACCCCGCCGGGTCGCTCAAAGTGTCGCCCAAAATGCCATGCACCCCGCACTTCGCGTTGCCCGGCGGCCTGCACGGCTGCATGGGCAGGCGCGTCGCGTACCCGGCGGGCTCACGCGCCCAGCGGGACGGCCTCAACGCCAGAAGGCGGCGAGGGCGGGGGCGAGCGCGCGGCCCTGCTCGAAGCCGGCGCGGGCCGCGGCGGGGCGGGTCGCGAGATCCATCATGTTTCCGCCGAAGGCCGCGAGCGAAGCGTCGTCGGGCAGAATGCACGAGACGGCACTTCCGCCGGCCCTCAGCTCCTCGATCTGTGCCTCGAGCTGCGCGCCCCACTCGAGCGGCAGCATCGTGCGACCGCCGAGCGGCGAGAGCACGAGCACCCGGCCGGACCCCGCCGCCAGATCGGCGTTCTCACTCGACCGCCGGTATCCCCCGTCGATGTACCGCCGGTCGCCGACGCGGTACGCGAAGCCGCCCGCGCAACTCGCCGCGACCGCATCCACCAGGTCGACCCCGCTCGAACCGTCGAACACGACCGGCTCGCCGGTGTGCGCATCCACGGCGGTGATCCGGATCGCCCGCGACGGCCACTGCTGCTCCGGCAGCCGCGAAGCGACCGTCGCCCTCCAGCGCGCGTGCTCCGAGCCGTCGGATGTCGCATCCTTCGCCAGCGCCGCCGCACCCTGTCGGCGCCGCATGTCCTCGACGTCCGCGGATGCGGCGATGATCTCGGTCATGCGCCTCAGCTGGTCGTCAGGCGTGCCGACGAAGCCGCGCGAGCCGTTCGCGGCGACCGGCGTTCGCGCCGGAGGGACGGGCGCCGAGAGGATCTCGGCATACAGCTGGCCGGGCCCGGCGCAGGAGATCTGCGCGGCAGCCGTCGACCCGGCCGAGGTGCCGATCGTAAGGTCGGCGTCGGTGACGTCGAGACCGGCATCCGCGAGCCCGGCGATGACGCCGATCAGCCAGGCATTGCCGGCCGATCCGCCACCGCCGAGCACCAGAGCGCGGTCACGCGACGACGGTTCGGGCAGGGAGGAAGAAGGAGTTGCGTTCATGAGAGTGCCTTTCGCGTTGCGAGAAGGGCACTCCCGGCGGCGACGAAATCAGCCGCGCGCGATCGTGCACGGCGAGGGAGCACCCATTACGGATACTGCGTTCATGGGTCTCACCTCCAGCCGGTCTTTCACGATCGCGAGAACGTTAGCACGCCCGCCCTCAGGCCTGCCAGACCGTCTTCGCGTTCGTGAACTCCCGGATGCCGAACGCCGACAGCTCGCGCCCGTACCCCGAATCCTTCACGCCCCCGAACGGCACGGCCGGGAAGGATGCCGTCAGCCCGTTCACGAAAACACCCCCGAAGTCGAGTTCGCGGCTCAGGCGCTCAATCTCGCCGGCATCCTGAGTCCAGACGCTCGACGAGAGCCCGAAGTCGGAGTCGTTCGATCGCGCGATCGCCTCGTCGAGCGAGTCGACCCGGTAGAGGCACGCGACCGGCCCGAAGCACTCCTCGCGGAAGATGCGCATCTCGGGCGTGACATCGGTCAGCACGGTCGCCGGGTAGAACCAGCCGGGCCCATCCGGCACAGAACCGCCGGTGAGCACGGTCGCACCCTTTGCCACGGCGTCGTCGACGAGTTCCTGCACGTCGTCGCGCCCACGTGAGGTGGCGAGCGGCCCGAACGTGGTGGCCTCGTCGCGCGGGTCGCCGGTGACGGTCGCCGCCATGCCGTCGACGAACGCCGACGCGAACTCGTGGTAGACATCCGTGTGCACGTAGTAGCGCTTCGAGGCGATGCACGACTGCCCCGAGTTCTGCACACGGGCGTTCACGCCGAACGTCGCAGCGCGCTGCACGTCGGCTGAGGGCAGCACCACGAACACGTCGGTTCCGCCGAGCTCGAGCACGGTCTTCTTCACGTTGCGCCCCGCGGCTTCGGCGACGGATGCGCCGGCGGCGACCGATCCGGTGAGCGTGGCGGCACGGATGCGTCGGTCGTCGAGCAGCGGCGCCACGGCTGCGCCCTCGATGAGCAGCGTCTGGAAGGCGCCCTTCGGGAACCCACCGCGCGCGAACAGCTCGCCCAGGTAGAGCGCACTCTGCGGCACGTTCGACGCGTGCTTCAGCAGGCCCGTGTTGCCGGCCATCAGCGCGGGCGCGGCGAAGCGGATGCACTGCCAGAGCGGGTAGTTCCACGGCATCACCGCGAGCACCACGCCGATCGGGTCGAACCGCACCGCGAGCTCCGACGCGTTGACGGCCCCGGCCTCGACTGGGTGCTCGGGCGCGAGGTAGCGCTCGGCGTTGTCGGCGAAGAAGCGCATCCCGGTCGCCGATTTGAGGGTCTCGTAGCGGGCCTGGCCGAGGGTCTTGCCCATCTCGGTGGTGATGAGGTCGGAAACGGCGTCGACCTCGGACTCCAGGATGCCCGCGGCCGCGCGCATCCACTCGGCCCGTTGCGCGATGGTCGTCGAAGCGAGCTCGAGGTAGGCGGCGTGGGCGGCGGCGATGCGCTCCTCGACCTCGGCGGCCGTGTGCGGCGCGAACTCCTTGAGGGTCTCGCCGGTGGTGGGGTCGACGGTTGCGATGGTCATCTGGGGTCCTCACTTCATCGTGCTGTCTGCGCGGAAACCGCTTACCGAGTGGTCTCAGACCAGACTATGCCTTACGATACAAACCTTCAATGCCTCGCCAGACCATATAAACCACTGCGTGTGACTCGCGCGAACGCGGCGTCGCGCAGGACCGCACCTTCTCCAGCGACATCCGCAGTGGGAGGATCAAGGCATGTCGATGCCGCCTCGCCTCTCAGTCGTCACCGTCGGATCTCGCGACCTGCCGAAGATGCGCCGCTTCTACACGGCACTCGGGTGGCAAGAGGTGAGGGGCAGCGACGACGACTGGGCTGCGTACCTCATCGGTGGCGTGCTGTTCGCGCTGTATCCCGTCGAGCTCCTGGCTGAAGAAGCATCCGCAGATGCTGCGCCGACCGGCTGGTCGGGAGTCACTCTCGCCTGCAACGTCGACTCCGCGGCCGACGTCGACGCGGCGTTCGAAGCGGCCGTGCGCGCCGGCGCCACCGCGTTGGCCGAGCCGTCCACCCGTGAATGGGGCGGCCGATCCGGCTACATCGCCGACCCCGAAGGCAACCGCTGGGAGATCGCCTGGGCATCGACCGCCCGGTTCGACGCCCGCGGCGCTCTCACCGGCTTTGGCGCGTAAGGGCGCCACGTCAGGCACAGGCAGACCACACGACCCACGTCTCGTGGTTCGGGGCGACGCATCCGACGATGCCCCATGATGAAGTCGTGGCCGTCTTCTTCGAGTGCGTGACCGAGTCGGGCAAGTCTGCGGCCGAGATGTTCGACCTGGCCCGCAGTATCGACGTGCACACCGAGTCGCAGGCGGGCGCAGCCGAGCGGGCGGTAGGCGGGGTGACGGCGGGACTGATCGGGCTCGGCGAGGAAGTCACGTGGCGGGCTCGGCACTTCGGTCTGCCGTTCTCGCTGACCAGCCGGGTCACCGAGTTCGATCCGCCCCGGCGCTTCGTCGACGAACAGACGCGGGGCCCCTTCAAGACGTTCCGCCACGAGCACGTGTTCGAGTCGACACCCGCGGGTTCGGTGATGATCGACCGCGTTCGCTTCGTCGCCCCGGTCGGGCCTCTCGGGCGCCTGGCGGAGAAGCTCGTGCTCGAGCGCTATCTACGGCGTCTGATCCGCGAGCGCGGTCGCTTTCTGGCCGCGGTCTAGTGAGGCGGCGGCCTCAGGCTCGCCGTCACCCCACCAGGCCCTTCACCAGCGCGATGACGAGGCAGATCGCTCCCAGGAGCACAACCCCGCCTCCCTGCAGGCGCGCGTAGCGAACGTCGGCCGGTGTCGCTACGCGCGAGCCGGGCCATCCGCGCGCCCGCATTCGGGCGAAGAACCTCGGAAAGACGACCATCAGTGTGCCGAGGACGACGAAAGAGATGCCGAAGAAGATCAGAAGCCCAGGGTTGTACTCCACCGCTCCCCCGTACAGCCCCACCATCATGCTCGGAGTGTATCGGCGCGCGCTCGTTCGAGGCGCCCACCGCGGCGTCCCTAGACTCGTGTGCATGATCGACGACGTGGGGCTCGCGTACTCGCGGCGAGCCGCCGAGTACATCGAGTTGTTCGGCGAAGTCGGCGCCGCGCATCCGACCGACCGGTACCTCATCGAGACCTGGGCCGACACGTTCGAGGGGCCGGTGATCGACGCCGGATGCGGGCCGGGCCACTGGACGGATCACTTGGCGAGGCGCGGACTCGATGCCCGCGGTGTCGACCAGGTGCCCGAGTTCATCGACCGCGCGCGCAACGCCTACCCCGGAGTGCCGTTCACGCTCGGTAGCTTGAACGCTCTCGAGGTCGAGAGCGGGTCGGTCGGCGGGGTGCTCTCGTGGTACTCCCTCATCCACCACGAGCCGAGCACGATCGGGATGCCGCTGCGCGAGTTCAGTCGCGTGCTGCGGCCGGGCGGCGGGGTGCTGATCGGCTTCCTCGAGGGGCCCGTGGTGGAGGAGTACGCGCACGCCGTCGCCCCCGCCTACCTGTGGTCGGTGGACGCGCTCGGCGAGGAGCTATGGGCGGCCGGCTTCGAGGTGATCGAGTCGCACGTGCGCAAGAGCGCCGGCGAGCGTTCTCAAGGGGCGATCATCGCCCGAGTGGCGACCGGAGCCGCCCACGCCGATCGGTAATGGCGGGGTCGCGCTCATCTCCGACGCATCCTGACTTGGATGCCGCCCTCACGGGCTCGCCTGACCCGCGTGCGCGACGAGCGTCTCGCGCGTCGCCGGGAGACGTCTAGCCGCAGCGGCGCCGCTAAGCGCGCGGGCCGGCCATCCTCACTCAGCCTCGACGAAACAGCCGCTTCCGCCGCCGGTAGAACGGCGGCACGTCACGCAGATAGTGGTCGGCACCCGGCTCCGCGAACATCACGTCGACCGGGCTCGCCGTCGAGTACGCCACGAGACTCCGCGCCAGGTCGGCCCCGAGCATCTCGCGAGCGGATGCGCTACCGACGATCACGAGCAGGTAGCTCTCGTCGACCGAGTCTTCCCGCGGGGTGACCGTCCAGCCGAGCCGGGCCTCTTCGACCTCGGGCCGCTTCAGGAACAGGGCGCTGAGCGCCTCGATCATGCCGGGAGGCACCCGCGCCGGCCGCCCCACGAGAACACGGGTGTCGGCCTCCACCACACGAGGGGTGAGCCTGGCCGCTCCATCGAGCTGCTGCGCGATCTCGCCCGGCAGAAACTCTTTGCCGAATGCGGAGTGCGGGTTGAGCACGAGAGTGGCCCCGCGGGTCATCTCCCAGAAGGCACGGCACGGCAGGGTGATGAAGTTCCGGTCGAAGTCGGGCACCGCCAGAATCGTCTCGTTGAGCCGCTCCTCCGAGGTGTAGAAGGGCTGAACAGCGTGACCATCCCGCCCGAGCAGGTTGGGCAGATTGACCATACCTTCGCCCGACGCGCTTCCCGGCACGAACACCGTGCTCTGCAGCAGCGCGGTCACGAACGCCGGCCGCACCGTCGCATCCTTCGACGCCGCCGCCAGCAGCGCCTCGACATCGACGGGTTCAGAAGCATCGGCCACGCTGCCAGCGTAGCTCCGGGCCCGGGCCGCCGCTTCACGTCGCGGTCGAGCCTGACGATCCCGGGTCGTCATCCGATGATGAACTCGCCGATCACCGTCTTGCCATCGGATTCGTACACCGGGATGCTGTACTTCTTGCCCGCCGTGGCCTCCTGCCACTCCCGGGCATCATCCACACTGGTAAAGCCCCCCATCGCGGTCGTGCCGTCGACGAACTCCGCCTCTGTCCTCCGGATGTATCCCCGCTGGCCGTTGGTCGCGGTGGCCGACATCAGGTCCGCCTCGCCGGCGCCCTCCTTGTAGTTGCCGTAGGTCTCGCCGGCTTCGTTGACGCCCCAGGCCGTCTCGATCTCCTTCACCCACTGCAGGGTGAAGAGGGAGACGGCCCCTGGGTCGGAGTCGATGTACAGGGTCATGCCCTCTTCGACGGGGTAGCCCCCGTACAGCAACGCCGGACCGGCTCCGAGCATCCTGTCGGCCCTGCCCGCGATGTCCTCGGCCGAGCACGAACTCGATCCGTTGTTGCCCCCGGCATCCACCCCGATTCGCACCGTGCCGGGTGTGACGCAGGTGTACGAGACCTTCAGATTCGTGGCTCCCTCGGGCGGTGTCAGCGGCACGACGGCAGTCCACCCGGAATCCGCGGGAGCGGGATAGGGGGATGACCCGTCGGCGTCGACCTGGAAGGTCTCACTCGACCCGACGAGCGAGACGATCGGCGTGCCGGGTGACATGCCCTCGGGTGCGGGCACGCCCGACAGCCCCGCGGAGACGTTCACGGGCGGCACACTGTTCTCGCCCCTCACGGCATCCCGGTCGAACGACGCGGAAGCGGCGGTCACAGCTCCCCCGGCCAGAGCGCCCGCCAAGGCGAACACGGCCAGGCCGAGCCACGGCGAACGTCGCCGGCGCGGAGAGGTGGACACGGTCTCGACCAGTAGCTGCCGGAAAGCCGCGCGCCGCCCTGGGTCGAATTCAGGAATGCTCATGCGGGTGTCTCCTCGAACTCGATCTCGTCGCGACGCCCGATGGCGTCGCTCGTCAGCAGCTTCCTGGCTCGATGACGGGCACGCACCAGTCGCGCCTTGGCGGCGTCGTAGCCGATGCCGAGAACAGCTGAGCTCTCGGTCAGCGAGAGACCCTCGACCGCGGTGAGGATGAGGATCTGCCGGTCTGCCGGTCGCAGGCCTTGCAGCGCCGCCGAGATCCGCCGCTCCCGTTGGAGGGCGACGATGTTGTCGAGAGCCTCCTCGCCGGAGTCGGGCACGGCTTGATCCGGCGGCATCTTCGCGAGCAGATTGTGGTGCCGGCGCCGACTCCGGGAGGCGTTGCGCGACACGTTCGCGGTGGTCACGAGAAGCCACGGCAGCAGCGAGTCGTCGACCAACCGCACTTTCGCGCGGAGCCGCCACAGCTCGAGGAACACCGTCGCCACGATGTCCTCCGCGTCATGCGTCGACGGCGCGTCGCGAAGGGCCGCTCTGAACAGCCGTCTCTCGTGCCGGTCGAAGATCACGGCCACTGCCTCGCCGTCGCCCTCGAGACCGCGCGACCAGAGCGCCGCATCCGTCTCGTCCCCAGAATCCATGCTCACACCCAGGTATGTCCGGCAGTCGCGAAACGGGGACAGGTGGGTTCAGGTCGCGGAGCCGACCGCGCCCACCCCACGGAGGGAGCCCGTGGTCTGGGCCGCCGGGTTCTGCAGCCAGCACGACAGGGCACGATCGCCGGCGTCCCACGATCCCTCCGAGGGGTAGACGGTCTGCAGGGTGTAGCCCGACTGGTCCCAGGCCACGCCGAGGAACTCCGAGACCGACGGTGTGCACTGGGCGGCCGCGGCATCCGACAACCAGGATGCGCCCGGGTAGTCGGGGCCCGACCCCGCCTCGTCGACGGCGCCCACGAAGACGACCTCCGCGTCGTGCGCCTGCTCGCACGGGACGACGTCGGGTGGGGTGAACTGCTGGTCGCCGTCGCCCGTCGCCGACACTCCCAGCAGGCACGAGCCGACCGGGATCGCGGGGTCGAAGGTGGCCGGGGCCTCGACCGCGGATGCCGCGCCACCGCCCGATCCCGCTGATCCCGCCAGGCCGCCGCTGCCCGGGCCGATGCCTCCCCCGTAGCCGTTCGCGGTGAGGAGCGCGAGGATGGCGAGCGACGTGACGACGATTCCGATCGGCGCGAAGAGAGTGGCCAGGCGCGCTCCTGCGGTGCGACCGCGCAGCAACCCGATCAAGGTCGGCAGTGCGCCGAGCGCGGCGAGGAACAGGCTGAGCGCCGCGCTCCACGCGACGGCGGCCGCGACATCCGGGTCGCTGAGGTAGCTGCCGGTCAGCCACGCCCAGAAGCCGGGTTCACCCAGGCCGCCGAACATCGGCTCGCCGGGTGCGTAGAGCCCGCTGGCGTCGAACAGCATCGAGGCGGCGACGCAGAGCAGGATCGTGGCGAACGAGACGACCGAGATGGCGACCGCGCCCCGGGTCGACACGTGCCCTTTCGCCCCGTAGCGGAAGAGGGCCGCAGCGCCGAAGGCGGTGCCGAACGCGACGATGCTCGAGACCCATCCCGACTGCCAGATGATCAGCCACACCGGCACCGCCACCGGCACGACCAGCAGCGAGTAGGCCAGTCCTCGCCCGAAATACCGGTCATCTTCGCGACGGCGCCCCTGACCGGATGCGCTCCATCCGTAATTTCCGCTCGACACCGTTGCCACCCCGCCCATGACCCCCGACCGCGCAGTCCCGGTCGCCCGGACGACACTCTATCGACACTTGTCGCCTTGCTGGCGACGCGGGTGATCCTCGCCTTCCGACCTGCTCTACCGTGGATGCATGCCTGAAGTGCGTCTGCGCGGATACCTCGTCTGCACGAGCCCAGACGAGGCTCGGATCGTGGCCGAGAACCTGCCGACGCACGTCACCCTCACGCGGGCCGAACCCGGCTGCCTCTCCTTCGAGGTCACGCCCACCGGCGATCCGCTGGTCTGGCGGGTCGACGAGCTGTTCCGAGACGACGGCGCGTTCGCGGCCCACCAATCCCGCACGGCTGCGAGCCCATGGGCCCGCGCCACGGCCCGCATCGAACGCCGCTACGCCGTCGACGGGCCCGACGCGCCGGATGCCGAGTCGCGCGCATGACGAGGTCGACGGTATTCGGGGTGGCGGTGTCACTGACCGTCGTGGCGGGTGTCGGCCTTGCGCTCTTGCTCCTCTTCTTGCTCTACAGCAACGGCTACGAATGCCCGACGACGGGCTCAGGCGCATCCGCCGTGAGCGCCGAGAACGCGACCACGAGCTGGTGGCCGGTCAGGATGCTCTGCACGAGCAACGGCGAAGCGGCCGCCCTTACGCCATCGGACTGGGGGCTGACGAGCATGCTCGCACTCGGTCTGGCTGCCGGTGTCGCAGCGATTCCGTTTTGGGTGAGGTGGGCGCGAGGGCGCTGACTGCGAGGCGACACTTTCGCCGCCGCGGGGGCTCAGCCGCCGAGGATGGCCGGGATGAGGGCGAGCACTGTGATTGCCGAGTAGGCGATCCAGACCAGCGGCGACAGCACCCAGCTGAGCACGATGAGGCGCCACCGTCCGGTGGCCGTGGCGACTGCATACCGCTCGAGCGCGATCACTCGGCGCCCGTACAGCTGCGGGATGTTCGCGCCGATCGTGAACACGGCGCCGGCCACGACCGGGCCGCCGAACAGGAAGACGGGCGCCGTCATGTCGGAGCCCGAGCCGCCGGCGATGAGGATGCCTGACGCGCCGAGAATGAGGAGCAGCACGACCGCGAGCACGAGAGACGCGCGCTGCGAGAACAGTTCGAAATGCACCACCTGCCGTTCCCGCTCCTCCGTGGGCCCGGGAGTGGGCGGCGTCGGAGCGATCCGCAGATGCCCGACCACCGCCACCACGAGAGCGACGACCGTGTACGGCACGCCGATGATCGCGAGCGCATAGCCGACATAGGCCAGCACGAACAGTCCGGGGGTGAGTGCGGCCAGTAGCGTCAGCCCGAGAACGAGCACCACGACGGCCGCCGCCGTGCCGAGCAGTCGCGCCGTTCCGCGCCGTCGCGGGTTGGCCTGACTCGACGTCTCCCCCTGCTCCGCCGTGTCGTCAATGCTGCTGTCCGTCATCCACCCCTCCACTCCCACCCTAAGTCGAGACAGCCTCACGCAGCGAGGCGTGACGCCCCTACTTCAACGCGGGGGCCCGTGCATCCATCTCTCGTGCATCGACGATCATGGCCACTCCCCGCGTTCGCCTTCGAGGTAACCGAGCGTCGGCGCGACATAGACGTCATCCCAGAAGCCCCCCTCCCGGTGCGTAGGGTCGTCGCGGAACAGGGACGGGTTGCTTCGTGGATACTGATTCCTGCGGCGCACCGCGCAAGGGGCGCCAGCGACGATTTCGTCCGGATTGGAGCTGCGATGTCGACCTCACCCCGCGCGACCAAGCTCACCGCACGATGGCGGGCGACGGTGTTCGGCGTCATGGCGCTCGCGCTCGCGCTCGCGGGCGGAGCATCCGGTTGCAGCGCCGAGACGGATGCTGCGCCGGGCCTCGAGCGCCCGCCCGCAATCTCCTCGACTCCGGAACCCACACCCTCCGCCTATCCGCAGCCGATACACATCTCCGCCACCGCACCCACGCCGATCGTCGATCGCCGCACCGTCGGCGCCTCCGATCCGGGAACTGCTGAGCAGCTCTACGCCATCAACGACACAATCACGTTCGACTACCCCTCGAACCTGGTGCAATCCGCCTGGCGAGACGATGAGATGCCGCACGCGCAGATCATTCTGCAGGGACAGATTCCGGATGCCCTCTGGGCTCTTCTCGAGAACGCCCCACTCCGGCTCGAAGTCGCGCTCCACCAGGGCCCGACCCTGGACGAATCCAATGCGGTACTGAGCGCAATGATTGATGCCGTTCGGGCTACCGGCCCGGGCGCGACTGCGGGTGGCAGCTACGACCCTTTGACGGGTGTCTACGAATTCACCTACAGCGCTCCCGAGCCGATCGACCCCGCTGTCTTCGCCGCTCTCACCGGTGGGGCGGCCATCGACCTCTGGTATGCCGGCAGCGAGCCGACGGCAGAGGCTTTGTAGCGCGCCCGATCGGCGACGGGGCGGCAGTCCAGCCTGCTGCCCCGTCGCCGTTGCCGTTGCCGTTGCCGAAGCGGCGAGCCTACTTCGAGTCGGCGGTGGCCGACGCCAGCGCGTCGACGAGCGAGTCGAGACCCCAAGGCAGCGACAGCGCGGTGGGCGGCGAGACCGCCGAGACGTATGACGTGCCCACGACCTGCGCGATGTGCCCGGCGGCGACCGCGGGAATGACGGATGTCTGCGGCGCGGTCAAGAACGCATCCGCTTCGTCCTGTGTGTTCGAGTAGCTCAGCAGCACGTCGGAGTCGAGCTTGTCGAGCTGCTCGTAGCTCAGTGTGTAGTAGAAGGTGGCGTCGCCGTTGGCGAGCTCGTCGACCGCCGGAGCGTTCACGAAGCCGAGGTCGAGCAGGAACTCCACCCGCGGGTCGGCCTTCTTGTAGACGTAGAACGTGCCCGCGGTGTCCCACACGGCGGCGATGGTCTTGCCCTTGAACTCCGGATGCGCGGCGGCGGCATCCGCGAGCTGGGCGTCGATGCCGTCGAGCAGCTCCTGCGCCTGGTCGGACTTGCCGAGGGCCTTGCCGACCGTGGTCACGACGTCGCGCCACGGGGTGCTCCACGCCACGTCGGGGTAGACGACGGTCGGGGCGATCTGCGACAGCGTCTCGTACTGCTCCTCGGTGACGCCGGAGTAGACGGCGAGGATGACGTCGGGGTCGGCCGCAGCGATCGCCTCGTAGGGCGGCTCGTCGGGCGAGTCGGGCAGCACGGTGGGCGTCTCGGCGCCGGCCTTCTCGAGCGCGTCGGCCACCCACGGCAGCACGCCGTTCTCGTCGCCCGCGTAGCCGTCGAACGGGATGGCGACGGGGATCGTGCCCAGCGCGATCGCCGCATCCGTGCTCCCCCAGCCGAGCGTCACGACCCGCTGCGGGTCGGCCGGAACGGTGGTCTCGCCGAAGGCGTGCTCGATGGTGACGGGCTGACCGTCGCCGGCTGCGGCGGTGGAGGTGGATTCGGCGTTGATGCTTCCGGCGCATCCGGCCAGCACGAGGGCGGTGGCGACGGTGGATGCGACGAGAGCGGCCAGCTTCAGGCGTCGGGGCATGGATGTTCTCCTGCGAGTCGGGGCTGTGGCTGCGACAGTGCGTCGCGCGGTAAGGATTGCCTTACCTAACCACCCTAACGCATCCGCTCCCCCCGATTTCAGCCCCGACCGTGGAACCGTCCCATCGGCACGACCATTGGGGAGCCGCTGACGGGGTCGTCGATGACGAGCGACTCGAGGCCGAACGCCTGCTTGACAAGAGCGGCCGAGATGACGCTCTCGGGCGCCCCTTCGGCCACGATCCGCCCTTCCGACATCACCACGAGGTGGTCGGCGTAGCGGGCGGCGAGGTTGAGGTCGTGCAGCACCATCACGACGGTGGTGCCGCGCTCTTGGTTGAGTTCTTGCAGCAGGTCGAGCACCTCGATCTGGTGGGTGACGTCGAGGAAGGTGGTGGGTTCGTCGAGCAGAAGGATGTCGGTCTGCTGCGCGAGGGCCATGGCGATCCAGACGCGCTGGCGCTGTCCGCCCGAGAGTTCTTCGATGTGGCGGGCGGCGAGGTCGTCGGTGCCGGTCGAGCGGAGCGCCTCGGCGACGGCTTCGTCGTCTTGTGCCGTCCATTGCCGGAAGAGCCCTTGGCGCGGGAAGCGCCCGCGCCCCACGAGGTCGGCGACCGTGATGCCCTCGGGCGCGATCGGCTGCTGGGGCAAGAGCCCGAGCACGGTGGCGAGCTGCTTGCTCGGGTACTTGTGCACATCCGTGCCGTCGAGGGATGCGACGCCCTCCTCGGGCCGCATCAACCGCGCGAGCGCCCGCAGCAGCGTCGACTTGCCACACGCGTTCGGCCCGACGATGACGGTGACGCGCCCGTCCGGCACCACGAGGTCGAGCCCCTCGACGACCCGCCGCCCCTCATACCCGAGCGCGAGCCCCTCGGCCCGCAGTTCATGCGAGGTCATGCGGCTTCTCTCCTTCGGTCGATTTCATCGCAGCAGGCGAGCCGGATGCGCGCGGTCGCGCTGGTCCTCTCACCGCCCGCTCGGTCAGATCCAGGGGAAACGGGCTCACACGGCCCCCTTCGTTCGGTTGCCCCGCGCCAGCAGGAGGAGCAACACGGGCGCCCCGATGATGCCCGTCACGATGCCCACCGGCACCTGCAGCCCGGGGAAGGCGTGCTGCGCCACGATGTCGGCACCCGTCACCACGACGGCCCCCACCAGCGCACTCGTGACGAGCGCCGGCCCCGTCCCCCCGAGCAGCCGCCGCGCGATCGGCGCCGACACGAATGCAACGAACGCCACGGGCCCCGCCGCCGCAGTCGCGACCGCCGCGAACCCGACACCCACGAGGGTGAGGAGGAGCCGGGTGCGGGTGACGCGCACCCCGAGTCCGGTGGCAGCTTCGTCGCCGAGTTGGAGCATCCGGAGCCGCGGTGCGAGAACAGCGAGCGCCACGGAGAGCACGAGCGCCCCGACGGCGGTCACGATGAGTTCGGCGGGCTGCACGGTGCCGATGCTGCCGACGAGCCACACCAGGGCCGATTGCGCGTCGCGCACGTCGGCGCGGGTGAGCAGGTAGCCGATGAGGGCCTGGGCGAGAAAGGCGAGGGCGATGCCGATGAGCACGAAGCGGGAGCCGGCGGCCCCGGATCGTCCCGAACTCCCGACGGGCCCGAAGCCACCCGCGAGCAGAGTGATCGCCGCGGCGACGATCACAGCGCCCCCGAAGGCGGCGAACGAGACGGAGATGCCGCTCCATCCGAGAAGTAGTATGGCGCCGACCGCCGCGCCGCTGGCCCCCTGTGAGATGCCGATGATGTCGGGGCTCGCGAGCGGGTTGCGCAGCAGGCTCTGGAACACCGCACCGGCGAGCCCGAAGCAGGCCCCGATGAGCAGTGCGAGGGTGAGACGCGGAAGACGGAGGCCTTGCACGACGAAGCGGTCGCCGCCCGATCCCTGGCCGAACACGGCGGCCAGAACGTCGCCGGGCGCCACGATCCGGTCGCCGAGCATGAGCGCCAGAACGGCGAGCACCACGAGAACGGCGACGAGCACCCCGCTCACGACGAGCACGCGTCGGTGGGATGCGCGACGCACGGCACCGAGCATCCGGATGTCGGAATCGAGAACACCCACCGCACCCGAGCCGGCGCTCCCCTGCTCGCCGACCGAGCGCATCCGCCCGCCGCCCGCGCCGCTCACCGCACCACCGCGCGATCCCGCCGCACCAGCACGATCAGCACCGGCGCCCCGATGATGGCCACCACGATGCCCGCCTCGAGCTCCGACGGCTGCGCGATCAGCCGACCAACGGTGTCGGCGAGCACGAGCAGGATGGCGCCGAGCGGGATGGAGTAGGCGAGAATCCACCGGTAGTCGGGCCCCACGATGCGGCGGGCGATGTGGGAGACGACGAGTCCGACGAAGACGAGAGGTCCGGCGAGGGAGGTGGCCGATCCGCAGAGCAGGATGATGGCGATCCCGGCCACCACGCGGGTGAGGCCGACGCGCTGACCGAGGCCGCGGGCGACGTCGTCGCCGAGGGCGAGTCCGTTGAGGCTGCGGCCAAGGAGCAGCGCCAGGATCGCGCCCACGATGAGGAAGGGCAGGAGCGGCGGAACGGTGCCGAGATCGCGGGCGACGAGCGAGCCGACCGACCAGAACCGGTACTGCGCGAGAGTGTCGAGGTCGCGCAGCAGCACAAGGGTGATGACGCTCGTGAGCACGGCGGTGACGGCGGCGCCCGCGAGCGTGAGGGAGAACGGCGTAGGTCCGTTGCGGCCGGAGGCGACGGCGTAGACGATCACGGCGGCGAGCGCGGCGCCGATGAATGCGAACCACACGTATCCGCTGGGTGCGCCGATGCCGAACACGGCGATGGCCACCACCACGGCGAGGGAGGCGCCGGCGTTGACGCCGAGCAGTCCTGGATCGGCGAGCGGATTGCGCGTCAGCCCCTGCATGAGCGCTCCGGCGAGTCCGAGGGCGGCGCCGGCGACGAGACCGATCACGGTGCGGGGCACGCGCAGGTCGAGCACGACCATCTGTTCGGTGGCGTCGGCACTGTGGCCGCTGAGGGCGGCGATGACGGCGCTGAGGTCGATCGCACGCGACCCAAGGAAGAGGCTCGCCCCCACCGCGAGCAGCACCACCACGAACAGGGCGACGAGCCCGAGAATGCGCCCGAGCCGCCGCCGCACGAGCGCGCGACCGGCCGCGGGTGCGGATGCAGGCGCGGAGCCCGCGGGTCCCGCGCCCGTCGCCGGCGCGGCGCGCGTCACTGCGCTTCGGCCTTGCCGCGTCGCCAGTAGCCCATGAAGGCCACGCGGTGCCGGTCGACCCCCACCTCGGTGACGAGCAGCCGTCGCATCGCTTTGATGCACGCCGACTCCCCCGCGAGCCACGCATAGAAGTTGGTCGACGGATGCTCGGCGTCGGGCACCGGCGAGTCCCACAGCAGCTCCACGTCGACGTCGATGTCGGCGAGCTCCTGCTCTTCGGCGGCGAGCGCCGGTGCGATCCGGTCGCGGTGTTCCGCGACCCACGCGCGAACGGCGTCTTGCAGGTCGGGGCTCCCGGATGCGCGGGCCAGCCACGTGACGGACACGTCGGCATCCGTGTCGATCGGCTGTGCGTCGCTCGGATGCGGCACTTCGATGAACGCGTGCGCCCGGGTGCCGTGCGGGAGCGATTCGAGGATGCTGCAGATGGCGGGCGCGGCGGTCTCGTCGCCGGCGAGCAGGTAGTCGATGGCGTCGCCGGGATGCCAGTCGAGGCCGAGCCGGTAGTCGACGCTGAGGTCGTCGGGGCCGACGATGACGATCTCGTCGCCTTCTTTGGCTCCCGCCAGCCAGTTGGCGGCCGGGCCTGCGGGCGCGTCGTGCCCTTCATCGTGCACGACGAAGTCGACGTCGAGCTCGCGTTCGGCCTGCCGGATGGCGCGCACGGTGTACGTGCGGAACGGGTTGCGTTCGGTCTCGTCGAGCTCGCGCCACCGCTGATACCAGGTGCCGGCGGCGAGCACTTCGGGGTCGAACCATCCGCACTCGCCGTACCCGCCGTCGGGGTGCGGGAGCACGACCTTGATGCGCTGGTCGAGCCCGGCGGTGCCGAACGTCCCGAACTCCTCGCCGGTGAACGTGACCCGTTTGAAGCTAGGGCCCACCTGCACGATCCGCGCCACTGTGGCGCGGTAGGGCCGGTACGAGGGTCGCTCGTCGCGCACGGTCTCGGAGCTCGCAGCATAGGTAAGCATTACCTAAGTATGCCAGCAGTCTTGCTTCGCGCATTCTTGCCCACCAAGCTCCGGCCAAGTAGTACCAGTTGAGTGTAGAAATGCGTTGTCGGGTCACTCGGCCGGACTGGTCCGCGCCCCTCCCCGCGCCGAGCCGCATGTGGCGCATCTTTCCATGGGCGTCCTACAGTGAATCCCAGCTGCACTCACGTCTGCCACGCGGCGCGGCGTAGATGCGATTTGCGCATGGTCTCAGTGGTCCCCCATCATGATGCCAGGGGGTTACGCGATGCCGCATGTTGATTCTGTCGAAGTGTCCGGGCTATTCGGTCACATCCACCACTTGGTGAAGATGCGCAAGGGCAATCCGACAATAATTACCGCACCAAACGGAGCGGGAAAAACACATATCCTGATGCTCCTACAAGCGTCTCTCTCGCTTGAGCTGCGCATACTTCTCGCTTCCCCTTTCGCCGAGTTCCGGGTCAAGTTCGATGACGGCCGCGTCCTCGTAGTTTCTCGTGAGGTCTCAGAGGTGGGAGAGGCCAAGCTCTCGATGGCCGTCGAAGTGGACGATCAGGTAATAGGCACGCCGTTCATAGTTTCCACGGCAGACCTTGAAGACTCGAAGTCGCGGCTCCCGTCATGGATTAGAAAGATCGGGCCGGATCGGTGGATCGACAGCCGAAATCAGCGAATCTACGGGCGGGCGTTCCTCGAACGTCGCTACCGCATAACCCTGTCCGAAGTAGCCACAGCTCAGTGGGAACACAGCCGGGAGGTACTGGAACTTTGCTCTCCTCCGTCCCCCGTGTTCATCGACACGAAGCGTTTGGACGTCGCGGGCCTCGAGTCAAATGAGGGCGAGTTCGGAAGCGGTCGCACACACGAAGGTGCTGCCAGCCGGATTCACGAATACATGGACCAACTGCGCGCAGAAGTGACTGAGGCGCGCAGAAGTTCTATTCAGGCAACGCAAAGCGCAGACTTGAGTTTCGCGGCACGCGCACTTGCTGCCGCCAAGATGACCGTTAAGGAGCTGGATCTACATCGGCGCTACGACGCAACGGTCCTCCGCTACGAGACTCTCGCTCGAAACTCATTAGCCGTCGGCGAAGCGCCCATGGACTTTCCAGCGAAGACCACACCGACAGATCGACGCATCCTCAGCGTGTTCCTGGATGATTGGGACAAGAGGCTCGAACCACTGCTTCCGCTGAATGAAAAAATTCAGACGCTGCGCGAAATCCTGGATTCAAAGTTGGCGCCATCGGGCAAACGGACTGCGATGTCCGCAAGGGGCGATCTCGAGTTCCGCTCCGCGAGCGGCAGTCGAATTCGCGTGTCAAGTCTTTCGTCTGGCGAGCAGCACCTCGTTGCCCTCTTCACAATGCTCTTGTTCTCGGCAAATGCGGGATCTCTCGTACTTATCGATGAGCCTGAAATATCATTCCACGCCGCGTGGAAGCACGCGTTCTTGGACGATATCTCGCGAGTCGCAGCGATCAGCAATCTTCAAGTGGTACTGGCAACGCACTCTTCGGCCATCGTGAACGGGCGGTGGGACCTGACCGAGGAGCTCTCGTACAATCTTGACAGCGACGCGAGCGAGCTTTCTGTGCTCAGCGCTAGCGACGACGGCGAAGAATTCGATGAGTGACACATCGTCTTCTCTTCGAGAACTCGATCGGGTCGAAGATCGAATCCGGCAGCAACGCCAGTGGACTGATTCGCCAGTTTTGCTCGTTGAGGGCCCAGACGATCTGAACGTTCTTCGACAGCATCTTCCCGGAGTCTCTATTTTCCCGGCGGACGGGAAAGCAAACGCACTAAGAGCCGTGAGGTCTCTTCAAGCATGGAACATCGAGGACGTCCTCGCGGTCGTAGATCGTGATTTCGATGATCCTTCACAAACGCAGGACATTGAGGGCAGGCTACATCCGTATGCACGTCGCGACCTTGAAGGCATGCTGATCGGCCTCGGGGTGCTTGCCCACGTCTTAGAGCATCAAGGCTCGGCGGCGAAGCTCACGGCCTGCGGTGGTTCAGAGGCCTTGGTCGCGCGCTTAGAGGAAATCGCTGCACCCCTTACTTCGCTTCGAGATCACAACGCGCGACACAATTATGGGCTGTCGTTCGACGGCACAGACTTCGTTGGAAAAGTGGACCTCAGGACGCTTGATTTTCGAATGCAGGCGTATTGCGCAGCCTTGATTTCACGGAGCGAGACTGAAGTTCAGATTGACACTCTTGTACAAGCGGCCGCCACCGCGGTCGCCGACGATCTCGGCCCGAGAGGAAAGGATGTGATCGCCCTGGCCGGTGTTGCACTCCGTCGCGTAGCGGGCTCCCTCGCCCACGCCGCAGTGGACGAACCCGTCCTCACCGGCCAGTTGCACAGCAGCGCGGGATTCCTTCTTTCGAAAGACGAATGGCTTAGCGAATTGAAAGACCGACTCATCGGCTGAATCCGCCGTCAAGCAGCGGCGAAACCGTTTCGCTAGTCGCTTACTCACCTAGGTTTTCGCCCGACGGAGCGGCGTCTTGAGCGACGTACCTAATAAGTGCATCACGCACTACCTCCGTAACGGTGCGGCCCTCTTTGGCTGCCTTGGCTTGTGCAGCCTGATACAGATCAGTTGGGATTCGGAAGCCTCTTTTGGGTGTTTTCGGCTGATTCGGCACGCAGTTATTCTCACAGAAATTATGCGAGGAAACATCGCTTAAATATTGATTGGTGTGGCCACACCGATTAGGCTAGCAACATGACAGCCAACAGAACGGAGCTGATCGTCGGGGTTCCCGACCAGCTCGAACGGACGGCTCGTCTTATTGCCGCGGCACGAGGCGAGGACATCAATGCAGTGGTCTGCGCGGCCCTGCGCGAGTACGTCGGGGCGGTGCCACGATGAACGTGCACGAGCGATTCAGCAACCGACTCCGGCGGTGCCGGCGCTGCGGCATCCGGGTACCCCGCGGGGAGATGATCTACAACCACCGGGCATGCTCCGAAGACTGCGCCGACGAACTGTGGGTCAAAGACACCTACGGGCCGGACTTCTACTAGGCGCAACGCATCCGCGTGCGCTCGGAGTGGGTCATCCGCTCGGGTCACCGTGCAATCTGCGCAGCGTTTGAGCGCCGGATCGGCCACGTGACTTGAGCGGAGGCCTCCCGCTCTAGCCACTGGCTTCTGCCCGGGCTGAGGAAGATCCAGCCGGCTCGCCGATACGCCAGAAAAGCATCGAAAAAGTCAGCAAACACGGCAGCGACGAGGGACGGCGGTTACACCGGCCGCTCGCTGGAGACCCTCCCACCGAATCCAATCCCGTGGCCCGGCGCAGGCAACAGCTCCTAGGCTTTCTACCGTGAGTGAGTCATCGCGGGAATCAGTCGAACGGTTCAGGGGAGCTTGTCTGACGTGGTTGGCGGCGACGTTCCCCAGTAGGTCGCCGGACGAACCGGTGGACGACCTGCTAGACAAGGTAAAGAGCGAGTTGGCGTACGTAGATGCGATAGTCGCCGACTTTGCGATTCCGTTCCTCAACCGCGCCGTCGACGTGCCAGCGCCCTACATCCCTACTCAGGCCAGGGCCGAGCTGAAGAGCGTTATTGCAGTGACAGGCGGCCTGCCGAAGCGCAGCGACCCCGCCTCTCACGTAGGCCAGCTCTATGGCTATGCCCTGCTGCTGCAGTCTGTCCTTGATGCGTTGGAAAGCCTAGGATCTGCGGACTCGACGGCGGAGCAGAAGCGTTCGTGCGAGTGGGGCTCGGACTAAGAGTCGGAAGACTCCGCGCAATCACTTTGACTCTCGCCGTATGTTCTCGGCGATGATTTCGAAGTAGTCGCCCGACTGGACTCGCATCATCAACCAATGCCCCAACGGATGCTCGGCGTAGTACTCCGAATCAAAGATGTTGCCGGATGGTCCCCAAGGATCGAAACGCGTGAAGTTCAGGCTCCGAATCCCGTTCATGATGATCTGCGATGGCTCGATGCCGCCCAATTCGAGCACACCGCTTCGTGACTTCCAATCGATGTCAATCCGATGCAGGGGCATGTCATTCAGGCGGTTCAGTTCCACTTCTTCTCCCAACTGCATAGGCAATCTGCACCGCGGCAGGTATATGCGTCTCGAGTACCGCGGACTCACCGCAAGTCTCGCACCAACGGGAGGCGACAGACCGGGACGATCCGCTCGAATGCATCGAGCCTGCGGAGAGATCTCGGCACCTGGGCGCTGTTGAATATCGTTGCCGTCATGGACGATAAGGGCGATGAGGAGCGAATTGGTTGGCGAGAACTCGACACCCTCGCCGCGGAAAGTCACTGGAATGCGTTCGACAACCTTTTACCGCTTCCGGCCGGGCGTCTCACCCTCGACGTGGCCGGCGATTCAAGAACCCATCCCGTCTATCACCTTCGATCTCTCGGCCATTCCCGACGGAGCGCCGCGAGCCACAGCAGTGCGCGCCATCAACAGTGAAGCGCAACGTTGCTTCGTCTGGGCGTTGGGCGGAGAGACGCTGGTGGTTCTCGACTGGCAGCACACGAGTTGGTTGTTCTCGCCGGCGGACGAAGCGTCCAACCCCGAGTGCGATGATCCACTCAACGGCCACCCCATCGTGTTCCCAGACGGGGACTACTACGCGTTCATGACTGCGGATCTCCGCGAAGGAACGTTCGGCCACCCGTGGGAGCGCACACTTTGCGTCATAGGTGATCGACTCATCCGGACTCTTGGAGCATCGCTCTCGACGTGGCTTCCCACCGTGAGAATCAATGGGAGCTAGTTGGTCGCATCTGCGCTACTTTTGGGTGACCATTGTCGACGGTGCGGTCTCGCGAGCAATTGCGGCCAAGTCGCTGTAGCCGCGGTCCACAAGGTGTTTCACCAGGTACTCCGTGTGTGACGGCTTGTGCGCCGAACGGGCGTACGCCTCGAGCACTCGTCTAGCATCTGCGGGTCGTGCATGAGCGGTATACAGATCGGCGATGTCCAGTGCGGCGGCCGGACCCATGCCGAGTGACTCGATGTCACCGTTCTCGAATGCGAGCCAGATGTCTTCGCTCGACTCGAAACGAGACAGCCATTGAATACCTGCGCCGAGGAGAGCGTCGCTCACGTTCACGGCGGCCTCCGGATGATCAAGACGCCACCACACGTCCGCGTGCTCGGGAAGAAGATGGCCGAGCCGCTTTCGCAGTTGACAGTCGTATTCGTTGATCCAGGAGAGCTCTCGATACTGCGTGCGGGGCATCGAGGAAGAGTGAACTCCTAGGTTCACGGTGAATCGGCCGTGGAGGTTGGGCCGCAGGCCGGGCAATTCCACCGTTCCGGGCGGGTCGGATGCGCCCATCTGGAAGCTGATGACGTGCGTGATGCCATCGTCGAGAGAGCGGTTGAAAGAGTGTCGCCGCTTCTTGAAACCCAGGGTCTTGAGTTGGGGCGCGACCACGTCCACGACTTGGCGCATCTCGTCTACCAGACCAGTCACGATAGTCCACCCTCCCGCTTCTTGAAGCGCGTGCCGAAAGCCTTTCCAATGAGCGGGTTCACGACCAGGTGGGACTGGAGTCCTCTGATGATCCTGAACGTCTCGAGATCCGGGATGCCGGTCACTGTCTCCCAATCACCGGCTGCACCGACTGTTCCGCTCATGAAGACGATCTCAGTAGCCAGCATGGTCCGCACCCAGTCGATATGGCGCATGGGCTGTGAATTCTTCAGGGCAACAATGATGCGATTCGTCTGAGCAAAGAGATCTGCAATGGATGCGAAGCCCATGGCTACGGCAAGTTCTTCCGTGCAGTGGGCAGGCCCACCCCACTCCACGAGGCCATGCCGAAGAACCTTCCTCTCTGTAGATGACAGGTCGTAGTGGATGAGTTCATCAAGATCGAAATCGAACGGGCCGGGGTCGTCAGGATGGGCGTCTCGCCAGCGCTGTTGGGTTCGCACTTTCCATTGCACTTTGAAATCGCGCGCGGACCGAAGCCGATCCAGAATTTCGAGAGGAACCGTTGCATTCTGTGCAACAGCAATCTGGCACCGAGGGAACTCCTCGACAATTTCGACCCAAGTCGCCAATTCTGCGTACTCCTTGGACAGTGCCGCCCAACGTTCAGATGAGGGAGCAGCGTCGAACCATTTCGCATATTCAGTTGCATTTTCGATCACAAAGGTCATGTAAGCATGCAGGGCACGTTCGGGGCCAGCGATCGTCGAGGTCTCGACCAGCTCGAACGGACGGCTCGTCTTATTGCCGCGGCACGAGGCGAGGACATCAATGCAGTGGTCTGCGCGGCCCTGCGCGAGTACGTCGGGGCGGTGCCAAGATGAACGTGCACGAGCGATTCAGCAACCGACTCCGGCGATGCCGGCGATGCGGCATCCGGGTACCCCGCGGAGAGATGATCTACAACCACCGGGCATGCTCCGAAGACTGCGCCGACCACCTGTGGCTCAAAGACACATACGGGCACGATTTCTACTAGGGCGAAGCCCTCCGCTTGCACACGGAGTGGTCGTCCGCTCGAGTTGTTGGCTCGGTCTGTTGGGTCTTTGCACAGCAGGTCGCAATGGGACCCGAACGGACAACTCCCGCTGCTACTCTCACCCCAGGAGGGCATTATGGATGTGATCGCTTACGTGATCGCTGCCGTCGCTTTTGCAGCAGCCGGCGGGGTGGGCATCCTGCTCGCGCGACTGTCGAACAAAGTCACGTCGACTGCCGTGAAGCAGCTTGAGAACCGCTTCAACAAGAATCGTCGCGAGGGCCTAACCTCAGACTTCGACATGAAGTAGCGATTGCCGCAACAGACCCGTCTTCGCCATGTCGTCGTCGCGTATCGGCATTTTCGGCGATAGGTTCAGCAGGAGCAATAGGCGAATCCCACCGAGATGGCCCACTGCGAAGTTGGCGCTGTAAGAGCGGGCCGCGCGTTCCGGGACTGGCGCACCGCGCCGGCGGTAGTGTGTGCTCGTGACCGACGAAGACTGGCGACTGAGCGACCAGGAGACCTACCTCCACGGTCGCAAATTCCGGTGGGCAGCCTGGTGGCCATATCGCGACGGCTGGGACCATGACCATTGCGATTTCTGCTTCGCCGAGATCTCGGCAGACACGACGGGCCACGCGGACTTCAATGAAGCGTGGGTGACGGCGGATGACGGGTACCACTGGATCTGCCCGCAATGCTTAGAGGATTTCCGGACCCGTTTCGCCTTCGAGGTGCAGGCGGGCCCCCCACGTGAGCCGTCAGGATCAATAGGAAAGTTGCGGTGAGCGAGTCTCCTCAGCTCAGCGCTTGATGGGCTTGAAGCGCGGAGCCGGAATCGGATCAGGAACGGTCGGTTGCGGGAATCGCTGCAATCGGCCTGCTGAATTGATGAAGAACACGGCGAGGATCACATAAGTCGCGGCACCCACCGCCAAGTAGTAGGCCGTCGGCTGCAATGCGAACACCACAATCGTCGCCACGGCGTCCGCGGCCCACAGCCCGCCAATGACGAAGCTTGCCGTGGGGCGGGCACTTCCCCTCCACCACACACGCGGAGGCTTCAGGGGTTCTCCTTGGCCGCGGAACGTTCGTGCGGCCCCAAGCACGAAAGTCAGGGTCAGCAAGTTGGCCACGATGCTGGCCAACGGGTCAGGCAGAAATCGAGCCACCAAGTAGCTGTCGAGGACGTTCAGGAGGATCAGGCTTGCTGCGAAATAGGCGACTTTCCATCGCGTCTTCCTGATGCGGAACATGGCGAAATCCTATCGATGGCATGTGCTGGCGTTCGGCGTCGGCGCACTCTGTGAGCGAGCCAAGCCATCGGGCGTCAGAGCTCGACCAACTCCAGGAACGTTTCTTCCGTAACGATCTCGATCCGGTGCCCCGACGACGCAAGCTCGATCGCGCGCTGCACCTTCGAACTCAGCGTGGCACCAGGCTTCAGCGTGGCAGGGTCGAAGCCGCCCATCACGACCAACGACGTCTTCTTCGTGACGTTCGACGAGACGGATGCTCCGAAATCCGCCACCAGCTTCTGGGCTTCGGGTCGCGAGTAGCCGCCGAGTTCGCCCGAGAAGCACACGACCTCGCCGAAGAGGGGATGGGCGGGGTCGGCTTCCGCATTGGCCCGTGGAAGGTCGGCCGCCTTCTGATAGGTCTGAATGCGCGGAGATTGCTTCTTCTCTCGGGCCGACCGCCACACCTCATCCGTCGACGTCAGGCCACGCTCTGCGGCGACCCGGAGGGTGATTCGGGCGCAGGCCAACGAGTCCGCACCGGCTTCGTGATGGTCGAAGCCGGCCAGACCGAAGTGTTCGACCACGAGAGGGAGCCGATAGCTGTCGAGCTGAACATGGTCGCGAACCACGGCCAAAGCGTCGAGGAACACGAACCCGCGCTCGGGGGCGCCCGTGATCTTGTTGGCGGCGTTGTAGACGCCCTTGTCGAACGGGCTGTACGCCACCAGTGGAGCGCCCTCGATGAGCGATTCGAGTCGATCGAGCGTCCAGGCCCAGTCAGGGGCGTCTGCCACATGATGCGGACCGATCCCGTGAATGTAGGTGTTCGTGAAGTCGAGTCCTGTCGGAGGGAGCACGAACCACGACTCGGTCAAGACAATGCTGCCATCGACGACTTTCGTGATTCCCACCGAGCAAACAGAACCCCGCTCGAAGTTCGCGGTTTGGAAGTCGACCGCGGTGAAGTTCAGAGGCACGCGGCCGACTCTATTTGCGCGACACCTGACGACGACAGCCCCAGTGCGTGGCACACGATGGGAAGTTGAAACGCCCGCTGCAGCACTTGGATCGACGCCGTTAGGCCAGGTCTATCACTCCGACGATAGACAGAAGTTCCTCCGGATTCATCGTCTGGTCCGCTCGCCTCAGAGCCCCAAAGTAGTCCGGCGAATCTGTCCACTCGAAGATGCGGTTGCCCGTCATGGCGAGCAGCAGAACGTCTGCGAAAAGCCGAGTTACCCGCCCGTTGCCATCAACGAACGGATGGATCTTGACGAGATGATGATGAGCGCTCATCGCCACGAACTCGGGCGTCAGATCGATGCTGTCGAGGTTCTTCACCTGCCAGTTCAGCGTTTGCAGTTCGCCGTAGAGCAACTCACGGATGTTCTCGGGGGCGGCTCCGATGCTCACCTCGCGAACACGTAGCTTGCCCGCCCATTTCCAGACTGACCCGTAGCACGCATGATGGATGTCTTCGAGAGCATAAGGCGAGGTGAGATCCTCGGCCGAGAGCAGACCCTCGCTGATCGCGGCGTAGAGGTCTGCGCGCGCATCAGCCAACGCTTGCGCCTCTGCGATGTAGACGGCCGCCTTGCTGTCGAACGAGACGCCCTCGACGAAATCACCCGCATCCTCAACGGATACGGGTGTGTCGTTGTACGGGGTACCGGACTCAACCAAGCTAGCGCGGCACGGAGTGCGACTTTAGGCGAGCGACGACGTCGGTGTTGCGCCCAGCACGGACAACCGGCTCTCGCGACGGTGCTCGACCCTCGATCTTCATGGTCGTCATCGTTGATCGCACAACTGTCTTGTTGAGTCGGTCGATACTGACGAACTTCTTGGGTGCCATCGTGACCTCCTCAGGTTCTGGACTCCGGCGATGCCTCAATCATCTCGCGTCGAGACGATTCTCTCCACTGGCGAGCCGCGCAACAGCTAAGCGGTTACTCCACTGCGGCTCATCGTGAATTCCTCGGCCAGCGCCTCGACGGAGTAGCTCACGACCTCAGTCACGTTCCTCTGCTTCAGCGCTGCGAGAAGTTCCTCCGGCGTCACACAGAAGAACTCAAACCAAACGGGAGTTGGGGCGAGCGCTTGACGACCCAGTTACGGACAACTACGACGCCTCGATCAGTTCTGCCACGCTGATCATTTTGGCAATGAAGTCGCGATCATTCTCGGTGGGGCGGTCTCGAACTTCCATGCCACCAAGCAGTTCGATCAGCACAGAGGTCCGCCCCAAGCGGCCGTGGCCAACAACGGCAGCTCGCTCTTGATAGTCGATGATGGCGGGCAGCGCTTCGGTGCCCAACAATCTGACCGCGACGACGGCTAGATCCGGGGCTGTGAGATAGCCATCCGCAGTGCGCAGGCTCGCCAGTACGGCAGTGCCGACCTCCGGTTCGGGACGGACCAAGGAGAACCAGGCCCCCATCCTCCGCGAGCGCCATTCACTTGTCTCCAGCATCCAGAGGATCTCTTGCAACTCGGCGTCGCGCCCCAAGCTGGCGATCCGGCGGAGTTGCTCTGGATCTGGATTGTCGAAGTTCATCGAAAGATAGAACGGTGCCGTGTAGACCTTGCGGATCTTCTCAATCATTCCAAATGTCGACATATCGGCAGGGTACCGGCCAGCGGATGGCGGCGAGTTGCCCTCCGGGACTGCCGTGTCTTGCACAGCGGCCGACCGTCTCTCGGGCGCGTGAGCAAATGGCTGACAAAATCGACGAATGGGCAATAGCACTTACTGGGACCCGCGGCCGCTGATCGCGGATTGTGAGGGCATCGCCATACCGGAAGGGGGCGGAGCCACTCTCCCGGCATCGGCCAGCTTCCTCCACGGAAGGTGGTCCGATCGTAATTGGCGCAATGTTCCCGGCCCGATCTTCGGGGCCATCACCGACTCATGCTGGACCGGCAGAATTGTGGCCCCGGACCATATCGCCTATGACGATGACACCGGCGCCGAATTCGTCATCAAGCAGCCAACGAGCGTCGTCGAGCTCGAGCGAGTGATGATTGCTGCGTATTCAGACCCCTTCCAGGCGTACAGCGCCGACGGTGATGCGCACTGGACGCCTGAAACTGCACGTCAATGGTGGACGGAGCGAGGGCGACTGATTGAATGGGCCGCTCAGCTCGTACCGGTGTGGGCTGTCGGCAACACACAGGAGCAAGATGCCGCTCGCGGCCTGCGAGCGATGCTGGACTCCCTCGAGAACGGTTCGACCGAGAGTTATCTTCGCAACTACATCTTTTGGTTAGAAGAGCGTCGGGCACCTGGCATGGCTGACCTCCTTCCTCGCCTCTGAAGCGTCGCGCGATTCAACGCAGGCTGATCTGAACCGAGGCCCGAGCGATGACGAACTCGCCTACTAGCGAAGTATGTATTACGCGGCAATCATCCGGATACGGGTCTAGGGATATCAGGGGCCGCGCCAGGGCCATTTAGTTGCTTCGCCAGGTCATTGTGGAGATCGATGAGTTCCGTGAACGGCACCGCCTGCCGAGCGCAGGCCGAGACATCCTTGCCCTCCTGTGTGAAGGGAAACGGGTATAGCGACAAACCCTGGTCTGGTCGCAACACGGCAACTTCGCTTTCCCAACCGGGCCACCTGAGCGATTCGTAGAACGCGGTCGTCGCGCCTCCGAGCATCGCGGCGACGAAGGCGGGATACGAGAGGTCGAGTCGCTCCCATTGCAGTGTGTCGACCGACAAGTGATGCACGGAGCCATCGCCCGCGCCCAGCGCACCGCCGTCGAGGGCGAACACCCCGCCCAGGACGTCGAACGCCACGACAAGGAGATCCGAAGCCGCGCCGTTCGCTTCGTCGAGGCCGGGCAGCCCGTCGTCTGAACTGCCGCCCAGGAGACGAAACCAACCGGAGTCGATGGTGAGCCCGGAAGAATTCTGAGCAAGGGCATGGAGATAGGAACTCGGGTTCAGTCCCATCGTTGTTGCGGTCGTTGCAGTCGACTGCGGCGGGCGGACGTCGACCACGACAGGAGACTTCTCGATCCAGGCAGTCACTTCGGCCCACGAGGCATCGGGAGTCACGCTCATGACGACATTCTTGCGGACAACTGGTCTCACTAGCCGACGACTGCTGTACCCGCATGTGGACCGTTCGCTCCGCACCCCGGGTTAGCACTTTGAGCACTCAAACGCCGTGCCGGTGACCGTTGCAGCTCGGGCGTAGGCAGGGCGTCTCCGTTAGGGTGAACGCGTGGTTGGAGATGCACTGGCGTTGGACTCGCCTCGATGGTCGGAACTCGAGCACGCATACGGCAATGCGGCGGACGTGCCCGACTTGCTTCGCCAACTCGGCTTGGCCCCGAGCCGTTCCGACAATGATGAGCCGTGGTTCACGTTGTGGAGTTCGCTCGCCCATCAGGATGATGTGTACTCAGCTTCATTTGCCGCGGTTCCGCACGTCATCAACGTGATGGCGCGAAGCCCCGACCGCGTCACAGCGCCCTTCTTCAATTTCCCGGCATGGGTTGAGATCTGTCGTGTTCGCAGTGACACGCCGATTCCGGACGACTTGCGGGGCATGTACTTCGACGCCCTGCATCGACTACCCGAGCTCGCCGCAGAGGCTTCGAAGGCGCAATGGGACCGTGGTTTCCTGACCTGCGCGCTCGCGGCTATAGCGGCGGCCAAGGGGGACGCAGAGATGGCTGAGGCGGTTTTGGAACTCTCCGAGGACGGGCCAGCAGCGTTCTTGGAGTGGCACTACGCCCGATGAGCAAGATCCTCTCCACCCAGCCGTCGCAATAGGCGATCTCCTGCGCCTGCCATTGCGCGCGAAAAGAAGATTGCCCCGGAGCGCCAACGCATTTACGCGTCCCGTCCGGGGCATATGCATTGGATGCTAGCATGTCGACTAATTCTCACAATATCGAGAATCGACAACCAGGCCGCGCCGTCGCCGTTTGAGAGACCGACGGAGAGCCGGCGCGATGCTCACCGTAGTGCCGACCGGAACGTTAAAAGCAAAACCCCGGCCGTGTGATCGGCCCTCCGAGGAGGACTACAGGGACGGATCCGGGGTGTTCGCAATCAGCCTAGACAACTGGGGAGATGATGGTCAACTCAGCGTCGTGGTCATTTTACGAGCGGCACTTCGCCGCCGCTCGTCTCCAGCACTACCTCGCCGATCGTGGTGACGATCAGGGTGCCGCAATGCGCCTCTACGACTGGAACGCCGCAATGTCGGCAGCGCTCTGGGAATCACTGAGCTTTCTCGAGGTCGCTCTCCGAAATGCGATCGACCGCCAGATGACCCTCATCCACGCCCGAAAAGGACGATCTGGACATTGGATCTTCGATGACGCCTTCGAGCTCGGGCGCGACGTGAATGGGCCACCTCGCCACAAGCAGCCCTACCTCGACGTGTCGACAGCGATCGGGCGGGTACGCCGAAACGGAATGCCCGTCAGCTCAGGACAAGTGATCTCCGAGCTGCCCTTCGGCTTCTGGCATCAGATGGTTTCAAAGCGACAGTCGTTCCTTTGGCCCGATCTCGTAGCCGCGTTTCCAAACAGCCCTAATCGAAGCCAGGCCACCGTACACGACCCAGTGGCGCGACTGCGATCGTTCCGGAATCGCATCGGTCATCATCACCGCATCTGGTCGTTAGACATCGCAGACCGCTACGCCGACATTCTCACCATCGCCAACTACCTCGACGCCGATCTCTCAGTGTGGATCGACTCTCGGTCTCGTGTAACCCAACTACTTGCAACGAGGCCCTAGCAACGATCGTGGGCGCGTCAATGACTCCCCGATCCAGACGGCGAGATCAGATTGGTCACCTGGGCATTGACGAGGCACTTTCATTTTGGAAGTGTTAGCTCCATGAGCCTTTTCGTCACGTGCCCGGTCGAGAGCGTCGAACGCGCGACCGCCTTCTACACCGCCCTCGGCTGGACTCTCAACCCCGAGATGTCCGACCACAACGTGTCGTGCTTCGCGATCGCGCCCGAGCAGTACGTCATGCTCGGCAGCCGCGAGATGTACGCGAGCGTCGGCGCCACCGAGGAGATGGTCGGCGGGCCCGACACCCCCTCCAAAGTCACGGTCTCGTTCGACCTCGGCAGCCGCGAGGCGGTCGACGAACTCGTCGAGCGCGCCGGTGCCGCCGGCGGCCGCGTCGGAGACACCGACGACTACCCCTTCATGTACCAGCGGCAGTTCGACGACCCCGACGGCTACCACTACTCCCCCTTCTGGATGAAGGTGGACGCCGATCCGACCGCGTGAGCGACCTGGCCGCCGCTCTCGACATCGTTGGAGCCCGCTGGGCACTCCTCATCGTGGAGAAGCTGCTCGACGGACCGCAGCGCTACGGCGATCTGCAACGGGAGTTCGGGATGGGCACGAACATGCTCGCCACCCGCTTGCGCGAGCTCGAGGCTGCGGGCGTACTGCGCCGCCTGCCCCTCCGGCACAACACACGCGCCTACGCGCTCACCGAGCGCGGGCTTGCGCTGCGCCCAGCGATCACCGCACTCGCGCACTGGGGCGCCGAAAACCTGTAGAAGATGGATGGGGATTCCCGACCAGCGACGCTGATGAGGTTTCGGTGCGAATTTGACCGCAGGCCGGGACGTTCTCAGGTGTTGCTGCTGCCCCGCTCCTTCACAATCACAGGTGCGTCGAAGGGGCCACTGATGGAGCAGAAGGTGTAGGCCTCCAGGTCGCTGGTGTCCGATTTCCACGTGACATGCATCATCAGCGCGTTCGGGTCATCCGAGACGCCGGTCGTGATCTTCTCCTCGGCAATCGGGTTGGTGTCGGCCGGATCGAAGGGCGTGAAGGTTCCGGTCATGTTCGCGAGGTCGTCTTGCGCATACTCCACGCAGGTTGCGTAGGCCGCTTCGAGGTCATACGAAGCCGGGGCTGCGGGCTGGGGCGTGGCGCTCGGTGATGGGGTCGGAGAGGATGTCGGCGTCGGGGATGCCGTGACACTCGGGCGCGGAGTGGAGGTCGCCGAGGAGATGGGCGCCGCTGTCGGTGTCGATGTGCACCCCGCGAGGAGGAGGCCGACGGTCAGGATGGCGGCAGCGGCAGTCGGGCGGGCGAGGCGAACGGTCATCCTTCGAGCGTACGACGACTGTCGAATTATCGCCGCGCCGTCGACATCGGGTGTTCTAGCCTTGAGGCATGATCGATCCCCTGACACTGATCACGCTCGTCATCATCCCGGTCTACCTTCTCGGCGCTGCGCTCATCGCCTTCTTGTTGTACTGGGTTGTGCGACTGGGTGTGCGGGGCGGACTCCGCGATCACCACAAGTGGGTCACGCAGCCCGCGGCCCCGCCCAGCCCCGCCGGCGAAACCCAGAACACGCAGCCTCCGGTTCACCCAGTCGCGTGAACGGCACGTTCTCACTGACCACCGCGCGGTTGACGCTCGACCAACCGGTCGAGGGTGACGTCGATCTCATCGCCTCGTACTGCTCCGATCCGGTGTTCGAAGCGTTCATGACGACGCCCTGGCCGTATGAACGGAAGCATGCCGAGTACTTCGTCCGCTCGTTCGTGCCGGATGGATGGTCGCGCAGCGTGGAATGGACCTGGGCGATTCGAGAGGGCGGCGGGCAGGACATACTCGGTGCCATCGGAGTTCGCATGAACAGCGGGATGGTCGGCTACTGGCTCGGCGCGCCTCACCGCGGGCACGGGATCATGCCCGAGGCGTTGAGGGCGGTCGTCGACGCCGTGTTCGAGCGGAGTGATCGGGCCGATCTCCGGTGGGAATGCGTCGTCGGCAACACGGCGTCATCGAGGGTTGCAGAGAAAGTCGGCTTCCGCTTCACGGGCGAAACGGTGGGGATGATCGCCGGGCGAGATGGTTCCCTCCAACGCTCGTGGACAGCACGGCTCGATCGGCATGACGACCGGTCCGCTCGGCCGGTCTGGCCGGTGTGACGAGGCCCGGTTTCAGACGCTTGCTGCATGGGACGCACTTCGCGCCGTCGATGGAGTCGGGGGTACGGAACCAGCCGACGTCGTAGCGCGACGTAAGGTCGAAGCATGAGCGAGGAAGGCGCCACCACACTGCGCCGGATGGGTGTCGGCCTGGAGGTCGTGACCCTCTCCTGGAACGTGGTCGGCGTGGTGCTGCTCGGGTTTCTGGCGTACCAGTCGGCATCCGTCGCCCTCCTCGCGTTCGGCCTCGACAGCCTGATCGAGATCGGGGCGAGTGCGGTGGTGATCTGGGAGCTCTCCGGCCGCGGTGAGGCTCGCCAGAGGTTCGCGCTGCGGTTGATCGGCTGGGCCTTCATTCTGCTCGCGGCCTATCTGCTCGTGCAGACGATCGTCGTGCTCTCCACGGGGCATCGCGCCTCACCGGGCTCGGGCGGCATCTCGTGGACGGCAGCGACGGCAGCGGTGATGTTCGCTCTCGCGTGGGGGAAGCACCGGGTGGGAACAAGGCTTGGCAACCCCGTGCTCGTCGCGGAAGGTCGGGTCACCCTGATCGATGGAGTTCTTGCGTCGGCAGTGCTGGCTGGGCTGCTGCTCGACACGCTCGTCGGGCTCTGGTGGGCCGCTCCGCTGGCCGCGCTGGTGGTCGTGTTCTACGCGGTGCGTGAAGCCATCCACATCTTCAAGGAATGACGTGGTCTGCTCGCAGCAGCGAGGTCGGCGTCTCAGTGAGCGACTCCTCGGAGCGTTCGTCTGCGCGTTAGGATCGCGGCATGCGGATCGTCGTCTCGGGTACCCATGCGAGCGGCAAGAGCACGCTGATCTCGGATTTCGCGCTTCGGCACCCGGAGTTCACCGTGCTGCCCGACCCCTTCGACCTCATCGACGAGGCCTGGGACCAGCCGAGCGCCGCCATGTTCGCCCGGCAGCTGCGCATCGCGGCGGAGCGGCTCGGGTCGGGCGAGATCGCGGGCGACGTCATCGCCGAGCGCGGGCCGCTCGACTTTCTCGCGTACCTGCTGGCCCTCGACGAGGTGGCGGGGGCATCCGCTTCGCCTGAACTCCTCGAGCGGTCGACGATCCTCACCGCTGAGGCGCTCGGTCATGTCGATCTGCTCGTCGTGCTACCGCTCAATTCGGCTGACGCGATCGAGGTCGGCGCCGACGAAGACCCGGAGTTGAGGGACGCGATGAACGACGTGCTGATGGAGCTGGTGGATGACGCCGATCTCGTCGGCTCGCGGCTCACGATGGTGGAGATCGTCGGGAGTCCGAGCGAGCGGCTGCGCCGACTCGAAGAGCTCGTGAGCGGGGCGTGATCCCCCTCCGCTGAGCGGGCAGGATGAGGGGGTGGAAATCCGCTCACTCATCGCCCGACGCTCGGTGCGAACGTTCGACGCCACCCCCGTTGACCACAGCACCGTTTCGCTCATCGTCGACCAGGCGCGCTGGACCGGGTCGGCGCGAAACCGGCAGCCGTGGCGGTTCGTCGCGGTCTACGACCAAGGCATCCGGTCTCAGCTCGCGGCGCTCGGCGCCTACGCCGGGCACCTCGCGACGGCACCGGTGGTGCTCGTGCTTCTGAGCCCGGTGGCGCAGCAACTGGATACGGAGTTCGATCTCGGCCGGGTCGCGCAATCCGTCACGCTCGTCGCCGCTGAGCAGGGGCTGGGATCGTGCATCACGAGCCTCTACCCCGAAGCCAACTCGCGGACCGCGGCCGAACTCGTCTCGGCCGATCCGGGATGGACGGCGCGCCACGCGATCGCGCTGGGCTTCCCCGCCCCGAAGCCGACGGCGGGCCGATCGGCCATCCCCCTCGGCAGGCGCAGCGTGGCCGAGAGTCTCCGATTCCTGTGACGACGCGAACGTACGGCGTGCGAATCGCCGGCCCAACCCGGAATGGAACCGATCGCCAGGTCGAGACATTCTCTTAACGTGAGCATCACTACACCTGACGACGAGGCAGCCAGATGGGATTCGGCGCGAGCCGGCGACTCCGCGGCCTTCGGCGCCATCTTCGATCTGCACCGCAATCGCGTCTTCCACCAGGCACAACGGATGTTGCCGACCATCCATGATGCTGAAGACATCACTGCCGCGACCTTCCTCGAAGCCTGGCGGCGGCGCGAATCCGTTCGGGTGGTCGACGGTTCCGTCATCGGCTGGCTCCTGGTGACAGCGAACTACCTCGCCCGCAACCTCGATCGCTCACGACGTCGATACCGCACTCTTCTCGATCAGATGCGAGAACCCGACCACACCGTCGACCCTGCCGACGACGTGGCCGATCGACTCGACACCCAGTCGATGACCGGCCGCGTGCGGGATGCGCTCAGCCGGCTGTCGAAGCGGGATCAGGACATCATCACCCTCTGCCTCGTGCAACAACTCTCGACAGCAGACGCCGCGGCCGTGCTCTCCGTGCCGGCGGGAACCGTCAAATCCCGCCTGTCACGGGCGAAGCAACGCCTCGCCGCCGATGTGCTGGCCACTCTCGACAACGAATCGTCACGCACTGGAGGTGCTCGATGACCGCACCGGACCTCGACCCGCAACTGTCCGCATCCATGCGTCGCGTCATCCTTCAGCATGCCGGCGAAAAGCCGGGACGAGCGCAATCCTCACGCCGACTCGCGACCATCCTGGGCACCGTCGCGCTGATCTCGGGGGTCGCCACCGCGACCGTCGTCATCGTCGTCGCGGGGCTCCCCGGATTCACCACCCCACCCCCTGTCGCATCCACTCCGACGACGAGCGCCACCGCGACGCCGACACCGACCCCCACCCCAGCGCCGTCCTCCACTCCGAGCCCGACACCCACCGCCACGAGCGAACCGACCCCTACCACGCCGGCCATCGATCCCACAGACCCGAGCACGTGGATCATCGGATTCGGCGGGGTCGGACCCGTCACGCTCGGTGCATCTCTGGAGGACCAGCGGCAGCAACTCTCCGGGTTCGGTGACATCACCGCCCCCGACTGCGTTGGCCGCTACCTCGACCTGGCCGCTCCCAGCGGATTCTCGTTCCTCTTCGTCGGAGGGCAGGAACAACCGACGCAGACAGCCGCCATCACGTTCGGAAACGGCGGCTCGCCGCTTGCGGATGATCGCGGGCGCACGCCGAAGACACCCGAAGGAATCGGTATCGACTCGACCAAGGACGAGCTCCTCGCCGCCTACCCCGACATCGAACTGACGGGCATGTACCAGAGCGACGCCTACCCCTACTACGGGCTCACGGACGGCAACGGCGGATGGATCGTGTTCGGCATCATCAACGACGAGGTCAGCACCATCCAGATCGCGAATGAGGCCGACGTGCCCATCGAGAACCGCAGCGTGAAGACCATCCCCTCCGAGCGCTGCCCGGCGTGAGCCGAGGAGGAAGCCGGGGACGCAGTCGTCGACACGGAGGCGGTACTTCTCCGGAGCTACGATCAGCGTGTGAACGGTTCATTCAGCGACGAGGCACGCGCCGCCATCGGTGCCACCCTCGTCGAGGTCTGGGAGGCCTCGCCACTGTGGAGCTTCAGTGGCTCCATCGTCGTCCGGCAACAACGGGTCGACGTGGGGTGGCCGTTCGCGTCGTGGGCCATAGGCGAGTGGCTGAAGTGCGGCTTCGTGCGACTGATGTCTCACGATTGGTGGAGTTCGAATTCGATGCCGGCTCCGGGCTGGGCCGAGCGGGCATCCCTCGACGGCGGCGTGTACGTGCTTGCGCTGGACGACGCTCTCGAACTTGCCGCCGACATCCGTCGTTGGCGCAGTGATGTCGACGGCATCATTGAGGTGGTACCGGCCCCGACGATGCCTGAAGAGACTGAGGAGTGGATTCGCCGGCTCGCCGTGAGCCCCGTCGCGCACCCTGCCATCGGGCCCGATCTCGTTTCGCGAGCGCAAGCCCGGGCTTCGGCTTCGGTCGACATCTCCGAGTTGAATCGATGGTTCATCTTTCCGCCGCACGACCCCACCGACGACCGATAGGACGCGGTCCCGCTGTCGGTGACGCGGTTCTGATCGGATGTCTCAGATGCGCTCCCCCGGACGGGGCGTAGAGAATCGGCGCGGCGGCTGAGAGGGTTGTGGAAGCTCGGTGCACCACAGGTGTGGCGCAGACCGGGCGTGCATGGGGGGATGATCATGACGGGAAGCCGTTCGCGGCGCCATCGGGGCCTGTCGGCCGTGGCAGCGGGAGCCGCCGCCGCGGCGTTCGTCGCACTGGGCATGACGACGGTGGCGCCTGCCGCTGCCGCCGACGAAGACACACACGTCGTGGCGATGACGCCCGAGCTGAAGGTCAAGATCCAGAACCACATCGAGACGTTCCAGAAGAAGTACGACATCGCGGGGATGTCGGTGGCCGTCGTGACCCCCGATCCGAGCGACCCGAGCGGGTCGACCCCCGTCACCACCACGATCTCGGTCGGCGTGCCCACCTTCGGGTCGTCGACACCGGTGGATGCCTCGACGCAGTTCGAGATCGCATCCGAGACCAAGATCTTCACCTCCGATCTGCTAGCGCACCTGGTCGCCACCAAGGCGGTGTCGCTCGACGACCCGGTGCAGAAGTTCGCGCCAGCGGGGATCACCGTGCCGGTGTGGACCGATCCGGTCACCAACGAGAAGACCCACATCACCCTCCGCGACCTCGCGACCCACCAGGCCGGCCTGACCGACATGCCGTGGAACATCGGTGACGGATGCGGCACCGACAACTGCGACAACCCGCGCCCGGGCTACACCCAGACCATGATCTGGAACGGCCTCGCCGACCAGGAGCTGCTCTGGAAACCCGGCACCAACTGGCTCTACTCCAACTGGGGCTTCGGCCTGCTCGGCACCATCCTCGCCAACATCGTCGACCCGAGCATCCCGGTCGACGACCCGCCGGCGTACCTCCCCGCCCTCCAAGCCACCTTCCTCGACGCCCTCGGCATGTCGTCGACCGCGCTCGGCACCGGCCCACGCATCGCGACCCCGTACGCATCCGACAACACCCCCACCTATTACTGGGACGACACCAACGCCATGGCCGGCGAGGGCGGCATCGTCTCCGACACCACCGACATGGCCACCTGGCTCGCCGCGCACCTCGGTTACATCAAGACGGATGCGCCGCACGGCGTTCGCACGATGGCCGACACCCTGAAACCGCTCAGCACCATCACCACCGTGTGCTCCGAACCCGACACCTGCGCGCCGGTCGAGGGCGAGTTCCACATGGGGCTCGGCTGGCAGCTCTACAGCGGCAGCTCGTCGAACATGGGCGTCGATTGGGCGTTCAAGAACGGGGGAACGGCGGGCTTCAGTTCCGACACGGCGCTAGCCCCCAGCAAGGGCGTCGGCGTCACCACGATGTGGAACCAGAACCGCGTCGACAACGCCGAGCCCGGCATCGAGCTGCTCGACCTGATCCTGCACCACCGCGACGAGCCGAAGCCCGACCACGGCGGCGACCACGACAAGGGCGACAAGGACAAGGACAAGCTGGCCGACACGGGACTCGGCGCGACCTCAATCGCGGTCCCGGGCGTGGGCGCGGTCGTGCTCCTGGCCGCGGGGGTCGTTCTCATCGTGCGCCGGCGGTCGCGGGCGGGCCGAGCGGCCGAGTAGAGTCCAGCCGCATCCGCCGAGTCGGGGCGTCGACGGATGCGCCGAAGGAGCGCGACGTGAATACCTGGATCGACGTGCTGCGCTCGTTCGAAGGTGCCCCGGGAGTCGACGAAAATCCGCCTTCAGTCGCCGGTCGAGCTTTCAAGTAGGGCGGGATGAGGCAGGACGGTGGGATGGGAGGGTCTCCCTCACCAACCCACACCGTTGCCGTCGTGCACCAATGCGTGCACACGCAATCCGAGAGGCTCGCCGATCGTGAAATCCGCGATGTCGACGCCGAATTCGGTCGGTGACGGATCGAAGGTGAACGCGGACTGGAACTGCTCGCCATCTTCGACGATCCTCACCCCGACAGTTGGTCCGCCCGGAGCCGTGTAGCACTCGCGATGGCACGCGACCGCCGACTGCCCGCGAGGTGCAGGCACCCTAACTGGGGAGGGCCGATGGAGGCATCCGGATGGTAGCGTCCGTAAGCCTGCTCGACGCTTATAGATCAGGTTTCTGTGCGGCAATGCGGGGGTAATCGGTGAGACTACAGCTCAGGTCAGTGACGCACAGGCGGACTTCTCTCGCGATCGCGGTGCTGGCTTCGGTCGCTGTTGTCGGTGCTGCAGGTGCACTCCCGGCGAACGCGGCGACCACGACCACGACGTCGGCGGCGCGTTCGGCTTCGGGTTCGGGCGTGGCGACCGATGCGACGCCCTCCGTCGAGCGGATCTCCGGCGCCGACCGATACGAGGTCTCCGCCCTCATCTCCCAGAAGACCTTCGCACCCGGCGTGTCCGTTGCGTATGTCGCGACCGGTGCCACCTTCGCCGACGCGCTCTCCGGGGCCCCGGCCGCGGGCGTGAACGGCGGACCCGTGTTGCTCGTGCCGGGTGGCAGCATCCCGGGCAGCATCGCCACCGAACTCGACCGGCTCGACCCGGGACGGATCGTGATCCTCGGCGGACCCAACAGCGTCTCCCCCGCGCTCGAGGCCCAGCTGAGCTCGTACACCGCGGGTGGATTGTCGCGGATCTCCGGAGCCGATCGGTACGAAGTCTCGGCACTCATCTCGAAGAGCACGTTCGAACCCGGCGTGCCCGTCGCGTACGTCGCGACCGGCGCGACCTTCGCCGATGCACTCTCCGGGGCACCGGCCGCGGGCGTGAACGGCGGACCCGTGCTGCTCGTTCCTGGCAGCAGCGTTCCGGGCAGCATCGCCGCCGAACTCGACCGGCTCGACCCAGGGCGGATCGTCATTCTCGGCGGACCCAACAGTGTGTCCCCCGCGCTCGAAGCACAGCTCAGTTCATTCACCGCGGGCGGACTGACGCGGATCTCGGGGGCCGACCGATACGGGGTCTCCGGACTGATCTCGCAGAGCACCTTCGACCCGGGCGTGCCGGTGGCGTATGTCGCGACCGGCGCCACCTTCGCCGACGCGCTCTCCGGCGCACCCGCCGCCGGCGTGAATCGCGGGCCGGTTCTTCTCGTGCCGGGGAGCAGCATCCCGGGCAGCATCGCCGCCGAACTCGAGCGGCTCGACCCCGGTCGGATCGTCATCCTCGGCGGACCCAACAGCGTGTCCCCCGCCCTCGAAGCTCCCCTCGGCGGCTTCGTCACGTCGACACCGCCCGCGACGCCCACGCCCACGCCCACGCCGACGCCTTCCGCGACGCCCACGCCCACGCCCACGCCCACGCCCACGCCCACGCCCAGCGCTACCCCCACGGCCACCCCGACGCCAACGCCCACGCCCACGCCCACGCCGACGCCCACACCTACGGCGACCCCCACTCCGACACCAACCCCCACCCCCACTCCGAAACCGACCCCAACCCCAACCCCCACCCCCACTCCGACACCGACCCCGACCCCGAAACCGACCGCAACCCCGACGCCGACCCCCACCCCCGACGCACCCTTCACCACCGCCCCCACCCCCGCCATCACCGGAACGGCGACGGTCGGCTCGACCCTCACAGCCGTGCCGGGCACCTGGAAGCCGGTCCCCAGCTTCACCTACCAGTGGCAGCGCGGCGGCAGCCCGATCGCCAACGCGACCGCATCGACCTACATGCTCACCACCGCCGACGCGGGCAAGTCCGTCACGGTCACGGTCACCGGCACCAAGACCGGCTTCGTCACGACGAGCAAGACGAGTGCGGCTGTCGTCGTCCAAGCGGCGCCCAAGGTCGTGCGCATCACCGCAGACATCACGTCGAACACCACCTGGGAGCCCACGGAGAGCACCGTCTACGTGCTCGATCAGTCCGTCACCGTGCGCACCGGCGTGACCCTGAAGATCGGCAAAGCCGCCACGGTCAAGGTCGCCGACGCATCCGCTCTCACCGTGGATGGCTCGTTGGTGGTAACCGGCTCGTCGGGCACCCCTGTCGTCATCACCTCGCTGGGCGACGATTCTGTCGGCGGCGACACGAACGGCGACGGCAGCGACTCGCAGCCGGTGGCCGGGCAGTGGAACGGCATCGCCGTCGGTGAGGGCGGCTCCGTCGCACTCACCCAGGCGCGAGTGCTCTTCGGTGAGACCGCCGTGGCCGCCGACTCGTCGTCCGCCGGCCTGACCGTGGCCTCGTCGCTCGTCGACGGGTCCATCCGTTCGGGCGGCGCGAAAGGTGCGGTCTCGGTGACCGGCACGACGGTTCGCGGCGGGTCGATCTCCGTCATCCGCCCGGCCGGAGCCGTGTACGCCTTCGGGGTCACCGTCACCGGCAACACGGTCACCGGCGGCAACGTCGAGGTGACCTCCGACAGCGTCAACGCCGCGGCCTCGGCCATCGTCGTGACGGGCAACACCATCACAGCCAACGAGGATCTGTTCCCGCTCCGCATCCGCGACGTGAAGCTGCGCCCCTCGAACCTCACCGGCAACACCATCACCGGCAACCGGATGAACGTGATGGCCCTCTCCGGAACCCTCGTCGAGAACTGGACCGCGCCCACCTCCGGGCCCGCGGTCGTGGTCGACGACCGCGACGAGTACGGCGGCGGGTTCGTCGTGAGCGCCGGCGTCACCATGTCGGTGCCCGCCGGAGTCGTGATCAAGTTCGCGAACTTCCCGCGCAACTGGGCGAACTACGGCGCGGGCATCACCGTGGAGGGGTCGCTGAATCTCAACGGCACCGCCTCCGCCCCGAGCGCGTTCACCTCGCTGGCCGACGATTCCCTGGGCGGGGACACCAACGGCGACGCCGATGCGAGCGCACCGACCCCCTCGGATTGGGAGGGGATTCTGCTGAACGGCGGCTCCGCATCCCTCACCCACGCCCGCGTGCTGTTCACTCAGAACGGCATATCGGCCAGCTCATCGCCCAAACCGTTCACCGTCTCGTCGTCGGTGATCGACGGGTCGATCACCTCCGAGGGCGCCAAGGGTGCAGTGTCGCTCACGGGCAACACCCTGCGCGCCGGGTCGATCTCGGTCACCCGATCCCAAGGGGCCGCCTTCGCCTTCGGCGTCACGGTCACCGGCAACACGGTGCAGGGCGGCGCCATCGACGTACTCTCCGACAACATCAGCGCTGCGGCGCCCGACATCAAGGTGACCGGCAACAGCATCACGGGCGATCAAGACCTGTTCCCGCTGCGCATCCGCGACGCCGAATTGCGGCCGTCGAACCTCACCGGCAACACGGTGACGGGCAACCGGATGAACGTGGTGGCCTTGTCGGGAACGCTCGTCGAGAACTGGACCGTTCCCACTTCGGGCCCTGCCCTCGTGATCGACGATCGCAACGAATGGGATGGCGGATTCGTCATCGACACCGGCATAACGATGACGGTGCCGGCCGGCGTGGTGGTCAAGGTCGCGAACTTCTACAAGAACTGGGAGAACTACGACGCCGGCATCAGAGTGCGCGGCTCCCTGGTGGCAAACGGCACGGCCGCGAAACCGGTGGCCTTCACCACGCTCACCGACGACTCCTACGGCGGCGACACCAACGCCGACAGCGACGACACCGCTCCTGCGGTCGGCGAATGGCAGGGCATCTACATCAGCGACGGGTCGATCTCTCTGACTCACGCGCGAGTGCTCTACTCCGATTACGGCGTGACGTCGGACTCGTCGCCCGGTGCCTTCACCGTCGCTTCTTCCGTGGTCGACGGACCGATCAGCTCGAGCGGGGCCAAGGGGGCGGTGTCGGTGACCGGCAGCACGGTGCGGGGAGGGTCCATCTCTGTCACGCGTCAGGACGGCGCAGAGTTCGCCTTCGGGGTGACCGTGACGGGCAACACGGTCACGGGCGGCAATATCGACGTGCTCTCGGAGAACGTCGTCGCCGCGGCGCCCGCGATCAAGGTGAGCGGCAACACCGTCTCCGAGAACCAGGACCTGTTCCCGCTGCGCATCCGCGACCTGAAACTCCGACCCTCGAACCTCACGAACAACACCGTCACGGGCAACCGGATGAACGTGATGGCTCTCTCGGGCACGCTCGTCGAGAACTGGACCGTGCCGAAGACCGGTCCGGCGATCGTCGTCGACGACCGCAACCAGTGGGGCGGCGGCACGACGATCGACACGGGAGTCACGATGACCGTGCCCGCCGGGGTCGTCATCAAAGTCGCGGACGTCTACAAGACCTGGGAGGACTACCACGCTGGCATCACCGTGAACGGCTCGCTGATCGCCAACGGAACAGCGAGCGAACCGGTGGTCTTCACCACGCTCACCGACGACGAGTTCGGTGGGGACACCAACGGAGACGCCGATGACTCCGCACCCTACCCGGGCGAGTGGTACGGCATCACCGTCAGCGGCGAAACCGCTTCGGCGCAGCTGCAGCACGTGACCATCCGCTTCGCGAGCACGGCTGTGGCGACCGACGGCGGAGCATCCGTCTCCATCACCGGGGTGCTGCGGGACAACCCTGTCGCCCTCACCTCCGACGGCACGTTCGTCGACGCGCGCGACATCGACTGGGGTTCGGCCGACGGTCCCTCGGCCGAGCAGATCCAGGGCAGCGGCGTGCTGGTGACACCCTGGGTGGGCTGGGTCGCTCCCCCGCGGCCGGCGGTCGCGGCCCCACAACCCGTCCCTGCTCAGAACACGAAGAACTGCAAGACGTATACGGTGTTCGGCCTTCGCGGGTCGCAAGAGTTGCCGCAGGGCTCCTACAGTCTGCTGACCGGATGGTCGAAGCCTCCGTTCAGCGAAGACGGGGCCTTCGGCTTCGGCGACAAGACCGGCATGATCTACGACGCCCTCACGCAGCTCAAAGCCGGGTCGATGAAGCAGGTCGCGGTGCAGTACCAGGCGCTGCCGGTGCCGATCATCAACCCGTTCGTGGCGCCCGGACCCTACATGGACAGCGTGTACGAGGGCACCGACCTGCTGATCTCGCGGATGGCGAAGGAAGCGATCGACTGTCCGTCATCGGTCTTCGTGGTGCTGGGCTACTCACAGGGCGCGCTCTCGGCGCACATCGCGTTCCGTCAACTGGCGGCGAGCAACAGCAGTCTGCTCGCGAAGGTGGCCGGGGTCGCGTTCGTGGCCGACCCGGGCCGCGTCGTCGGCGGAGCGGAGTCGTGGTGGATGGGGGCATCCGTCTCGAGCGACGGCACCGTCTCCACGACACCGCCGTCATTCCGACAGCAGACCAAGGGCGGCGTCTGGTCGGCGGCCATCCTCTTCGCGGGCAACAATTACGGGCCGATGCCGACCTCCGTCGCCACCAAGACGGTCGCCCTGTGTCATGAGTACGATCCGGTGTGCTCCGCATATGCCGCGAACTCGCTGTTCATCGGGCAGCACAGCTCCTACGACCAGAACGAGCTGAGCGCGCTGGCAGTGCTCCTGGCGCGCAAGCTCCCGGGGGCGGATGCGCCGGAGAAGCCGCACTTCTAGCTCACCTCTCGGAGCGGTCGTCGTACGACTGCCGAGCCGACGACCCCAGCCGCATACGATCTCGAAGCGGCCTACGCCACCTGCGTGAATTCAGCGGCCCCTTTGACGCGCCCGTAATCGTCAGGGAGCGCCGAAGCAGCAACCCCTAGGCCAGAGGCGTGGTCGCGCTCGGCGCCGTGATTCGCACCGTGACTGGGTCGCCCGCGGCCTTGCCGATCGCATCCAGCACAGACTGCTTCAGCGGCAGCATGTGGTCGCCCTTGTGCGGCAGCATCGACGTGGTGAACTCGACACCCGCAACCTCCGCGACGACCTTCACCGAACGGGCGCTGCCGAGGATGCGCGGCGAGTCGGGCAGGATGGCGCAGGTCCACTTGTGCGGGCCCATGTCACCCTGCAGCACGGCGGTGAAGGTGTGATCGAATGCAGCCGTGTCCCCCATGATCAACGCCCGATCAGCGCGAAGTAGGCGGTGGACAGTTCGCGCCACCGCTGCTCCCAGTCGCCGGGCTCCTCGCCCTCGATGTGCGCCCCGAGATCCTCGATGTGCGCCTGCCAGCCCGCACCGTGATCGGCGTAGTCGGCCAGCGGCAGGCCGCGCTCCTCGATGACCAAACGGGTGGCGTCGCCCTCCTCCGAGAGCTGCGCCTCCATCACCGTCGGCTCTCCCCCGGGCCGCTGGGTGCGCACGCGCAACAACCGCGGTGCATCGCAGATCTCGACGACGCCCGAACCCTGCCAGCCGCTGGTGAACTCGGCGTCGAAGCGGCCCCCGAGCCGGAGGTCGCCCTCCACCGTTCCGATCCATCGCGCCAGCCGTCGCGGCTCCGTGATGGCCGACCAGAGATCGGCGATGTCGGTGGCGTAGACATCTTCCACGCGAACACCACCGAGGCCCTCTTCCTCACGCAATCGGCCCAACAGCTCTGTTCCGGTCATGTCGCGCCCTCCCCTTCCTTGTGCTCCTTCTTGCCGCGACGGACCTCGGTGTGCAGCGCAGCCATGCGCTGCAGCCAGAGCTCACGGTACGGCGCCAGCCACTCGTCGAGTTCGGCGAGTGGTTCACTGCGTAGTTCGTAGATGCGCCGTTGCGCATCCGGACGCACCTCGACCAGCCCCGCCTCGCGCAGGATTCGGAGGTGCCGTGACACTCCCGGTCGGGCGATGGGGAGGAGGGCGGCCAGCTCCGACACGGTTGCGGGCCCGTCGTGCAGCGCCGCCAGAAGCGTGCGGCGATGCGGATCTCCGATCGCCTCGAGCAATGCATCCATGACGGTAATGTACACACCAATGTACATACATGTCTAGGTACATACGGCGCAGAGTTTCGACAACACGATCCGACCGGGGGCCACGTCACAATTCTCCTGACCGCTCCGTCCTGATAGCTGAGGCCGCCGCCTCGCCATGCAGTCAGGAGCAGAAATGAACGACACCCCGCCCACCTACGAGATGTTGGACCACGTCACCGCGCCTTTCGACCTCGGCCGACCAGCGGTGATGACGGTCACCATCCACTTGGAGCCCGGCGCCTCCGGGTCGGGGCCGCACCGGCACTCCGGGCCCGTGTTCGGATACCTGATCGAGGGCGAACTGATCTTCGAACTCGAGGGCGAACCGGAGCGGGTCATCAGGGCCGGCGAAGCCTTCTGGGAACCGGGCGGCGAGCTCGTGCATTGGCAGGCGGCCAACAACCTCGTCGACGGGCCCACCACGTTCGTCGCCGTGATGGTCTGCACGCCCGGGGAGGAGATGCTCTCCTACCTCACGCCCCGGGAGATCGCTGAGCGGCAGCACCTTCGGGCTCCGCGACCGGCGAAAGCGGCGTGATCATGATCCCACCCAGCACGCACACTGCGAGCATCGCCGACCTGGACACGGACTACCAGCGGCTCGGCATCCAGAGGGATCAGGTCGCGGCGTGGGAAGACGGCGCCCGCACGGATGGGCGGCGCGGCACCTACGAATGGTGGTACTTCGACGCGCACCTCGACGACGGGGCGAAGGTCGTCGTCATCTTCATGACGAAAGACCTCTCCTCCCCGAAGAAGCCGCTCAGCCCCATGATCCGGGTGAATCTCGACCTGCCCGACGGCAGCAGCCACACCTTCATCCGCGACTTCCCCGCCGGATCCTTCACCGCTCGCACCGCCAGCACCGATGTGACGATCGCGGACAACACCTTCAGCGGCGACCTCGCCCACTACGAGATCCACGTGCAGCTCGACGACGTACGAATCGACCTGTCTCTCGACGGCGAGATCCGTCCGTGGCGGCCGCACACCGGATACATGGTCTTCGGCGAGCAGCGCGACCTGGAATTCTCCTGGCTGCCAGCGGTGCCCCAAGGAGCCGTTCGCGGCACCTACGACGTGGGAGGAGTGCGCCACGAGGTGACCGGGATCGGCTACCACGATCACAACTGGGGCAACGTCGGGATGATGTCGGTCATCCACGACTGGTACTGGGCGCGCGGTCAAGCCGGCCCGTATTCGGTGATCGCCTCGTACATCACCGCACACGAGAAGTACGACTACGCACCCATCCCGATCTTCCTGCTCGCCAAGAACGGCCGGATCGTCGCCGACGATGCCGAGTTCGTGCGCTTCCAGGCCTCCGATACCTACATCGATCCGAAGACCAAGAAGCCCGTTGCGGGAACCACGAGGTACTTCTACGACGACGGAGCCGATCGCTACGTCGTGACCTTCACCCGTCGCCGCGATCTCGTGGCCAACACATTCGTGGAGCAGATGAAAGGCTGGCGCAAGCTGGCCGCTCGCCTGATCCGGTTCGACGGCGCGTACCTGCGGTTCGTCGGTGACATCACGGTCGAGAAGCAGGTGCGGGGTGTGGTCGTGGAATCGTTCACCGACGAAGCGATCTGGGAGCTGATGTACTTCGGGCACGCCCGCGACGATTCAGGAAAGGTCTGAAAATGCACATCTTCATAGCCGGTGGATCGGGCGTGATCGGCACGCGTCTCATCCCCAAACTGGTCGCTGACGGTCACAGGGTCACCGCGTCGACTCGGAAGGACGCGAACCTCGACAAACTCGAAGCCCTCGGTGCGAGGGGCGTCACCCTCGACGTTCTTCGCGCCGACGACGTGCGCGACGCGGTGGCGGCAGCCGCTCCCGACGTGATCGTGCACCTCTTCACCGATCTCAGCGACGCCGACCTCGCCGCGAATGGTCGGCTGCGACGGGTGGGAACGGATCACCTCGTCGACGCCGCCACAGCTGCCGGCGTGAACCGCATCGTCGACCAGAGCGTCACCTGGGTCTTTCCGGATGGCGACATTCCGGCATCCGAGGACGAACCCATCATCCCGGGCACGCCCGTGCATCACATGGAGACGCGGGTAAGCGAGATCCCCCGCTCCACCATCCTCCGCTTCGGGATGCTGTACGGCCCCGACACCTGGTACGCACCCGGTGGCCGGGTCGCCCGGGCCGTCATGGCCGGCGCGATTCCGGCGACTCCCGCGATCACATCCTTCATCCACATCGATGACGCGGTCGACGCGCTCGCCCGATCACTCGACTGGCGCGATGGCGTGTACCACGTCGTCGACGACGAGCCCTCGGCCGGAACGGTCTGGCTTCCGGTCTATGCACGCGGGCTGGGTGCGCCCGATCCGCGATCGGAAGAGCTGCCCTCCGGTGCGCCGCGCGGCCGAGCGATCTCCAACGCCAAAGCTCACGCAACGGGGTGGCGGCCCGCATTCCCAAGTTGGCGAGAAGGCTTCCCAAGGAGGTAGCGGTGGGGGGGTGGTTACTGTTCGGGCTCTTTTCTGGGGCGGCCGCGCGGGTTGGGCGGCTTGAGCCCGGCCGGCTTGCGCCCGGCCTTCGCCAGCGCCTGGCTCAGGATCATCTCGATCTGAGCGTTCACGCTGCGGAGGTCGTCGGCCGCCCACCGAGCGAGCGCGTCGTGCAAGGCAGGGTCGATGCGCAGCAGGAGTTGCTTACGCTCCGCGCTCACGACGAGTAGAGGGTCCCGGTGTTCACGATGGGCGAGCCCGGCTGATCGCTGCAGAGCACGACCATGAGGTTGCTGACCATGGCCGCCTTGCGCTCGTCGTCGAGGTCGACGATGTCGTCTTCGCTGAGTTTCGTGAGAGCCAGGTCGACCATGCCGACCGCGCCCTCGACGATCCTCGTGCGCGCGGCGACCACGGCGTTCGCCTGCTGCCGACGCAGCATCGCCTGCGCGACCTCCGCCGCGTAGGCCAGGTGGCTGATGCGCACCTCGATGATCTCCACCCCGGCCAGCGAGATCCGTTCGGCCACCTCGTGGGCGAGTTCGTCGGCGACCTGGTCGGTCGACCCGCGCAGCGACGTGCCCCCCGACTCGGACCCGTCATACGGATGCGTGGTGGCGATGTGGCGAAGAGCCGACTCCGCCTGCACCGACACGAAGTCGACGTAGCTGTCGACGGCATACGTCGCCTTCGAGGTGTCGGCGACCTGCCACACGACGATCGCGGCGATCTCGACCGGGCTGCCGTCGGCGTCGTTGACCTTCAGCCGGTTGGTCTCGAAGTTGCGCACCCGCACGCTCACGCTGTGCCGGGTGGAGAGCGGCATCACCATCGACAGCCCCGGTCGACGCACCGTGCCGACGTAGCGACCGAAGAACTGCACGACCTTGGTCTGGCCCGGTTGAACGATGACGAGCGACGTGATCGCCAGCACGAACGCGGCGAAGAACGAGATGGAGAGCACTTTCGCACCGCCCGGTAACAGAGCGAGTGCCAACACGCCCACGGCGAGGAAGGCGGCCGAGAGCGCGAGCCCCACCCCACCCGGAAGGGTCGCCGCGGGGCGTTCGGTGATGTCGACGCGCACTCCATCGTGTCCGACGGGAACAGTCTCGACCGTCGCGGGGCTCGTGTCCAGGGTCATTGTGCGCCTCTCGATCATGACTGAAAAAGTGATATCACTTTATCGTTCGGCGCACCCTCGTGTCCAGGTCTTCGCGCCGGTGGGATGCTCCGTCCGACGAGCCGAAGGACCGTTGTCACCAGCGAGGTAGCGGGCCAGCATGTTCAGTAGCCGATCCGAAGGAGTTTCAGATGTGCGCTCCACTCTGCCCACCCACCCCCGCGACCGTGCAGAACGATCACCCTGCGCCGACCGCCCAGGCGGCAGCGCTGGGCATCGGTCAAGGCAGCCGATGACCTCGCGCGACACGAGCGCTCGCGATGCTCTCGCGGAGAGGATTCGAGGTGTGCTGAGTGGGAGCGACGACGTGCGAGTGGTGAACATGTTCGGCGGCCTGTCGTTCATGGTCGACGGTCGGATGGCCGTCGCGGCGGGTCGCAATGGTGACCTCCTCGTGCGCACCCATCCGGCCGACCACGACGACCTCCTCCGGCGCGGAGGCGAGCCCGCCTTCATGGGCCCGGGCCGGCCGATGGGCGACGGATGGCTCACCGTGCCGACGGCTCGCATCGAGGCCGACACCGAGCTCGCGTTCTGGGTGGGCGTGGGCCTCACATCCGGGAAAGCCGCCGGCTCCGCGGATTAGGGTCGGCGCTCGGCCAGAGTCAGCGCGCGCGGCTCGGGAACTCCGAGCATCAGCAGGCTCGTGACCGTCGGCGCGGCGACGCCGAACGACGTGCCGGAGACGTCGTTGTCGGCGATGGCGAAGACCGCTGACCACGCCACCTGGCTGAGAACGTCTGCGGGGAGATGCCGCCCGAAGACCTCTTGGTCTTGGCCGCGTTGCACCAGGTCGGCCAGCATCGTCTCGACCGGCCCGAGGAGGGCATGGATGTCTTTCCCGAACTCTCCGCGCCGCAGTGCCACCAGCACGCGGTAGCGGTGCACGAGGGGCCAGAGTCGCGCGATGAAGTCGGCCCACTCCTCATCCGCTGCGCGGTCGGACGAGGTGGATGCCGTCAGCACCCCGGCGATCTCGGTCACCGCCCGCTCGGTGAGCGCGTGCACGAGTTCGGCTCGAGTTGGGAAGTAGCCGTAGACGGTGCGCCGGACGACGCCGGCCGCCGCAGCGACCTCGGCCATGCCCGCATCCGGGTTCAATCCGAGCGTCTCGATCGCCACGTCGAGAATCCGGTCTCTCGTCTGTGTCAGTCCGCGGGATTCACTCACCCCTCGATCATTGCACACTCATGTGCAATGGCGTAGTCTGCACAGCAGTGTGCATTGCACACCGGTGTGCAATGCACGTGCGCACCGCGATTGAACACAGGAGACCACGATGACAACGCCCACTCCGTCCTCGACAGAGATCCGTCCATTCCGCGCCGCGATCCCGGACTCCGAGATCGACGACCTCACGCAACGCCTGACCCGCACACGCTGGCCCGCTCCGGAAACCGTCCCCGATTGGTCCCAGGGGGTGCGGGTCGACGCCGCCCGCTCGCTCGTCTCGTACTGGCAGCAGCACTATGACTGGCGGCAGTTCGAATCCGAGCTGAACTCCTACCCGCAGTTCGTGACCACGATCGACGGGGTCGACATCCATTTCATCCACGTCAAGTCGGGCAACCCGGGTTCGATGCCTCTGCTCCTCACACACGGATGGCCGGGCGCGAACACCGACTTCCTGAAGCTGATCGGCCCGCTCACCGATCCGGTCGTGCACGGCGGGGCCGCCGACGATTCGTTCGACGTCGTCATCCCATCGCTGCCGGGATTCGGCTTCTCCGGAAATCCGACGGAGACCGGGTGGGACGTGGCCCGTATCGCCGACGCCTGGGTGGAGCTCATGAGGCGTCTCGGCTACGACGCGTGGGCGGCGCACGGCGGCGACTGGGGTGCGGCCGTCACCACGCAACTCGGCGCCCAACGGCCGGACGGGCTGCTCGGAATCCACCTGAGCACCCCGTACGCCTTCCCGCAGCAGATACCCGACACGCTCAGCCCCGACGAGCAGCACGCCGTCGATGGCTTGGCCTTCTACGCCGGGCCCCTCGGCGGGTCGAACCACCTGCAGGGCACCAAGCCCCAGACCGTCGGATTCGCCCTCGCGGACTCCCCGGTCGGGCAAGCCGCGTGGATCTACGAGAAGTACCAGTCCAAGACCGACAACCAGGGGCGGGCCGAGGATGCCCTCAGCGTCGACACGATCCTGAACCAGATCTCGCTCGCGTGGTTCACCGACAGCGCCGCGTCATCCGCCCACATCTACTGGGAGAACCGGTCGGCCACGATGGCAGGGCCGAAACTCACGCTGCCGGTCGCCGTGACCGTCTTCCCGCGGGACATCCCTCGGTTGCCGCGATCCTGGGTCGAGGATGCGTACAGCGACCTCATCCACTTCGGCGAGGCGCCGCGGGGTGGGCACTTCGCCGCTCTCGAGCAGCCGGAGATCCTCGTCGACGAACTCCGCACCGGCTTGCGGAGCCTGCGCCGCCCGACTGAATCACACGCCGCATGACGAACTTGCCCGACGCCGCATCGCCGGCGGGCTCTCAGATCTGGTTGGTGCCGCCATCGACGGTGAGATTCACACCGATGACGTAGCTGCTCTGCTCCGACGCCAGGAACGCCACCACGGCGGCAGCCTCCTCCGGCCGGCCCATGCGGCCCGCCGGCACCGTCGCCGCCACGTTCTCCTTCACGGCCCGCGCCGTCTCCTCGTCTCCGAACGCCGCGGTTCCGCCGGGCGTCTCGATCCACGCCGGCGAGACCACGTTGACCCGGATGCCCCGCCCCTTGAGCTCGGTCGACCACGTGCGCGCGAACGACCGCACCGCCGCCTTCGACGCCGCGTACGCGCCGAACGCGTCCACTCCGCGGTCGCCGGCGGTCGACCCGACCAGGATCACCGATGCCCCGTCGTTGAGCACGGGCAGCGCCTTCTGCACGGTGAACAGCGTGCCCCGCACGTTCACATCGAAGGTCTGGTCGAAATGCTCTTCGGTGGTCTTCTCCAGCGTCACGAAAGAGCCGACGGCCGCATTCGCCACGAGAACATCCAGACCACGCCCGCGCGCACGCACCGCGTCGTAGAGCCGATCCAGGTCGTCGAGCTTCGAGATGTCGCCGACCACGGCGGTGACGCGGTCTGCCCCGATGGTCGCGACCGCGGCATCCAGCTCGGCCGGACGACGGCCCGTGATGAAGACGTGCGCACCGTCATCCGCGAGCCGTCTGGCCGTAGCCAAGCCGATCCCACTGCTGGCGCCGGTGACCAATGCCGTCTTGTCGTCGAATTGCCCCATTGGAGCCCCTTTCCTCGGTCTTCGCTTCACCATCGATCATGCGCCGGGAGTCACGTATGATCCATAAGGCAGAGTCTGCATTCCTTTACACATCGTCCAGAGAGGGTGCCGGATGCTCGGTTTTCACGATCCGGTCGCGGATGCGATCGGTCTGCTTCGGCCCAGCACCGTCGTGGGGCCCAGCATCCGCGCCACGGGCGAGTGGGCGTTGCGCTTCGAGCCTTTTCCGCACGTGCGCACCGGCGGCGTCGTTCGCGGCTCGTGCTGGCTGATGCTCGACGGGCACGAGCCGGTGCTGCTGCAGGAGGGCGACACGTTCCTGCTCGGAAACCCGCCACCCTACGTGCTGGCGGGCACGCGCGACGCGAGGCCACTCGCCGCCGCGCCGGTGGTTGCCGCTGCCGAGAACGGGCTCGTGCGGCTCGGACAGGCGTCGGATGACGACCTCTATCTCTGCGTCGGTCACATCGCCTTCGACGACGCGAATGCCGGCCTGCTGACGGATCTGCTCCCGCCGCTCGTCGTGTTCCGCATAGGCGATCCGCACGGCGCTCGGCTCGCCCAGCTGATCGACCTCCTGGCCGCCGAGGTCGGCGTGTCCGCCGCCGGCGGGCCTCTCGTGCAGAGCCACCTCGCGCAGATCCTGCTCGTGCACATGCTGCGCGCGCACGCCGCCCGAACCGAACGGCCCACCGGATGGCTCGGCGCGCTCAACGACGACGGCATCGGCGCCGCCCTGCGCGCCATGCACGCCGACGTGGCGTACCCGTGGAGCCTCGAGAAGTTGGCGACGATCAGCCACCTCTCGCGATCGGCGTTCGCCCAGGCCTTCAAGAGCCGCGTCGGAGTGCCACCGCTGGAGTACCTCATCGAGTGGCGCATGAGCCTCGCCCGCGACGTCCTCGACCGCGGCACGATGTCGATCTCCGAGCTCGCGGCGGCAACCGGTTATCTCTCCGAGAGCGCCTTCAGCACGGCGTTCCGCCGGGTGGTCGGATGCTCGCCGACGCAGTTCCGCGCTCGGGCTCGGAAAGCGTCGGCCTAAGTCCGCCTCTCCGCCGAAGTGTTGCGAGAACGAGCAGTGTCAATGTAATCTTTACATGTGCAAGATGATTTGACGATGGCGATCCGCGAACTGAAGCGGCACAGCGACGAGCTGCTCGCGTCGCGCGTTCTGAGCGACAGCGACGAACCTGCCGGCGCCATCCGGTACGCGCTGCAGATCCAGGCGGCCGCCGACGACGTGGTCCGGGCTGTCGTGCAGCAAGCGCGCGAACGCGGCGTCACGTGGCAGACGATCGGCGACGCCCTGGGAGTGAGCCGGCAGGCCGCCTTTCAACGCTACGGCAAGCCGATCGATCCAAGAACAGGAGAACCCATGAACACCACCCCCCTCTCCGACGCCGCCGTGCTGGCACGATCGGTGGTCGACGATCTCGCCGCCGGGCGCTGGGAGCTCGTGACCGAACGGTTCGACGGGGCGATGCGCGACGGCTTGTCGGAGGATTCCTTGGCGGCGGCGTGGGCGCAGATCGTGGGCACCTCCGGCGCTTTCGAGAGCCAGGGCAACCCGGTCGTGACCCGGGCCGGCGACATCACCGTCACGAACACGCCGCTCTCGATGGAGGCGGGCGACTACACGGCACGCATCGCCTTCCGCGACGACGGCACCATCGCCGGCCTGCACATTCTGAGCGAGCCGACGCCGTGAGCACCGCGAGCCCGGGAGGCGCCGCGAGCGCCCTCGTCGCCGAGAACTCCGCAGAGGTCGCGAGCGCCGCGACCCACCGAGCACCAAGAGCAGACAGCGGGCGCGGCACTGGGCCGGATGACGGCCACCCCGCCCGACTCAGTCGCCGCGACATCCGCTCCATCGCCGTCTTCGTGGCGATCGCGTTCGCCCTCGCCTGGCTTCTCGCCCTCCCCCTCTGGTTCGGCGACGGCCTCGCCAGCCCGCTCTTCCCGATCATCGCCGTGGCCATCATGGCCACCCCGGCCACCGCGGCGCTCATCGTGGTGTTCTTCGTCGAGCGCCCCAGCCACCGGGCGCGAACCCTCGGGTTGTGGCCCCTGAAGCCGGTGCGCCGCCTGATCGGCTATGCCGCTTGGGGAGTCTTCGTGCCGATCGCCCTGGTTCTCGTCGCTCTGCCTATCGGCGCCCTGTTCGGCGTGTATCCCGCCGACTTCGTGAACTTCTCGGGGTTCGAACAGGTCATCACCGAGCAGCTGCGCGCCGCGGGTGTAAGTGAACTGCCGATCCCGGTCGGCACGATCGTCGTGATCCAGCTCGTGATGCTGCCCGCGGCAGCCTTCATCAACCTCGTTCCGGCGCTCGGCGAGGAACTCGGATGGCGGGGCTGGCTGCTACCCAAGCTGCTGCCGCTCGGGCCGGTGCCGGCGATCGTGATCTCGGGCGTCATCTGGGGGTTGTGGCATGCCCCGCTCATCCTGCTCGGCTACAACTACCCCGACGCGCCCGGCTGGCTCGGCCTCATCGCGATGGTCGGGGTGTGCATCGTCTTCGGTGGGGTGTTCGGATGGCTGCGCCTCCGATCCGACTCGGTCTGGCCCGCCGCCCTCGCGCACGCGGCCTTCAACGGCGCGGCAGGCACCTACCTGGTGTTCTCCCTGGCCGGCGAGCACATCGACACCACGCAGGCGACTGTGCTCGGGTGGAGCGGATGGATCGTGCCGCTCGCGCTCGTGATCGTGCTCGTCGCCACCGGCCAGTTCCGTCGCCCCTGGCGCGAAACGGCCGAAGCGCCCGAATCGCTCGCGGCGGCCTAGGGGCGCACGCCGTCGGCGTCGGCCGCTATGAAGCGCGTGCGGAGGGCCTCGATCTGCTCGTCGGTGAGACCGAGGCCGGTTCGCGCGTAGGCGTCGATCGACCCGTACCGGCTGCGCACCTCGTCGAGGGCCGCATCGAGGTAGCTGTTCCGCACCTCGAGGATCGGCTGGAGAAGGGCCGTATTCACGCCCTGGGCCTCGAGCGCGGCGAGCATGGGCTGCAGCGCGGGTGCGAGGTCGGTGTTGGTCTGCAGGTAGTCCGACCGCACATCGGCTTCGGATGCGCCGAGCAGCAACAGGAACGACGCCGCGGCCCAGCCGGTGCGGTCTTTGCCGGTGGTGCAGTGGAAGAGCGCGGCCCCGGTTCGCTGCTCGTCGATGAGGTCGAGGTAGAACTGCCGATAGGCGGCGAGAGCCGACGGCAGACTCACGAACGAACGGTTGGCGTCGGCGAGGTAATCGGCGGCGCGCCCTTCGCCGAGGGCCTGCTCGAGCCCCGCCGGGTCGGCGAGGAGGGTGGGGATGCTCGCGGCCACGTTGTCGGGGGCGTCGGCCACGACGTCGAGCCACACGGAGCGAGTGGTTTCGGCGAGGTGATCGGGCGCGTCGTCCCGCTCCGCCTCGGTGCGGAGGTCGTACACGGTCGTGATGCCGAGCTCTGCGAACGCGGTTCCGTCGGCTTCGTCGAGGTTCGCGAGCGACGCCGAGCGGTAGAGCAGGCCTGGTCGAACGATGCCGCCGGCGACCGGGATGCCGCCCAGGTCGCGCATGTTCGGTGCGCTCGCAAGCGGCACGCGGCGGTCGGGAATCATCCGGTCGGTCACGGGAACTCCGTTCGTTGTCAAATCGTCGACGGTTCAGATCGCTTCGGGGCGCGGCAGCGTCCAGGTGCCGTCGAGCACGGACTGGTGCGGACGGTACAGCCGTAGCACGTAGTTCCAGCCCGGCATGATCGGGAGCGCGTTCGCGACGCCGTCGAGCTGCACGCCGAAGCGGATGGTGACACCGCCATCGGCATCCCGGACGGCCGTCAGGCTGTTGATGCTGTTCACGCCCAACGCGTTCTCCTCGAAGTATCCGGCCGCGTTGTAGAGCGAGACGGACCAGAAGGCGTCGACCGGGACATCCAGGAGGCGCAGACGATATTCGGCGACCGGTAGGCCCTCGTCGACGTTGACATAGGTGGCCTCCACCTCCGGCAGGCCACCCCAGCCGGAGGCGGTGCCCAGCAGGTGCATGATCGGATCGACCTCATCCGCCGTGCCGAAGGAGTGGTCGTACTTCGTGACGCCTCGAGCCAGCGTGAGGATGGCTTCGCGCGTTTCTTTCTGCGACGGCCCGTCGTAGTCGGGCAGCGGGAACGGGCCCGTGCCGCCGCCAGCGATCTCGAGGTCGTCTTGCAGCCGGTTCACCTCGGCCACGTCGTCGGGATCGGTCGGATCGACGAGGATGCGCACGATCAGCGCGGCGAAGTCGGTGCCGACCAGGTCGCGCGTGAGCACGTGCTCACCTGGCTCACTGAGGATGACCGGGCCGTAATGATCCTGATCGACCACCCAGACCGAGATGTACCGCCCGTCGGTATCCGGGAGCGTGACCGTGGCCCCCTCACGCACGTCGATGACGGCGAAGCTGTAGAGGGTGTCGCGGTTCTGACGGATGACGGGCTGGTCACCGAGTGAGTCGAGTGCACGCGTGTGGTTCCACGTGCCCAGTCCGGCGGCGGCCAACCGGGAGAACATGAGATCGGATTCGGCCCGGGTGAAGTTCTGGACGGTCACGGGGATTGCGCTCACGGCAGGTTCCTTTCCAGATCGAGAGCCTCAGGGCGGTCACGGCAGGGTCTCGGCCAGTCTGCCGCACCCGTGATCGCACCTGAGCAGGCCGGGGCGAATCCGGGAGGAAATGGTGACGGCTGAGAAGAATCGTGCGCCACCGGTCTACCGCATCGGGCGCGCAAGTGCCCTCCGCATCCTCACGACCGAGGTGAACCCCGAGTCGGAGGCGATCTCAGCCGTCGCGACCGCCTCCCGCGGGTCGACCGACGTCAGCAGTCGCCTCGCTTCGACGACCCGGAGGCGTTCGATCTCGCGTCGCGGCGTCGAGCCCATTGATTCGTAGGCGCGGTAGAGCGAGCTCACACTCACGGCCAGCGTCTTGCGAAGGGCCTCCACCGAGAATCCGGGATCCCGGAAGCTCTCGCGGATGGTGATCTGCGCCGCCAGGAACAGGCCATCACGATGCACCGGATCAACGCGCGGAGGTCGGGAGAGGTCGGCGACGGCTGCGGCCACCAGGTGCTCCATCGCGATGCGCGTGTGACGCGACGGGTTCGCCGCCGCGGCTCCCCCTCCGGCGAAGGAGGCGTTGGTGACCGAGGTCAGCGCCAGCAGAGCTCCCCGCGACACCGACCTCGGTTCGCCCATGGCATCGCGAAACTCACGGCCTTCCAGAAAGCTCTGCCGGAAGAACCAGCCGTATCGCGCGAACGGGGTCGGCGAGTGGGCCTCCAGCGCTGAGTGTCCGCGAACGAGGAACACCTGGCCGGCTTCCACCGGCACGCGATGACCCTCGACGGAGATCTCGGCGGAACCTTCGACGAGCGCCACGACGTGAACGAGCCCTTCTCTGCTCGCGAGCGCCGTGCGCATCCCGCCGCTCCACAGCCGGGCGAAACCGAAGGTCGCGTCGCCGACTTCGTCGAACTCGTAGAGCTCGGGTTGGTTCTCAAAACTCCACCCGTGCTTCAGACTGCGCTTCACCGTCGTCCATCCACAGCGACCACCCCCGGCCCGGATACGTGCACCTTCGGATGCTATCGGACGAGTCGCCGGGAGGCGGAGCGGTCGGCTCCGATAGCGTGGTGGTGCCGGAACGACGACGAGGAGCGCAGACATGAGCACGATCGATCCGATCGAGGCCCGACAGCGCCGGGAGGCGGCCCGGGATCGGATCGCCGGCGGCCCTCTTCGGCGTGGTGATCGGGCTCCTGATGATCTTGGTGGGCGCTGCACTCGAGGTGCGTGCCCTCTTCGGCTTCGCCGAGTTCGGTGCGATGGGCGACACGGCTGAACCGCCGCTGGCGATCTTCGGGATGATCGTCGGTCTGCCCCTGCTGATCATCGGCTTCTTCGTGCACATCGGTGCGAGCCGGCGATTCACCGGCAAGCTGATCTCGGCGCCCGTGGTCGGGCCGCTGCCGATCCTGTTCGTGGGGCTGGCACTCGGGGCGTGGTGGGGCGTGCTCTCGCTGCCTTCGCCGGGCGCGTTCTGGCTGGTGCCGATCGGGCTGAGCATCCTGGCCCTCGCCTTCCTGCTGCTCGGGGCCGTCGTGCGGGCCCGCCGCCGGTCGCAGAAGGACGTGCTCGCTCACCTGCTCGCGCACGGCCGCATCGAGCAGGGCGTGATCGTCGAGATCCCCGAGATCGATCCGACGTCGGGGGGCCTCTTGGGGACGGTGACGGTGAAGTTCACCGACGCGACCGGTACCGACCGGTGGGTGCAGAAGACGGGACAGTGGCCCCGCCGTGATCTCCCCGTCACCGGAGACCCGGCTAGCGTGCTCTACGACCCCGCCCGCCCCGCCGACACCTCCCGCATCTGGCTGGCGCCCCTCGGTTCGCGCACGGCGGCCGACTTCACCCGCTGGCACGCGTAGCCCGCGACCGCCGCGAAGGCATGCAGCACCACCTCTTCCTATCTCAGCCGAGCGCGAACGCCCCGAGACGCCCTTGGATCGAATGGGAGGGGCGGGCACTATGAATGTATGAGCGCTGCGCTGCCTTCTGCTGTTCCGCCGGCCGTCGAGAGGTCGTCGTTCGACGACCTGAAGGCGCGGCTGGCTAGGCGACGACCGGTGCGGGTGGCCTCGGCTCTCCCCGACGAGGCCGGAGTCGACCTCCAGGTGCTCGACGGCCTGCTCCAGTACTAGCAGGACGAGTACGACTGGGCCCCTGTTGAGGAGCGTGTGCGCGCCATCCCGTGGGAGGTCGCGGAGACACCGGGCGGCCCCCTGCGCCTGGTCGTGCAACGCGCACACGACGCCGACGCGCCGGTCGTCGTGTTGCTGCACGGGTGGCCCGACTCCATCTTGCGGTTCGAGCGAATCCTCCCGCTGCTCCGCGACGTGACCGTCGTCGTTCCGGCCCTGCCCGGGTTCCCGTTCGCCGCGCCGGTCGAAGGCGGCGGCCGGACGGCGGCCGAGATCGCCGACATGGTCGCCGCCGGTGTCGCCGCGCTCGGGTTCGATCGCGTCATCCTCTCGGCCGGCGACGTCGGCTGCGACGTCGCCGAGGCACTCGCCGCCGAACACCCCGAGCAGGTGTCGGCATTGCACCTGACCGACGTGTCGCAATACCACTACCTCCATGCGATGCCCGAGGATGCCACCCCTGAAGAGCGGGCCTACGAACGTCGCGGGCACGAATGGCAGGCCGCCGAGGGCGGTTACATGCACGAGCAGGGCACGAAGACCCGAACGGTCGCCACCGGCCTCAGCGATTCGCCGGCCGGCCTCGCCGCCTGGCTGCTCGAGAAGCTCACCACCTGGACCGACAAAGACGGCGACGTCTTCGAGGTGTTCACCCGCGGCGAGGCGCTCGACTGGATCAGCGCCTACTGGTTCTCCGACTGCATCGGCACGTCGTTCACCCCGTACGCGCTCAGCCGGGTTCCGGATGCGCTCCCCGTGGCTCCCGCGGTCTTCACGGTCTTTCCGCGCGACCTCGTCAACGCTCCGCGCTCCTTCGCCGAGCGCATCTTCGACGTGAAGGAGTGGTACGAGCTGCCGCACGGTGGCCACTTCGCGGCGGGGGAGCATCCGGACGACTACGTGCGCGGCATCCGGAGAGCCATCGAGGTGCGCACGACCTGAGCCCGGCTAGCGCAGGATCTCGACCATCAAGACCCAGGCGTTCACGATCGAGACGATGAAGATCGCGATGAAACCCCAGGCGATGTGGAAGAGGCCCTCGGGGTTGGCGAAGATGAGCAGGATGCTCCCCACGATCACGCCCGAGAGCTGGCCGACGTGCAGCACGATGGTGGGAATGGTGCGCGAGAGGCTCGGGCCGTCGTGGCTGCGCAGCATCCGGATAGCCGCGTCGACCTGGAAGCCGAGCGCCACGACCCCGAACGCCAGCACCACCCAGCCCAGCTTGTCGAGCGACTGCCCCGGCATGATCATGGCCAGCGCCGACACCAGGATGACGGCGATCGCGGCGATGGTCGAGCCCGCTCGGGCGGGCAGCGCCGACCCGGCGATGATCTGCTTCACGTTGATTTCTCTACGAGAGGTCGTCGAGGTGCAGCGACCAGACCCCGACGTGCAGCACGGTGTCGCGGTAGGGGAACTCCTCCTCGCCGAGGTGCGCGAAGCCGAGGCGCGCGCAGAGTGCGTTCGACGGGAGGTTCGCGGTGGCGGGGAAGGCGAGGATGTGGCGCCGCTCCGATCGTCGGCGCGCGTCGTCGAGGGCGGCGGCAGCGCCCGCGGCCGCCACACCGCGGCCCTGCGCTTCGGGCAGCACGAACCAGCCCGTCTCGAGGGTGTCTTCGTCGTTCCAGCGCGACTGCCACCAGTTGACCCCGCCGACCGGCACGCCGTCGAGCTCGATGGCGAAGATGCCCGCCTGCTCCTCCTTCACGAAGCGCAGGTACTTCTGGTGTCGCTCGAGCACCTTCTGCTCGGACTCCGGTCCGCCGATGTATTCGGTCATGGCCGGGGCGTTGGCGCGCACCAACAAGGGGAGGTCGGTCTCCGCCCAGGGGCGGATGGTCGTCGTCATGTCTCCATGGTCCCTGGCCGGATGCGACGACGCCAGGGGGGCGCCCTCGCGAGCGCGCATCCACGCGGACTGTCACTCGTGTTCGGGGAGGAGCGGCGTCGACCAGCCCGGGTCACGACCGAGCTGCGCCGCGCGCGCGACCGAGGTCGCACCGAAACGGTCGTGCACAGCGTCGAGAACCGAGTCGAGGCGCGACCCCTCGTTCCAGTCGATGGGCAGTTCGGGCTGGATGCTGTCGGCGCGCCCCAGCTGCGAGAGCGAGACCCCGATGAGGGTGATGCCCCGCTCTTCGATCTCCGATCGAGCGGAGGCGAGCAGCTCCTGCGCGACGGCGAGGAGCACCGACGTGCGGTCGGTCGGCACGCCGACCGTGCGCGACCGGGTGGCTTTCGCGAAGTCGCCCCAGCGCAACCGGAGCACGACAGTGCGGCACACGCGATCACCGTCGCGCAGGCGCCGAGCCAGCCGATCGACGATCTGCGTCAGGATGACGTCGAGCTCGGCGGCCGGGCGCGGGCGGCTGCCGAGCGCGCGCTGCGACCCGATCGATCCGCGGCGGCGCGTGGTGTCGACCGGGCGCGGATCTCGCAGGCGCGCCAGCGCGTGCAGGTGCGCTCCGGTCGCGCGCCCCAGCAGCCGTTCGGCGGTGGCTTCTTCGAGCTCGGCTAGCTGACCGACCGTGCGGATGCCGAGCCGGTGCAGCTTCTCGGCCGTGACGGCGCCGACGCCCCAGAGTCGCTCCACCGGGAGCGGGAGGAGGAACGCCTGCTCCGCATCGGGCTCGACGACGAGCAGCCCGTCGGGCTTGCTCACCGCGCTGGCGACCTTCGCCAGGAACTTGGTGCGCGCCACCCCGACCGAGATCGCCAGCCCGACCTCCGTGCGAACCCGCTCGCGCAGACGCACCGCCACCTGCTCGGGTGTGCCGGCGATCCGCCGCAGTCCCCCGACCTCCAGGAACGCCTCGTCAATCGACAGACCCTCCACCAGCGGTGTCGTGTCGCGGAAGATCGCGAACACGTCCCTACTGGCTGCGGAATAGGCATCCATCCGCGGCGGCACGACCACCGCATCCGGGCACAGCTCCCGCGCCTGCCGCCCGCCCATGGCCGTGCGCACCCCGCGCGCCTTCGCCTCATAACTGGCCGCCAGCACCACTCCGCCGCCAACGATCACCGGCCGGCCGCGCAAGCCCGGCGCATCGCGCTGCTCGACGGATGCGTAGAACGCGTCGAGATCAGCGTGCAGCACGCTCGCCTCGCCCCGCATCCTGCTCCGCCTCCCGCGCTCATCCGTCACGCCGATCGTCGCACGCACCGACGACATCGGCCAGAGTCGTCCACCTGCCGCCGTCGCGACCCTGATCAGCTCGTCGGCGCGCGATGCGAGGATGGTGCCGTGGACAGGAAGCGCAAACGGCGTCGGGCGGATGTCACGGGCCTCGAGCTCGTCGGCGGCCCGGAGCGACTCGAGGTCGAACTGCACGACTACGACGAGCGGTGGGCGGACGTGTATCGGGAGCATCGGGCGCGCATCCTCACTGCCCTCGCGGACGCGGACGTCGCGATCGAGCACATCGGGTCCACCTGCGTTCCCGGATTGGCTGCCAAGCCGATCGTCGACATCGTGCTGGTGGTGCCCGACATCACCGCCGAAGAGGACTATCTGGAGGCACTCCTCGCATCCGGCTACGTGCTGAGGGTTCGCGAGCCCGGGCATCGGCTCGTGCGCACGCCCGCGCGCGACGTGCACGTGCATGTGTACGAGAACGGTGACGCGGCTGTCGAGGAGTACCTCCTGCTCCGCGATCGGCTGCGCTCCGACGCGGGCGACCGTGCCCTCTACGAGAGCACCAAGCGAGAACTGCTCCGGAAGCGCTGGGAGGACATGAACGACTACGCCGATGCCAAGTCGGAGGTCATCGCCGCGATCAAGCGGCGCGCGAGGGCGATTGCGCCGTGATGTGGCAGGGTGCTGGTGTGCCCTCTTCGCAGACGCTGAGCCTCGACGACCGGCGGCTCGTCGCCGCCTGGGCGGCCGACTGCGCCGACGGGTTCTGCCCCTGTTCGAGGCGGAGGCGCCTGCCGATGACCGGCCGCGCGACGCGATCGCCCGCGCACGCGCGTTCGCCCGCGGTGAGCTGGATGCCGCCGGTGAGATCCGTCGCCGATTCGTGGCCGGGCGCGCCGCGCATTCTGTCACGTCGCCCGCGGCCAAAGCGGCCGCCTGGGCCGCGGCGCAGGCGTCGGGTGTGGCCCACATGGGCGCACACGCCCTCGGCGCGGCGGCGTACGCCGCGAAGGCCGCGGGCGCGAGCGACCCCACCGAGAACGACTGTGGGGCTGCCGAGATCGCGTGGCAGATCGAGCACATGAGCGATGCCGTGAAGGTGGCTCTCGGCCGACTTCCCCTGCTCGGGCACGATTCCTCCGGCCCGCTCGGCGCGGGACTCCTGGCATCAGGCGAACTCGGAGCGAACATCCGCGACATCCAGGCCGCCCTATCGCAGACGCGCTGACGCCTTGACGCACACGCCCTGATCAGGCGGAGCGACCACGCCACTCCTCAGATCATCGGCGTCGAAGACCGCCGCTTCTTCGCCCGGCGACGCCGCGCCGCGAGCAGCACCGCCAGCACCGGGAGCCCCAGCGCGAAGAGCCAGAACACCACGATCGAGACCACCCACAGCGTGCGCGCACTCGAGAAAGCGCCCTCCGCCTCCCGCACGGACTCCTCGGTGACGGGCCGGATGCTACCCACCGGACCGTGCAGAACGGCACGCGGCGGGTCGTCGAGCGCGACGAGGAAGGAGAGCTCCTCCGGATAGTCCGAGGAGGGAGGGAAGCCCCACTGCTCGTCGCCTTGGAAGACCACGGTGACATCCTCTCCGGAGCCGTCACCGGCATCCGGAACCGTCACCTCGTAGAGGCTCGACGTCTTGGGCAGGCCCGACGAGGTCTCGACGTCGGTGAGCACTCCCGTGAGCACCAGGTTGTGTCCGACGACGTCGCGCTGCAGCGCCAGCTCGTCGGCCGCCGAATCCTTCGCCACCCCGAACAGACCGAGCGCGATGACGGAGGGGACGAGCAGAAGGGCGAACACCAGCCACACGGGCCAGGACGGGAACGGTCGACCCTGGGGTCGAGGCACGGGCGGGAGCGCCGGCACCGCGCTCGGGCCGCTCACGGCCGGCCGAAGATCTGCGTGCCGTCCTGCGTGAAGACCACCACGTCGTCCACCGTCCACCCGTTGCGCTCAGCGCGGGTGATCTCCACCTGCTGCCGCGCGGCCGCGACCGTCTCCGAGGTGAGGTCGAGCGGCAGCAGAGTGCCGTCGGCGGCGACGGCCGGGAAGAGGATGACATCGACCACGTGATCGGCCTTGAGGCGGTAGTGCGTCGACGCGAGGTTCAGTCCGGCCGGCCCGACGAGCGGAGTGGCGACCGTGGCGACCACCGTGCCCTGTGGGTAGAGCTGCTTGCCGTCGAGGTTGAACATCGGCGGCGCATCCAGGCCCGGTGTGAGCGTCGACGACTCGGCTGCCAAGCCGTTGTCGGCCAGGATCGACGCGAACACCGGAACCACTGCGCTGGGGCGCACACCGGCGACGAGCGGGTCGTAGGTCACGACGTACTCCGCATCCAGCCCGGCGGTGGTGATCGTCGCCTTCGGGATGGAGACACCGTCGACGCCCAGGAGGTCGGCCCACACCGCGGTGACGGCACCGAGCGCCTCGGCGCCGGCCTCGGGGTCACCGTCGAGGCGCATGGTGGCCTGGTCGGTCGGGAGGTTCTCGCGTTCGCGTCGGATCTCGAGCTCATAGGCGGCCGGTGCCGCTTCCGACGACCGGATGCTGCTGATCGCCGTCGTCGTGATCTCACCGGTCCGCGCGAGGTCGTCGATCGTGATCGTGGCCGAGAACTCGTCGTCGGTGGTGTATCCGGTGGTCGAGAGCTTCGCATCGACGACGCCGTCGAGCGCTTTCAGCTGCTCGGACAGATCGCGGAGCACCGTCTTGTCGGGCTCGGGCGAGGGCGCCGGCTCGGTCGTGCATCCGCTGAGCACGAGCGCCGCGGCGACCGCGACTCCCGCCACTATGGACCCCGCCCACATCCGTCGTCGCCGCACGCCATCCCCCGTTCCACCCGGCCGGTGCCAGGAACCCTCGACGCTATCCGGGCCGCGAGCGGCTCGCGATGGGGAGAACTCCCCCATGCCCACTCCCGCGCCTCGGCCCATTCCCCGAGGAGGGGCTGAGTAGCATGCAGGGCATGGTCATCAAACTGGAAAACGTCGGGATCGCCGTGCGCGACCTCGACGAGACGATCGCCTTCTTCACGGATCTCGGGCTCGCGGTGCTGGGGCGCGACACGGTCAGCGGCGAGTGGGCCGACACCGCCGTGGGCCTCGACGGCAACCACGCGAAGATCGCCGTCCTGCAGACGCCGGACGGTCAGGGACAGATCGAGTTGTTCGAGTACATCCATCCCGACGCCATCGAGACGGAGCCCACGCTCCCCAATGAGATCGGGATGCATCGCATCGCCTTCTCGGTCGACGACATCGACGCGGCGCTCGAGATCGCCGCCCGGCACGGCTACCACCCTCTCCGCGGCGTGGCGACCTATGAAGACGTCTACAAACTCACCTACCTCCGCGGCCCGAGCGGCATCCTCGTGATGTTCGCGCAGGCCCTTCAAAGCGCGTAGACGCGCGCCTCCCAAGGGGCGAATTCCGCTGCCGCCACGGTCTTCGCAGGGAGATTGGTGAGGAGCAGGGATGCGTCGCGCCAGGGTTCGAGGCCCCCGTCGAGCTGCACGACCCGCGACACCGACGACAGGTTCGCGACGACGAGGAGAACGTCGTCGTCGAGTCGCCGCTCGAAGGCGAAGACCTCGTCCGATCCCGCGGGTACGCGACGGAAGGTGCCGTCGGCGACCACCGACCGTTCGTGCCGCAGACGGATCAGCGACCGGTAGTGCTCGAACACCGATCCCGGCACGCCGTACTGCGCCTCGGCGTTGATCAGCGCCGCGTTCGGGTTCACCGCGGTCCACGGCTCCCCGGTCGTGAACCCGGCATTCGGCGACGCATCCCATTGCACCGGCGTACGGGCGTTGTCGCGCCCGATGCGACCGATCCCGACGAGCAGATCGCCCTCGACTCCCCCGGCGTCGGTCTGCTCCCGGTAGTGGTTGAGGCTCTCGACATCCCGCACGTCGTCGATCGAGGCGAACGGATGATTCGTCATCCCGAGTTCCTCGCCCTGGTAGACGTAGGGCGTGCCGCGCTGGAGGTGCAGGATCGTCGCCAATGCGGTCGCCGACTCGCGCCAGAACTCGCGGTCGTCGCCGAAGCGGCTCACGGTGCGGGGCTGGTCGTGGTTCGACAGGTAGAGGCTGTTCCAGCCCGTGTCGGACAGCGCATCCTGCCAGCGGGTGAACGACGCGGCGAGCGCCCCGGGATCGGGCTCCCGATGCACGAACTTCGACGCCTCACCGTGATCGAGGCCGACGTGCTCGAACTGGAACACCATGTCGAGCTCGCGGCGTGCCGGGTCGGTGAAGAGCACCGCCTCCTCCGGCGTCACGCCCGGCATCTCCCCCACGGTCAGCAATCCGCTCCGCCCGTCGAAGACCTCGCGGTGCATCTCCTGCAGGAACTCGTGCAGCCGCGGTCCGTGCCCGTAGAACGGGAAGCCGTCGCCGTAGGTGTGCCCCTCGGCCACCTGACCGTCGGGGAGGTCGGGATGCTTGGAGATGAGGTTGATGACATCCATCCGGAACCCGTCGACGCCGCGGTCGAGCCAGCGCCGCATCATGGCGTACACGGCCTGGCGCACCTCGGGGTTCTCCCAGTTGAGATCGGGCTGCTTGCGGTCGAACAGGTGCAGGTAGTACTGGCCGGTCTGCTCGTCGAACTCCCAGGTCGAGCCGGAGAAGAACGACTCCCAGTTGGTGGGTTCGCTGCCGGGCCGGCCGGCGATCGTGCCGGGACGGGCGTCGCGCCACCAGTACCAGTCGCGCTTGGGGTTGTCGCGGGACGAGCGGGATTCGACGAACCACGGATGCTCGTCGGAGCTGTGGTTGACCACGAGATCCATGAGGATCTTGATGCCGCGAGCGTGCGCTCGATCCAGCAGTTCGTCGAAGTCGGCCATCGTGCCGAACACCGGATCGATGTCCTCGTAGTCGCTGATGTCGTAGCCGTTGTCCGCCTGCGGCGACCGGTAGATCGGCGACAGCCAGATGACGTCGACGCCGAGACGCTGCAGGTGGTCGAGGCGGTCGATCACCCCGCGGAGGTCGCCGATGCCGTCGCCGTCGGAGTCCTGGAAACTGCGCGGGTAGACCTGGTAGACCACGGCGCTCTTCCACCACGGGGTGACGGCGGGGGCTGCTCGGTCGGCGAGGGGATCAGCGGACGACATGGATGACCTGCCTGGCGGGGAGAGGGGCGGGGAGCATCCCACAGGCTATCCCGAGTGTCCCGGATGCGCCGCTCGCGTCCCTCACCGCATCGCGATGCAGGGATCGACTCGGTCACAACGCCTGCACGATGAGCAGCGCGCCGAGCAGGGCGACCACGCCGTTCCCGATCAGCGCCGACGCCCTCCGGAACGACGGAGTCGCCTTGCGCCGCAGGCCCGCACCGAGAGCGACCAGCAGGGTCTGCCATCCGAACGATGCGAGAGCAACACCGCTGACGAACGCCACCCTGGCTGGTGCGGACGACGCGATCTGGTCGACCCCGGGCAGGATGGCAGCGAAGTAGACCAGCGTCGCGGGGTTGATCGCGGTCAGGCCGAGGAAGAGGCCGAAACGCCGACGGGACGAACCGGATGGCTCGACCACCTCGGCTTCGTCGCGCCGTGGCCGTTTGCTCACGATCAGCCCGTACGCGCCGAGCGCCACGAGCACCGTGCCGCCGACGAACTGCGGCCAGGGCGCCCATCCCGCGATGACCGGCCCGATGAGCGCCCCGGCGGCCACCGCGACGACGCAGTAAGAGGTATCGACCACCGCCACAGCGATGGCGGCGGGGAGGCCGCGCCGCAGACCGCGAGTGATCCCTTCCTGGATGAGCAGCACGCCGATCGCGCCCAGCGGCGCAGCGACGGCCAGGCCGGCTACTAGCCCGGCCACCAGTCCGGAGCCGAGTGGCAGAAGCGCGTCCATGGAACGACTTTGGGCCATCCGCTCGACGCCCACTGCGCGTTCGTGCAGTCGATTGAGATGATGTGTCGTATGGATGCCACCGACGACAAGATCATCGATGTTCTCCGCGTGGACGGCCGTGCATCGTTCAGTGAGATCGGCCGCCGCGTCGGGCTGAGCACGAACGCGGTGGCCGCGCGCGTGCGGCGCCTCGAGAGGGACGGCGTGATCCTCGGCTACCGGGTGGTGCTCGACGCGGAGACGACGGATGCCGCCGGCGGACTCGAGGCGTTCATCGACGTGCGACTCGATCCCGCTCTCGACTCGGCGGCGTTCCTCGACTGGGCTCGGCGGGTTCCGGAGATCCGGGACGCCGTGCACGTCACGGGCTCCTACGACTACCTCGTGCACATCCGCGTCGCCGACACCGGAGCGCTCGACCGCTTGCTGCGCCGCCTCAAGAGGGATGGCGGTGCCACCCACACGCAGACGCGGCTCGCCCTCCGCTGACCGATATCTCGCGGCCGGGCGGGCGTGCGGGTGACAGAGTGGGGATGTGCCTGTCGTCGAGTCCCGCTGCATCGTGCCCGTGAGTGCCGAGATCGCGTTCGCGGTGTCGCAGACGACGGGAGACATCCGGATGCGGTGGGACCCGTTCATCCGCCACCAGCACCTGCTCGACGGAGCGACCGTGCCCGCGAAGGGCGTGCGCACCTTCACGGTGCAGCGCTTCGGGTTCCGGATGGTGAGCGAATACGTGTCGTACCATCCGCCGTCGAACGTGGGGATGAAGATGACGAAGGGGTCGTGGTTCTTCGAGCGACTCGCGGGTGGATGGCGGTTCAGTCCCGTCGAGGGTGACGCGAGCAGCACGCTCGCGGTGTGGCGTTACAACTTCAGCTGCAAGCCGCGATGGTTGGCGCCGCTGGCGGAGCGGATCGGCGCGGTGGTGCTGCAGCGCGACATCGATCGGCGCATCCGGGGGATTCGCCCGAGGGTGCGAGGATGCGGTGGTGCTGGCGCAGGTCAGAGGCGGCGACCGCGTGGCGGGCGGGGACGGCGTGGCGGGCAGCGACGTGGCGGGCGGGGGCGACGACCGGGCGGCGGGCGTCAGCGAGCCGGGGCCGAGCACCTAGGCGCCAGCCTCTCGGCCCCTCCGCCCCTCAGCCGGCGAACACCTCGGCGCTCGCGAAGGCGGCGTCGTCGGCCAACGGATCCACCAGTTCGGCCGGACACCCGAGGTAGATCGTTTGGCGCGCGTGGGCCGAGGCATCCGCCTCGAAACGGACGTCGAAGCGGTAGCAGGTGTAGACCTCGCTCGGTCCGCTGTAGACCCTGCCCGAGTCGTCGGGCCCGTTGGAGCGGGGGCCCGAGGCGATGAAGATGGAGAACGAGGCATCCGATTCCGTCGACACGGCGTCGTAGAGGATCGCCCCTCCCTGGTCGAGGCCGAGCTCGGGGACGGACGCGGCCGCACCGTCCCAACGGGGGGCGAGGATGCCGGCGAGGTACTCGTCGGGGTCGCTGACCGCCGGCGGGTACTGCTCGGGGATCATGGTGTGCAGGATGCCGATGGTCTCGTCGAGCGGGTCGAAGACGCTGGTCAACAGGGGGTCTTCGAAGGAGGCCATCCGGTCCCAGAGCTCGCCGTCGATTCCGCTGTCGTGACCGTGGTACTCCGTGCTGCAGGCAGCCAGAGAACCGGCGGCAGCGGTGCCCAGGAGGAGAGCCGCGGCGGGGCGGAGTCGGGTCGTGATCATCGGAGCTACTCTGCCACAGCTGTCGTGAAGGGTTCCGAACCTCGTCTTGCCCGCCCACATGCTTCGAGCGGCATACGTCCGCTCGTACAGTCGTTGTCATCGCGGATCGGCTGGGGGGCTGGGGATGTACGGAGACGACGGGAACGACGACACGACGGCCGCCACGCCGTCTCTGAAGCTGCTGCATCCGCTGTTCATCGGCGTACTGACGGCTGTCTACGCCCAGGTGACCGTCTGGGGACTCCTCGTGGCGGCGTTCACGAACGTCGCCGTCCTCTTCGTCGCGGTGGTCGCGATACCGGCCGTCTACGTGGTGCTGACCTCCTTGATCACCCGGGCGACCACCGGGCGCGCTCAGGTGTGGTGGAACATCGCCCTCACCGTGACGCTCATCGCCTTCGGGGTGACGATCAGTCTCGCCGAGGCGGCGCTCCCCGGCTTCGGTGGGGTGACAGCGCTCCCTCTCAGTCTCGGCCTCGCGGCGGCCGTGACGAGTCTGGTGGTGATGCCGCGACTGGTCCGGGTCGTGGGCCTCGCGGCGATCGCGGTCCAACTCGTGGTGGTGGCCATACCCTTCGCGTCGGCTCAGGCGGAGATCGACGAAGCGCAGAGCGCTGAAGACGCGGCCGAGCTGACGCGGCGGAACGACATGTACACCAGGCCCTACGTCGTGCCCGGGCTCGTCGTGCAGATCGTGCTGCCGAGCGACTATCAGACCGACGTGAGGCTCTCGCGCGATCCGACGGCGCTGCGGCGCGAGGACTTCCGGGTGGAGGACGGCGACGTCACGCTGAGCACCGCTCCGCTCGTCGAGGGAGAGAGCATCGAGAGCGAGGCCTGCGGCTGGATCCTGAATCCGGATGTCGGTGGCTCGACCGAGAACGTGTGCGAGCATCTCGATGCCGACACCTGGGTGCTCGAGGCGAACGGCGCGTTGTCGGTGGTGCGCATCCGCGACGACACGCGGCTCCAGATCAGCGACGGGCACGCCGATCCGGCCGAGCTGGTCGCGCTGCTGGACCAGGCTGAACTCATGACGGTGGAGGAATTCGGGGAGTGGAACTCCTGGCTGTTCGAGCGCGACAAGCGCGTCTGAACGGGCCCTCTTCGGCTCCGGGTCGAAAGTGAGTGAATGTCAGTGGCTCATGGTTCACTGTTCTCATGCACCCCACACCGTCCGAGCTCAGCGAGATCGCCGCGCGCGTGAGCGCTTGGGGCGACGCCGTGGCCGGGCTCGACGACGGTGCGCTGCTCGCGTTCGGTGCAGGGTTCGAGCGGGTGGCGCGGGTCGTCGGCGCCGTGCAGACCCGCGTCGCCGGCGAGATCGGCGCTCGGTCTCGTTCCGAGTTGGGTGACGAGGGCCTGAGCCGCTCGCAGAACTTCAGCACGCCGGCCAAGCTGCTCGCCTCCGTCACGAGAACGTCGACTCGGGAGGCCAAGAGTCGGCTCGATCTGGGCGGTCGGATGCGCGGCGTCGAGCTGCTGGGCGGGGGCGTCGGTCCCGAGCCGTTCCCGTTCGTCCGCGACGCGATGTCGTGCGGCGACGTCGGGGTGGAGAGTGCCGGGGTCATCACCGCCGAATGCGCCACGCTGCTCTCGCGGGGCATCGATCCGCTCCTGGTGTCCGAGGCCGAAGAGCATCTCGTGGTGGCGGCTCGCAACCCTCTGCTCGTCGTGGATGACGTGCCACGGTTGGCCGTTCGCATCCGCGAATCCCTCGACCCCGACGGCCTCGAGCCCCGCGCCGAGGCCCAGCACGAAGCCCGCTCGTTCACCTTGGCCCGGAGCGCCGACGGGATGTACCGGGGTCGCCTGGCGCTGCCACCCGAAGACGGCGCGGTCTGGCTCGGCGCCCTGAACGCGATGATCAGCCCACGCACGTCGCCGCGGTTCCTTGCCGGCGAAGGACCCGCCACCGAGCGTGGGTTGGGTGCCGAGGGTGGGTCTGCCGCCGCGAGTGGGTCCGCGGCCGAGAGTGCGTCCGCCCCCGAAGGCGGGTTTTCCGCCGAGAACACGGCGACGGCCGAGGGCGCGTCCGCCGCCGAGCTCATCACGGCCGACACCCGCTCCCGGCCGCAGAGAATGGCGGATGCCGCCACCGAACTCATCGCCCGCGCGGCGGGCGCCTCCGACATGCCCCACCTGGGCGGCGCGACCACCACCGTCAACGTGCACGTCACGCTCGCTGATCTCGAGAATGGGCGGGGTCCGGGCTGGATCGACGGGCTCGACGAACCCGTGCCGATGACCACGGTCGAGCGGCTCCGCTGCCACTCCCCCGAGGTCGTGACGGTGTTCGGCCGGCACGGCGAAGTGCTCCACCACGGCAAGACCCGCCGCCTGTTCAGCCCCGCTCAGAACAGGGCGCTCGCGGCGCGCGACGGCGGCTGCGTCTGGCCCGGCTGCGACCGCCCGCCCGCCGGGTGCGAGTCGCACCATGTGGAGGAGTGGCGAACGCCCGCACATCCACCCGGCCGCACGGACATCGAGAACGGCGTCCTGCTCTGCCGGTTCCACCACGCCCGCATCCACAAACCAGCCTGGCGCCTCACCATGCGCCACGGCGTTCCGAACATCGTGCCGCCGCGCTGGATCGACTCGACCCAGACACCCATCCCCGTCACCCGACGACGCACCCTCCCCCAGCCCGTCGTGGCCCGTGGACGCACCCAGCTCGCAACCTGACGGCGAGCGCGGCACCGTGTAACGGCGAAGGGGCACGCACCGGCGGACCACCGTCGGTTGGCGCACGCTGGGCCCACGACGCGCGACCAACGGCGCACCCTCGCCCACGACGCGCAACCCACGACTCACGCTCAGCCCACTGTGCACGGAGCGACCTACGACCCACGCTCGAACCACCACCCACGACGCACGCTCGATCCCCCACCCGCGCTCAGCCCACCACCTACCACCCACCACCCACGCTCGACCCACCACCCACGCTCGATCCACCACCCACGACGCGCGCTCGACCCACCACCCGCGCTCGGCCTACCACCCACCACCCACGCTCGACCCACAACGCACGACGCACGACGCTAAGGGACGAGAGTGCAGCGTCGCAGCGCAGCACTATCCTGTGGCGTATGGAGGGACTCGAAGTCGCCGTGGTGCTGGGCCTCGCGGTGCTGGCGGGTGGGTTGGCGAACCGGTATCTGCGAGTGCCCGCGCCCTGGGCGTGGCTGGCGGTCGGCATCGCCGTCAGCTTCGTGCCCGGCGTTCCCGAGGTCGCACTGCCGCCCGACATCGTGCTCTACATCTTCCTCCCGGCGCTGCTCTACTGGGAGTCGCTCAACATCTCGGTGCACGGCTTCCGCTTCGACCTCCGAGTCATCGCCCTGCTCAGCATCGGTCTCGTCTTCGTCACGGCCGCCGCCGTGGCCGGCATCGGCACCCTCATGGGGCTCGCCTTCCCGGTCGCCCTGGTGCTCGGCGCCGTGCTCTCCCCCACGGATGCCACCGCCGTCGCCGCCATGGCCCCGCGCCTGCCGAGACGCATCGACACCATGCTCCGCGGCGAGAGCCTCGTCAACGATGCGAGCGCCCTCGCCCTCTACTCCGTGGCCGTGGCGGCGGTCGTGGCCGGACGCGATCCGTCGATCGGCGAGATCTCACTCAGCTTCGTCTGGGCCGTGGTGATCGGCGTGGCTCTGGGGCTCGTCGCCGGCTACGCCCTCTACCTCCTCCGGCGCATCGCCCGCACGCCCTCGCTCGCCGCGACCGTCTCCGTCATCACACCGTTCGTGCTGTACCTCCCGGCCGAGATGGCGCACGGATCGGGTGTCGTCGCCGTGGTCTCCGGAGGTCTCCTGCTCAGCCTCCTCCTGCCCCGGGTGGTCTCCGCGAACGCACGCACGCTCTCCTTCGACTTCTGGCGGGTGGCCAGCTACGTCATCAACGGCGCCCTCTTCGTACTCATCGGCCTGCAGGCCCGGAGCGTGGTCGAGACCTACGCGAGAGACGGCTGGCAGGACGTGCTCCTCCTGACCCTCGCCGTCACCGTGGCGATCTTCGCCGTGCGCTTCATCTGGGTGGTGGCGATGGCACCGACCATCCGACTGCTCGACCGCCGACCGTCGCAGCGCGACCGACGCGTGCCGTTCCGCATCCGCGCCATCATCATCGGCGGCGGCTTCCGGGGGGCCGTGTCGTTGGCCGCGGCCCTCTCGGTGCCGGCCCTGATGGCCGACGGTCTAGGGTTCCCCGACCGCGAGCTGCTCGTGGCGGTCACCTTCGGCGTCATCGTGCTGCTGCTCGTGGGCCAGGGGGCCGCGATGCCCCTCATCCTGAAGCGGGCACGCCTCCCGCGCGACGACGGATCGGTGGAGGAGTACCGGCTGGCCCTGACCACCATGGTGCGCGAGGCACTCGACCACCTCGACGCCGACGCCGCAGAGGCGGGCGCGCCGCCCGAAGCCCAGCGGATCGTGCGCGAGCGCCTCGACGAGACCCTCGCGAAGGCGGGCGACCCCGCTGATCGCGCGGCGGACGCCGCGGTGCGAGGCCTGTTGCTCACGGCCATCGGCCGCAAACGCCACGCCATCGAACAACTCCGCGCGGCAGGGCGCATCGACGACCTCGTGTTCCTCCGCGTGCAGGGCGACCTCGACCACGAAGAACTCCGCCTGCACACCGAAGCCGAGTAGGAAAGCACTCAACCAACTTTCGCGTTGCGAAACTTTTCGCAGTGTGAAAGTATTTGACTATGGCATCCGTGGCGTCGCATCCGGTCGAGGAGACCCTCGGTCTTCGCGAACGCAAGAAGCGTGAGACGGCGCGCGCCATCGAGGTCGCCGCCGTCGAACTGGCCGCGGAGTTCGGGCTCGCGGAGGTGACGGTCGAGGCCATCAGCCAGCGCGCCGATGTCACCAGTCGCACCTTCTTCAACTACTTCGCCAGCAAAGAGGATGCCGTGATCGGCGCCTCGAAGGCGTTCGGTCCGCCCGTCATCCCGACCATCGCCTTCCAGCCCGGTGTCTCGGTGCTCGACATGCTCATCGCGGCGGTGCGCGACGAGATCGCCTCGATCGATTTCGGCACGCCCGAACTCCAGGCCAAGCGCCGGGCCGTGGCTCTGGCGAATCCGTCGCTGCTGGTGAAAGACTTCCAGCGGCTCGGCATGGTGGAAGAGGACCTCGCGCAGCAAGCCGAACGTCTGCTCGGCGACGAAGGTCTCGTGCCCGCCCGCGAGCGCACCGACCGCGCCTGGGCGATCGTGATGTTCACCGGGGCCGTGCTGCGCCTGGGGCTCCAGACCTGGACCCACGAGACCGGCCGCCGTCGGCCCGTCGCCACGCACATCGAATCCGCCCGCGTGCACCTGCTCGGACTCGCCGCCGACTCCCACTGACCCGACTCGCGCTGACCTACTTGCACTGACCCGCAGCACGCCCGCACCGCCGCACCCCACCACGTCACCGTCCGACACCCTTCCGAAAGAGAGCCATGTCCAGCCCTGAACTGAACGAGGTCGCCGACCGCGACGAGACCGCCGCCCCCGCGACGGCCGCCGGTCCCGCGACGACCGACGGTCCGCCTCAGCTCTCCCAGAAGCGGATCGGCCTCATCTTCGCCGCGCTCATGGTGGCGATGCTGCTCTCGGCACTCGACCAGACCATCCTCGGCACCGCCCTGCCCACCATCGTCGGTGACCTCGACGGGGTCAACCACATGCTCTGGGTGGCGACGGCCTACATCCTCGCCTCCACCGTGGTGATGCCCGTCTACGGCAAGCTCGGCGACCTGATGGGGCGCAAATCGCTCTTCGTCATCGCCCTCTCGATCTTCGTGTTCGGGTCGATCCTCGGCGGGTTCGCGAACTCGATGGAGTGGCTGATCGCCGGCCGCGCCGTCCAGGGGCTCGGTGGCGGCGGGTTGATGATCCTCTCGCAGGCCATCATCGCCGACGTCATCCCGGCCCGCGACCGCGGCAAGTACATGGGATTCATCGGCGTCGTGTTCGGCCTCTCCTCGGTGGCCGGACCGCTGCTCGGCGGTCTCTTCACCGACGTTCTCAGCTGGCGCCTCGCGTTCTGGATCAACGTGCCGCTCGGCATTGCCGCCATCCTCGCCGCCGTCGCGTTCATCAAGCTGCCGCCGGTGGGTGTGGGCTCGAAGCCGCGCATCGACGTGGCCGGCATGATCACCCTCGCCCTCGCCGCGGCCGGCCTGGTGCTCACCGCGTCGTGGGGCGGCACCGAATACGACTGGAACTCGCCCGTCATCATCGGCATGATCATCCTCACCGTGGTCTCGGCCGTCGCCTTCGTGCTGATCGAGCGCCGATCGGGTGAGCCGGTCATCCCGATGTCGCTGTTCAAGAACCGCAACTTCACCCTCACCACCCTCGGCGGCCTCGCCATCGGCATCTCGATGTTCGGCGCCATCGGCTACATGCCGACGTTCCTCCAGATCGTGAACAGCGTCAACGCCACCCAGTCGGGCTTCATGCTGCTGCCGATGCTCGGCGGCCTGCTGATCACCGCGATCGGCGGTGGCTTCCTCGTCACCAAGACGGGACGATACAAGTGGATGCCCATCGTCGGTTCGCTGATCATCGCGGGCGCCCTCGTGCTGTTCTCCACGATGCGCGCCGACACGCCGCTCTGGCTGATCCTCTCCTACCTCGCCATCCTGGGCCTCGGCATCGGACTCGCCATGCAGGTGCTCGTGCTGATCGTGCAGAACTCGGTACCGCACTCGATGGTGGGAACTGCGACCGCGGGAAACAACTTCTTCCGCGAGATCGGGGCCTCGCTCGGCTCGGCGATCGTGGGATCGCTGTTCGTGGCGCGACTCACCGACCAGCTCGCGTCATCCGCTGCCGCGGGCGGGGCCGCCGCCGGATCGGTGCCGACCGACACGAACGCTCTCACGCCGGCAGCCATCAACGCTCTGCCGCCCGAGATGCACGCGATGATCGTGGATGCGTACTCGAACGCACTCAGCCCGGTCTACCTCTACCTGGTGCCGCTGATGCTCGCCGCAGCGCTGCTGCTCTGCTTCGTCAAGGAGATCCCGCTGGCGACGACAGTGGTGCAGTCCGAGGCCTGAGCAGCCGCTCGATCGGTCGCCCGAGCAGGAGGAGCAGCAGCGGGTAGAGACCCGACTGGGGCGCGACGGCGGCCACCGCGGCCGCCAGCAGCGTGAGCGCCACCGGCGTCCAGTGCACGGCGAGCTGCCGAGTGCTGGGCGCCGCGCCGGGCTCGAGCAGCCCACCACGCGCCAGCACCACCTCCTCGCTGCGCAGGAGCGCCGTGGTCACCGCAATGGAACCGATGTAGACGATGTTGGCCAGTCGGTCGTCTCGCGAGGCGCCGACCTGCAACACGGTGGCCAGAGGCAGGAACGCGATGCCGGCCAGCCACAGCAGATTGAGTGTCACGAGCGTCCGGTTGAAACCGATGGCCGTGTTGAACATGCGGTGGTGCTCGCGCCAGTAGGAGCCGATCACCAGAAAGCTGACGCCCGCGGCGAGGAGCCCCGGACCGTTCTCGGCGAAGAACTCAGCGGCCGAGCCTCCGGAGGGATCGCGTGCCACGTCGACCAGCGGCAGCACGATGAGCGTGATCGAGATCGCGATCACCGCGTCGCTGAAGAACACCAGTCGGTCGACGCCCTTCTCGGCGTCGACCTCGCGCCGGGATCCCGTCTGCTCACCCATGCCCTGAGCCTAGGGTGTCGTTTCGGGAGGAGGAGCGCACAACGAGGGTCGAATACGGCCGTCGTTGTGCGCTCCTCCTCCCGAAATGACGGGTGATCGCCTCAGATGGCCTGCGGCAGCGGTTCGGTGAGGGCGATCGAGGCGAAGAGCTTGTCGAAGACGGCGTGGCGATCGAACTGCAGGGCGTAGGCACGAGCGGCGTCCGCCGCCGCCGCACGGGAGGCCGGGGTGGTGTGGAGCACCGCCTCGTCGATGGCCGCCGCGATCGCCGCGGGGTCGTTCACCGGCACCACGATCGCGTGGTCGCCGATGGCCTCGCCGATCCCGCCCGTGAGCGTCGTGATCACGGGGCCTCCGCCGGCGAGCATCTTCTCCGCCAGCGCGATGCCGAAGGTCTCCACGAACTCGGGGCGCGGCTTCGACGGCAGCACGAAGGCGGCGCAGCCGGCCATGAGGTGCGGCTTCTCGGCATCCCCGACGTCGTCGAGGAAACGGATGCGCGACGCGAGCGGCGAGCGCCCGGCCAGCTCGCGGAGGGCCTCGGCCTGCGGACCGCGGCCCGCGATCACCAGGGGCATGTCGGACGCGGAGGCGAGCGCGCTCTGCTCGAAGCCGGCGATCAGGTCGTCGACACCCTTCGCATCCGTCAGTCGCGAGAGGAACAGGAGGTAGCCGTCACGTGTGAGGCCCCGGGCCTCGAGGAGCGCATCCGTGGTGGCCGCATCGAGGTCGAGGTAGGCCGCCGCGTCGATGGCCGGGTAGGACACCGCGATCCGCTCCCGGCACTGCTCGGCGAAGCGGGTGCCGTGCTGTTCGTCGACCCGCGCGGCCTCCGAGATGATGAGGTCGCGGGTGTACTCCGAGACGGCGACGCAGTGGTCTTGTGAGAGGTATGAGGAGAGGATGTGCGCGGCCGCTCCCAGCCGCCCCTCCTCCACCGCCGTGCGCACCACGTTGGTGACATCCGAGCCCACCGCCTCCGCGATGGTGGTGACGTTCACCGGCAGGCCGGTGCCCCAGGCCGCGCGCACGGCGTCGGCCACCGCGATGGTGTGGGGCGACAGGTAGAGCGAGAGGGCCACGGTGGGCACGCCGTCGGTGAAGAGCTCGACGAGGCGGCCCGTGATGCCCGCGAGGTAGCGGCCGTCGGGCACCTTGTAGTCGCCGACCGGCGCGGGCCGCTCCACGATGATGCCGGGGCTGTAGGGAAGCACCGAGTCGAGTGGTTTGAGGGGAAGGCCCGCGGCTTCGAGCCGCTCGATCGGCCAGGTGACGATGCGCACCTCGTCGAAGCCGCGGGTGAGCGCCGTCTCGGCGAGGTTGCGCCCCTCCACCGAGTGGCCGCAGATCACCGGGTCGGCCCGATTGACGATGACGAGGCGGGTGCGGATCGCGGTCATGGGGTCTCTCCTGTCGTTGAGGCGGTCGTGACGGTGGGTGCGGTCGCGGGCGCGGGCGCGGTCGCGGGTGCGGTCGTCGTCGCGGCCGCCATGGACGATGACGGCGGCACGAGGCGCGTGCCCCAGCCGCTCGGCTCCGGCCCGAGCTCGAGCAGCAATTCCCCGCCACCGTGGAACTCGGCGCCGGTCAACCAGCTGCGCTCGAGCGGATGCCCGTTGAAGGTCGCCGCCTGCACGTACTGCACCGGACCACCCGGGACGGGCTCACGGAACCCCGAGGTGCGCACCGAGAACGCTCCCCCGCCGACCGCGATCTCGGCGGCCTGAAACGACGGCGCGTTCACCAGCACGAGGTTCTGCCCCGCCACCGGGAAGAGCCCGAGCGACGCCCACACGAACCACGAGCTGAGTCCGCCCGAGTCGTCGTTGCCGGGCAGGCCGCCGCGACCGGTGCCGAACTGCTGGTGCACCACGTCGTGCACCACCTCGGCCGTGCGATCGGGGCGACCGGCGTAGTGGTAGGCCCACGGGGCGTCCATGTCGGGTTCGTTGTTCAGGCCCTCGAACCGTCCCAGTTCGTAGCCCGCCACGAGTTCGGCGACGCCCGGCCGCACGCCCAGTTGCCGCACCGGCGGCGCTCCGAAGCCGAAGAAGGCGTCGAGCTGCGCGACGAAGCGCTCGCGCCCGCCGCTCACCTCGATCCGCCCGGCCATGTCGTGCTGCAACCTGAAGGAGTAGTTGTAGCGGCTGCCCTCGTAATAGGTGGAGTCCTTGAGCAACCCGGTCGCGGGATCGTACGCGTTGACCCAGCGCGTCGCGAGAGCCTCGAACTGGGTGGCGAGCGCCCGGTCACCCACGTGCCGAGCCACCTGCGCGGTGCACCAGTACCCGAACGCGATGTCGAGGGTGTGGGTGATCGGATGCGCCTCACCGCGCAGCAGGTAGTCCTCGCCGTAGGTGCGGCGCAGGTCGTCGCTCATGTGCACGAGCGCCCAGTCCCAGTCGATGCCGGGCACGCCGAGTTGGCAGAGGTCGGCGAGGAAGGTGTGTGCCAGCGCGCTCCCCTGGCGAGAGAACCGGTCGCTGCCGCGCGCCATCCGATAGCCGATCGGGAAGTTCCCCTCCTCCTCGCAGATGGTGAGCAGCGCGTTCGCGAGCTCGACGGCCTTCTCCGGTTGGAGGGCGGTGAGCAGTGGCAACTGGGTGCGGTAGATGTCCCACATCGTCGCGATGTCGAAGGCGAACGGACCGTCGCTCGGCCAGAACGGGCTCTCGGAGTGGGCGAAGGAGGGCTTGATGAGCGAGTGGTAGAGCGCCGTGGAGAACACGGTCTTGCGCTCGGGCGACGGCGTGTCGACGGTGATGGTCTTGAGGTGCTTCCGCCAGGTCTTCTGCGTGCGCTCGCGTCGCGAGTCGAAGCGCGCCGGGCCGGGTCCGCAATCGGCGCGCAGGTTGCGCTCGGCCTGCTCGACGCCGCGCAACGAGAACCCGATCCTCAGCTCGATCGTCTGGCCGGGCTGACTCGGCCCCGCCCACATCAGCCCGAACGGGCGCAGGGTGGTAGGCCGGATGTGATCGAAGTCGAGCCGCTTGCCGCCCGGCATCAGCCGCCGGTCGTACCAGAGCATCTGCCGCCAGTGCGGGGCGTCGCACTCCAGGTGCACCGCGATGGGCGCGCCCTCGGCCGCGACGACACCGCTCGCGACGCCGGGTTCGACGGTCTCGAGATGCGCGCGGAGCGGGATCGTGGAGCCGTAGGGGATCGCGAGTCCGCCGAGCGAGAAGTCGATCACGATGCGGGCGTTCTGGTGCTGCGGAAAGGTGTACCGGTGAACGGCGCTCTTGGGCCCCACCGTGATCTCCGCGGAAATACCCGAGTCGAGGGTGGCGGTGTAGTAGCCGGGCGACGCCTCCTCCTCGGTGAGCGCCCAGGTGCGGCCGAGCACGTCGAGCGGCTCCACCATCGGCGTCACGCGGAAGTAGTTGTAGTACTTGCGGATCGCGCCCGTCCCCGACTGCTGGAAGTGCGTGAATCCGCTCGCTAGCTGCGCGTCGTAGATCGTGGGCGGCACGCCCTCGAGACTGAGGTCGTAACGGCCGTAGCCCGTCGGGTAGGCGCCCGAGTACGCGCATGCCGAGACCATGCCGAGCGGATGCGTGGCACCCGGATGCGTGTTGCCGATCTGCGGTTTCGGCCACCACCAGCTCGCCGCGAGCCCGGTCTGCTCGGGCAGCGCGGTGGGCTCGGTGCCGATGAAGGGATCGACGTGGTCGATCATGCGCGGCACCCGCATCCGGTGGTCATCGTCGGAGCGTAAGTTCCGGATGCGGACGCCGGGTGAACGATCGGTGACGGATTCGCGAACGGATGCCGCCACTCGCCGTCGACGCGCCCGCGCGGGCCTATTGACGCCCCACGCGGGGTTTGCGAGCATGTCGGGCGGGACTGCGACGAAGGAGACCATCGTGACCGGGAGCATCCACATCGACCTCTTCACCACGCTCGACGGCGTTCAGCAGGCTCCGGGTGGCCCGGATGAGGACACGGACGGCGGGTTCGCCTTCGGCGGCTGGCAGGCGCCGGTGATGGACGAGTTCGACGGCGAACGGGTCATGGCGGGCATCCAGGCCATGGACGCCCTGTTGCTGGGGCGCCGCACCTACGACATCTTCGCCGGTTTCTGGCCGAATCAACTCGACGGCACCGACGACGCGATCGCTCGAAAGTTCGACTCCATCCCGAAGTACGTGGCCTCCCGGGGCACGCCCGCACTCGCCTGGCGCGACTCGCACCTGCTCGGCCGCGATCTCGCCGCGGAGGTGGCGGTCCTGCGCGAGCGGCACCGGGAGACGCATGTCATCGGGAGCATCGACTTCGCACGCTCGCTCGTTGCCGAGGGGTTGTTCGATCGCCTGAACCTCTGGGTGTACCCGATCGTGCTGGGGAAAGGCAAGCGGCTCTTCCCGCACGATGGCCTTCCCGCCTCGTTGAGACTGCTCGAGCCGCCGGTCGCCTCACCGCACGGCACCGTGTTCCTGAGCTATGGGCCCGGCGACGGGACGCCGGGCACCGGCGACATGAGCCAGCCCGATCGCGGGGTGTGAGCAGCGCGGACATCGCGACATCCGAGTTTCTTGAAACCTGTTAACATCCGAAGCATGGGGTTCTTCGGGGTCGATATTTTTGCGCGCTCGCGCCTGTCCAAGAGCATCGTGGCTGCGGCTTCGCTGTTCGTTCTCGTCGGGGTCTCGGTCGCCGGCTGCAGCACCGATGCCGGGGCCGCCGGCACGGGCATGGAGAATGCGGGCACTGCCGCACCCTCCGACGCCACGGGCGGTGCGTATGCCGGTGGCACCGGGGTCGGCGCCGTCGATCCCACCACCGATGGGCAGTTCGGCATCCCGGACTTCTACACGCCGCCGTCGCCGTTGCCGCGCGGGAAGCACGGCGACATCATCGAATCCGAGGAGGTGCCCGCGCCCGACGGCGCGCGTGCCTGGCGCATCCTCTACCTCTCCGAACTGCACGACGGAACACCCGTCGCGGCATCGGGCTTCGTGGTGGCGCCAGAGGGCGACGCCCCCGAGGGCGGCCGCAAGGTCGTGGCCTGGGCGCACGGCACCGAAGGCGGCGGCCGCAACTGCGCCCCGTCGCTCGCGCCGAAGCCCGCGGTCGACCTGGTCGACTACTTCACCTACGAGAGCCCCTTCCAGCAGGACGTCGGCGTACCGGCCCTCACCGAGATGCTCGCCGCGGGCTACGTCGTGGTCGCCACCGACTACCAGGGTCTCGGCACCCCGGGCGTGCAGCAGTACACCGTGCTCGACTCCGAGGCCAACAACGTCTGGGACTCGGTGAAGGCCGCGCAGCAGATCGAGGCCACGAAGGCCGGCGACGACATGGTCGTGCTGGGCTGGTCGCAGGGCGGCGGCGCATCCGTCTGGATGGCGCAGGACACGTCCTACGGCGCCCCGCTGAACCTCCTCGGCACGGCGGCGCTCGCCCCCGCCGCCGACAACGGACCGCAGTTCGCCGGACAGGTGGCACCCGGGCCGGAGAACTCCGTCTCGGTCGCGCACGCCGCGGCCCTGCAACTCAACGTCTACCGCGGGTTCCTCGCCGCCTACCCCGAGCTCAAGGCCTCGGATGTCGTGACGAAGGAGGGCGAGGAGGCTCTCGCCGCGGCCGGAGTCGAGTGCGTCAACCATCTCGCCTACGTGTTCAGCTCGAACCTCACGACGCCGTTCGAGACGCTCATCCAGCCGACCACCCCGGCCGACTGGCAGAAGCGGCTCGACGAGAACACGCCCGGCTACGCGGCGCCGACCGCGCCGGTGCTCGTGATGCAGGGCACCGCCGACACGGTCGTGAACCCGAACGGCACCACGCAGTACTTCGAGCGGGCCTGCGGGTTCGGGCAGCCGGTGGAGTACACGATCTACAACGGGGCGACGCACCAGACCATCCCGACCGACGCCAAGGGCGAGTACACCTCGTGGATCGCCGACCGCTTCGCGGGCGAACCGGCACCCACCACCTGCGCGCCCGCCGGCGGCACCCAGACCGCACCGATTCCCGTGCCGACCCCGTCTCCCCTGCCGACCTCGGCGCCGGTCACCGCCCCCGAGGGCTGATCGTCAGCGGCGCGGCCTGCGTGTGCGCGGCGGGCCGTCGTGCACGAGGGCCGGCAGGCGACGGTCGAGCAGGGTCAGGATGACCGCGATGACCACACCGATCAGCAGGATGACGAGGCAGTTGCGCACCGAGTCGGCGAAGCCGATGAGCGACACGTCGAGGAACGGGTAGGGGTACCAGTTCATGATCGCGCCCACCACGAAGGTGAAGACCAGCCACGCGATCGGCCAGATGAAGCCGAGGGCGGTCGTGCTCCACGGCATCCGGGGTCGCGGTCCGAAGACGAACCAGCCGATGAGGGTGGCCCACGGCGAGATGTAGTGGAAGCCGATGGTAGCCGCCAGCGCCCAGCCGGTGGGGTGCACGAGCGCGGCGAGGATGCCCTCGTACACGAGCCCGGTGATGATGATGCCGAGCATCGCGTCGAAGCGGAGTACGCGCCAGACCGGCCCGTTCTTCCAGACGTTCAGCGCCAGCACGATCGAGGTGCCGAGCACGAAGAGGTTGCTCTGGATGGTGAAGTAGCTGAAGAGGTGGAAGAAGCGGGTACCGAGGCTCTGCCCCACCGTGCTCTGGAAGGCGTTGACGTCTTGCCCGCCGGTGAAGATGAGAACGATCTGGATGATGAGCGCTGCGCCCACCACCACGGCGATGCCCCCGAACCAGAGGCGGGCGGCCAGGATGCGACCCGTGCTTCCGCCGGCGACGACCGTCGGCTGCGCTGAAATCGACTCGGTCATGTGTTCGTGCTCCCCCCAGAGCGGCCCCTCCGCCCGCACCATGCTAGCGGTGGTCACAGCCAGGGCGCCTCAACGGTCTCAGCTGGTGTTTCCCCTCCTCTCCTGAAAGGACACTTCCCATGACCGAGCCCGTTCTCGAACGCGAAGCCCAGGCCTTCGCCGACGCCGTCGCCAACCCTCCGTATGTCTACGACCTCGGCCCGGCCGGTGCCCGCGCCGCGCTCGACGAGGTGCAATCCGCTCCGATCGACAAGCCCGACGTCGACGAGGAATGGATCACCGTTCCCGCCGAGGTGGGCGACGTGCGCGTGCGCGTCGTGAAGCCGGTCGGCGTCGACGCCCCTCTCCCGACGGTGCTCTACATCCACGGCGGGGGCTGGGTGCTCGGCGACGCGATGACGCACGACCGCCTCGTGCGCGAGCTCGCGGTGGGCGCCGAGGCCGCGATCGTGTTCGTGGAGTACGACCGTTCGCCCGAGGCCCGGTACCCCGTCGCGATCGAGCAGGCCTACGCAACGGCCCGCTGGATCGTCACCGACGGCGCCTCGAAGGGTCTCGACGCCTCCCGCCTGGCGATCGCGGGCGATTCGGTCGGCGGCAACATGACCGCCGCCGTCGCCCTCCTCGCGAAGCAGCGCGGCGACGTGACCTTCGTCCACCAGTCCCTCTATTACCCGGTGACGGACGCCTCGCAGGACACCGCGAGCTACCGCGAGTTCGCCGACGGCCCGCACCTGACGGCCAAGGCAATGGCGTGGTTCTGGGACTGCTACCTCCCCGACCTCGACCGTCGCGGCGAGATCACGGCCTCCCCGTTGCGCGCGTCGCTCGAAGACCTCGCCGGATTGCCGGAGACCTTCCTGGCCGTCGACGAGAACGACGTACTGCGGGACGAGGGCGAGGCCTACGGCCGCAAGCTCACGGCGGCGGGCGTGCGAACCACGAGCGTGCGGTACAACGCCACCATCCACGACTTCATGATGCTCAACCCGGTGCGCTCGAGCGCTGCGGCGACGGCTGCCGTGGAGCAGGCCGTGCACGTACTGCGCAAGGCGTTCGGCCGTGCCTGATCGTTCGGCACGGATGTCGCGCGGCGGCTCGGTTCACGAGACCGGTGCCGTCGCGCGACCTTCCTTCTCCTGACGGAGGGCCGGGAGGTAGAGCAGAGCGCCGACGACGCTGAAGGCACCGGCCACCACGAACGCGACCCCCGTGCCGAACCCCTCGGCGAGCGGCGTGAAGAGCAGGAGGCCGAGGCTGTAGGCGCCACCGGCCACCATCGAGTTCATCGAGAGCACCACGGCGCGGTTCGCACTCGTGGCCTGTCGGTGCAGCAGCGTGCTGTGCATCGGACCGGCGGCTCCGTGGGTGAGGTAGGCGAGCCCGTAGGCCGCCACGAGGCCGACGACTCCCGCCGTCAGTCCCATCACCACGACGAAGAGGCCGTTCAGGATGCGTGCCCCGATCGCCGTCCACGCCACGCCCACCCGACGGCTCGCGACACCCGCGAGCAGCGACCCCGCGGCGAAGAGCCCCCACGCGGCGGCGGAGGCGGGCCCGAAGAGTGCGCCCGCGGCATCCTCTCCCCCGAGCAGACCGGCCAGGCGCACCGGCGTGAGCGTCTCGAACGCGATCATCGCGACGCTCCAGAACACCTCCACGAGCACGATCGCGCGCAGCACCGGCGAGCGCTGGAGCATCCCCAGTCCAGCGAGCACCACGCGCGGTGCGTCCCGGGCGGCGGCCAGCGCCGTCCGACCACCGCGCCCACCACCCCCGGCGGCCCGCCGCGGCTCGCGGATCAGCACCGCCACGAGCACCGTGTGCAAGGCGTACAGGGCGATCGCCACCGCGAACGGAAGCACGAGCGCCGAGACACCGGCCACCGGATTCCACGCCACCAGGCCGCCGCCGGCGAGCGCACCGATCGCGATGGCCACACCGAGCATCGTCGCCGCGCGGCTCAGCCCGCGCTCGATCGGGGCCGCGGGATCGGCCGCGTGCGCCGCATCGACGTACCAGGCCTCGAGCGGCCCCGAGTCGAGCGCGCGAAACACCCCTTGAGCGATCATCGCGACCGCGAACATCCAGAACTCCGTCGACAGCACGAAGAGCGTCGCCGACCCCACCGCCAGCACGCCCGACGCGATCAGCAACGGGCGGCGACCGAGCGCATCCGCGAGCCCACCCGTGGGCAGTTCGAGCGCCAGCACCACCACGCCCTGGAGGGCGAGCAGCCCTCCCACCTGAACCAGCGACAGCCCGCGTTCGAGCGGGAGCAGCACGGTGAGCCCGAACACGAGCCCCACCGGCAACCACCGCGTCGCGGTCAGCAGCACGAGCCGCCGCTCCGCCGCCCGCACCGAGATCCGGCCGCCCACCGCGACCTCACCCGCGCTCATCCGCACGTTTTCGCGGAATCGCGGCTCGCCGTCGTGCCAAAACGTGCGGATGAAGATGAAGGGGCGACGCGACGTGCCATCGTCAACGCTCCTGCGGGGGGCGGAGGTCGACGGGGCTGGACTGGATCGAGACGTGGATGCGCCGGGCGGCGGCATCCCCTGCTCCGGCCGCGCGGTAGCGCGCGAGGAGCGCGTCGAGGTCGTCGCGCAACGACGCCGCCTGCGTCGGCGTGACCTCCACGAAGGCGTCGTTGAGTCCGAGCACGTCGACCCACTCCCGCGGCCACCCGTCGGCGGCATCCAGCCACCGCTCGGCCCGCGCCGCGAACTGGCGGATGTAGTCGCGCTGCAGCCAGTCGAGTGCGGTGCGTGCATCCTCGTCGCCGGCGAAGTCGGAGTTGGTCCACGAGTGGTAGTCGGTCGACGCCCGCCACAGGCGTCGCTTGCCCACGCCCTCCCCCGTGTCGGTGACGAGCCCCACCCCTTCGAGAGCCCGCAGGTGGTAACTCGTGGCGCCCGTATTGGTCGAGAGTTCCGCGGCGAGGGACGTCGCCGTCGCCGGCCCAGTGAGGCGCAGACGGCCCAGGATGCGGGAGCGCAGCGGATGCGCCAGCACCCGCACCGCCCGCGCGTCAAGTCGCATCCCGGTGTAGTCGTCGTCGGTGCTCATGCGCCCCAGTCTCGCATGCACACTTCTTATGCACAACTCTTGTGCATAGCCGTCCCGCTCCACCCAGCCACAGGGACTACCGTTGTCGCATGGCCTCCACCAGCACCACCACCGCGTCGGCCGAGGCAGACACTGCCCCCGACTCGCAAACCTTCTCCGACCTCGGCCTCGACGACGCGGTGCTCAAGGCACTGAAAGACGTCGGCTACGAGACGCCTTCGGCCATCCAGGCCGCCACGATCCCTCCCCTGCTCGCCGGCCGCGACGTCGTCGGCCTCGCCCAGACCGGCACCGGCAAGACGGCCGCGTTCGCGTTGCCGATCCTCTCCCGGCTCGACCTTTCCCAGAAGACGCCGCAGGCCCTCGTGCTCGCGCCCACGCGCGAACTCGCGCTCCAGGTGTGCGAGGCCTTCGAGAAGTACGCCGCGCACCTCCGCGGCGTGCACGTGCTCCCGGTGTACGGCGGCCAGGGCTACGGCGTGCAACTCTCCGCCCTCCGCCGCGGCGTGCACATCGTCGTCGGCACCCCCGGCCGCATCATGGACCACCTCGAGAAGGGCACCCTCGACCTCACCGAGCTCAAGTACCTCGTGCTCGACGAGGCCGACGAGATGCTCAAGATGGGCTTCGCCGAGGATGTCGAGACCATCCTCGCCGACACCCCCGACACCAAGCAGGTGGCCCTGTTCTCGGCCACGATGCCCGCCCAGATCCGCCGCATCTCGCAGAAGTACCTGCACGATCCCGAAGAGATCACGGTCAAGAACAAGACCACCACCTCGGCGAACACCACGCAGCGCTACCTCGTGGTGTCCTACCCGCAGAAGGTCGACGCGCTCACCCGCATCCTCGAGGTCGAGAACTTCGAGGGCATGATCGTGTTCACCCGCACCAAGAACGAGACCGAGACGCTCGCCGAGAAACTCCGCGCCCGTGGCTACGCGGCCGCCGCCATCAACGGCGACGTGGTGCAGGCGCAGCGCGAGCGCACGGTGAACCAGCTCAAGTCGGGCAAGCTCGACATCCTGGTGGCCACGGATGTCGCGGCCCGCGGTCTCGACGTGGAGCGCATCAGCCACGTGGTGAACTTCGACCTGCCGATCGACACCGAGTCGTACGTTCACCGCATCGGCCGCACCGGCCGCGCCGGACGCACGGGCGACGCCATCAGCTTCGTCACTCCGCGCGAGCGCCGGATGCTCACCAGCATCGAGAAGGCCACCCGCCAGCCGCTCACCCAGATGCAGCTGCCGAGCGTCGACGACGTGAACTCCACCCGGCTCGCGCGCTTCGACGACTCGATCACCGCGGCACTGGCCGACCCGGAGCAGATCCAGCGTTTCCGCGACATCGTGGGCCACTACGTGGAGCACCACGATGTGCCCGAGGCCGATGTCGCCGCGGCCCTCGCGGTGGTCGCCCAGGGCGACACTCCCCTGCTGCTCGATGCCGAGGCCGAGCGCGCCCAGCGTTTCGACCGGTTCGACAAAGACGACCGGGGCGAACGGATGCGCGGAGACCGCCCCGAGCGCGGCCGGCGCGACGACCGCTCCGGCGGCTCGGGCTCCTACGACCGCGGCGCCCGGGGCGACCGCCCCGATCGCGCCCCCCGCGGCGACGGCGGCCCGAAGACCACCTACCGCATCGCGGTGGGCAAGCGCCAGAAGGTCGAGCCGCGCCAGATCGTCGGTGCGCTGGCGAACGAGGGCGGCCTCAACCGGGGTGACTTCGGCGCCATCCAGATCCGCCCCGACTTCTCGCTCGTGGAGCTGCCGGCGAACCTCTCCGACGACACGCTCCGCCGCCTCGAGAACACCCGCATCAGCGGCGTGCTCATCGAGCTGCGCCCCGACCGCGGCGGCAACTCGGCCAAGCGCGAGGACCGTCCCCGCTACCGCCGCGACTGATCCGGAGGCATCACCCCAGGAGGGCGATGCCCCGGGGTGCGCCCGCGCGCAAGACTGAGCCATGAAGAAATGGTCGGTCATCGTCGTGCTGGGCGCGGCGCAGTTCGTGATGGTGCTCGACGGCACCGTGATGAACGTGTCGATCTCCACCGTGGTGGCCGACCTCGACACGACGGTCTCCGCCCTGCAGGCGGCGATCACCTTCTACACGCTGACGATGGCCGCCGTGATGCTGCTGGGCGCGAAACTCGGCGACATCTGGGGCCGACGGCGCGCGTTCGTCATCGGCTCCTGCGTCTACGCGCTCGGTTCGCTGACGACGGCGCTGAGCCCGAACATCGCCGTCCTCTTCCTCGGCTGGTCGATCATCGAGGGCCTCGGGGCCGTGCTCGTCATCCCGGCCATCGCCGCTCTGGTCGCCGACAACTACAAAGGCCCCGAGCGCATCACCGCCTACGCCATCATCGGCGCGGTCTCCGGCGGCGCGGTGGCGGTCGGGCCGCTGATCGGCGGTTTCGTCACCACCTACTTCAGCTGGCGCTACGTCTTCGTAGCCGAGGTGGTGATCATGGCCGTGGTCGTGATCTTCACGCGACGGGTGTCGGATGCGACGCCACGGCAATCGGTGCGCATCGACGTGCCGAGTGTGCTGCTCTCAGCCGCCGGCCTGGTCTTCGTGGTGTTCGGGATGCTGCAGAGCAAGACCTGGGGCTGGATCCGACCCCTAGCCTCCCCCGAGATCGGCGGGGTCGAGATCGCTCCGCTCGGCGTCTCGCTCACCGCGTGGTTCATGCTGGTGGGCGGGCTGCTCGTCTGGGCCTTCGTGCACCGGCAGCTCGCCCTGGTGCGGGGTGGTCGCCCTCCGCTCGTGCACATGGAGATGTTCTCCCTCCGGCAGCTCCGCAGCGGGCTCAGCGTTCTCGGCCTGCAGTACACCGTGACCGCTGGGCTGTTCTTCATCGTGCCGGTCTACTTGCAGATGACGCTGGGACTCAACGCCCTCGAGACGGGAGTCAAGATCTTCCCGCTCTCGGTCTCGCTCGTGCTCCTCTCGATCATCGGCACCCGGCTGTCGAAGGTCTGGTCGGCGCGGCGGATCGTGCGGGTGGGGCAGCTGATCCTCGTATTCAGCGCGCTGCTGCTGCTCGGCTCGGCCACCGAAGACCTCCGGAGCGTGTTGTTCGCCATCGGGATGTTCCTGGCCGGCGCAGGGCTCGGCCTCCTCGCCTCCCAGCTCGGCAACGTGAACATGTCGGCGGTGTCGGAGAAGGAGTCGAGCGAGGTGGGCGGGCTGCAGGGCGTCTTCCAAAACCTCGGGTCCTCACTCGGCACCGCCTTGATCGGCTCGATCCTGATCGGCGCGCTCGCGACATCCTTCGCCGGAGGAGTGGCGGCGAGTGACCTCCCGGACGACGCGCAAGCCCTGATCAGCCAGGCCACCGAGGGCGGTGTCACGATCGTCCCCGCGGCGAGCGTGACCGAGATCGGTCAAGAGGCCGGCCTCGGCGCCGACGAAGCCGAGACGCTCTCCACGATCTACAGCGACTCGCAGCTCTCGTCGCTGCGGGTGGCGTTCTTCGGCCTCACCGCGGTCTCGGTTCTGGCCCTGCTGTTCTCCCGCGGCATCCCGGCCGAGGTGCCGGTGCGCGAGCGTGCGCCCGAGCGCGCCCCGACCGCGCCCCGCCGACCCAGAGGATCGACCCTAGACTGAAGGCACCGGATCGCGCTTGGGTCTTCCGCCAGCCGCCAAGGAGCACACCATCACCGAACCGAACGAATCCCGCGTCGGACTGTACATCGACTTCGACAACATCGTCATCTCGCGCTACCAGCAGCTGCACGGGCGCAACGCCTTCCAGCGCGACGGCATCCGCGACTTCGACAAGTCGGCACCGGATGCCGACCCCGAGATCGCCGCGCGCCTCGCCGCCGCGACGGTCGACTTCAACGCCATCATCGACTTCGCCGCCTCGTTCGGCACCTTGGTGGTCAACCGTGCGTACGCCGACTGGTCGGTGCCGGTGAACGCGGCCTACCAGCGCCAGCTCATGTCGCGTGCCGTCGACCTCACGCAGTTGTTCACCACGACCACCCGTGGCACGAAGAACGGCGCCGACATCCGCCTCGCCGTCGACGTGGTCGAAGACCTGTTCCGGCTGCCCGACCTCACGCACGTGATCATCGTGGCGGGCGACTCCGACTACATCGCGCTCGCGCAGAAGTCGAAGCGTCTCGGCCGCTTCGTGGTGGGCATCGGCGTCGCGGGGTCGACGAGCACCTCGCTCGCCGCCGCGTGCGACGAGTTCGAGGACTACGACTCGCTGCCCGGCATCGAGAAGCCGGCCCCGGCTCCGACCGGCGCCGGCGCGGGCACCTCCGCCAGCGGCCCGGCCAAGCGCGCCTCGGGCCGCCGCGCCTCCTCCACCGGCAAAGCCGACACCGCGGAGACGACGGATGCCGCCGACACCGCCGACGCCGCGCCCGAGAAGCCGGCGACGCGCTCGCGCCGGGTCACCATCCCGACCTTCTCGCACAGCGACGACGCCCCCTTCGACGAGCCGGAACCCGCCGAGGACATCGATCCGCAGACCGTGGCGACCGAACTGCTCGTGCGTGCCCTGCAGATCGGGCACGCGAAGGGCGACGCCGACGAGTGGCTCAACACGGGCACCGTGAAGAACCAGATGCGCCGCATGGACCCGTCGTTCAACGAGAAGCCGCTCGGCTACCGTTCGTTCACCGACTTCCTCTCCTCCCGGTCCGACGTGGCCGAGCTCGAGGAGGAGGGTCCGCAGCGCCTCATCCGCCTCCGTCCGGGGGCTGCCGCCCGCCGCTGAACCGCCCCTATGCTGGAGTCGCCGCGCATCCGGGGGGATGCCGGTGATGAAGGGGGCGGCAGTGCAACGTCGGCAGAACTGGGGAGCGCGTCGGCTCGGCGCGTTCGGGACGGCCACCGCGCTGGTGGCGACTGCGTTGGTGGCCGGGATCGCGACCTCGGCACACGCAGCACCTCCGGCCCCACCGGAGATCCCGGTGACCCTCCTGACCTCCGAGACCGGGAGCTACCTGCCGAGGGTGGAGGTGTCGATCAACGGCAGCGATCCCATCCCGATGATGATCGACACGGGAACCAACTTCATGGTGGTGTTCCCGGATGCGATCGTGAACCCGACCGAGCCGGTGTTCGACACCGGTATCGCCCAGGGGATCGACTACGACGGGTCGTCGGCATCGGGCACCATCGCTCGAGCCCAGGTGGAGGTGGGCGGGGTGGTCACCACGCCCGGCGACGTGGCGTTCCTCGACGCGACCTCGTGCACTCCCCACTGCCTCGGCTACCAGGACGACATCGGCGGCGTGATCGGCATCGGTCAGCGGCTCGCGGATGCGCACAACGAGGGCGACCCGAAGAACGACCTCTTCTCGCCTCTGGCCCAACTGGGCGAGGAGCTGAGCGTCGGCTTCACCGTGGACTTCACCGCCGATGACCCGGTGATCCGGCTCGGCAAGCCGGTGGACGCGGGCGAGACCGACACCGTGCTGCAGCGCACGCAGGACGGAGACCGCTTCTACCCGACGGGCCAGCCGGTGTTCGACGAACCGGAGGTGTGCTGGACGATCGAGTACCAGGGCGACCACGCGAAAGCCTGCAACGACACCGTGTTCGACACCGGTCAGAGCACCGGCATGATCCGGGGAGACCAGTTCAAGCCCGTGGTCGACCCGGTGCACTCCACTCCGGAGCCCGGTTCCGGGGCTGTGCTGCTGGGCTGGGTGAAGACGCGGGCCTCGGTGTCGTGGGCGACGTCATCCACCTCCGAGCCGTACGCGGAGATCGAGGAGCCGGGCGTCAATCCCTACCGGTACGGGTTGTACAGCCAGGACAAGAACGAGACCTTCAACGCGGGCAACGGCTTCTACCTCAAGCACACGATCGGCTTCGACAACACGACGGGTGAGGTGATCATCAGCGCCACGGCGGGCACGCCCACCGGCCCGACCGACGTGCACGGTGAGGCCGGCTCCGAGGCCGTCACCGCGCACTGGCGCGCGCCGAAGGATGCCGGTGGTTCGGCGATCACGCACTACCTGATCAGGGTGACACCCGTCGACGGCGGTGCTCCCGTCACCGTGAAGGCCGACGCGGACGCCACGCACAAGACGGTGGGCGACCTCCTCGCCGGACAGGCGTACTGGGTCTCGGTCGCGGCCGTCAACGACTACGGCGTCGGTCAGCGCGTGCGGGCCGACGGTCAGCTCGTGCCGACGGCGGCCTCCGGGTCGACGCCCACCGCAGCCCCGACGCCGACTCCGGCGCTCGCGAACACGGGCGACGGTGCGCTGCCCGGCGTGATCGGCTTCGTGGTGCTGCTCGCGGTGGCGGGCGCGTCACTCTTGGTGCTCCGTCGCGGCATCCGGCGTTCGTCGTAGCCGCACGTCGGGCTTTCCTCGACTTGTGCGGGTGTTCGCTCTACCCTTGAGGAAACCGATTTTCGCGTTCGCCTGGACCTCGCCGATACGAAGCAACCGACCTGCGAGGGATGAAGGATGACGAACGGATACTGGACGGATGACATCGCCGCGTTGGCGATCAGCACGCCCATCAACGAGATACGGGTCGATCAACTCGCGCCCACCGATGTCGAGCGGCTGTCGGCCGCCATCGAGGAGTTGCACGCCGGCGACGGATTCGCGCAGAACATCGCGTTCCAGACCCGGTACAAAGAGCTCCGCCGTCTCCTCGACCGGAGGGTGCCGCAACCGGCCGACTGACGACTGTGCCGTGACGACGGTCAGTGCCGCTCCGGCTCTCCCTCTGCGATCAGCGGTGTGAGCAGGTCGCCGATCTCGGCGCGGGCCGCCCGCGCATCCCGGTCGGCGATCGCCTGCACCAGACGCTCGTGCTGGCCCGCGTGGTGGTCGACCTCGCCCTCGACGTCGGCGCGCAGCACGGAACGGAACAGTTCGAGCAGCCCGTCGTAGAGCTCGACGAACAACTCGTTGTGGGTGGCGGCGGCGACGGCCCGGTGCAGGGCGGTGTCGGCGGCCATCCGCTCGTCGATGTCGGGGTGCTTCCACGACTCGGCGCGGGCGTCGAGCAACGCCCGGAGGTCGCGCACATCCTGTTCGGTGCGGCGCTCGGCGGCCAGCTCGGCCGTGGCGGCGTCGATCGCGAACCGCAATTCGAGGCCGTCGCGGCGAGCGGATGTCGACAGCCGGCGTTGCAGGGTCTGCGTGAGTTGTGAGCGCGCGATGACGAAGGTGCCGCGGCCTTGCTCCCGGCGCACCAGCCCCGCCTGCACGAGTGATTGCACGGCTTCGCGCACCGAATTACGGCCGGCGCCGGTCCAGCTCACGAGCTCGCTCTCGACCGGGATTTTCGCCCCCACCGCCCACCGCCCCGACCGGATCTCCTCGTGGAACAGGTCGGTGAGATAGTCGGTCACCCCCGAGCGCATGAATGGCGCGGCGGGCGTCAAGACGCTATCCTCGGGATTCATCCCATCATCCTATCTTTTGGATCGACATGACGACGACTCCCACTCCGGTGTCCACCACGCGGCGCACGACGCTGTTGGTGCTCACAGCGCTCATCCTCACCGCGGTCAACCTGCGCACGGCGGTGACCGGTTTCAGTCCGCTGCTGGAGCAGATCGGCGGCGATCTCGGATTCGGCACGGCGCTCTACGGCGCCTTCGGCACGATCGTCACGGCGTCGTTCGCCGTCTTCGGCTTCGTGGCGTCGGCCGCGTCGCGCCGGCTCGGCCTCGAGATGACCCTGGCGGTGGCGACGGTGGTGACCACGCTCGGCATCGGGCTGCGTGCGCTCAGTCCCGATCCGACGGTGTTGGTCGCGTCGACGATCGTGGCGTTCGCGGGCGTGGGCACCTCGAACGTGCTCATCGTCCCGATCGTGAAGCGTTACTTCGCGTCGCGGCTCAAGACGGTGAGTTCGCTCTACCTGGCACTGCTGCAGTTCGGACAGTTCGTGGCTCCACTGATCGCGGTGCCGATCGCGCTCTCGGCCGGGTGGCGGTTCGCGATCGGGATGTGGGCGATCCTCACGGCCGCGGCGGCGGTGCTGTGGATCGGGATCGCCGTGTCAGGGCGGGAGCGCTGGCGCGGCGCGGGTGCCGGCGCGGCATCCGCTCCCCCGCCCCTCGGTGGTGTTCCCGGAGCCTGGCGCACCACCCTGCTGTGGTCGATGGTGCTCCTGTTCGCGATGACGGCGCTCAACACCTACGTCGTCATCACCTGGCTGCCGACCCTCCTCGTGGAGGCGGGGGCGGACCCAGCCCTCGCCGGCACGCTCCTGGCCTTCTTCTCGGTGTTCGGGTTCGGTGCGGCGTTCCTCGTGCCGCCGTTGACGCTGCACCTGCGCAATCCGGCGGTCATCGTCGTCGTCTGCGTGGCGCTGCTCGCGGTGGGTTACACGGGACTGCTCGTCGCGCCGCTCGAGGGTGCCGTGATCTGGGTGGCCGCGCTCGGGCTGGGGGTGAGCACCTTCCCGATGTGCCTCACGCTCGTCAACGCGCGCACGCGGAGCACGGCCGGATCGTCCGTGCTCTCCAGCCGCACGCAGGGCATCGGCTACGCCATCGCCTGCGTCGGCCCGCTGCTCATCGGTGTCCTGCACGGAGCGCAGGGCGGGTGGAGCGGCTCGTTCGTGTTCCTCTTCGTGAGCCTGGGCATCCTGCTGGTGGCCGGCATCCTGGCCTCCCGCCCACGCTTCCTCGAGGACGAGGCGGCACGGTGACGACCTCGACGGGCGACAAAAAAGGCCCCTCGACGAGGAGCCTTGTCTTGCTGGGGTACCTGGACTCGAACCAAGAACAACTGAACCAGAATCAGCCGTGTTGCCAATTACACCATACCCCACCGGCCGCACCGTAGCCCGGGCCGACGGTTTACTTTAGCCTATCCGGGCCGTCTGTCCAAAAGCGCCCCAGCGCTCGCGCGAGACGGGCCCCGGCCGTAGCGTGGAGGACGTGAGCACGAAGACGATCGGCATCCTCCTGTTCGAGAACGTCGAGGAACTCGACGCCGTGGGGCCCTGGGAGGTGCTCGCCTACTGGACCCTCCACCACCCCCAAGACGGCTACGAGGTGCGGATGCTCGCCGACACGCTCGATCCTGTCAGCTGCGCCAAGGGCCTCCGCCTGCTGCCCGACACGACGCTCACGGAGGCTCCCCCGCTCGAGGTTCTGATCTACCCGGGCGGGCAGGGCACCCGGCCGCGACTGAAAGACCCGGCCGAGCTCGACTGGGTGCGCGAGCAGCGGGCATCCGTTCCCCTTCTCGCCAGCGTCTGCACGGGCGCGCTGGTATATGCCGCCGCGGGAATTCTCGCCGGCCGACCCGCCACCACGCACTGGCAGTCGCTCGACCTGCTCTCCGAACTCGACCCGAGCATCCGGGTGCAGGCAGAGGCGCGCTTCGTCGACGACGGCGACATCGTCACGGCCTCGGGCGTCTCGGCCGGCATCGACCTCGCCCTGCACCTCGTGGCCCGGCTGGCCGGGCGCGAACGCGCGATCGAGGTGCGCCGCGGCATCCAATACGATCCCGAACCTCCCGTGTGACGCCGGTTTCGGTGCATCTGAGCATGAGTGGTGGCCTATAGGGGCTCGGTCACTCTGAAATGCACCGTTACTCGCCGTCAGCTGCGCACCGGGCGGATGCGGTCGTTGCGCAGGTGCTCGTAGACCACGGACGTTCGCACGTCGGCGACCTCGGCGCGTTCGGTGAGGCGGTCGATGACGAAGGCGTAGAGGCTGTCGTTGTCGGGCACGGCCACGTGGATGAGGAAGTCCTCGGAGCCCGAGGTCACGAACACGCCGAGGGTGTCGGGCAGGGCGCTCACCCAGTTGCGGAACGCCTCGATGTTGCGCCGCGACGGCGGCCGGATGCGCACCGCGATCAGGGCCTGCACGGGCCGTCCGATGGCGGGCAGGTCGACGTCGAGCGTGGCGCCGCGGATGACGCCGCGCTCGCGCAGGGCCCGCGTGCGGTCAAGCGCCGTCGTGGGCGAGACGCCGACGGCCGCCGCGACGTCGCGATTCGTGCGCCGCGCATCCGTCTGCAATTCACGCAGGATGGCCGTATCTAGTTCGTCGAGCATCGCGTTCCACCGTTCGTCATCGTATTAAGTACGGATGAATTGTAGGCCGCTTGCATGTGTGCTTACTCTCGTGGTCGCATCCCGAACAAAGGAGAACCGCGTGACCATCGAGCATCCGACGCCGCCCGCCTTCGCCCCGGGCCAGATCGTGACGGGCGAGTCCACCCGATCCGCTCGTCTGAAATGGGCGATCGTGGTCGACACCGCGCTGCCGCCCGGGCGCATGGTCAACGCCGTCGCGTGCGTCGCGTCGGCCACCGGGGTGGCGATCGGCGGGCTGCAGGGTCCGGACGGTGTGGATGCCGGCGGGCACACGCATCCGGGACTGCCCTGGGCCGGATGCACGGTGCTCGGCGCCACCGCCGAGCGGCTCGCGAACGTGCGCTCCAAGGCGCTCGCCGCCGACGGTGTCTGGCTGGCCGACATGCCGCTCAGCGCGCAGACCACCCGCGTGTACGACGAGTACCTCTCGACCCTCGCCGAGACCGCGCCGGCCGACCTCGAGGTGTGCGCCCTCAGCATCGTGGGCCCTCGTGCCACCATCGACGCCCTCGTGAAGAAGCTGCGCCTGCTCTGAGCAGCACCGCGGACTTCTTGCCCCGAAACGCCCCAAATCCGGGATTTTGGGGCCGGAAGGGGCAAGAAGTCGGGGTCAGACGGGCTCGAGCCCCGCGGGCACGCGGGAGAAGAGGCCCGGGTACTCCAGGACGAAGCCGAGCTCGTCGACGAGCACGTCGCGGGTGAAGTCGCTGTCGAGCGATTGGTAACGGTAGACGTCGGGAAGGAGTCGCGTGTAGCGCTGCGGGTCGGCGGACACAGTCATCGCGGGCACGTCCACGTAGGCGGCCACGATCTCGGCGCTCTGGCCGACCTCGATGCCGAGCCGGCGTACGGGCAGGGTGTTGCTGAACGGGGTCGCACTGATGTCGACGTCGATCGCGGCATCCAGGTGGCGCAGAAGCCGCCCGTCGTCGCTCCACCAGCGGCCGTCCCCGCCCGACCGGATCTCCACGCTGCGACCGCTCAGCGTCTCCGAGACGAGGACGTAGCGGGTTCGCCACTGGTCGTCGATCTCGATGCGGTAGTAGACGTCGAACAGATGTGGATCGGTGCCGGTGATGTGACCGACCGCGGTGCATCCGTTGTCGTCGAGGATGACCGTGGTCTCTTCGCGACCCGGTCCGGATGGAGGCGCCCAGGCGAGCGAGCGCGTCACGCTCTCCATCGCATCACCCCCGGCCGATCGGGCGAATCCTGTGGAGAGAAATCTACTCCTGGTCGGCGGGCTTGCGAACCCCGTCTTTGCGAGCGGCCGCACGCTGACGGAGGTAGGCCACCACGGCCGAGCCGACGGTCAGCACGACGATGCCGATCAGCACCCATTCCATGTAGCGCTCCACCACCGCGGCCACCGAAGGGATCGAGCCGAGCGCGTAGCCGAGCACGATGATCGCGGTCGACCAGAGCGCGGCACCCAGCGCGTTGAACCCGGCGAAGTGCGTGTACTTCATCTTGCCGACGCCGGCCGCGACCGGAGCGAAGGTGCGGACGACCCCGACGAAGCGGGCGATGGTGACCGCCCAGCCGCCGAAGCGGTCGAAGAAGGCCTGCGTGCGATCGACGTTCTTGCGGCTGAAGATGCCGGAGTCGCGGCGTTCGAAGATCGCCGGTCCGGCACGGCGGCCGATCACGTAGCCGAGCTGATCGCCGAGGAACGCGGCCACGAACACGCAGAGGACGACCACCGCGAGCGGGAAAGGGATGGCCCCGGTGAAGGTGAGCAGGCCGGTGAAGAAGAGGAGCGTGTCGCCCGGCAGGAAGAAGCCGATGAGGAGCCCGGTCTCGGCGAACACGATGAGGCACACGATCAGCAGGCCCCACGCCCCCGCGCCTTCGATGGTGCCCTGCATGTTGAAGAGATCGGTGGGCGCCATGACCTCGACCCTAGCCCGTTCGGCTGCGCTCCCGATCCACGCGAGCGGAGGCGATCTCGGGGCGACAGCGGCTCCCCGGAGTGGCAGGCTGGAGACATGCAGTTCGGTCGCCAGCTGACACCCGACGAGTTCTGGACGCATGTCGACGAGACGGATGCGCAACTGCGGTCCACCTACGCTCCCACCTACGCCTACGGCCTCGTGCGCTGGCCCGGATTCTCCATGGTGACGGAGTGGGATTTCGGCGGCCAGACCCGGGTGCTGTCGTACGCGCGCGCGATGCCCGCGGTCATCCCGCCGAGTCCCCGGGCCGACGAGGACCCCGCGGCGGTGAGCGGATTCGCGACCGGTGGCCGCGGCGACGGGACGGCCGACGAGCGCGGCGGTGACGACGCCGCCACCCTGGCGTCGCTCGAGGCTCGCCTGACCGAGTCCGGAACCCGCGCCGCCGCCGAGGGAGCGACGGCGGCGAGCGCAGCGACAGCCGCCCTCGCCGATCCTTTCGACGTGCACGTGCACTGGCGCACCGGCGACAGCCGCGCCGTGGTCGACCGGCTGCGCCACCGCGAGAACCTCCTGCAGGCCCGCACCACCTCCTGGTACCGCCCCGTCTCCCCCACCGAGCACCTCCCCGACCGCATCGTCGACCTCAAGGTCGACGGGCGGCGCGAGCCCTTCGAGGTGTGGGTGCGCGGCGCGGTGTGGTGGGCGGCGACGACGCTCGGCGGGCGCACCCTGGCGGTGGTGGCGCGCGACGTGCCGTTCGAGGACGTCGCCCTCCTCCGCGTCACCGACATCGAGCCCTACATCGACGGGCGACGACTCTGGCTGCGCCGGATGCGCGGTGAAGCCTGATCTGCCGAGAACGCCCACCGAACGATACCATCACGTCATCCCCGCACCATCGAAGGAGCACGACATGAGCGACTACGCCGTCATCAACCCCGCGACCGGCGAGACCCTGCGCGAGTACCCCACGATCACCGATCAGGAGCTCGAGGCCGCCATCGCCGCCGCCTCCGATGCGTTCGAGACCTGGTCGCGCAAAGTCGGGGTTCCCGAGCGGGCCGCGCTGATCGCGCGGGTCGCCGAGTTGCACACCGAGCGGCGCGAGCAGCTCGCCGAGATCGTGGTGCGCGAGATGGGCAAACCCCTCGAGCAGGCCCTCGGCGAGGTCGACTTCGCTGCCGCGATCTACCAGTACTACGTGGACCACGGCGCCGAATACCTGGCCGACGAGCCGATCGAGCTCGACGAGGGAACAGGATCGGCGTTCATCCGCCGCGCCGGCCTCGGCGTGCTCCTCGGCATCATGCCCTGGAACTTCCCTTACTACCAGGTGGCGCGCTTCGCCGGCCCGAACATCGTGGCAGGCAACACCATCCTGCTCAAGCACGCACCGCAATGCCCCGAGTCGGCGGCCGCGATCGCCGACATCTTCGCCGAGGCGGCGGCATCCGTCGGCGCACCCGCGGGCGTCTACGTGAACATCTACGCCACCAACGACCAGATCGCCACCGTCATCGCCGACCCGCGCGTGCAGGGCGTCTCGGTCACCGGCTCCGAGCGTGCCGGCGCCGCGGTCGCGGAGCTCGCGGGCAAGCACCTCAAGAAGGTCGTGCTCGAAATGGGCGGTTCCGACCCCTTCATCCTGCTCTCCACCGACGACGTGGATGCCGCGGTGCAGGATGCCGTGAACGCGCGCCTGGACAACAACGGCCAGTCCTGCAACGCGGCCAAGCGGTTCATCGTGCTCGACGGCCTCTACGACGACTTCGCCCAGAAGTTCACCGCCGCGTTCACCGCCGTGCAGCCCGCCGATCCCTTCGCCGAAGGTACCCAGCTCGGCCCGCTCTCCTCCGACGCCGCCGCCGCGCGGCTCGGCGAGCAGGTCGACCGGGCCAAGGCGCAGGGCGCGACCGTGCTGGCCGAAGGGTCCCGCGACGGCAACTACTTCGGCCCCACCGTGCTCGCCGATGTCACGCCCGCCATGGACGCCTACCGCGAGGAGTTCTTCGGCCCGGTGGCGGCGCTCTACCGCGTGGCCTCCGAAGACGACGCCGTGCGGCTGGCCAACGACACCCCGTTCGGTCTCGGCTCCTACGTGTACACCACCGACGAGGAGCAGGCCCTCCGAGTGGCGGATGCGATCGACGCCGGCATGGTCTGGATCAACCTGGTTCTCGGCGACGCGGCCGAGCTGCCCTTCGGCGGCGTCAAGCGCTCGGGCTCCGGCCGCGAGATGGGCCGCTTCGCGCTGGAGGAGTTCGTGAACAAGAAGCTCATCCGCATCGCGTAGCGGCCCATCCGCCCCCTTCCCAAGGGTTCGGAAGGATCGGGTCAGCGCACCACGCTAATCCGATCCACACCCACTCCGGCCGACGAGGCGCCCGTCACCCGGATGACATTGGCTCCCGTGCCGAGCGTCAGCCCGAGAGTCTTCGTGGCGACCGCAGTCGCCGAGCCGGTGGCCGGTAGCGCGACCGTCACGGCGGTGCCGCCGTTCACCCGCACCTGCACAGTCTGGGCCGTCGCACTGGCGTAGTCGAGCCGCACCGTGTGGTTGCCGGCCGCAGCCACCGTGAGGCCGTTGACGTCGAGGGCGGCGCTCCCGGTGAGCGACTTCACGAGACTTCCGCCGGAGCATCCGGCGCAGGACGCCGTCACCGCGCCGCCCGAGAGGGTGTTGCCCGCCGCCTCGGCCTCGGTGCGCCGTTCGATCGTGAGCGCGTCGATGTCGGGCGCGAACGCGCTCGGGTTGTCGAAGGTGATGGTGTTCGATCCCGCCACCAGTGGCACGTCGACCGACCATTTGTTCACGAACTCCCAGCCACCGGAATCCGGCAGGTTCTGGGTGCTCAGGACGGTTCCGTTCACGGTGATGCGCACCGATCGCGGATCGGCGGAGGTGTAGCTGAACGTCATCCGATGCGTGCCGGCCGTGCTGGCGGTGACGTTGTTGAACGTCACCGAGCCGCCCGATCCGATGTTCCCCACCTTCGAGCCGGTCGAGCAGCCCTTGCAGGCCGCGACCGCCGCCGAGCCCCCTCGGGTGTTCGCCGCTGATTCGGCCTCGTAGCGGGCGTCGCCGCTCCCGATCTGCGCGAGCGGCGTCTGGGAGATCTGCACCGACGTCCCTCCGGTGGCGATCATGGGCAGCGACAGCGTGGTGGCGCTGGTGACGGTCTGGGTGCTGACCTGGACCTGGCCCGCGGCGTTGTCGGAGAAGATGGTCGCCGTGTAGCTCCCCGAACCGAGGAACGACAGCGGCACCGTCGCGGTGCGGGCCGGCGACGTCATCGCACCGATGAACCAGTCGCTGCCGGAGCGTCGGGCCAGGGTGATGTGGTCGCCGGGGAAGCCCTCGACCACCTTCGTCTCGTCCCACGTGGTCGGGATCACCCGCATCAGGTGCCGGCCGGGCCATTGCTCGTAGGCGGCGGCCGAGTCGGCGTAGTTGATCATGCCGGTGTTGTAGACGATCGCCTGCGCCAAGGTGTGGCCCTGCGTGAGCACGGAGGAGTTCTGCGAGATCATCGCCGGGGTGTAGTCCATCGGGCCGATCGGCCCGCGCGTGAACGGGTAGGTCACATCGGCGGCAGCCGTGGTGGGCGGCGGGTACTTGTAGTGCTCGGTGCCCGCAACGGCCTCGCTGGTGAGCACCCACGGCCAGGTGCGGTTCTCGCCGCCCGGCTTCGTGCTGCCGTGAAGGTCGAGCATCATCTGGTTCGCGCCCGCGGCGTCGCCGATCGACTGGTACCACTGCTGCTTCGCCTGCGAATCACTGAGGAAGAAGTCGACCTTGAGCCCCGCGACCCCGTAGGCCTTGTGGTCGACCACGAGCTGGTTAGCTTGCGCGGGAGTCTGGGCGGCATCCGCCGTGACCCAGGCGAAGATCTTGACGCCACGCTGCGCGGCGTAGGCGGAGATCGCCGGCAGGTCGACCGACGGGGTGTAGCAGCAGTCGACGGTGACGTACTCGAAGCCCATGGACGCCGCGAAGTCCACCATCTGCTTCTGCTTGTCGAGATCGGATGCGCTGTCCTCGTCGCTGTACCACGACCAGGCGGCGCGGCCGGGCTTCACCCAACTCGGCGTCGAGGCCGCGGGCGGGTTGAGGTTCTGCACCAGGTCGGAGTTGTAGAGGGTGTCGAGGTTCGACGCGATGATCGCGGTGCGCCAGGGCGTCTGGAACGGATAGGTCGCCGAGAGCGGGAAGGCCTGGTCGGGCGTGCGCGCGACCTTGAGCAACCCGGTTCCCGCCCCATCGCCGTCGAGCATCGACGGGGCGTAGCTGGCGCCGGAGTTGTAGACGTTCGCCTCGCTGATCAGCGTGTAGTATGCGTTGTTGTTCACCGAGATGAGGGCGGGCATGGTGAGGTCGGTGCCGGAGTTCAACTGCGCCGCGTTGCGGTACACGTAGTCCTGCTCGTAGTTGGAGTTCCACGGCGCCGCCCAGCCGCCGCTCGTGGTGGGGAGGCGGAATCCGGTGGTCTCGTTGGTGATGCTCACCGCGCCGCTGCCGGGGAGCCGGTACCGGAATGCGATACCGTCGTTGTACGCCCGGGCGATGAGCTGCATCGTGACACCGCTCTTGGTGTAGCTGAGCGTCATCTCACGGCCGTCGTTGAGGTAGCTCGGCTTCGTGCCCGCCGGCAACGAATAGGTCTCGGTGATCACCGAGCGCGTCTCGCCGGAGTAGGTCAGGCCGGTCGAGAAGTCGACGGTGCTGGTGGCTATGCCGAGGGGTGAGTCGCCGAAGATGCTCGTGGTGCCGGCGGTCACGGCATAGGTCAGGGCCCCACCGGGCTGGTCGGTGACGGTGAGGTTGATCGTCCCGTCGGGCGAGGTGATGGTGTGGGTGGTGAGCGCCATCGCGGGGCTCGCGGTGAGGAGCGGCAGGCTCAGCGCCATCGCTGTGACCGCTGCCAGGGCCAGTGTTCGAGGACGTCGTCGTCCCTCAGAGGTTCGCATGTCTCCGAGGGTAGGGAGAGGGCCGCCTCGCAGGAATGCGCGTTCCGGCGATCGGACTGGACGAATCGACGGCATTGCCTGGGCGACTCGCTGGAGCGGCGGATGACCCTGGATCATTCTCCGATCGGACAGCACAATGGAGCCATGCCGATCCAAGAAGGATTCCAGGGCCAGCGTCTCGTGGTCGTCTCACGGCCGGTGGTCGCCGAGGCGCTCTCACGGCCGGTCACCCGGCGCTTGCTGGTGACCGACGTGGGCTACTACCCGACGGCGATCGGGCACCAGATGAACCGGCCCCGGGGCGCCGAGGGCACCATCGTCGTGGTCTGCGCCTCGGGAACCGGCTGGGCCCGGGTCGGCGACACCGTGCACCGGATCGGCGCACAGCAGGCCCTGGTCATCCCGAGCGGGGTGCCGCACTCCTACGGCGCCGACGAGCTGCGACCCTGGACGATCTGGTGGGCGCACGTGACGGGAACGGATGCCGCCGAACTGGTCGAGAGCATGGACGTGACGGCCGCCCGTCCGCTGGTGCCGATCCGGGGCCTCGACCGCGCGGTGGCGCTGCTCGACGAGATCGTGTCGAACCTCGAACGCGACCAATCGCCGCCCCGGCTGGTCGCGGCATCCGGTGCGGCCTGGAAGCTGCTCGCCCACATCAGCGTCGACCGCCTGCTGCCCCAGCCCGACGATCCGCTGCAGCGCGCCATGAACTACCTCAGCGACCGGCTCGACGGATCGGTGCGGGTGCCCGACCTGGCCCGCCTGGTGGGGGTCTCCCCGTCGCACCTCTCCGCCCTCTTCCACCGGGCGACCGGCGGCGGGGTGCACGCGCACCACACGGCATTGCGGATGGCGCGGGCCCGCCAACTGCTCGACACCACCGACGCGACCATCGCCGACGTGGCCTCGGAAGTGGGATACGAGGACGCGTTCTATTTCTCCCGAGCCTTCCGCCGCCACCATCGCATGAGCCCGTCGGGCTTCCGCGCGAGGGACGCGTAGCAAGCCGCTTCACGGAGCGAGGCGGACGCCCCAGGACGTGCGCCAACGCTCGGCGGGGGCGAGCCAGCGGAGCCCTTCGCCGGTGCGCAAGGCGTTCGGCGGCGCGGTCATCGGCTCGATCGCCACGGCCAGACGCGGTCCGTCGGCCGAGGGGAACTCGTGCGTGATGTAGAGCTGGGTGTAGCGGTAGTCGTCGTCGGCCCAGAGCTCGACCCGATCGCCGTCCGGACCGTGCAGCGCGTGCACGAGCACGCCGTCGGCCGCCTCGAGCTCGAAGGTGGCGTGGGCCGGGCTGTCGGCGACTAGACGCGGGCGCCTGAGGTCCCAGGGCGTTCCCGCCACGGCGAACCGTTCGCGTGGGATGTGCCGCTCGTCGAGCCGGTAGGCGTGCGTCGCCTGCACGCTCACACGCAGTTCCTCGAGGGCGGTCGAGCCGATGCGGAGATACGGATGCGCCCCCAGCGCCACCGGGGCGGGTTCGGTGCCCCGGTTCTCCACCGAGGTCGTCACGGTGATCCCCGAATCGGCCAGCCGGTAGCCGACCACCACGTCGAGATCGAAGGGATAGCCGGGACGCTGCCGGATCTCGGCCCCCAGCGTGGCCGACGCCTCGTCGCGGCCGAGCAGCGCGAAGTCGTCGGCCGCCAGGAGTCCGTGGTTGGCGTTGCCGAGCTCGGGTTCGGTCACCGCGAGCTCGTGGCGGCGCCCGTTGTGCCACCAGGTGGCGTCCTCGACCCGGTTGGGCCAGGGCACCAGGGTCGCGCCCGCCATGCCCGGCGCGTCGGACTCCGTGACGAAGGGCTCCACGACGTCGAGGCCGCGCACGGTCAGCGACCGGAGCGAGGCGGCCCGCGGCGACAGCGCCGCGAGCACCCGGCCGGTGCCGTCGCTGAGCCGCACCAGCGGGAGGCCCGCCAGCACAGCGTCGGAGATCATGCCTCGACGAGATGGAAGAGCACCGTGCGATCGGGATCGAGCGACGGGGCTTCCAGACCGACCGAATCGAGCACCGCACCGGGCAGCGTGATGCCGTCGGCCAGCCACGGCGGCTGCTGACCCTCGGGCACCTCCCGCCCCGGCGCCAGGAGCCGCACGGTGTACCGCCGGTGCGGATCAAGACCCGGTAACCGCAGCCGGGCCGGCGGCCACGCCGCGGGCCGGCCCAGCAGCGTGAACGAGAAGACGGCCTCCCGCCTGTCCTGCGACACGACCCCGTCGACCCGGATCTCGGGAGCGGTGTCGGCACGCACCACGCGCCCGGAGTGGAGCAGCGGGCGGAACCGCTTGTGCGCATCCACCCACCCCTTCACCCGCTCGAAGGTCTCCGGATCGGTCTGCGTGAGGTCGAGCTCGACGCCCAGATTGCCCCAGAAGGCGGTGGACGCCCGGAAGTCGAGCGTCGAGACGCGGTGCGTGGTGTGCGATTCCTCGGCGCCGATGTGCGTGCCCTGGAGCTCGGGCGGCAGCAGCACGGAGGTCCAGCGCTGGATGTCGATGCGGTCGTGCGGATCGTTGCAGTCCGAGGGCCAGACGCGGTCGGTGCGCCGGAGGACGCCGAGGTCGATGCGTCCGCCACCGCTGGCGCAGGACTCGATCTCGAGACCGGGATGACGGCGGCGCAGCTCGTCCATCATCGCGTAGGCCGCGAGCACCTGGTCGTGCACACCCGCTCGACCCGAGTCGCTGTGCCCGGCGTCGGTGAGGGAGCGGTTGTGATCCCACTTGATGAAATCGATCCCGAGCCGCTCGACCAGGTCCGAGATCCGCTCGAGCACCTGCGCGAAGGCCTCCGGGTGCGCGAGGTCGAGCACGTGCTGATAGCGCGAGGGCAGTCCCGGTCCGTGGCCGCCGTCGAAGATCCATTCCGGATGCGCGCGGGCGAGCTCCGAGTCGAGGTTCACCATCTCGGGCTCGAACCAGAGACCGAACTGCAGGCCGAGCCCGTGCACGTGCTGAGCCAGCCCGTCCAGGCCCTGCGGCCACACCTCGGGGTCGACCTCCCAGTCACCGAGCGACGAGGTGTCGTCGCGCCGGCCGAGGAACCAGCCGTCGTCGAGCACGAACCGCTCGACGCCGAGGTCGGCGCTGCGGTCGGCGAACGCCTTCAACTTCTCGACGTTGTGGTCGAAGTACACCGCCTCCCAGGTGTTGGACAGCACCGGACGCAGACCGGACGGATGCTCGGACCGGGCCCGGATCATCCGGTGGAAGCGATCGGAGAGGGCGTTGAGACCGTCGCCCCACGAGCCGTACACGACGGGGCTGCGGTACGACTCAGCCGGCGCGATGGAGAGCTCGCCCGAGAGCAGCAACTCGCCCGCCCGCAGGTGCCGGGTGCCGGCCGGCATCCGCTCGGCCGCCAGCACCTGGTTGCCGCTCCAGCCGAGGTGAACGGCCCAGACCGGGCCGTGCTCGAAACCGAACCCGGTGGCGCCCACGGCGAAGAAGGTCGAGTGGTCGAGACCCGGCTTGCCGCCGCGGCTCTCCCGGAGCCACGTGCCGAGCGGGAACGGATGCCGCTGCGGAACCCGTTCGAGGGCCCACCGTCCGGTGAGATCGAGGAGCTCGTCCGCCGTGTCGGGTACCGGAAGCGCGAGTTCGAGACCGTCGAGGGCGTACGGTTCCGCGCCGTCATTGCGCAGTTCGGCCTGCAGGGTGAGCACCCCTTCGGCCCCCAGCTCCAGCAGCACCGTGAGGGTGAGCTGCGACTCGGGGTCGGCGGCGACGGTGCGCACCGAGTCGGCGCTCACCGTGTTCACCGCGTCGCGGAAGAGCGGCGCGAAGGCCCGCCCATCCCGGTTTCCCGCGATACCCGGCCTCCCGAGCCATCCTTCGGCCAGCTGAGGCACGACCGGCACCGGCTGCGGATAGGTCACCGCGCTGTCCCCCACCGTCGGACGCGTGATGGTCCGCAGCTGCGCCAGCTCTCCGGCGCTCAGCTCGCCGAGATCGCTGCCCCAGTGCAGCACCCGGGGCAGCCGCCCTTCTCCGAGGTCGACGACGACACTCGTTTCCCCGCGCCTCAGATGCACGATGGTCTCTTCGGACTCGACGCCCATTTCTAGCCTTTCAGTCCACTGCTGGCGATGCCCGCGAAGAATTGCCGCTGCAGGACGAGGAACACGATGACGAGCGGGAGCGTGCAGACGAGCGCCCCCGCCATCAGGGCCGGGTAGTCGGTGCCGAATTGCCCCTGCATGCTGGCGAGCCCCACCGGCAGGGGCCGGAAGTCGCCCGCCGGCGTCACGATCAGGGGCCAGAGCAGGTCGTTCCAGGAGTACAGCGAGGTCAGCACCGCGAGCGCCGCGATCGTCGGCCGCGCCATGGGCAGCATGACACTCCAGAACACCCGCAGCGTGCCGGCGCCGTCGAGCCGGGCCGCTTCCTCGTACTCCTTCGGCATGGTGATGAACGCCTGGCGCATCAGGAAGGTGCCGAACGCGCTGAACATGCCCGGGATGGCGAGGGCCGGCAGCGTGTTGAGCAACCCGAGGCCCTTCATCAGGTCGAACTGTCCGAGCAGGAAGAGCTGGCTCGGCACCATCAGCATGAGCAGGAACAGGGCGAAGAGGATGTTGCGCCCCGGGAACTGCAGGCGGGCGAAGGCGTACCCGGCCAACGCCGCGACGAAGACCTGCCCGATGACGCGCAGGATGAGCGAGATCGCCGAGACCGCGAACTGCGCCCAGAAGGGCACCGACCCGAAGAAGGTCTCGAATCCCTCGAGCGTCGGTGTGGCCGGGAACAGCGTCGGCGGCAGCGACGAGACCTCGTTCGAGGTCTTGAAGGAGGTGAGGATCTGCCACACGAACGGCACGATCATGAACGCCGCCGCAATGATCAGGAGGGTGTGGATGCGCCACTGTCCGCGGTTAGTCATAGCTCACCCATCTCCTCTGCAGGCGGAACTGGATCGCCGTGGCGATCATGATGATGGCGAGCAGCACGATGGCGATGGCCGCTCCGTAGCCCTGTTTGAACTGCACGAAGGCCGCCTCGTAGAAGAGATAGACGATGGTCTTCGAGCCGTCGAGGGCCGTGTTGTTGATGCTGCCGAGCATCACGAACACCAGGTCGAACATCTGCAGGGCCGAGATCGTGGTGAGCACGGTGACGAAGAAGACGCTGGGGCTCAGCAGCGGCAGGGTCACCGAGAAGAACTGACGGATGCGTCCGGCGCCGTCGAGGGCGGATGCCTCGTAGAGCTCCACGGGTATGCTCTGCAGCCCGGCGCCGAGAATGATGAGGTTGATGCCGAGGCCCATCCAGATGCCCACCACGGCGAAGGCGTAGATGGTGAAGCGGTCGTCGGCCACCCAGTACTCCCCCGGGATGCCGACCAGCGAGAGCAGGTAGTTGAGCACCCCGAAGTCGCCGTTGAGGATGAACCGCCAGACCATGCCGACGGCCACCGGGAGGGTGACCACCGGCAGGAAGAAGAGCACGCGGTAGATCGTGCGACCCTTCGCGGCCTGCTCGATCAAGGCGGCGAGCACGATCGCGATCGGCACGCCGAGCAGCACGAGCCCCGTGTAGAGGGCCGAGTTGCCGAGTGCCCGCCAGAAGTCCTCGTCGCCGAGGAGCTTCGTGTAGTTGTCGACGCCCGTGAACTCGCCGGCGCCGAACACCGGCACGTCCATGAAGCTCTTGACGAAGGTGGAGATGAACGGCCACAAGTAGAGCGCGGCAAGACCGATGAAGGCCGGGGCGATCATCACGATCGCCCACCAGTCGATCCGCTGGCGCTTGCGGCGGCGGGAGGAGGGGGAAGGGGCCGGGCCGGGGCGGCGGGCTTGCAGCCGCCCCGGCCGGGTGAGGGTCGAGGTCATCGGTTACTCGGCCAGGACCTTGTCGATCGCATCGGCGTACTGCTTCGTGGCGTCCTCGACGGTGGCGGTGCCGTTCCAGGCGTCGGTCAGGTACTTGGTCTGCTCGCCCTGCCACTCCGCCGCGTTGCCCTGCACGGGCAGCGGCACCGAGTACTCCTTGGCGTCGATGAACACCTGCAGGTTCGTGAACTCCGGCATCGCCGCCATCCAGGTCTTCTCCGTGCCGGCGTACGCGGGCAGCACCGCTCCGCTCTTGGCCTGGATCTCGGCCGCCTGCTCGCCGCTGGCGAAGATGAGGAACTTCTTCACGGCATCCGGGTGCTTCGTTCCGGCGTAGCCGACGTTGGAGATGCCGCTCGTGACCGTGGCGCGCTCCTCGCCGACCGGCAGGGGGGCGATGTCGACGTTCGGTTGGATCTCCTTGTTGTCGTAGAGCTTCAGCGCCCAGTAGGCGCCCGACATGTACATGCCGATCTTGCCCTGCTCGAACATGGTCTCGGCCTCGGTGTCGGAGAGCTGCTGCAGCGTCGGCGACGAGCCGTCGGCCTGCAGGTCGGTCCAGAACGTGATGCCGGCCTGGGCTTCGGGAGTGTCGATCAGCGCGGTCTTGCCGTCGTCGGAGATGACCTGGCCGCCGGCCTGGAAGATCGTGTTGTAGTAGCCGCCCTGGTAGTCGATGGGTGCGGCCGTGCCCCAGACGCCGGCGGCGGGGTCGGTGAGCTTCTTCGCCGTCTCGCGGAAGTCGGCCCAGGTCCAGTCCGCGCTCGGGTAGGCGACGCCGGCCTTGTCGAAGATGGCCTTGTTGAACCAGACCGCGTTGGTGTCGACGTCTTTCGGCAGTCCGTAGATCTTGCCGTCACCCTGGTCGTAGAGGTCGAGCACCGCCTTCGGGTACTTCGCCAGGTCGACGCCCTCGGAGTCGATCGCGTCGCTGATGTCGAGCAGCTGATCGCCGGCCGCGTAGGGCTGGATGTTCTGGGCGAGCATCCAGAAGGCATCCGGAGCCGTTCCGCCGGCCGCGCCGGTCTGCAGTGTCGACCAGTACTCGGGCCAGGGGCGCTCTTCGACCTTCACGGTGATGTTCGGGTTCTCCTCGGTGAAGGCGGCTGCGATCTCCTTCATCGCCGGAGTCTGGGTGCCGGCCCAGACGCCGTAGGTGATCGTGACCTTCTCGTCGCTCGCGCCGGTGCTCGTAGGGCTGCCGCCGGAGCAAGCCGCCAGCAGAGCGCCGACGGCGAGGAGCGCCGGGGCGATGAGCCATCTCTTGTGCATGGGTTTCCCTTTCTGTGCGCGATCGTCAGTGATCGTCGCGTGATGTGATTGCGTCGGAATGGTGCAGGGGTGGGGTGGTGAGGACGAGGGCTGCCCAGTCCACGTGGGCGGCATCCGGGGCGCCCGACTCGAAGGAGTGGGGAGCGCGGGTGAAGGGAACGGGCTCGTCTCCGGGCCGGCGTTCCGTGCGGAGGGTGAGGATGCCGGCACCGGCCAGATCGACCTCGAAGGCGATCGGGTCGGCACCCGCGGCGAGGGTCAGGCGCAGCAGCTCGCGTCCGTCGGCCTCGACGATCGCGACGGCGGTGGTGCCCGGTGTCTCGTCGTCGACGCCGGCGAAGCCGGTGAGGCGCTCCGCGCGGCCGCCGAGGGCGATGCGGAACGCGGATGGGGTCGACACGCCGAAGCCGTGGTCGAACTCGGCGTCGGCGACGCGCATCCGCTGACCGTCGGCCGGGTTGCCGCCGCCGTTGCTCTGATCCCGTTCGACCGGACCGTTCTCGTTCTGGAAGTCGAGCATCGGCAACGTCGACAGCACCACCTCGGAGCCCCTGGTCAGGGGCTTCACGAGCCGGGCGTGTGCGACCAGCGGGATTCCGCGGCGACCGGGCTTCTCGACGGCGATCACCCCGAGGGCGCCGCCCGCGAGGGAATCGGGCGCGGTCACGATCCAGGTCGTCGCGTCGCGCTGCTCGGCCTGCCAACCCGGGGGCACCCGCACGGATGCGCCGGGTTCGGTGGTGACGGACGCGCGTCCGGCCGCGTCGAGTTCCCCGAGCGACGGCTCGACCGACGGCGCCGGTTCGAGCTCGGCCGCTGCGGCGCGGAACAGCTCGGTCCCGACGGGTGCGAGCACGGCGGCGAATCCGCCCTCCGCCCCGACGTCGACGACGAGGGTGTTCTCGACCAGACTGTCGGTCTCCGTGAGACCGTGGCCCTCGCCGCCGGGCAGGTCGGTGACCACCCAGGCGCGACGGCGTCCACCCCCCAGGCGCGCCAGCGGGATCTCGAGGGTGCGTGCGGCCCCGGTGGCGATGCCACCGAGGAACCAGCGGTCGCCCGAGCGGCGGGCGATCACGGCCTCGGTGTCGGGCGTGCCGGCGAGCTGCCTCGTCTCGTCCCACGTGGACGGGAGTTCCGTGAGGAGCCGGGCCGCCAGCGGACGGTCGCGGTAGGCGTCCACCCCGTCGGCGAAGTTCGTGATGCCGGACTCGAAGGCCACGCTCAGGCCGAGCTCGTGGCCGTCGCTCGTGGTGCGGTCGGGCGCCGTGAACGCGACCGGCGTGTAGTCCATGGCGCCCACCACGTTGCGGGTGAAGGGCTGGATCACGTTGTGGCCGGCCGTCAGCGGGAGGTCGTTGTAGAACACGTAGTACTCGGAGCCGCGGATGGCCTCGTAGCCCACGACCTGGGGCCAGGTGCGCGCCCAGCCGCGCGGGATGACCGAGCCGTGGAAGTTCACCATGAGCCCGAGTCGCGCCGTCTCGGCGAGCACCGAGTCGTACCAGCGGTAGCGGTCTTTGGATTCGGACTCCATGAAGTCGACTTTGATGCCCGCGACGCCCCAGGAGCGCCAGAGAGCGAGCTTCTGCAGCTTCTCGGCGCCGTCGAGGTCGTGCCACACGGTCCAGAGGTGCACCTGGATGCCGAACCCGGCGGCGTAGGCCACGATCTCCGGAACCCAGGTCTCCTCCCAGCCGCAGTCGATCAGCAGGTGCTCCCAGCCGAACTCGGCGGCCACGTCGACGAAGTGCTTCTGCGCATCGAGCTGCGCGCCGGAGTAGAAGTCCGACCACCACGACCACGCGGCGCGGCCGGGGCGCACCCAGGACGCATCGCCGACGAGGGGATGCCGCGGGGGCGCCAATTCGTCCACCAGCCGGGTCTCGACCACGGTCGCGAGCTCTCCCGTCACGAAGACCCGCCAGGGGGTGAGTGCGCCGCGAGCGACTTCGGTGCGTGCGTCGGCGGCCTGGAAGCGGAGGACTGGTGCCCGCCCGTCCGCGCCGGCATCCGTATCCGCATCCGCTTCGCTTGCGCCTTCGACGACCGCGTGCGCTCCGCTGAACCGGCCATCGATGCCGGATTCGGTGACGAGGATGTACTTTCCGCCGGTGGTGCGGAGGAGGAAGGGGAAGCCGTAGTCCCCGCCGCCAGCTCGGCCACGTCGACGCCGATCCGGGGTGTCTCGTACCAGGTCTGGTAGTCGAGCACCCAGGCGCGGTCGAAGCCGTCGAGCGGGAACGACGTGCCCTCGGCGTCGAGCGTCGACACGCCCTGCAGGTCGGGGACGTCGTAACGCAGGGCGAACCCGTCGGCGGCGAGGCGCACGACGACCCGCCACTCGAGGCCGGACTCGTGCCGGAGCGTCGCGGTGAGCTCCTCGTGCTCGAAGGCCCACGGACCGGTCGCCTTGCCGGAGACCGCGGTGAGGCTGTCGGCCACGGTGCGGATGCTCGAGCGCAGCAGAGTGCTGGAACATGCCAGGTCGACGCCGCCGAGGGTGATGCCGAGACGGATCGTGAGAGCGGTGCCCGCGTCCGGTCCGTCGACGGTAAGCCGCAGGCCGTCCGCGTGCGCCTCGACCGCGGCCTGCGCGTCTCCGCGGACCACGGAGGCGGCGGGGAGGATGTCGGTGACCACGGTGTCTCCTGGTGTCGTGTCGGGAAGGAGCGGGTGCAGCTCCCGATGTCGAGGTTAACGCGCCCGCGGCCCCCCGACCTATGGCCTTTAGAACCCAGCGCCTGGACGTTTCGACGTTCTGTGTCGGCCGGGACGCCCGCGACGCAGACGGTACCAGCGGCTGGCCTGCCTGTACCTCCGGCGGATGCCCCGGTACCTGCGGCCGCCGTAACGTGCCGGGAATGACGTCACTCCTCTCGGCGGCGATCACGGCCGCCGGCCCGCTGCTCACCGTCGACCTCGACGCGGTCGCCGCCAACACCCGCTTCTTCGCCGCACGAACAGCGGGCGAACTGATGGCCGTGGTCAAGGCCGACGGGTACGGCCACGGCGCGGTCGCCGTCGCCGGGACGGCGCTCGCCAACGGCGCCGCTCGGCTCGGCGTCGCCACGATCGACGAGGCGCTGGCGCTGCGCCGGAGCGGGATCGCCGCGCCGACCACCTGCTGGTTGAGTCATCCGGGAGACGACTACCCGGCCGCCGTCGACGCCGGCGTCGATCTCGCGATCCCGAGCGTCGACCATCTGCGGTCGATCGCCGGCACCACCGGGGTGGCACACGTGCACCTGCACCTCGACACGGGAATGGCTCGCGACGGCGCCGAGCCGACGGGCTGGATCGAGCTCTGCCGCGAGGCGAAGCAGGCCGAGGCCGCCGGGCGCATCCGGGTGGTGGGCCTGATGGGCCACCTGGCCGACGGTGACGATCCCGGCGCTCCGAGCAACCGCCTCGGCCGGGCGCTGTTCGAGTGGGGGCTCGACGTCGCCCGCCTCTCCGGGCTCGATCCGCGCATCCGGCATCTCGCCGCGACCTCGGCCACCCTCACCCTGCCGAGCACCCATTTCACGGCGTGCCGCGTCGGAGCCGGACTGGTGGGCATCGATCTCTCCCGCACGGCACGGCTGGCGTCGCCGATGACCCTCACGGCGCCGCTGCTGCTCGTGCGCACGGTGTCGCTCGGCACCCCGGTGGGCTACGGGCACGATTGGGTGGCACCACGATCCACCCGCCTCGGCCTCATCGGTCTGGGCTACGCCGACGGTCTCCCCCGCAGCGCGGCCGGGCGGGCGGAGGTGCTGGTGCGCGGCCGGCGGCATCCGGTGGTGGGGCGGATGTCGATGGACCAGGCGGTCATCGACCTCGGCGACTCCGGGGCCGGAGTCGGTGACGAGGTCACCGTGTTCGGGCCCGGCGGGGCGGGCGAACCCACCGTCGCCGAGTGGGCGGAGTGGGCGGGGACCATCGAGCATGAGATCGTGACGCGGGTCGGCAGCCGGGTGCGTCGGCGCACGGTGGGCGGATCGCGGCGCGGCACGGCCGGCGAGGCGGCGGAGTCGCGAACATACGCTCAGGCACCGCTCTCGGGGCGCCCCGCATGAGCCGGCTGCGGGCGGTCGTGATCGGGGGCGGGCGCAACCCCGAGCACGAGGTGTCCTTGGCCTCGGCTGCCGCCGTCGCGGCCGGGCTGGACCGGTCGCGCTACGAGGTCGTCGCCCTCACCATCGACCCCGACGGTCGGTGGTGCGACGGCACCGGAGCCGAGATCGGCCTGTCGCGGGCGACCGAGGTGCTGCGCGGATGCGACGTGGCGATCCCCATGGTGCACGGGCGGCTCGGCGAGGACGGCGCGCTGGCCGCCCTCTGCGAACTCGTCGGCGTGCCCTACGTCGGATCGGGCATCGGCGCGGGTGCGATCGGCATGGACAAGCGGGTCACCAAACTGCTCGCGAACGCTGCCGGCATCCCCACCGCCGCGGCCGTGCTGCTCGACCGGTCCGCGGCGCACGCGTACCGCTTCCGGGAGCCCGTCGTGGTGAAACCGGTCTCCGCCGGATCGAGCGTGGGGGTGTCGCTGGTCACCTCGGCCGATTCGCTGACCGATGCCATCGACGCCGCGCTGGCCGTCGACGAGCACATCCTCATCGAGGAGCGCCTCATCGGTCGCGAGATCGATGTGGCCGTACTGCGCCGGGCCGACGGCTCGACCGTCGTCACGCCGCCGCTGGAGATCGTGGTCGACGGCGTCTTCGACCGCGTGTCCAAGTACGGCGGGAACGCCGTCTTCCGCGTTCCCGCGGCGCTCCACGACGAGGAGCGCTGGGAGCTCGAGCGGGCGGCGGAGCGGATGTACGACGCCCTCGACTGCTCCGGCGTCGCCCGGATCGACTTCTTCCTCACCGCCGACGGCCCGGTGCTCAACGAGGTCAACACCACGCCGGGGTTCACCGCGCAGTCACAGGTGCCCCGGATGTTCGCGGCAGCCGGCATCCGTTACTCCGCCCTGCTCGACCTGCTCGTCGAGGCGGCCCTGGCCCGTTCAGCCGCGCGAAGGATAATGTCATGATGCACTCGCCGATCGTCCGCGCCTGGGCACCCGATGTCGCCATCGGGTTCGTCATCCTGGTGCTGGGCTTCTGGGAGGCCTACACCAACGCGTACTCCGGGTACGCCGGAGGGTCGGTCACCCTCGTCGTGGCCCTCGGCACCGCCGTGGCCGTCGCGCTCGTGCGGCACGCCGGGTGGTGGTCGTTCGGCATCCTCTGGGCACTCCTGGTGCTGCAGGCCGCCACCACTACGGATCTCATGGTGATCGAGCTGGCCGTGGTGGGCGTCGCCTTCGGTCTCGCGCGCTGGGGCTCCCGTCCGCTCCTCTGGGCCAGCGGGCTCTCGATCCCGATCGCCACCTTCTTCGCCATCAGCTACGTCGGCATCCTCGCCAACGGCCTCTGGGGCACGCGGGTGCTGCGCAACGTGATCGTGCCGCTCGTCGACAGCGGCATCTCCTGGCCGCTGGTGGTGCTGCCGATGATCGCCGGGGTGCTCGCGCTGCCCTGGTTCGCCGGTCTCGCCGCCCGCTACTGGGGAGCAGCCCGGGCCTCGCAGCGCTCGCAATCGGAGGCGGAGGCCGAGGCGCTGAGCGCTCAGCTCGAGCGGGCCAGGATGACCGAGATCGCGGCACTCCGGGAAGGTCAGGCGCGGCTCGCCCGCGACGTGCACGACGTGGTAGGGCACTCGCTCACCGTCATCTTGGCGCAGGCGGAGTCGGCCCAGTTCCTCGACAGCGCCGACCCCGCGGCTCTCCAGCGCACGATGGCGAACATCGCGTCGACGGCACGGACCTCGCTGCAGGAGGTGCGGAGTGTACTCGCGTCGCCGGACGGCGATCCGGAGCACCGCACCGACCTCGACACGCTCATCGACACCACGCGCGCCAGCGGCAACGAGATCATCGTGACCGACCTCGGGTCGCCGCGGCCGCTGCCGCCCGAGCTCGCCACGGTGGCGTTCCGGGTGCTGCAGGAGATGCTCACGAACGCGCTGAAACACGGGCGGCGCGACGGCGCGATCGCTGTGACACGGCAATGGGACGACCGGTTGCGCGTCACCGTGACGAACCACACCGATCCCGCCCCGATGGACTCGGAGGGGGTCTCGGACACCGGAGCGGATGCCGAACCCGATGCGATCTCGGCGAGTGGCAGCGGACTCGCCGGGATGGCGCGGCGGCTCGAATCCGTGGGCGGCTCGCTCGAGGTGCACGACTCCCCCGCGGGCTCGAACGTGTTCACCGTCACCGCGACGCTGCCCGTGCGCGCGGGCCGCCCGCTCGAGGCGGCGACGTCGTGAGCGATCCGGCGAGCACCGTCGCGCCTCCGCCGATCCGGGTGCTGCTCGTCGACGATCAGGATCTCTTCCGCGAAGGCATGCGCGTGATCATCGACGCGCAGGCCGGCCTCGAGGTCGTGGGAACGGCGAGCGACGGCGCGGAGGCCGTGGAACTCGTCGACGCGCTCGCTCCCGATGTCGTGCTGATGGACATCCGGATGCCCGAACTCGACGGTGTCGAGGCGACCCGCCGGATCTTCCTCCCCGATCGCGCGCAGAAGCGGACGCACCCGGTGCGCGTGCTGGTGCTGACCACCTTCGACCTCGACGATCGGGCGGCCACCGCCATCCGTCACGGCGCGAGCGGGTTCATCCTGAAGGACACGACGCCGGCGATGCTGATCGACGCGATCCGCACCGTGCACGCCGGCAACGCCGTGCTCGCGCCGCAGAACCTCGCGGCGCTGCTGAGCGGGCGGTTCCCGGAGCGGGCTCCCGCCCCGGACAGCTTCGGCACGCTCACCGAGAAGGAGCGCGACGTGTTCGACGCCGTGGCGCGCGGGGCCTCCAACGCCGAAGTGGCGAAGGCGCTGTTCACCAGCGAGTCGACGGTGAAGACGCACGTGGGCTCGATCCTGCGCAAGCTGGCGCTGCGCGATCGCGTGCAGATCGTCGTGTTCGCCTACGAGTACGACCTGGTCTGAGCGCCAGGGCTCCGGCACCTGCGGCCATTCGGCCGCACCAGAGGTTTCTGCAGCCCTGCACCTGAGGCGGAGCTGGTCGGAACCCGGTGCCGATTCGCGGCCGGGTGCCGATCGCGAGGCTGGAGGGGATCAGAAAGGATCCATCGTGCACCTCCGCCCCTTGCTCTCCGCACTCGCTGCGGCATCCGTTCTTCTCGCGCTCTCCGGGTGCGGTGTCGTGAACGGGGTCGCCACAGGTCGGGCCGCGAACCCCGGAGACCACCTGCCCGTCCAGAACTCCTCCGAGCTCGGCACCGATGACGGGTACATCCCGGTGGGCACGAGCGTGGCGCTCACCGACGACGTTCCGGCCGTGACCAACCTCGACGGGCACCTGCGCGACGCCCTGACGAGCGCTGCCGAGGCTGCCGCCGAGCGCGGGGTGGAGTTCACCCTGGTCGACGGATGGCGGAGTGCCCGCTACCAGCAGTATCTGTTCGACCAGGCGGTGGCTCAGTACGGGAGTGCCGAGGAGGCCGCCCGCTGGGTGAAGCGGCCCGACCAGTCGAAGCACGTGCTCGGCGAGGCGGTGGACATCGCCACCGCCGACGCCATGGACTGGCTCAACCGCTTCGGGGGTGAGTTCGGTCTCTGCCAGATCTACGCCAACGAGGCCTGGCATTTCGAGCTCGCCGCCGACGACAGCGGTACCTGCCCGCCGCAACTCACCGACGGTTCGGCCGCGTGACCCTCGTCACGAGCGCGCGTCGCCGGAACAGCAGGCTATCAATTCACAGGGCGTCTACGAGCTTGGTCAGCCGCGCAATGGTCTCCTCTTTGCCGAGGATCTCCATCGACTCGAAGAGGGGTGGCGACACCTTGCGACCGGCGACCGCCACGCGCAGCGGACCGTACGCGATACGCGGCTTCAGCCCGAGCCCCTCGACGAGAGCGGCGGCGAGGGTCTCCTGGATGGCGTCGTGCGACCAGTCCGGGAGCGCTACGTCTTCGAGGGCGTTGATGGCGGCGTTGAGCACGAGCCCGACGTTGTCGGGCAGGGTGGCGAGCGCGTCTTCGGTGTAGCCGAGCTCCTCGGTCGTCACGAAGAAGGGGCCGACCAGGTCGGGAGCCTCGCCGAGCAGCGCCATCCGGGTCTGCACGAGGGGCGCGACGGCCGACAACGTGGCGCTCTGAGCCTCGTCCAGCGGCGTGGTGACCACTCCGGCGGCCTCGAGGTAAGGCACCAGGCGAGCTGCGAAGTCGTCGACCGCGAGCAGACGGATGTGATCGCCGTTGATCGACTCGGCCTTCTTCAGGTCGAAGCGGGCCGGGTTGGGCAGCACGTCGGCCACGTCGAACGCGGCCACCATCTCGTCGAGCGAGAACACATCGCGGTCGGGCGCGAGAGACCAACCGAGCAGGGCCAGGTAGTTCACGAGGCCCTCGGGGATGAATCCGCGGTCGCGGTGGTGGAACAGGTTCGACTCGGGGTCGCGCTTGGAGAGCTTCTTGTTGCCGTCGCCCATCACATAGGGCAGGTGACCGAAGCGCGGCACGAAGGTGGTGATGCCGATGTCGATGAGCGCGTGGTAGAGCGCGATCTGGCGAGGCGTCGACGAGAGGAGGTCTTCGCCGCGGAGCACGTGCGTGATGCCCATCAACGCGTCGTCGAGCGGATTCACCAGGGTGTAGAGCGGATGCCCGTTCGGACGCACGATGACGAAGTCGGTGAACGAACCGGCCGGGAAGGTGATCTCGCCCCGCACCAGGTCGTCGAAGGAGAGATCGGTGTCGGGCACGCGCAGCCGTAGGGCGGGCTCGCGACCCTCGGCGCGGAACGCGGCCTTCTGCTCCTCCGTGAGATCGCGGTCGAAGTTGTCGTAGCCGAGCTGCTTCGCGCGTCCGGCGGCCTCGTTGCGGGCGTCGATCTCCTCGGCGTTGGAGAAGCTCTCGTACACGTGACCTGACTCGAGGAGCTGGGCGATGACGCGACGATAGATGTCGTAGCGCTGCGACTGCCGGTAGGGCGCGTGCGGGCCACCGACGTTGACCCCCTCGTCCCAGTTCAGGCCGAGCCAGGTGAGCGCGTCGATGATCTGCTCGTAGCTCTCTTCGGAGTCGCGGTTCGCATCCGTGTCTTCGATGCGGAAGATCATCTTGCCGCCCGTGTGCCGGGCATAGGCCCAGTTGAACAGGGCGGTGCGCACGAGACCGACGTGCGGCGTGCCCGTGGGGCTCGGGCAGAACCGGACGCGGACGTCGGCTCCGGTGGCGGTGGAGAACGGATGCGGGGAAGTTGCGCTCATGACCCGTCGATTCTACGGGGCGGGGCCGGTCGGGGGCGCCGGAAGAGGCATCCTGTGGACGGAACCGCTTTCTCCACAGGGGTGCCGTGGAGAGGACGAGGTGCCACGCTGGAGTCATGACCGCGACCCCGAAACGCGCCGTACGAGACGTCAGCCAGAGCCGTGTCTTCCACGTGCTCGCCCGCTCGGGCTTCGCCGTGAACGGACTGCTGCACATCCTGATCGGCGGGATCGCGATCGGCATCGCCTTCCACGACGGGCAGGGCGGCGAAGCCGACCAGAGCGGGGCCCTGAAGGGCCTCTCCGACACGCCGGGTGGCCTGTTCGTGCTTTGGGTCGCCGTCGTCGGCCTGTTCGCGCTCGGCCTCTGGGAGGTGGCGCAGGTGATCCTCGCCACCGGGGCGGACGCGAAGAAGAAATGGGGCAAGCGCGCCACGGAAGCCGGCAAGGCCGTGGTGTACTTCGTGCTCGGTGCCACCGCCCTCATCTTCGCCCTCGGCGGCACCAGCGACTCCTCCGAGAACAGCCAGTCGGCCAGCGCCACGCTGCTCGCGACTCCCGGCGGCGTGTTCCTGCTGGTCGCGGTGGGACTGGCCGTGGTGGGTTTCGGGATCGGGTTCATCTCGATCGGTATCCGGCGCACCTTCCGCAAGCTGATCGTCACCCCCGCCGGCACCGCCGGACGCGCGGTCACGATCCTCGGCGTCGTCGGCTACATCGCGCAGGGCGTCGCGCTCGGCGTGGTCGGGGTGCTGTTCGTGGTGGCCGCGGTCACCTACGACGCGGAGAAGGCCGCGGGTCTCGACGGCGCCCTGAAAGCCCTCACCGATCTCCCCTTCGGCGTCGTCATCCTGGTGGCCGTCGGCATCGGCCTCATCTTCTACGGCCTCTTCCTCATCGCCCGCGCCCGCCTCGCCCGCCTCTGACCCCCGACCCGGCCGGTTCAGTCTGTCAAGCCCACCACTGTCACCCCGAAGCTCCCGAAGTCGCGGTCCTGGGTGAGGATCTCACTCACGCCGTGGTCGATGCAGATGGCGGCGATCCGGGCATCGTGGACACGCGGGCCCGTCACGCCTCCTTCGAGGATGCGCTCCAGGGTCGCCCAGTGCGAACTCGTCTCCCCCACGAGCTGCAGTGACGGTGACGAACGCCAGACATCGATCTGCCGTCGGGCTGCAACAGCGAGCGAACCGCCGGAAAAGATCTTGGGGTTGGTGACCACCGCGTAGAACTCGTGGATGCACGGCCACGGGATGGCCCAGGCCGCCGGGCTTTCGGCGAGCTCGCGAACCGCGGCCGCCGCTCTCTGATGCAACGGAGAATCGGCGAGAAAGGCGTACACGAGCACATTCGTGTCGACCGCACGCATCCGCCTACCGCTCGTATGACTGCAGCACGACGCCGTGCAGACCGCCGTCTCGTTCGACGCGCTCGCGCAGCTCCGGCTCCATCGCGGACCATCCCGCGATACTGGCGTCGGGCAGCCTGAACCTCTGCTCGCTCGACGACTCCTCCACCACTCGCGTCAGGGCTTGCTGCACAATGGCACGTGCCGTGACGCCCCGCTCGCGCGCGATGCGCTTGATCTCCTTCACCAACGGTTCCGGGATGTCGAATGTGGTCTTCATGCTCATACGGTACAGCCAATACTGCTGGCAGTATCGAAGAACTCTCACGAGCGGAATTGTGGAGGCATCCCGATTCGACCCGGCCTGTGCAGGACCGGACGACGCGCTAGGCCGCCGAGCGCTGGGCGCGGAGGCGCACGAGGAGGTCGGGGGCTCGGCGGTCGAGCTGGGCACCGCCGACGCGCACTCCGATGACGAAGAAGATCGCGCCGAGCACCACGCCCACCAGCAAGGTCAGCCAGCCCAGCAGGGCCGAGTCGAAGACGAGGCTCAGGACGGCCAGCACCGAGGCCGGGATCATCAGCAGCAGGGAGACGCCCCAGGTGGCGAAGCCCGACAGAGCCGTGGTGAAGCCCGCGCCCGGAGCCGACTTGAAGGGATTGTCCCCCGCCGCCGGCACCGGAACGATGAGCTGCGACGACGACACGCTCACCACTCCGAAGCCTCCGAGGAGGGCGGCCGCGCACAACCCGAAGAGCATCGGCAACAACGACCAGGAACCGGTCACGGCCACCGAGATGAGGGTGATGACCACCACCAGCGGCACCGCGATGATGGCGAGCGCCGCCACCCGACCGATGCGGTCGTCGCGCCCACGCACGCCGTCGGCGATGTGGGTGGCGAACGCCGTGCCGTCGTAGGAGATGTCCGTGTAGATGCCGAGGGCCAGCAGGAACGCGATGATCGGCCCGGCCGCGTTGAGCAGCCCGAGCGAACCCATGTTGTTCGAGTAGAACCAGAGCAGCACGGGGATGAGCGGCACCACGATCAGCTGCCGCGCATAGCGCGGGTCGCGCCGCCAGTAGGTGAGCGCACGCGCCGTGATCGCTCCGGTGGGCGTGGCCGGCAGCACGCCGAAGAGACCCGTCTTGCCGCGCGCCACCCGCTTGCTGCCGGAGGTCGCGGGCGAGACGAGCGCCACACCGAGGCTCCAGCGCCAGATCACCACGAGCAGCGCCAGCGTCGCCAGGGCGATGAGGAACTTCAGCCCCGCCGCTCCGAAGTCGCCGATCGCGATGTCGGCCGGCACCGCCCAGGCCGCGCCGAGCGGCGACCAGCTGAGGGCCCGCGCGATGCCGGGGAGGGCATCCGCCGACAGCGCGATCCCGCGCGAGAGGCCCACGATCAGCGGCCCGAGCAGGATGAGCGGGATGAAGATCAGGATGCCGGCGAGCTCACGGAACCGCCGCCGCGACTGCAGGCTGGTGGAGAGCGCCGCCACCGTGCGCGACCCGACCACGCAGATCAGCACGGCGAGCACCGCACAGACAGCCGCCGCGACCGCAGCGAACGGTGACCGCAGCCAGGTGGCGATGGTGGCGAGCGCCGCGATCGACGTCACGATGCCGGGAACACCGAGCACCCCGGCGGCCGTGAGGCCAACGAGCAGCTTGCTCATCGGCAGCGGGAACACCACCAGCCGGGCGGGGTCGAGCGTCTGCTCGATGCCGAACGCGACGAGCGGCACGACGATCCAGCCGAGCACCACCGCCGACCCGGCCAGCACCACCACGGTCGTCGCCAGCTCGGTCGGCGCGAAGCCGAGGGCCACCAGACCGGCCACGGCGAGGCCGAGGATGCCGACTCCGTAGAGGGCGCCGATGATCACGGCGATCAGCTGCCAGACGCTCCGCTTCAGCGAGTTGCGGAGCACCAGGAAGCGGAGCTTTACGAGCGTCGCAACCATTCCGGCCCCTCTGCGTGGGTGCGGCCGCCGACGAGGTCGACGAAGCGGTCTTCGAGCGTGGAGCCGTCGCGCACCTCGTCGACCGTTCCGGCCACGAGAACCCGGCCGTGGGCGACGACGGCGACGTGGTCGCACATCCGCTGCACCAGGTCCATCACGTGACTGGACACGATGACGGTGCCACCGTTCTGCACGTAGCCGGTGAGGATGTCGCGGATGTTCGCCGCGGACACCGGGTCGACCGACTCGAACGGCTCGTCGAGCACCAGCAACCGGGGGGCATGCACGAGGGCGCAGGCCAGGGCGATCTTCTTCGTCATGCCCGCGGAGTAGTCGACCACGAGCGTGCCGGCGGCCTGCTCCAGGTCGAGCAGCTTCAGCAGGTCGCCGACGCGTTCGGCGACCTCGGCGCGGTCGAGGCCGAAGAGCAGGCCGTTGTAGGTGACGAGCTGTTCGCCGGTGAGGCGGTCGAAGAGTTTCACGCCGTCGGAGAGGTTGCCCACGAGCGCCTTCGCCTTCACCGGCTCCCGCCACATGTCGACGCCGTGGATGAGCGACTGTCCGGCGTCGGGCCGCAGAAGGCCCGTCGCCATGGAGAGTGTGGTCGTCTTGCCGGCGCCGTTGGGCCCCACGAGGCCGTAGAACGACCCGACCGGCACGGTGAGGCTCAAGTCGTCGACGGCGAGCTTGTCACCGAAGCGCTTGCTGAGGCCGGTGAGCTGCAGCGCCGGCTGCCCCGCGGAAGCGGGTGCGGCCGGGGCCGGCGCGGGCGCGGGCGTGGATGCGGCCGACGCCGGCGCGGGCACGGCGGGCGGGCCGGCGGCGGGCACCGGCGCGGAATGGTCTGACATACGTGTTTCCCCTCACGGTCAAGGCCCTTCCACTCTGGTCTGAACACGCGCGCCGGACAACCGCCCTCGCCGAGCGGGCCGGAATCGCCGTCGCGAGGGTGCGCATCCAGGTGCCGGGGATACGCTCGCAGGCATGACCAGCACCACGCGGAGGCCGAAGGCGCAGAGCTCCACCGTCGCGGCACGCTGGCGCTCGCACCTGCTCTCGACCCTCTCGGGGCGCGACGACGGCCGGCCCGAGTGGGTCGACGAGATGGCCCTCGGCGAGGACGTGGGCTTCTTCGGTCCCGGCTCGGCCTCTTGGGCGGTGCACGGCGGCATGGCGACGATGGTGGCGGGCATCCGCGCCTTGTTGATGCAGACGCTGCACCCGGGCGCGATGGCCGGGGTGCACGACTGGTCGCGCTACCGCGAGGATCCGCTGGGGCGACTGACCGGCACCATCCGCTGGCTCGTCACCGTCACCTTCGGCGACTCCGGGCTGGCGCGCCGAGAATCGGGCCGGGTGGCGCGGTTCCACGACAGGGTTCGCGGCGAGTACCTCGACGCCTCCGGAGACCCGCGGCCCTACTCGGCCGGCGACCCGGAACTGCTCTCCTGGGTGCACCTCGTGTTCACCGACGCGTTCCTCGCGAGCCACACGCTCTGGGATCGCCCGATCCCGGGCGGCGCCGACCGGTACGTCGACGAGTGGGCCGTGGCCGCCGGGTTGATCGGCGTTCCGGATGCGCCACACAGCGCGGCCGAGCTGCAGCGGCAGCTGGACGCCTTCGCCGACGCGGGCATCCTCACGAGCGACGAACGGGTGGCGGAGGCCGTGCGGTTCATCCGCCGCCCGCCCCTCGCGAAGGGCATGATGCCCGCCTACCGCATCATGTTCGCGGGCGCGGTCGCCTCGCTGCCGAAGCGCTACCGGCGGATGCTCGGACTCCGCCGCTCCCCGCTGCCCGTGATCTGGGCCACCGGCCGGGTGCTCGCGATCGTGCGCTGGTTCATGGGCAGTTCGTCCTCGTCCGAGGACGCGGCGATGGCACGGGTGCGCCGTCTCGCAGCGGAAGGCCGGGCCATCGAGCCGGTCTCGGCCCGCTGACCCGGCCTCCCGGGACGGTGCATCGTCTGTCTCGGCCGATCAGGCTGCGACGGACTCCTCGAGCTCGTCGGTGTCGACCGATCCCGCGCGCAGCGGGGCGAGGGCCTTCGACCAGGCCACGAGCTGGTCGAGCATGACGCCGACCTGCGGCTCCAGGTAGTCACTCGGCGTGAACGTGGAGAAGTTCTCGAACTCGGTGACGATGGAGATGGCGACCTGAGCGCGCACGGTGGCGAGCTGCAGCTCGGAGGCGATGAGGCGCAGGTGCTCGACCGCGCGGGCTCCGCCCACGCCGCCGTAGCTGACGAACGCTGCCGCCTTGTTGTTCCACTCGGTGTAGAGGTAGTCGAGCGCGTTCTTCAGCACGCCCGAGGTGGAGTGGTTGTACTCCGGCGTCACGAACACGAAGCCGTCGAACTCGGCGATCTTCGCCGACCATGCCTTGGTGTGCTCGTTCTGGTAGGCGTTCATCGAGGGGGGCATCGCCTCGTCGAGGTGAGGCAGCGGGAAGTCGGCCAGGTCGACGAGCTCGAACTCGGCGTCGTCACGGCGGGAGGCGATCTCCGTCACCCACTTCGCCACGGCTTCTCCGTTGCGTCCCGGACGGGTGCTGCCGAGGATGATCCCGATCTTGGTCATGTGGTGTGTCTCCTTCAGGAACGAATCGTGCGTCATGCGCGTTGTCAGTCATGCACAACAACGCCGGTGCGGAATTAGTCCCGCTCCCGGCCACGCACTTTGAGGTGCGTGATGAACATGAGAGGACGTAATCCGCGATGACGGCAGAGCTCCTGGATTCCTATGCCGAACTCAATCGTGCCTGCGACGTGAACGAGAGCCGCGAGCTCGTGCGCGACATCTTCACCATGACCGGTGACAAGTGGTCGATGCGGGTCATCAAGGCCCTGGCCGACGGCCCGCTGCGGTTCACCCGGCTGATGGCGTGTGTCGAGGGCATCTCCCACCGGATGCTGACGCGCACACTCCGCACGCTCGAACGCGACGGACTGGTGAGCCGGCAGAGCTACGCCGAGTCACCCCCGAGGGTCGAGTACTCGCTCACGGAACTGGGCGAGACGGTGCTCGAGCCGGTGATGGCGTTCATCCAGTGGACTCACACGCATCAGGCCGAGATCGAGGCGAGCCGGGCACGCTTCGACGGCTGAGGGATGCGGCGTCCCGCGTGACCGACGCGGTGACGAACGCCTGACTCGCCTCGGCGTGACGCGCGGTGAGCTCGGCGAACAGTGCCGTGCTGCGGGCTCCCGGCCAGTCGGCCGGCAGCAGGTCTGAGGGGAGGCCCGGGTCGAGATAGGGCAGCGGTCGCCAGACGTCGACACCGCGGAGGTAGCGCGCGAACGCGTCGGCACCGGGATCGGGCGAAGCGCCAGGGGGCGCCTCGAGCAGGGCGGTGAGGCCCGCGATCGCCTCGCGATGCCGTTCGGCCAGCGTGTCGAGATCCCACCACTCGGCGACGGCGCCGCGCAACTCCCCGGCCACGCGGGGCCGCTCGGTGCGGAAGAGGGTCGCGGATGCCCGGATGCCCAGCTCGTCGAGGATGTCCTCCACCTCGCCGGCCAGGAAGTCGGGGCAGATCCAGAGCGCGGGCGAGACCGTGCCGCATCCGATCCCGCTCAACCGGCGCCGTAGCTGATGGCGCAGCTGCCGCTGCTCCTCAGGAAGGGTGAAGGAGACCAAACACCACGGATCGCCCGGCTCCATGCTGCGGGCGGCGAAGATGCGGCGGTCGCCCTTCGCGAGCATCCCGATCGCGTCCGGACGGAGGGCGTACCCGGCGGCGCCGTCGCGGGCCCCCGGGGTCAGGAGTCCCTTCTGCTTGACGCGCGCGATGGCGGTGCGGGTGCGGGCGGCGGGCACGTCGAGGTGCTCGAGCAGGGCGACCAGATCGGCGCTGGAGATCCACCCGCCGAGGCGGCGCAGGTAGAGCCCGATCACGGTGCGCAGCAGCGAGGTGGTGCTGCCGGGGCGCGACTCGAGGTCGTCGAGGACGGTCATGCGGGCGGGGCGGTGGAGGCGGGTCGCGCAGAATCGTGGACGGCCTCGAGCAGTGCCGCCTCGATCGCGTCGATGCCGAGCTGCACCTCGGTGAAACTCGTGCTGAGCGGCGACAGGCCGAGGCGCAGCCCGTCGGGAGCCCGGAAGTCGGGGATCACCCCCCGCTCCCACAGCCGCGCCGTCACCGCACGGAACTCCGGATGCCGGATCGTCACGTGACTCCCCCGCTCCGCGCTCGCGAGCGGCGACGCGATCGTGACGCCGAGCGGAACGAGCTGCGCCTCCACCCGCCGCAGCGCATGCTCGGTGAGGGCGACCGACTTCTCGCGGATGGCGTGGATGCCCGCTTCCTCGATCAGGTCGAGCATGTGCTGCATGGCGAGCATCCCGACCACCGGTGGGGTTCCGCTGAGGAAGCGACGCATCCCCTCACCCGGCACGAAGCCGTCGCCCATGGCGAAGACGTCGGCGGCGCCCATCCAGCCCTGCACCGGTTGCTCCAGCTCGGACTGCAGGCGGCGGGCGACGTAGCCGAACGCCGGCGCCCCGGGGCCGCCGTTGAGGTACTTGTAGGTGCAGCCGACGGCCAGGTCGACATCGGCCTCGTCGAGCGGGATCGGCACCGAGCCGACGGAGTGACAGAGGTCCCAGAGCACGAGCGCCCCGGCGTCGTGGACGGCCCGCGTGATGCCGGCCAGGTCGGCGAGGAAGCCCGAACGGTACGCCACGTGACTCAGCACCACGAGCGCCGTGTCTGGACCGATCGCCGCGCGCACCTGCTCGAGTTCGACGCCGCGGGCCGGATCGACGGAGATCCAGCGGATGCGCAGACCCCGTTCGCGCGCGATCCCCTCGGCCACGAAACGATCGGTGGGGAAGTTGTCGTCGTCGAGCACGATCTCGTGACGGCCGGGGCGCGCGTCGACGGCGGCGCGCATCAGCTTGTAGAGCAGGACCGTGGTGGAGTCGGCGACGACGGTCTGGCCGGCGGCAGCGCCGAGAGTGGCGGCGGCGATGCGGTCGCCGAGGGCGAAGGGCAGCGCCATCCACTGCTCGTCCCAGGCTCGGATGAGGCGGCCGCCCCAGTCCTCGGCGACGAAATCGCCGAGACGCTCGGCGGTGACCCGCAGTGGCCGGCCGAGGGAGTTGCCGTCGAGATAGGCGACGAGGCCCTCGCTCGGGTGGAACCGGTCGGTGAATCGCGCCAGCGGGTCGTTCCGGTCGAGCTCGGCGGCGGTCGGATCGGTCATGCGTGCATCTCCTCGAGGTCATCAGCGGCCACGACACGGGCGGTCTGCAGCCAAGCGGGAAGCTCATCGACGTCGGCCGGCGCCCGCGTCGGCGCCCACGACACCCTCGCCCCGACGTCGATCACGTCCTCCCCCGTACTTCGCGCTAACTCGCGTGACGGGAGGGGTGCGAGAGCGTCGAGGAGCCGGGGAGCGGTGAGGCCCGCAGAGACGAGCGCCTCGAGTTCGCGCACGTTGAGCGCTGTGGGCAGGGGGCCGTTGCCGAGGTCGGTGCCGTAGAGCACCCGGCCGCCCGCGGCGATGAAGCGGGCCAGGTTGTCGAGCGCGACAGCGGATGCCGCGGTGGGAGCGCCCCACCCGTGGATGTCGAGGGTGCTGACCCAGGTCGTCCGCGCGGCCAGGGCGGCGATCAGGTCGTCGTCCAAGCGCTCGGTCCAGGGCGTGTGCGCCAGCCGGTCGACGCCGAGGCGCTCGGCGCGCCTGGCCTGCCCCTGTCCCTCGGCGTGCGCGACGACGATCAGCCCAAGGCGGTGTGCCTCATCGACGACGGCCCGCGCGACCTCGTCGCTGATCTCCCTCCCGTGGTCGGCGTGCAGCACGAGCTTCACGAAGCGGGCGCCGGCGCGGTGCATCTCGGTGACTGCGGCGAGCGCGCCGGCGACGTCGCCCAGCTGCCGCACCGCCGCATCCGGAGCCCACGACCGGCCCGACGGATACCCGCCCACCCCGGTCAGGAACGCTCCCGCGAACTCGACCTCCGGCATCCCCGGCTTCTCCGAAGCGTCGGTACCGCGCGCCCAGCCGGACGCGATCGCCGGGTCCCAGCCGAGGTCGACGACGCGCGCGATCCCACCCGCGACGAGGGAGCCGGCATCCACCAGCCCGAGGTGCACGTGCGCGTCGCAGAAGCCGGGCAACACGACCCCGCCCACCGGGGCGACGGCATCCGCGTCCACGTCCTCGCCGGAGCGCAGCACGGCGACGCGGCCGGCGCAGATGCGCAGCACCGCTGGGCCCGTCCACTCCCCCACCCACGCGTCGTCGACCGCGACGAAGCGGTCCTCCGAACTCACGCGCCGATCTCCGTGCGCACCGCGAACAGCTCGGGGAAGAAGGTCAGCGACAGTGCCCGCTCCAGGAACCCCGCTCCCGACGAGCCGCCCGTGCCGGCCTTCATGCCGATGGTGCGCTGCACCGTGCGCAGGTGCCTGAACCGCCAGAACTGGAAGTTGTCCTCGAGATCGACCAGCTCTTCGCAGGCCTCGTAGACCCGCCAGTTCTCGCCGGCCGATTCGTAGATCTCGCGGAAGATCGGCACGAGCTCCGGATGCAGCACCCACGCCTTCGTGACGTCGCGCGTCAGCACCGCGGCCGGCACCGCGAACCCGAGCCGCGCGAGGTAGCGGAGGAACTCGTCGTAGAGACTCGGCTCCTCGAGCAGGGCGGCCAGCACCGCGCGAGCCGCCGGATCGGAGTCGAACACCGACAGCATCCGTTCGTTCTTGTTGCCGAGGATGAACTCGACCGCTCGGTACTGGTGGGATTGGAACCCCGAGGAGTTCGCGAGGAACCCGCGGAACTCCGAGTACTCCGTGGGCGTGAGCGTGGCGAGCACCGACCACTGCTGTGTGAGTGTCTCCTGAATGTGCTTCACCCGCGCGATCCGCTTCAGCGCGGTGCCGATGTCGTCGCCCCGGAGGCTCTCCCGCGCCGAGCGCAGCTCGTGCAGCATCAGCTTCAGCCAGAGCTCACTGGTCTGGTGCTGGATGATGAAGAGCAACTCGTCGTGGTGCTCCGGCACGCTGACCGGGCGCTGGAGCGCGAGCAACTCGTCGAGGGCGAGATAGGAGCCGTAGCTCATCCGCTCGGAGAAGTCGGTGACGATGCCCTCGTCGAATGCCCTGGTGTTGTCGTCGACGCCCATCCCCCGACGTTACATCATCCTGACGCCCGCCACGATGATGAAATGTGGCTAGCCCATCCAGCCCGCGTTCTTGAACATGCGGCGCAGCTCGAGCACCGTCGCCTCGGAGACCGGTACGCCGTCAGGGCGCCGGATCTCGAGGCGCTGGTTGCCGAGGTGCACGTCGATCTTGCCGCCGCCGTGGCTCTCCTCGACCTCCGCCACCTCCTTCAGCATGGTGACGAGGTCGTTCCACCCGATCTTGTGGGTCGTGGCGTGGTACTCGATCTGGTCGAGGATCTGACGCGAGTCGGGGGTGAGGTTCTGCGGTGCGGCCATGGCGGGAGCCTTCCTGCTGAGGGTTGTCCCACCACCCTAGCCACCGGTCGCTGAGGGGTGAAGGCTGCGGCTCAGCGCCCTCGACCCGAGAGCCGACCGACGAAGTCGGCCAGGAACGCCTCGCGGTCGACGTCGAGCACCACCACCGTGTCGGGTGCCGGCGTGGTCGGCCAGGAGACCGGCAGACCCTCGGCGGTACGCACCAGGTGCGCCCGGATGGCGAACCCGTCGGTGGTGATGTTCACCGGGCCGGTGACCGACTTCGTGATCCACTCGGGCTGCACGAGCAGCGCCGCGGCGAGACCGTCGTGCGCAGGCGACACCCGGCGTCCCCAGGAGAACTGGTAGAAGTCCATGTACGCCTCGAGGATCTGCGCCGAGAACGTGCCCCACTCGGTTCCCGCGCGGTGCAGCGCCTGCACGGCCTGCTCGTCGACGATGGTACCCGCCGTCACGTTCACGCCCACCATCACGAGGCGGTTGCGCGGCGCCGCGAACACCCGGGCGGCCGCCTCCGCGTCGTTGTGGATGTTCGCATCCACCATCTGCACGGTGCCGAGCGGCGGGAACGGACCCGATCCGCCCATGATCACGACCGAGCGGTAGAGGGTGAGCAGATCCGGCTCGATCTCGAGCGCCAGCCCGAGGTTCGTCAGAGGTCCGACCGGCAGCAGGTCGTAGTATCCCGGGCGGGAACGGCCGAGTTCGATGAGCAGCTCGGCCGAGGAGAGCGGCGAGAGGTTCTTCGGCTCGAGCTTCTCCGGCCACAGGTCGCCGAGCCCGTCGTGCCCGTGCACGTGCGACGCGATCCGCGCTTCGCCGTGGATCGGTCCCGCGGCACCTCGCGCGACGAGCGTGTCTTCGAGGCCCGCGACCTTCAGCACCCGCGCGATGTTCGCGACGGCATCGTCGACCGGGGTGTTGCCGTAGACGCTCGTGATCGCCGAGATCTCGACGTCGTCGCGACCCGCCAGGTAGAGCAGTGCAAGCGCGTCGTCGATGCCCGTGTCGGTGTCGAGCACGATGTGGCGCACGGAATCGTTCGCGGTGGCGGGGTTCTGGTCGGTCATCGTGGAGCTTTCTGGTCGAGGGATCGGATGCGGGAGGAGCGTCGGGGCACCGGCTCAGGCCACGGTCTGGCGCCGCCGGGTGAAACGGATGCGGGTGACCACGAGCACGAGCAGCGTGATGGCGTAGGGCGCGGCATCCGTCAACTGCTGCGGGGCTCCGATGCCCTGCAGCCGGAAGCCGAGCGCCTCCGCGGCACCGAAGCCGAGGCAGGCGATCGGCAGCCAGAGCGGACGCCCGGCCACGAGCATCACGGCCGCCACGGCGATCCAGCCGCGCCCCGCCGTCATGTTCTCGGTGAACACGGTCACGTTGCCGAGTGCGAGTTGCGCACCGGCGATACCGCAGAGCGCTCCGCCGACGATGGTGGCCCAGGTCTGGTAGGTCGCCACGTTCACGCCGAGCGAGGAGGCGGCATCCGGATGCTCGCCCACGCCCCGCAACCGGAGCCCGGCCGGCGTGACCTTCAGCCAGACGCCCACGAGCGCGATCACCACGAAGGCGAGCGGCACGAGCACGGTCTGACCGGCGAAGATCGGCCCGATCACGGGGATGTCGGCGAGGAACGCCATCTTCGGCAACCCGTCGAGGCCGCGCGGCGAGAACGATCCGGAGACCCCGAAGAGCACCCGCATGAGGAACCCGGTGATGCCGAGCGCGAAGAGGTTGGTGCCGATGGCGATGATGATCGGATCGGCCTTCCAGCGCGCGGCCCCCACCGCGAGCACCACCGAGAACAGCGCCGTGCTGAGCAGCGCGACGAGCACGGCGGCCCAGGCGCTTCCGGTGTAATAGCTGCCCGCCACGGCGGCGAAGGCCCCCCAGAGCATCTGCCCCTCGAGGGCGATGTTGAACACGCCCACCTGCGCCGAGATGGCGCCCGCGAGGGCGGCATAGAGGATGGGCGTCGCGGCCAGCAGCACGGCCGCCACGAAGCCGAGTTCGAAGACGTGCATCAGGCAGAGCTCCGTCCGGTGCGCCGCTGATCGATCACCGTGCGGAGCGCGAGCACCACGATCACGACGCCCTGCAGCACGTCGGAGAGCTGGCGCGGGACATCCGCCGAGCGTTCCATGGCGGTCCCGCCCACCTGCAGCACGGTGAAGAGGATGGCGGTCACCGGGATGAGTGCGGGCCGTCCGCCCGCGAGCAGCGCCGCCGCCAGCCCGGCGAAAGTGTAACCGGGCGAGATGAGCGCACCGTCGATGAGCCGGTAGGGCGAGGAGAGCACGATGATCGCGCCGACGATGCCGGCGGCCGCTCCCGCCGTGGCCATGGCGCCGAACGCGAGCCGGCCGACCCGCACGCCGCCGTACGACCCGAAGCGCCGGTTCGCGCCCACCACCCGCAACTCGAAGCCGACCGCGGTGCGGGAGTCGACCACCCAGAACGCGACCATCATCGCGATGATGATCAGGAGGCCCACATTGCTGTAGGAGAGGTCGCCGAGCGCGAACATCCGGGCTCCCTCCGGCAGCCGCGGCGTCTGCGCCTGACTGGCGCCGACCTCGCCGAGCGGGAACCGCACGAGGAACGACACCACCGCCACCGCCACCGGCGAGAGCAGCAGCGTGCTGATGATGATCGGGATGCCGAACCGGGTGGCGAGCGGAGCCGAGAGCGCTCCGAAGGCTCCGGAGAGCACGGCGGCGCCGAGCACGGCCAGCGGCACCACGATCGGGCCGGGAAGCGGCACGTTGCCGGCGATGACCGCCGCGGCCAAGCCGCCGAGCACGAGCTGGCCGTTGCCGCCGAGGTTGAACTCGCCCATCCGGAGCGGGATGGCTGCGGCCAGCGCCATGCCGCAGATGAAGCCCCAGACCGAGAAGGTGTAGTCGAGCGTTCCGGGATCGAGTGCGCCGTTCAGCACGGCGGCGTAGGCGGTGATCGGATCGAGGCCGGCGGCCGCGATGATGACGGCACCGATGAGCAAGGCGACGATCACGGCGCCGATCGGCACGACAGCCGGATGCCGGAGCGCGGCTGAGAGCAGGCGCGCGCCCGGCCGACGACGCGGCGTGACCGGAGGCAGTTCTGTGGTGGTGCTCATGTGAGGGGACTCTCGTGTTCGCGGTCGATGCTGAGCTGCACGGGGTCGAGCGGAGGCGCGGGTTCGGTCGCGGCATCCGGGGCCGCTGCAGCCGCCCCCGCCATCGCGGCGCCGATCAGCGTCGTCGTGGCCGCGGAGCCCGGGAACTCGGCCACCACCGCGCCGGAGTACATGACGAGGATGCGATCGGCCAACGCCAGCAGCTCGCTGATCTCGTGCGAGACGAGCAGCACGGCGCCGCCGCCTGCTCGGTAGTCGAGCAGCCGGCCATGGATCGACTCGATGGCGCCCACGTCGACGCCCTGCGTCGGCTGCTCGGCGATGAGCAGCGGTGCTCCGTGGGAGAGCTCCCGAGCGATCACCACCTTCTGGGCATTGCCCCCGGAGAGCGCGCCGATCGGCTGGAGCTCGCCCGAGGTGCGCACGTCGTAGTCGGCGATGAGGTCACGGGCCCGGGCGCGTTCGGCCCGGATCGACATCCAGCCGCGCCGCGGACCGTGGGCTGCGCCGATGGGTGGCGTGCGGTGGTGCCCGAGGGTGAGGTTCTCGGCCACCGACAGGGTGACCGCACTCCCCTCGCCGCGCCGGTCCTCGGGGATGACGGCGAGGCCCCGGGCGCGCCGGTCGCGCACGTGCCAGTCCGACACCTCTTCGCCGAGCAGTCGCACCGATCCGGACGCCAGGGGCACGGTGCCGAGCACGGCCGCGACGAGTTCGTGCTGGCCGTTGCCGGAGACGCCCGCGATGCCGACGATCTCCCCCGCGCGCACGGTCAGCGACACGTCGTCGACGACGATCCCGTGCCGGGCATCCCCGACGGTGGCGCCGGAGACCTCGAGCACGACGTCGCCCGGTGTTCCGGTGCCGGGGTTCCGCACCTCGTCGATCTCGCGCCCGGTCATCGCGTGCACGAGCGCAGCACTCGTGGCCTCGGCCGTGGCGAACCGCCCCGTCACCCGACCGTCGCGCAGCACCGTCACCTCGTCGCTGACCGACAGCACCTCGTGGATCTTGTGGGTCACGAGCACCACGGTCGAGCCGCTGTCGGCCGCTCGCCGGATCACCGCGAACAGGGAGTCGACCTCGCTCGGCGTGAGCACCGCGGTCGGTTCGTCGAGGATGAGGATGCGGGCATCGCGGTGCAGCGCCTTGAGGATCTCGACGCGCTGCCGGGCGCCCGCGGAGAGCGTTCCGACGATCGCGGAGGGATCGGTCTCGAGACCGTAGCGGGCGCTGAGTTCGCGCACCCGGGCATCCGCCGCCCTGCGGTCGATGACGGTGCGGCCGAGCAGTCCGCGTCCGCGCGGTTCGGCGCCGTAGACGACGTTGTCGGCCACGCTCATCGAGTCGAAGAGACGGAAGTGCTGGTGCACCATGCCGAGCCCGGCCGCGATCGCGTCGAGCGGGCCGTCGAAGCGCACGGGCGATCCGTCGATCTCGATGGTGCCGGCATCCGGGGTCAGCAGCCCGAACAGCATCGACATGAGCGTCGACTTGCCGGCGCCGTTCTCGCCCATGACGGCGTGCACGGTGCCCCGGCGCAGCACGAGATCGACGCCGTCGTTGGCCACGACGGCGCCGAATCTCTTGCCGATGCCGGTCAGGCGCACGGCGGGAGGTGCGGAAGAGGTCATCCCGCCGTCAGTCATCCAGCCGTCAGGGGGTCGGTGACCGTGATCTCGCCGGAGACGATCTGGTCGCGCACCTTCTTGACCTGCTCGAGCACGTCGGGGTGGTCGACGATGAGGCACTTCGAGTCGGCCGCGTCGTCTTCGAGGCCGGTGAGGCCCACGCCGCCCTCGGCCAGGCCGTAGGCGGTGAAGCCGCCGGTCTTGCCGTCGAGGATGTCGCCGACGGAGTTCACCAGGGCCACGTCGACGCGCTTGATGGCGTTGTCGACGACGTTGCCGGGCGAGTCGAGGCACTGGTTGGTGTCGACGCCGAAGGCCTTGAAGCCGCTCTCGGCCGCGGCCTCGAAGATGCCGATGTTACCGCCGGAGGACGCGGCCTGGACGTAGTCGGCCCCGCCGTCGGCGAGGATCTGGGCCTGCGCCTTGGCACGGGCCTGGTCGCCGAAGGGGTTGTCGCCACCGACGTACTGAGCCGCCGTCTTCACGCCCGGGTCGACGCTCTCGGCGCCGGCGAAGAACGGGTCGACCCAGCGGTGGATGAACGGGGTGTCGAGCGAGGCGACCACGCCGACGCTGTTCGCCTCGGTGAGCAGGCCCGCCTCGACACCGGTGAGGTAGGTGGCCTCGTACTCCTTGAACACCGCCGCGGTGAGGTTGTCGGTGGGGTTCTCGGCCGAGGTGTCGATGAGCAGGAACTGCTGGTCGGGGTTGTCGGCGGCCGCCTCGGTGAACTGGTCGAGCACGCTGAAGGTGACGCCGATGATGATGCTCGGCTTCTCCCGGATCGCCGCGTCGATGTTCTGCTGGATGCTCGTCGGATCTTCGCTCTCGTAGACGTCGACCGAGGCGTCGTACTTCTCGCCGGCCTCCTTCGCGCCGTCGGCGGCGAGCTGCAGGAAGTTGTTCGAGCCGATCGGGTTCGGCGTGATCAGGATGATCGAGTTCTCGGAGTCGGCGGCGGCGTCGGTGCTCGAAGCGCCGCCCGAGCTCGAGCACGCGGCCACGGATGCGAGCAGGCCGGCCGCGAGCGCGATCCCGGCCGCACGGCGTGCGATTGCGGACATGGATTTCCCCTTACGGAAGCGGGTTGCTGTGACCTCCAGGCTAACGAGACACCGAGTCCCGAACGCGCCCCTGGGTCACATACCGAAACATTCGGAGCGCCCGCATCCGGATGCCTATGGTCGACAGCGTCGCCTGCCCCCGAACCGAGGAGAACCCCGTGTCGACCCCGAAGATCCTGCATTTCAACGCCTTCGTGATGAACACGGCGTCGCACATCCACCACGGCCAGTGGCGGCGGCCGGATGCCGGCCAGACGGAGTTCAACGACGTCACGACCTGGATCGAGCTCGCGAAACTGCTCGAGGCGGCCAAGTTCGACGGCATGTTCTTCGCCGACGTGAGCGGGCTCTACGGCGACTCCGACGCCGACTTCGACGTCTACGTGCGCGAGGGGCTGCAGATCCCGAGCAACGACCCCACCGTGCTGCTGAGCGCGCTGGCGGTGAACACGGAGCACCTGGGGCTCGCGCTCACCTCGAACGTGGTGCAGAGCCATCCGTTCCACTTCGCGCGGCAGGTGTCGACGCTCGATCACATCTCGAAGGGCCGGATCGCCTGGAACATCGTCACCGGCGTCCAGGACAACGGGGCGCGCAACTTCGGGTTGCCCCAGCTCACCGATCACGCCGAACGCTACGAGTGGGCCGAGGAGTACGTCGACGTCACGTACAAGCTCTGGGAGGGTTCGTGGGACGAGGATGCGCTGCTGAAAGACCGCGACAACAGCTCCTTCTCCGACCCGTCGAAGATCCACAAGATCTACCACGAGGGCAAGCGCTACAAGGTGGAGGGGCCGCATCTCCCGTCGCCGTCGCCGCAGCGCACGCCGGTGCTCTACCAGGCCGGGTCGTCGGAATCGGGCCGCCGCTTCGCCGCGCGCAATGCGGAGGCGACGTTCATCATCGCGCCGAACCCCGAGGTGGCCGCCATCCAGATCGCGGAGACGCGCGCGCTGGCCGTGGAGTACGGGCGCGACCCCGACGACATCAAGTTCTTCCAGGGCCTCAGCTTCGTGATCGGCGACACCGAGGAGGAGGCGCAGGCGCTCGCCGACGAGTACGAGACGTACGTGAGCGTCGACGGCTACTCCGCGCACGCCGCCATCGTGGACAAGAGCGGCCGCGTCTACCCGCCCGAGACACCGCTGAAGGATGTCGACACGAACACCGCACGCGGCTTCCTCGATTGGATCTCGCGCTCCATCACCGACCGGGAACCGATCGTCGCCGACCTCGCCATCGCGCGGGCGCGCAACACGCGGATCGTGGGCACCCCCGAGTCGATCGCCGACCAGATCGAGGTGTGGCAGGCCGCAGGGGTCGACGGCATCAACGTGATCAACTGGGTGATCCCCGGGTCGTTCGCCGAGTTCGCCGACAAGGTGCTGCCGGTGCTCCGCTCACGGGGGCTCGCACAGAGCGAGTACGCCGAGGGAACGCTGCGCGACAAGCTGTTCGGTCAGCCGCGGCTCAACGAGCGGCATCCCGCCGCCCGCTACCGCAACGCGTTCGGCGAACCGGTAGAGTTCTCGAAGTAGACCTCTCGAAGAAGGAGCATTC